>NZ_JAEFCF010000001.1 GCF_016405985.1 Paracoccus sp. IB05
GTAATGATGTAATCCTTGTCACATTACCCTTGCTTGATCTGTAAGGTTTGTCACAGGCGGGATGCGAGGCAGGACATGGCAGGCGAGGGCAAACGGGGCGAAAAGCTGATCATCGGGCAGCGTCTGAAGGTGCTGCGGCAATCGCTCGGGCTGACCCAGGCGCAGATGGCGAGTGAGCTTGGCGTCTCTGCCAGCTACATCACCCTGATCGAGGCCGACCAGCGCCCTGCCTCGGCGCAGTTTCTGATGAAACTCGCATCAATCTACGATCTGAATATCTCGGAACTCGCCCCGGCCAGTGACGCGCAGCTGGCCGCAGATTTCAACGCGGCGCTGAAAGATCCGCTCCTTCAGGCCGGGCAGATCCCGAAGGTCGAGATCGAGGCCGTGCTCCAGGCCTCGCCCCGGCTCGCACGCGCCTTCGTCCAGTTGCATGACCGCCACCGTGAGGCCGTCCTGCGCCCGATGGCGGATGACAACCCGCTGACCGATCGCGACAAGGTCGAGGTCCTCTCGGAAAGTTCGCGCCCGGCCGAGGCGGTGCGGGCCTGGTTCTACGCCCGCGGCAATCATGTCGACGCGCTCGACCGCGCCGCCGAGACGCTGGCGGCGGAATTGCAGCTCCACCGCAGCGAGCCGCATGTGGCGCTCTCGGCCCGGCTTTCGGCGCATGGCGTGCGAACCCGTATCCTGCCGGCGGATGTGATGGGCGGGCATCTCAGGCGGTTTGATCTGCATCGCAAGGAGCTGATGCTCTCTGAGCTGTTGCGCCAGTCAAGCCGGCGCTTTCAGATCGGCGTTCTGCTGGCGCGCCTGGAGCAGGAACCACTGATCGCGCGGCTCGTTGATGAGGCCGGGCTGACGGAGCCATCTGCTTTCACCCTGATGCGCGTCAGCCTTGCCAATTACTTCGCCGCAGCCCTGGTGATGCCCTATGCGCGTTTCCTCGGCGCCTGCGAAACAACGCGCTATGATGTCGAACTGTTGTCCCACCGCTTTGGCACCAGTTTCGAGCAGACGGCGCATCGCATGTCGACGCTGCAACGCGAGGGCGCGCGGGGCATCCCGTTCTTCTTCGTGCGGGTGGACCGCGCCGGGAACATCTCGAAACGCTTCTCGGCGGGGCGGTTCCCCTTCTCGCGCTTCGGCGGCACCTGCCCGCTCTGGAACATCCACGGCGCTTTCGAGACGCCCGATCAGGTACAGACGCAGCTGATCCGCATGCCCGAGGGCGCGAGCTATTTTTCGGTTGCGCGCACCGTGACCCGCGCAGGCGGCATGCAGGGGCAACCGGCGCAGCGGCTTGCGATCGGGCTTGGCTGCGATACCGCCTATGCGCCGCGGCTGATCTATGCGGATGGAATCGACCTTGTCAGATCGAAACCGGTTGAGATCGGGCTGAACTGCTATCTTTGCGAGCGTCGCGACTGCGCCGCCCGTGCCCATGCGCCGATCAACCGGCCGCTTGCGGTGAATGAACGCGAAAGAAGCCTCGCGATCTACCGCTTTGGCGAAGAGTAACATGCCGCCGGCATATCTCCGGCGGCATGATGATGTGATCTGATTATGCCGTCAGTTCTTTGCGGATGATCTCGGCACCGGCACCCAGAGCCTGCAATTTTGCCCTTGCGATATGGCGCGGCAGCGGTGCCATGCCGCAATTGGTACAGGGGCAAAGGTTTTCGGCATCTACGAATTGCAGCGCCTTGCGCAGCGTATTCGCCACTTCCTCCGGCGTCTCAACCCGTTCAGAAGCCACATCAATGGCCCCAACCATCACCTTCTTGCCCCGGATCAGGTCAATCAGATCCATCGGCACATGCGAATTATGGCATTCAAGCGAAACCATATCAATGCTTGACGCCTGCAGCTTCGGGAAGATCTTTTCATATTGGCGCCATTCGGTGCCGAGGGTCTTTTTCCAGTCCGTATTGGCCTTGATGCCGTAGCCATAGCAGATATGAACGGCGGTCTGGCATTTCAGGCCCTCAACCGCCCGCTCCAGTGTGGCAATCCCCCAGTCATTGACCTCATCGAAAAACACATTGAAAGCGGGCTCGTCAAACTGAATGATATCGACGCCTGCGGCTTCCAGTTCACGCGCCTCCTGATTCAGGATCGCAGCAAACTCCCAGGCAAGCTTTTCCCGGCTTTTGTAATGCGCATCATAGAGCGTGTCGATCATGGTCATCGGGCCGGGCAGCGCCCATTTGATCGGCTGATTCGTCTGCCGCCGCAGGAATTTTGCATCCTCGACAAAGACCGGTCTGCGGCGCGCCACGGCACCGGTGACGGTCGGCACGCTGGCATCATAACGATCCCGGATCCTGACGGTTTCTCGTTTCTCAAAGTCAACGCCTTCAAGATGTTCGATGAAAGTGGTGACGAAATGCTGACGGGTCTGTTCACCGTCGCTGACAATGTCGATGCCGGATTTCTGCTGATCGTCCAGCGCGAGGCGCAACGCATCCTGCCTGCCTTCGGCAAGCGTTGCCCCCTCAAGTTTCCAGGGCGACCAGAGTTTCTCGGGCTCGGCCAGCCAGGACGGTTTGGGAAGGCTGCCGGCAGTGGCAGTGGGGAGAAGTTTATTCATAGTGTGGAGCCTTTTATATTCTGTCAAAGCGCGAAACTGGCTGACCATTGCGAAAGCCTGGCCTGATACGGCCTGATAAAATGCTCTTCCGCGAATTTGGCCTGTTCCAGCGCCAGACGGCTGCGCTCTTCGCGGTCATAGACAATCCGCGTCAGAGAATAATCCTGATGCTTCAGGCTTGGGTGATAGCAGCTGCCCGCGGCGGCATTGGCGTTGTAGATTTCGGGGCGATAGATCTTCTGGAATGTCTCCATCATACTGATGGCGCTGATCATTTCCAGATTTGTATAATCAGCCAGAAGATCTCCCATGAAATAAAACGCCAGGGGGGCAACGGCGCCCGGCGGCATGAAACAGCGAACCGTCATGCCCATTTTTGCGAAATACCTGTCGGTCAGAGATGCTTCATCCTGCCTGTATTCAGCACCAAGAACAGGATGGGTGATATCGGTTCGAATATAGGTTCTGTTGCTTGATACGCTGAGACATATCACCGGTGTCTTGCTGAAGTTCCGGCGATAGACCTCAGATTTGACGAAACTCCTGAACAGATTTCCATGCAGGTCGCCAAAATCTTCCGGCTCGGTGAAGCCGGATTTTCCTTTGTTATGCTCCGGGAGCACTATGCTGAAATCATAATCCCGCACATAGGACGAGAAATTATTCCCCGCAGATCCATCAATGACATTGCCGATTTTGTGATCAAGGATGTTTGTCTTCAGAATTTCAATAATCGGAAACACACCCGCAGTTTCCGCATCCCCCATAGCCATATCGACGGATATGATCTCAACCCCGACGGAATACCGGTCACCTTTTGGGTTGTCCCAACCGGCCAGAGAATTGAATCTGTTGGTGATCATCGCCAGAGTGTTTCGCAAATTCTCGCGGCGGTGTGCCCCTCTGGCGAGATTGGCAAAATTGGTGGTGATGCGCGTATTTTCGGCCGGAATGTAATCCTCGTCGAAGCCAATCTTCGTAACCCTGAACGTGAAACCTTCTGTCATTGTGACATGCCTTCTGAGCGGCCTGAAAAGACAGGCCGGAAAACCACAGACACTCCGCGACGGATGTCGCGAAGCCGGCCCCGTGTGACAAATGTCACACGGGCCTTTGCAGTCACCTTTGCGGAACGGCCGCTCCCGACACGCCCACCGCGGCCGGAACAGGTGATCAATCCAGGCAGGTTTCCTGACTTGCGGGTCGTAACCTTGTCCGGCCTTCCCGGCGCAGAATGCGCGCCAGTGGCATTTCGGACAGGCTCGCCGCTCACAGTTGCGGGGGCAGCTCCGGATTTGGCATTGGCCTTACCGGATTCCCTTTTAACCGGGGCTTGCCCCCGGCACCTGAATCAATCGATAAAATCCTTTGGGGGCCCGGGAATGTCAACGATTTCAAAGGCAGATTATATTCATGAAAATCATGAGCGAAACCGGCAATGTAAGAGATCAGGTTCAGACGAAATTTTTTCAAAACACCCCTCGCGGCTGCACCTGTGCCGGAGCGTGCTTCTGCGCGCCAGGTGTATCTGAGGGAATTCATACGGTATTGTGTCGTTCCGGCGCATATTTAGCCGGTCTTTTTCACAGTTGGCGCAATCCGGTCAGCGAAATCACGAACTGTCCCTCGGACATCACCTGAAGCAGGCAGTCTGGCCCTCCGGTTTCAGGCCATATATGCTATAGCGCCTTGCATAGTCCTGCGATCTGACAGTCACGCAGAAGGATCTGCCTGTCTCGCTGTGGTCATCGACCTCCGTCCCGGCGTCTGAGCGGCTGGTCAATGTAAACCCGGCAGATTTGACCTGCGCTGCTCAGGGCGGTCTGGTGGCGCAAGCGGAAGGGGGCGCTACGGGGGCCCTGCGCGCGCCATAATCGCGGGCATTCCATGCGCCGCCACGGCGCCTGACACGACAACGCGACCGTTTACAGCGTCTTCAGACATATTTGCGATGCTCCGCGCGGCGCCGGTGAAATCTTTCTCGCCGTGTCTCTGGAATACAGCTAACATTTCCCCGGTCACGGGTATGTGATCCGTTGCCCGAATGGTTGTGGCACGGCTTACGATTGCAACAGGAGAACCGCAAATGGCGGAACAGGTGGCGGGGGCGGCCGACGCGGCTGCGCTTCACGGCGGCGGGGTCGATCTGACCACCATTGTCATTCTTCTGGCTGCGGCGGTGATCGCGGTGCCGCTGTTCAGGCGGCTCGGGCTTGGCTCGGTCCTGGGCTTTCTTGCCGCGGGGCTCTTGATCGGGCCATTCGGCCTCAGGGTGATCGAGGATGCCGAAGCGGTCATCCATGTCGCAGAACTCGGTGTTGTACTGTTTCTGTTTGTGATCGGGCTCGAGATGCAGCCCTCGCGGCTGTGGTCGATGCGCGGCGAGATTTTCGGGCTGGGGCTGATCCAGGTGGTCGGGGCCATCACGGTGCTGACCTGCGTCGGGCTGGCGCTTGGCTATCCGGCCTCGGCGAGCTTTGTCGCGGGCACCGGCTTTGTGCTGACCTCGACCGCGGTCGTCATGCAGATGCTGTCCGAGCGGCGGCAAATGGAGACCCCGGCCGGGCGGCGGATCATTTCGATCCTCCTGCTCGAGGATCTCGCCATCGTGCCGCTGCTGGCAATCGTCGCCTTTATCGCGCCTGGCGCCGAGGAAGCCACGATGATGGACCGGGTGCAGGACATCGGCGCCGGGCTTGGCTGTATCGTAGTGCTGGTTTTGGCCGGGCGCTATCTCCTTGATCCGATGTTTGGGTTTCTGGCGCGGTTTGGCGGGCGGGATGTGATGACGGCGGCCGCGTTGCTTGTCGTGCTGGCGGCGGCGCTTTTGATGCAGGCGGGCGGGCTTTCGATGGCGATGGGGGCTTTCCTCGCGGGCGTGCTCCTGTCGGAATCGAGCTATCGCCACCAGCTGGAAACCGATGTGGAGCCCTTCCGGGGCCTCTTGCTCGGCCTGTTTTTCATGGGGGTCGGGATGGCGCTGAACCTCACCGTGATCCGCGAGAATGCGGCGCTGATCGCCTTTTGCGTCCCCGTCTATATCATCCTGAAAATGCTGGTGATCTACAGCGTGGCCCGGCTTTTGAAAACGCCGGCACCCGAGGCGCGGGAACGCGCGGTCGTTATGGCCCAGGGCGGTGAATTTGCCTTCGTGCTCTATGGCACCGCGACACAGGTCGGGGTGTTGACGACGGAATGGAACGCGAACCTGACCGCGATTGTCATCTGCTCGATGGCACTGACCCCCCTGATGATGATCCTTTTTGACCGCTTTTCGCCGAAAGCCGTGGTTTCGATGGAAGGGGTCGAAGAAGCAAGCGGCCTGAACGCCAATATCCTGCTGATCGGCTTTGGCCGCTTTGGCCAGATGGTCAGCCAGCCGCTGCTGAAACGCGGCTATACGGTCTCGATCATCGATTCCGATGCGCAGGTGATCCGCGATGCGGCTGATTTCGGCTTCCGCGTCTGGTATGGCGATGGCACGCGCCTGGACATCCTCAGGAATGCCGGCGCGGCAGAGGCGAGCCTGATCGTCGCCGCCACCGATGACCGCGAGGCCACGCTGAAAATCGTCGAACTGGTGAAACACGAATTCCCGCTGGTGCCGGTCTTCGCCCGCGCCTGGGACCGGGAACATGCGGTTGCGCTGATGAAGGCAGATGCCGATTTCCAGATCCGTGAGACCCGCGATTCGGCGCTGGCTCTTGGCCACGCGGCACTGGTGCGGCTGGGCGACACCCCGGAAGAGGCCGATGATCTGATGCAGGATGTGCGGGCGAATGACATTCAGCGCCTCGCCATCGATTTCACCGAAGGCCTCGCGGCGGGTGCGGGCCTGATCCAGGGCAACAAGGATGCACCCTCGCATCACTGACGCGCCGGTTTACCCCTCGCGCAGTGTTGATCGGGGTTGATCGGACCCGCCGAGGGCCCGATCAAGGTCTTACTTGAAAATGTTCCCTTTATGTTCTATGTTCATCTTCATGAACAGAGGGGAGACCGCTATGGAAGCTGCCAGTTTCATCATGCCGGTGACGCCGCGCCAGATTGCCTATGCCCGCTCGCTGGCACTGCGCAACAAGACCCTCCTGCCCTGGGAGGTTCAGCAGGATCGCCGCAGTCTCAGCGCCTGGATCGAGGCGCAGGCGGGGCTGAAACCAGTGCAGGACAATCAGCCGACCTCGAAACAGGTCGCATTCGCCGAAAAGCTTGCCCGGATCAAACATCGCGCAGTGCCGGATGAATGCTTCCGCGACCGTCAGCTCCTGTCGCGCTGGATCGACAGCAACCGCTGAGATCTCAGCTGCCGCCCCCGGTGGCCAGCCCGAGAAAGGCGCGAAACACCCGGGCGGGGGGCGACAGCGCCCTGCCCTTCGACCAGCTCAGCCCGACATCCATGCTGGGCACCCCTTCGGCGACCGGGCGTTGTTCGATCCGCTGCCCTTCAAGCGACCAGGGCCGGTAGACCATATCGCTCAGGATGGTGACGCCCATGCCGCTCGCCACCATCGAGCGCACGGCTTCGACCGATGAAGTTTCGAAAATCACCCGGGGCCGGATGCCGAAACCTTGCCAGAACTTCGCCTGGGTGCGGTCGGCCTCATCCACCGTCAGCATGATATAGGGCTCGCGGATCACCGCCTCGACCGGCACCAGCGGCTCGGTCAGCAATGGGTGTTCAGTCGCCAGCCAGAGCCTGCGGCGCGAGCGGAACAAGGTCTCGAAATCCAGCTCCTCTTTATTGTCGAGGTTAGAGGTCAGCATCACCGCGATATCCAGATCGCCCGCCACAAGGGCAACCTCGATGGCCGGCCGTGGCATCTCATGCAATTCCAGCGTGATTCCGGGGTAAGACCGCCGGAACGCCGCCGCATGGCGCGCCATGAAATAGCCCGCCACCGTGTAGGACATGCCGAGGCGAAGCCGCCCCGTAGCGCCCGCCTCATCGCCAAGCGGACTGCGCACCGCATCCTCGACCGTGGCAAGGATTGTGCGGGCCCGCGAGAGGAACCGCGCCCCTTCGGGCGTCAGCACCATCCCCTTCGGGCTGCGCGACAAAAGCTTAACCCCAAGCCCGGCCTGCAAATCCTGGATCGCCGCGGTCACCGCCGATTGCGAGATATTCATTTCGATCGCAGCATGACTGATCTGCCCCGTCTCGGCGGCAGCGACGAAATATCTCAGCTGTTTCAGGGTCAGGGACATGCCCGGATTCTGTATCAGTTTTTCAGATATGCAATCGCGGAATTTCGTATTTGCCACAAAGGCCCGAGTCGCGCCACCATCCCTGAAAACCAATAGCAATACATAACACCAGGGAGGTGTGATGCCCGTCACGATCAATTGTGACATGGGTGAGAGCTTTGGGCTCTGGCGCATAGGTGACGATGCGGGGCTCATGCCGTTCATCGACATCGCCAATGTGGCCTGTGGCTTTCACGCCAGTGATTTCAATCACATGCGCATAACCGTGCAGCTTGCAAAGGCGCATGGTGTCAGGGTCGGCGCGCATCCTTCGCTGCCGGATCTGCAAGGTTTCGGGCGGCGCGAGATGAAGATCGGCCGCGAGGAAATGGCCAATGCGCTGATCTATCAGATCGGAGCGCTGGCGGGATTTCTGCGCGCGGAGGGGGTCGAACTCAACCATATCAAACCGCATGGCAGCCTCTTCGGCATGGCGGCGCGGCAGGAAGAAATCGCCCATGCGATTTGCGATGCGGCCGATATTTTCCAGGTGCCGGTTCTCGGCATGACCGGCACGCTGCATGAAACCGTCTATCCGGCGCGCGGCCATCGCATGATTGCCGAATTCTACGGCGATCTCGATTACCGCCCCGATGGCAGCCTGATCGTGACCCGCGAACATGACGCGAAAGACCCGGATGAGATGGCAAAACGCTGCCTGCGGGCCATCACCGAAGGCAAGGGCATCGCGACGGACGGCTCGTTCTTTCCGACCCGCTGCGAGACCATCTGCATCCATTCCGACACGCCCAATGCGGTCGACATCGCCCGCGCGGTGCGCGCCGTCCTCCAAACCCTTGTCTGAGAGGCAAACCCATGGCCCAGATCCTGTCCCCCCTGCCCGGCACGTTCTACCGCTCCGCCTCGCCTGACCAGCCGCCTTTCAAGGCCGATGGCGATGATGTGGCGGTCGGCGATGTGATCGGGCTGATCGAGGTGATGAAGAGCTTTCACGAGGTGAAATCCGATGTCGCCGGCAAGAATGTGCAATTCGTGACCGATAATGAAGAGCCGGTGATGGCCGGTGCCGTGCTCGCGGACCTGTCGTGATGATCCGCAAACTGCTGGTTGCCAATCGCGGTGAGATTGCTGTGCGGATCATCCGCGCGGCGCGGGATCTTGGCATCGCGACGGTTGCGGTCCATTCCGAAGCCGACCGCGACAGCCTGCATGTGCAGCTGGCCGATGAGGCGGTGAATATCGGGCCACCGGCGGCAAAGAAAAGCTACCTCTCGGTGTCTGCCATCCTGAAGGCCGCCAGCGATACCGGCGCCGATGCGGTGCATCCGGGCTATGGGTTTCTCGCCGAGAATGCCGATTTCGCCGATGCGGTGGTGGCCGATGGCCTGACCTGGGTCGGGCCGTCAGGCGCCGCGATCCGGCTGATGGGCGATAAGGTCTCGGCCCGGATCGCCGCAGACAAGGCGGGCGTGCCGGTGGTGCCGGGCTCGATGGGGCGGGTGGCCTCGATCATCGAGGCGCGTGACATCCTCAAAGAGACCGGTTTTCCGGTGATGATCAAGGCCGCCGCAGGTGGTGGCGGGCGCGGTATCCGCATCGCGAATGATCAGACGGAATTTGAAGCAGCCTTCCCCCAGGCCGCAGCCGAGGCGCTGGCCGCCTTTGGCGATGGCGGCCTCTATATGGAAAAGGTGATCGGCCAGGCGCGCCATATTGAGGTGCAGATCCTTGGTGACGGCGCCCGCGCGATCCATTGCTATGAGCGCGAATGCTCGTTGCAGCGTCGCCGTCAGAAGGTCTGGGAAGAGGCGCCCTCCATGGCGCTTTCGCCCGCGCTCAGGGCAGAGCTTTGCGCCAGCGCGGTGCGGCTGGCCGAGGCGGTGAACTATTCCGGCGCCGGTACGATTGAATACCTCTATGATGATGCCGCCGACCGGTTCTACTTCATCGAGATGAACACCCGTATCCAGGTGGAACATCCGGTGACCGAGATGATCACCGGCATCGACCTGGTGGCGGCAATGCTGCGGATCGCGGGGGGCGAAGCGCTCTGGATCAAGCAGCAGGATGTGCAGATCCGCGGCCATGCCATCGAGGTGCGGCTGAATGCCGAAGACCCCGCGAAGGGCTTTGCCCCCTTCCCCGGTACGATCTCGGACCTGCGCCTGCCCGGCGGGCCGGGGGTGCGCTTCGATTCCATGCTTTATGCGGGCTATACCGTTCCGCCATTTTACGACTCTCTGCTGGCGAAACTGATTGTCCATGCCGACAGCCGCGAGGCCGCCATCACCCGCCTCACCCGCGCTTTGTCCGAGACCAGGATCGAGGGCTGCAAGACCACGAAACCCCTGTTCCTCGCTCTGGCGGCTGACGCGTCGGTCCGCGCGGGCGCGTTCCACACCCGCTGGCTCGAAGGCTGGCTTGATGCAAATTCCGACCGGCTCAGCCCGGACACCTGATCAGGAGGGACCATGTCGATCCGTTTCAGCTTCGGGGGCGATGAGCATATTTTCGGCGAGGTTTCCGAAGGCATGTCGCTCGAATCCTTCTTCACCTCGCTCTCTATGACCAATGCGGTGCGGGAAGCGCAGATCAGCGGCGTGACCGAGATCTGCCCCGCCAATGCAAGCTTTCAGGTCAAATTCGACCCCGACCGCATCAAGCCAGCCGATCTGATGCGCGAGTTGCAGTCGATGGAGGCCGCTGCCGCCAGATCCGATGCCAGCCTGAAAACCCGCATCATCGAGATCCCGGTCCTTTACAATGACCCCTGGACCCATGAGACACTGATGCGCTTTCGCGAGCGCCACCAGGATCCGTCGAAAACCGACCTGGAATATGCGGCGGATGTGAACGGGCTCGGCACTGTCGGGAATTTCATCGAGGCGCATTCCAGCCAGCCCTGGTTCGTCTCGATGGTCGGCTTCGTCGCCGGGCTGCCGTTTCTTTACCAGATGGTCGAGCGCGAGCGTCAGCTCCAGGTTCCGAAATACCTCCGCCCCCGCACCGACACGCCGAAGCTGACGGTTGGGCATGGCGGGTGTTTTTCCTGCATCTATTCGGTGCGCGGCGCCGGTGGTTATCAGATGTTCGGTGTCACGCCGATGCCGATCTATGACCCGGCGCAAAAGGTGAATTACCTGAAGGACGAGATGTGCCTCTTCCGCCCCGGCGATATCGTGAAATGGAAGCCGGTGACCCGCGATCAGTATGACGCGGCGATCGAAGAGGTGGATGCGAACCGGTTCGAGCCGGTGATCCGCCAGACCAGTTTCAGCCTCTCGGAGTACAACAAGGATATGGCAGGCACCAAAGCCCGGCTGATGGAGGCGCTCAATGGCCGTTAAGATCATCAGCCCCGGCCTGTCGACCACCGTCCAGGACCTTGGCCGGCCCGGCTATTACCATCTCGGCATCCCGCTTTCGGGCGGCATGGACCGGTTTGCGCTGCGCGCCGCCAATATGCTGGTGGGCAATGACGAAAGCGCGGCTGTGCTCGAGGCCGTCTTCATGGGGCCGGAGGTGGAATTCACCACGGCTGCGACGGTCGCGGTCACCGGCGCCAGTTTGCCCCCCAAACTGAACGGCGCGGAACTCGCGACCTGGGAGGCTTTCCCGGTCAGACCCGGCGACCGGCTGTCCTTCGGCTTCCTGAAATCCGGCGCGCGGGTCTATATCGCGGTCTCGGGCGGCATTGATGTGCCCGTGACGCTGGGCTCGCGTTCGACCTATACGCTCGGCGCGCTTGGCGGGCATGAGGGGCGGGCGCTGAAAGCCGGCGACGAGTTGCCGCTTGGCGAGGGCACCGGCGGCAAGGGCACGGGCGGTAAGGGATCGCTACCCGAGGCGCTGCGCCGTCAGCCCGGCAATCCGGCGGAACTCAGGATGCTGCCGGGACTTTACTGGCACCGCATCACGGCGGAGGCGGGCAAACAGTTCTTTGCAGACACCTGGAAAGTCGCGCCCGAGGCGGACCGGATCGGCTATCGGTTCAAAGGCGGCACACCGCTGGATTTCGTGCCCCGCGAGCAGCCGTTCGGCGCGGGGTCGAACCCCTCGAACATCGTTGATGCCTGCTATCCTTACGGCTCGATCCAGGTCCCGGGCGGGACCGAACCCATCGTGCTGCACCGCGATGCGGTCTCGGGCGGCGGTTATATGATGCTGGGCTGTGTCATCTCGGCAGATATGGACCTGATCGGCCAGTTGCAGCCGCATTCTCCCGCGCGGTTCACCGAGGTCTCGATGGATCAGGCGCTGGCCGCGCGCCATGACCGTAAGGCGGCGCTGGCGCGGCTGCGCGCGCATCTCGGGCGCTGAGAGATGGAGCGGGGGCGCAATATGATCAACAGAGCCCCCGCCTCAACCGCGCCCGCGCGCCTCTTTCGGGGTCATGCCGAACCGGGCGCGAAAGGCGCGGGAAAACTGCGCCTGATCGGTGAACCCCCGCGTCCAGGCAATCTCGCCAATCGAGCGGCGGTCGCCAGGGGTCGCCAGATCCTCCTGCGCCGCCGTCAGCCGCATATCGCGGATCCAGGCGCCAAGCGTGGTGTTGGTGTCGCGCAGGACTTCATGCAGGTAACGCACCGAGATGCCGCAGCCCGCCGCCACCCTGTCCGGCCCAAGATCGGGGTCGTCGAGATGGCGGCGCACAAAGCCCTCGATCCGCATCAGATGACCGGCCCGGACCGAAGACACGCCCGATTGCATCACCCGGTCATCAGCCTGGATCGCCAGCGCCAGCAGATCCGCGAGCTGTCGTCCCACGGTCGAGCGGGTCTCCTCGCTCATCGCGTCGTAACGCGCCGGGATCAGATGGACCATATCGGTGAAAAACCCGCTCGCGCCATTGGTCGCGTCGAATTCCAGGCTGCAGAACCGGTCGGGCGCGCGGATGCGACCGCCGAGCATATCGGCCGTCACCTTCATCACCCAGAGGTCGGCCGGATCGTCATGGCTGAAATCATAGGGCTCATGGCTGCGTTCGATGAACCAGGCACCGGGATTGGCGCGGATCTCCTTGCCGCCCTGGCTGAACCGCACCTCGGAGCGCGCCGGAATGGTGATCAGATATTCCTCAGGCCCTGGCTCGCGGAAATGGCGCGGCAGGCGGCGGTAGAGGAGCGAGTCAGAGGTCAGGCGCGACAGCGAGACCTGGCCCAGCTGCCAGTTGGTGATCACCCCGTCAAAGGCCTCGGGGCGGCGGAAGGTCAGGTCGAGCGGAAAGTAGGCACGCGCGATGGTATCATGCCAGTGGCGGCTCCTGCCGGCAAGGTCGACCCCTTCGGTCGTGATGGTGGTTTTCATTATTGTGCTCCCCGTTGCGACCATCAGGCCATGGGGAAAACCACCTGTAAAGTGCGGCGTCTCAGACCGGCGATGCGGTGCACTCAGACGCAAAACTCCATGCGTCACCAGCAAAGACAGGGCGCAAAAAGCGGCATTAGCCTTTGCCCTACAGTGGTGCAACAGACGCCGCGTGACAGGGAGATCACTCGATTCGACCGGGCATTCCGCCCGAACGAAGTCCTGTTGCGTGGCCTCCAACGGGAGGTTCTGCAATGACGGATCCCACAGGCAAACAGGTCGAGGTTGACCCGATCACCCTTTCGGTGGTGCGCGGTATCCTTGAGACGACACAGCGCGAGATGACACTGTCTTTGGAAAAGACCGCGCGGTCTTCGGTCTTCAACCTGGCGCATGATTATTCGACGGCAGTCTTCAATCACCGGCCCGAGATGATCCTTCAGGGCCAGGATATTCCGATCCATCTCGGATCGCTGATCCCGGCGATGAAGGTGGTGGCGAAATATTTCGACGGAGAGATCAATGAGGGTGATCTTTTCATCCATAACGATCCGGCCTGGGGTGGCAGCCACGCGATCGACACCTGTTTCTACCGCCCGGTGTTCTGGCAAGGGCGGCTGAAATACTGGACCGTCTGCAAGGGCCATCTGACCGATGTCGGCGGGCCGGTTCCGGCGGGCTATAACCCGAACGCGAAAGAGATCTATGCCGAATGCCTGCGTATTCCGCCGGTCAAGATCTGGGATCGCGGTCAGCCACGCAAAGACGTGCTCAACATGATCCTGACCAATATGCGCGCGCGCCGCGATCAGGAGGGCGACTTCAACGCCCTGATCGGCGCCTGCCAGGTTGGCGAACGCGCGCTGATCCGGATGCTCGAGAAATACGGCGAAGCGCAGGTCGATGCCTGTATCGACATGCTTCTGAATATGGCCGAGAAACAGATGCGCAGCCTGATCTCTGACGTGCCCGATGGCAGTTATGAGGGGATGGCGATCCTCGAGGATGCCGGCCATGGCTATGGCGATTTCGAGATCCATGCGAAGGTCACCATCACCGGCGACAATTGCCATATCGCGATCTCGTCGCCGCCGCAGATCCCCTATTTCATCAACTCTTACGAAGGGAACAGCCATTCCGGCGTCTATCTCGGGCTGATGATGTTCGCACAGCTGCCGCCGCCCTATAATGAAGGGCTCTATCGCTGCGTCTCGGTCGATTTCGGCCCCAAAGGCACCATCTGCAACGCCCAGGAACCGGCGCCGCATATGAACTGCACCACGACGCCGATGGAGACGCTGACCGATGCGGTGCGTCTGGCGTTTGAAAAAGCCGTGCCGTCGAAGGTTTCCGCCTCCTGGGGGCACGCGAACGGGCTGAACATCGCGGGCTGGGACAAGCGCCATGATGAGGAATATGTCACCATGGTTCTCGCCACGATCATTTCGGGCGCGGGCGCCACGCCCAGCCAGGACGGCTGGCACGCCTGCGGGCCGGAATGCTGCTTCGGTGCGCTGACCTCCGGCGATGTCGAACTGCTGGAATACAGCTACCCGATCATCATCCACCGCTATTCGCTGATGGAAGACAGCGGCGGCGCGGGCAAGTTCCGCGGCGGGTCCGGCACCGCCTGGGAGGTGGAGCCTCTGAACAACGACATGACCTTCATCACCTTTGGCGAGGGACGCCGCATTCCGGCTGTGGGTGCAGCAGGTGCGGGATCGACCATTATCGACACCAAGGTCGGGCGGCTGGAACTGGTGAAGGACGGTGTTGAGACCACCATCCGCGAAAACATCATCGAGGTGATCAGACCCGGTGACCGCATCACCAACAAGAACCCGGGCGGCGGCGGCTATGGCGACCCGATGCTGCGCGCCGTCGAAAGCGTTGTGACGGATGTGAAAAACGGCCTCGTCTCGATCCGGGGCGCGAAGGAGGATTACGGCGTCATCATCTCTGACCCTGACACGCTGAGCGTGGATAGGGGTGCAACCGAAGCCCTGCGCGCGACCCGTCGTGCCCAGGCTGCGAAATAAGGGAGGATAAGGCTGTGAAATCTCAATACAGACTTGGCATCGACGCCGGCGGCACCTTCACCGATTTCGTGCTGGCCGACAGGTCCGGGCAGGTGCGGCTTTTCAAGGCGCTGTCCACGCCGCAGGATCCGACGCTCGCCATCAAAAACGGCCTCGCGATCATCGCGGAGGAGCTCGGCGTGCCCGCCGATCAGATCATCCCGAATTGCGATCTTTGTATCAATGGGACGACCGTCGGCCTTAACGCGCTGATCCAGCATAAGGGTGCGAAAACCGGGCTGATCTGCACCGCCGGCCATGAAGACAGCCTGGAAATCCGGCTGGGCCATAAGGAAGACGGTTATCGCTACGACCCGGAATATCCGCCCGCGACGATGCTGGTGCCGCGTTACCTGCGGCGCGGCGTCAGCGAACGCGTGCTTTCGGCGGGCGAAGTGCGAGTGCCCCTGAACGAGGCCGATATCCGGGCCGCCTGCGAGATCTTCCGCGCCGAAGGGATCAACACGGTGGCGATCAGTTTCGTCTGGTCGGTGCTGCATCCGGATCACGAACGCCGGGCCGGCGAGATCGTGCGCGAGATGATGCCCGGCGTGATCCTGACACTGGGGAGCGAGCTTTACCCCCAGGTGCGCGAATACACCCGCACCTCGACGGCAGTGGTGAATGCCTATCTCGCACCGATCATGAAACGTTATGTCGAGGCGGTGGACGGCTACTTCCGCTCGCTCGGCGCAAAGCAACCGGTGCGCTACTACCAGTCGAATGGCGGTCTCGCAGTTGGCCAGGTGATGACGGACCGGTCGGTCTATGCGATCAATTCCGGGCCAGCTTCGGCGCCGGTCGCGGGGCAATATGTCTGCGCGCCCTTTGGCAGGAAAGACGTGATCACCGTCGATATGGGGGGCACCTCTTTCGACATCACACTGACGAAAGACGGCTCGACCAATATCAACAAGAACATCGACTTCCTGCGTTACCGGATCGGGGTGCCGATGATCCAGGTCGAGACTTTGGGCGCCGGTGGCGGATCTGTCGGCTGGATCGACGAGATGGGGCTGATGCAGATGGGGCCGCAATCAGCGGGCTCCAGCCCCGGGCCGGCCTGTTACGGTCAGGGCGGGACCGAGCCGACGGTATCGGATGCGAACCTGGTGCTGGGCTATCTGAACCCCGAGGGCCTCGTGGGGGGCCGCCTGCCGCTGGATGCCGAAAAGGCCGCAGCGGCGGTGAAGACGCGGCTCGCGGACCCGCTGAATATGAGCCTGGAGCGCGCCGCCTATGGCATGTTCACCATCGTCAACGCCAATATGGTGAATGGCATCCGGCGGGTGACGGTTGAGCGCGGCTATGACCCGCGCGATTTCGTGCTGGTCGGTGCCGGAGGGGCGACAGCGGCGCATATCACGGCGCTGGCGGATGCGATCGGGATCGACACGATCGTGCTGCCGAAACTCGCCTCCGGGCTTTGCGCCTTTGGCCAGATCATCTCGGATGTGAAATACAACTACATGGCCACCTCGCCGTTGCGGCTGGATGCGACCGGCGCGCCCGCAAAGATCGACGCGCTGTTCGGCCAGATTGAGGCCCAGGGGCTGGAGCACCTGCGCTCTGACGGCTTTGATCAGACGACCAGCCGGGTCAAACGCAGCCTCGATATGCGCTATGTCGGCCAGGTCCATGAATGCACCGTGGAAATCGACACTTTTGTGGTCGATGACACCAGCATCGCGCGGATCAAAGACGCGTTCCACCGCCGCCATGAACAGCTCTACACCTATGCCGAGCCGCATTCGGTGGTCGAGGTCGTCAATATCGAAAGCACGGTTTACGGGCTGGTCGACAAACCGGCGCGGATGACGATTGCGGCGGGCAAAGGGGCCGACAGCGCGGTGAAATCCCACCGTGATGCGGTGTTCCGGGCAGACGGCAGCCGGGTGCAAACCCCGATCTATGACGGTGCGAAACTGGGCGCGGGCGACCGTATCACCGGCCCCGCCGTGATCGAGGAAATCACCACCACCATAGTCATCGAGCCGGGCTGGACGGCCAGTCTCGACCAAAGCGGGTCCTATCTGATCACCAAAGGGCCAGATCATCAAAGGAATGGGGCAAAATGAGCGAACTCAGCGCAGACGGGGTTTCGGTCGCCTTTGCAGGGCTGAAAGCCCTGTCAGAGGTCAGCCTTCAGCTCAGATCCGGTCAGATCCTCGGGCTGATCGGGCCGAATGGCGCGGGCAAGACCACCCTCGTCAATGTGCTGACGGGGTTTCAGGCCCCGACCTCTGGCGCTGTCCTTCTGGACGGCGCCAGCCTCTCGGGGCTTGAGGCGCATGAGCTGCGGCGGCGCGGCGTTGCCCGCACCTTCCAGGGCGGCCGGCTGTTTCGTGACCTGCCGGTGATCGACAATCTGGAAGTCACCGGACTTGGCCTCGGCCTGTCGCGCGCCGCCGCAATCCGCGAGGCCGGGGAGATGCTCGACTGGATCGGCATATCAGCCCTGGCCGACCGCATCGCCGGCACCCTGCCCTATACCGACGAGCGCCGCGTCGCCATTGGCCGCGCTTTGATGCGGGCGCCGGACTTCCTGTTGCTGGACGAACCTGCGGCCGGGATGAGTGCCGAGGAGGCCCGCGACCTCTCCGACCTGATCCGTCGCATCGCCCGCGAACGGGGCTGCGGTGTTTTGCTGATCGAGCATAATGTCGGCCTTGTTCTGGGGGTCTGTGACCATATCGTCGTGCTCGACTCCGGCGCCGTGATCGAGACTGGCCCGCCCGCCGCCATCCGCGCAAGCGAGAGGGTGCGCCACGCCTATATGGGCACCGCCGCCGATACCGGTCTGCCAGTTCAGGAGGCGCTGGTATGAGCCTGTTGAAGGTGTCGGATATCGGGGTGCGCTATTCCCGCCTGACCGCTGTCAGAAATGTCAGCTTCACCCTGGAAGAAGGCGAAGTGCTCTTTATCACCGGTCCGAACGGGGCGGGGAAAAGCTCGCTCCTGCGTGCGATTGCCGGGGTGACGCCGCCCGCCGGCGGCCGCATCGACTTTGCCGGGCGCGATATTACCGGACTTGTGCCAGAGACAATCGCGCGGCTTGGGCTGTCGATGGTGCCCGAGGGCCGCGATGTCTTCGCAAGCCTGACCATCGAGGAAAACCTGATGGTCGGCACCGGGATGCATTCGGGCGGGAACGGCTGGCGCGCCCGGGCGGCGGCGGAACTCGAGACGGTCTATGCGACCTTCCCGATCCTGAAAGAGCGCCGTCATTCCCAGGCCGGTCTGCTCTCGGGGGGACAACAGCAGATGCTGGTGATCGGGCGCGCGCTGATGACGCATCCGCGGCTGATCGCGATTGATGAGCCCTCACTCGGCCTCGCGCCGAACATCACCGATCAGGTTTACGAGCGCCTGATCGCTTTGCAGCAGGAACGCCGCCTGACGCTGCTGATCGTCGAGCAAAGCTCGACCCGCGCGATGCTGGTCGGGGGCCGCATGATGCTGATGCGGGGGGGCGAGATCGTGCTGGACGGTGACGCGCGCGCGCCTGGCAAAAGCGAGGCCATAGAGGCCGCCTATTTCGGATATGGAGAACAGGTATGAGCGCGCTTCAGATCATCTTCGACGCGCTGTCTCTGGGCTCGCTTTACGCGCTTGGCGCCCTGGGGATCGCGCTGATCTTCGGGGTGATGCGGCTGGTGAATTTCGCCCATGGCGATGTGATCGCCTTTTGCGTTTTCGCGCTTTTATGGCCCTCGGTCGATGCCATCGCCATTGTTTTCGCAGGCAATCTGCCCTGGTTCCTGCTGATCCCTTTCGTGCTGGCGATGGGAGCAGGGCTTTCGGTCCTTTGCGAACTGGTCGTCTTTCGCAGGTTTCGCAACACCAACCCGGCAACCATGATGATCGCCTCTTTCGCGCTTGGGTTTGTCATCCGCTATTTCCTGCTGATGCTGTTTTCCAGCCGGCCGAAATCCATCGCGCTGCTTCCTGAACTGAGCCAGCCGGTCACCGTCCTCGGTGCCCGCATGCCGCTGTTGCAGCTGATCACCATCCTCGTGACGGTGGGCGTTCTGCTTGGGCTGACCATCTTCCTGCGACGCACCCGCTTCGGGCTTGAGATGCGGGCGGCGGCCGAGAATTTCACCATGGCGCGGATGCTGGGTGTGCGCGCCAACCGGGTGATCATGGTCGCCTTCGCGCTGTCGGGGGCGCTGGCCGGGGCCATTGCGCTGATCCTCGGCAGCCAGACCGGCACCGCCAATATCGTGATGGGTGCCAATGTCATGCTGATGGCCTTTATCGCGACCGTGATCGGCGGCATGGGCAGCCTTGCCGGCGCGGTGCTTGCAGGCTTTTTGCTGGGCGCCACCGCGACGCTTTTGCAAGCACTTCTGCCCCCCGAGGCCCGCGCCTTCCGCGATGCCTTTGTCTATGGCGCGGTGATCCTTGTGCTGATCTTCCGCCCGCAGGGGATCCTGAGCGCAGGCGGCATGAAGGAAAGGGTGTAAGTCATGCGTCAGACCTCCTCCCTGACCATTTTGCGCAGATCCCTTGCGACCCCGGTGATCCTGATCCTGCTGCTCGTCGCCTTCGCGATCCTGTCCTGGGCGGTCGGGTCGCGCCCCTTCAACCAGACGATCATCGACATGCTGGTGCAGGTGACGCTGGTGACCGGGCTTTACATCTTCATCGGCAATTCGGGCGTGATCAGTTTCGGCCATGCCGCTTTTGCCTGCCTTGGCGGCTATGTCGTGGCCTGGACCACGATCAGACCGATAATGAAGAAAAACGCCATGCCCGGCCTGCCCGACTGGCTGATGAGCATGGAGATCGGCTGGTGGGCCGCCGCTGGCCTCGCCGCGCTCTGGGCCGCGCTCTGGGCAGGCATCTTCGGCGCAATCCTGATGCGGCTCTCCGGCATCGCCGCCTCGATTGCCACTTTCGCGATGCTCGCGATGATCAATGCGATCTATTCCAACTGGTCGGGCGTGACCGGCGGCACCTCGTCGATTGTCGGCATCCCGATCATCCGCTCGGTCTGGCCCTATCTGGGGGTCGCGAGCCTCGCCGTGATCGTGGCCTGGGCCTATTCGATCTCGCGCCAGGGGCTGATCCTCAGGGCCGCGCGCGACGAGCCGACCGCCGCCCGCGCCTCGGGCGTCGATATCCCCCGCGCGCGGCTGATCGCTTTCATCCTTTCCGGCGCGGTGATGGGCGCCGGCGGCGCCATGCTCGCGCTGTCGATCGGGGTGGTGACGCCGAACTCCTTCTATCTCGGGCTCACCTTCACCACGCTTTCGATGCTGGTGGTCGGCGGCATGGCGTCATTGTCGGGGGCGGTTCTGGGCGTGCTGATCCTGTCATCCCTGATCCAGGCTCTGCGCTGGCTCGAGGCGGGGGTGCAGATCGGTGACACGACCTTCGCGCTGCCCGGCGGCGTGCAGGAGATCGGGCTTGGCCTGGTGATGATCCTGATCCTGATGTTCCGCCCGGCTGGCATCATGGGCAACCGCGAATTGAACCTCCCCAGGCGGCGCTGACCGTGAGGGGCATGACAGGCGACGGCTGAACCGTCGCGATAACCCAAGCAACAGGGAGCCTGAAAATGAAAAAACTGATGACCATGCTGGCCGCGTCCACCTGCATTGCCGGCCCGGCACTGGCAGATGACGAGCGGATCGTGGTGGGCTTTGCCACCGCCCAGACCGGTTTCATGCAGGGCTATGACAAGCCCGCCGAAGACGCGGCGATGATCCGCATCAGGGAGATCAACGAGGCGGGCGGCCTTCTGGGCAAACAGATCGAGGTGGTGACCGCCGACACCAAAACCGATATGGCCGAAGGCGCGAAGGCCGGGCTTTCGGTCGTGGATCAGGGCGCGGATCTGGTCGTGGTCTCCTGCGATTATGACTTCGGCGCGCCTGCCGCACTTGCGGCGGAAAGCCTCGGGGTGATTTCCTTCTTCATCTGCGCGGAATCGGTGAAGGCAGGCATCCAGGGGGTCGGGCCGAACAGCTTTTCGGCCTCGGTTCTGGCACCGGTCCAGGGCGCGACCATGGCAGAATGGTCCTATAAGGAAAAAGGCGCACGGAGCTATTACCGCCTGCTCGACACCTGGACCGAATATAACAAAGGGATCTGTGACGGCTTTGACTGGATGCTGCCACAATTGCCGGAGGCAAAGCTGGTCGGCGAGGATACGTTCGTGAACGAGGATGCCTCCATCGCGGCACAGATCTCGCGGATCAAGGCGCTGCCGGAAGAGCCCGATGCGATCATGCTCTGCTCGATGATGCCGGGCTTTGTCTCGGCGGTGAAACAGATCCGCGCGGCGGGGATCAATTCGATGCTCCTGAACGGCTCGGGCGCCGATGGCAGCTACTGGATGTCGGCGGTGCCCGATCTGTCGAATTTCTACGTGCCGGCGCAGGGTTCGGTCTTCGGCGATGACCCGAGTGCCGATGTGAACGCCTTTGTGAAGAAATATGCAGAGGCCACCGGCGCGCCCCCCGCGACGCAATATACCTTCCCGGGCTATGTGATGATCGACGTCTGGGCAAAGGCGGTCGAGCGCGCCGGCACCACCGAGACCGCAGCCGTTGTCGCCGAGCTGGAGAAGATGAATGAAGAGCCGACCCTCTTCGGCCCGCGCACCTTCACCGCCGAGCTGCACCACCAGAACAAGGCCGAATATCGCATCATCGGCACCGAAAACGGCAAGCCGGCCGTGGTCGGCACCTGGACGATCTCGGAACCCGTGCCGCTGGATGCCCTGCTGAAATAGCCGCTTCTGCGGGCCGGAGCGCAGGCTTCGGCCCGAAATTTACGCAAAAGACCGAAGAAAGCCGGTATCCCCCCGGTTCCGGCTTCCCTTCGGATCGCAGCCGCGTTACCGTTATGTCAAATACCGGCAGCCACGCCCCGTTCTGATCGCGTTATCCACGCAGATCGGCGCGGGGTTTTTTGCATTTTTGGGGCGTGATGAAACGCAGCATCGATATCGGCATCCTGCAATCGCAGAGCGGCAATTACGCCGCCCTTTCGGTCATCAGCCGGGCAGGACTGTTGCGCGGCGTGGCCGAGGTCAATGCGAGCCCCGATTACGACCTGTGCTTCCGCGTCTGTGGGCGCGACCCCGAAGGCCGCACCGACCGCTATGCACCTTTGTGCCGCGAGATCCTGCGCGAAACCGGGGCGCGCCATATCTTCGGCTGTGTCACCTCGTCCAGCCGCAAAGAGGTGATCCCCGAGCTGGAACGCTTTGACGGCGTGCTCTGGTACCCGCTGCCCTATGAGGGGTTCGAGGCCTCGGAACGCGTGGCCTATCTGCATTCCTGCCCGAACCAGCATCTGCTGCCGCTGCTGGACTGGGCGCTGCCCGCGCTCGGGCGGCGCGGCTATCTGGTCGGCTCGAATTACATCTGGGGCTGGGAAATCGCGCAGATCGCGCGCGAACGGATCGCGGCGCTTGGCGGCGAGGTGGCGGGCGATCGCTATCTGGCGCTTGGGGATTGCGATTCCAGTCATATCATCAATGAGATCGCGGCTTTGCAGCCTGATTTCATCCTGAATTCCCTTGTCGGGGAAAGCGATTATGCCTTCCTGTCGCAGCTCCGGGATCTGCGCGACAGGACCGGGGCGCGGCTGCAGGTGCTGTCGTGCAATTTCACCGAATGCGAGATCGAAAGCAGCCAGGGCGGGGCCGAGGGTCTGATCGCGGCCGGCCCCTGGTTCGAGCCTGGCGAGGGGCGCGGCGGCTCGATTGCCGAGGTGGCGCGCCGCTCGGTACATGAGCTCGCGCGGCTGTTGCATGGCCGCCCCGGGGCCGAGCGGCTGAGCCTTGCAGACCTGCTTCGCGATGCGCCGGGCGCGGCGCGCTCCCGCCTCGATCCGACCCATTTCCACGCTGCGCAGCCGGTGGTGATCGCACAGATCCGGGAGGGGCGCTTTCACGAGATCCTGCGCCATGCGCCGCGCGCCGCCGACCCCTATCTGACCGCACGCGACCGGGATCTGCCCTCTGCCCCGATCTTGCGGGTGGTGTCATGACGCGGCTCCGCACCGAAAACCTCGGCAATGCGCTGGCCTTTGTGCTGCACCGGCCGCATCCCGCGATCCAGGGGCTGACGCGCCAGCTCCGGGTCATCGGGCTTGAGCTGCGCGAGGTCTGGCCCGATCTGCCTGCCGAGGCGATCAGTGCCGATTTCATCTTTTACGATGCCGATACCGGCCATGACGAGCAATTCCCCTGGGCGCCGGGGGCCTCGCCCATGCCGATGATCGCGCTGATCGGGTCCGAGGCACCGGGGCGGCTGAACTGGGCGCTGACCATGGGCGCCCATGCGCAGCTTCTGAAACCCGTGAGCGACAAGGGCGTCTATGCAGCGCTTCTGGTGGCGCGGGCGAATTACGACCGGGCGCGCGCCTCGGATGCGCTGATAGCGGATCTGGAAGACCGGCTTTCGGCGCGGCAGACCGTGGTCCAGGCCGTGATGATCTTCGTCCTGCGCGGCAAGTCCGAAGCCGAGGCCTATGAGCTTTTGCGCCAGACCGCCATGGCCTGGCGCGTCACCATCGAGATCGCTGCCGCAAGGCTGGTGGCCAATCACCGGGCGGAATCCCCGGGCAAAGAGGACCGCAAATGACCGCCGCTGCCCCTATCGCAACCGCGCCCGCCGACAAAGCGCCGTCGGTGCTGCGCCGCCTTTTGGGGCGCAAACTGGCGCTGTTCGGCTTTCTGATCATCGTGATCTGCGTCGGCGGCGCGGTCTTCGCCAACTGGCTGGCACCCTTCGATCCGAATGAGCAGTTTTTCGACGGCCTGACCCTCGAGGGCGCGCCGCTGCCGCCCGGACCGGTCTATTGGTTCGGAACCGACCTTCTGGGCCGCGATCTGCTGTCGCGGCTGTTATACGGCGCGCAGACCTCGCTGATCATCGGGCTGGTGGCCAATGGCGCGGCTTTGTTCATCGGCACGCTGGTCGGGGTCACCGCGGGCTATTTCCGGGGTGTCATCGGCACGGTCCTGATGCGGTTCACCGATCTGATGATGGCCTTTCCGGCGCTGTTGCTGGCGATTTGCCTGGCCGCGATCTTTCAGCCGTCTTTGTGGATCGTGGCCCTGGTGATCGCTTTCGTGAACTGGGTGCAGACCGCCCGTGTGGTCTTTACCCAGACCTCCTCGCTGGCCGAGCGCGATTTCATCGCGGCCGAAAAAACGCTGGGCGCCGGGCATGGACGGATCCTCTTTCGCCACATCCTGCCGCATCTTCTGCCCACGCTGATCGTCTGGGGCACATTGGGGATCTCGACCACCGTGCTTCTGGAGGCGACGTTGTCCTTCCTTGGCGTGGGTGTGCAGCCGCCGATCCCGTCCTGGGGCAATATCATCTTTGAAAACCAGACCTGGTTCCAGGCCGCGCCCTGGCTGGTGTTTATCCCCGGCGCCGCGATCCTTCTGCTCGCGCTCGCCTTCAACCTGGTCGGAGACGCTTTGCGTGACATTCTCGACCCGACACAACAGGGGCGCGACTGATGCTGGCCTATATCCTGCGCCGCCTTGCGCTCTCGGCGCTGATCCTCCTTGGGGTCTCGTTCATCACCTTCGTTCTGCTTTACGTGCTGCCCGCCGACCCGGTGCGCCAGATCGCGGGGCGGTCCGCCACCCCCGAAACGGTCGCAAGCATCCGGCGCCAGCTGGGCCTCGATCAGCCCTTCGTCGTGCAATATGGCCATTATCTGTGGAACCTGCTGCAAGGCGATCTGGGCAGGTCATATCTGCAAAAGACCGAAGTGGCGGCGCTGATCACCTCGCGCCTGCCTGCGACGCTCTTGCTGATGCTGGCGGCGATCACCTGCGAGCTCGTGATCGGCCTGACGCTTGGCGTCATCGCGGCGCTTTACCGGGGCCGCGCGCTCGACAATGTGCTGATGCTCTCAAGCTTTGTCACGGTATCCGCGCCGCAATTCGTGGTGGCGCTGCTGCTCCTTTATGTCTTCGCGGTCAAGCTTGGCTGGTTCCCGATCGGCGGCTATGGCACATTCGCGCATCTGGTGCTGCCGGCGCTGACTTTGGGGATCCTCGGTTCGGGCTGGTATGCGCGGATCATGCGGTCTTCGATGCTGGACGTGCTGCGCGCCGATTTCATCCGCACCGCCCGGGCCAAGGGTCTGGGGCGCGGGCGGATCATCCTTGGCCATGCCATCCCCAATGCCATCCTGCCGGTGATCGCCATGATCGGCATTGATATCGGCATCTTCATGTCCGGGATCGTGGTGGTGGAAAGCGTCTTTGGCTGGCCCGGCATCGGCCAGCTGGCCTGGCAGGCGATCCAGCGCGTCGACATCCCGATCATCATGGGCGTCACGCTTGTCTCGGCCTTTGCCATCGTGATCGGCAATCTGCTTGCCGACCTGATTTCCCCGCTTATCGACCCGCGCATCAAACTGCGCTGACCAAACCAACAGGAGAGAAACAATGAAAAAACTGATCCTTTCTACGGCCCTTGCCACCATGATGGCCATGAGCCCGACGCTGGCCGAGACCCCCACCCCGGGCGGCAATATGATCGTGACCTACAAAGACGATGTCGCGACGCTCGACCCGGCCATCGGCTATGACTGGCAGAACTGGTCGATGATCAAATCGGTCTTTGACGGGCTGATGGATTATGAGCCGGGCACCACCACGCTGCGCCCCGGTCTGGCCGAAAGCTACGAGATTTCCGAAGACGGGCTGACCTATACGTTCAAACTCCGCCCTGGCGTGAAGTTCCACAATGGCCGTGAGATGACCTCGGAAGACGTGGTCTACTCGATCAACCGCGTGGTGGATCCGGCAACGCAATCACCGGGCCAGGGTTTTTTCGGCATGATCGACGGCTTTGACGCCACCGCCGCTGACGGCTCGGCGCTGACCGGCGTTTCGGCGCCGGATGCCGCGACGGTGGTGTTCAGACTGTCGCGTCCCGATGCGACCTTCCTCCATGTCATGGCGCTGAACTTCTCTTATGTGGTGCCGAAAGAGGTGGTCGAGGCCGAGGGTGCCGATTTCGGCAAAAAGCCGGTCGGGACCGGCGCGTTTAAACTGACGGAATGGACGCTTGGCCAGCGCCTCGTCTTCGAGAAAAACGCGGATTACTGGATTTCAGGCGTTCCCTATCTCGACAGCTTCACGGTTGAGGTCGGCCAGGAGCCGGTCGTGGCGCTGTTGCGGGCGCAAAACGGCGAAGTGGATATTCCCGGCGACGGCATCCCGCCCGCGAAATTCGTCGAGGTGATGAGCGACCCGGCCCAGGCCGCGAATGTGGTCGAAGGCGGCCAGCTCCATACCGGCTATGTCACGATGAACGTCACCGCAGCCCCCTTTGACAGGGTCGAGGTGCGTCGCGCGGTCAATATGGCAATCAACAAGGACCGCATCGTCCAGGTGATCAATGGCCGTGCGGTTCCGGCGAACCAGCCTCTGCCGCCCTCGATGCCCGGCTATACCAAAGACTATGCGGGCTATGCCTATGACGTCGACGCGGCAAAGGCGCTGCTGAGCGAGGCCGGCTACGCAGACGGGTTCGAGACCGAGCTTTACGTGATGAACACCGATCCGAACCCGCGGATCGCGCAGGCGATCCAGCAGGATCTGAAGGCCATCGGCATCACCGCCAATATCCGCTCGCTCGCCCAGGCCAATGTGATCGAGGCCGGCGGCGCCGGTACCGCTCCGATGATCTGGTCCGGTGGCATGGCCTGGATCGCCGACTTCCCCGATCCCTCGAACTTCTACGGCCCGATCCTCGGCTGTGGCGGCGCGGTCGAAGGCGGCTGGAACTGGTCGAAATACTGCAATGCCGATCTCGACGCGCTGGCGGCGAAAGCCGACAGCACCGTTGATCCGGCGAAAGCGGATGAGCGCCTGAAACTCTGGTCCGATGTCTATATGGGCGTGATGGAAGATGCCCCCTGGGCGCCGGTGTTCAACGAACAGCGCTTTACGCTGAAATCGCCGCGTATGGGCGGGGCGGATGCGCTTTATGTCGATCCGGTCTCGATCCCGGTCAATTACGATTACGTCTATATCAAGGAGTGAGCACGGATCATGTGTAAGCACTGCAATCATACGATCCACGCCCATCAGCACCATTTCGGCTGGGACAATTCTTTCGCGCCCGCCCTGAAAGCCGCTCCGGGTGAGACGATCCTGTTCCAGTGCCTCGACAGTTCCGGGGGCCAGCTTGGCCCCCGCTCGACTGTCGCGGATGTGGCGGCGCTGGATTTTGGCAAGATCAACCCGGTCTCCGGGCCGGTCTTTGTCGATGGCGCAAAGCCGGGGGACGTGCTGAAGGTCACGATTGACAGCTTCACGCCGCAACAGCGCGACGGCGCAGGCTTTGGCTGGACCGCAAATATCCCGGGCTTCGGCCTTCTGACCGACCAGTTCGAAGAGCCGGCGCTGAATGTCTGGAAATTCGATGCGACCAGCCTGGAACCCGCCCTGTTCGGCCGTCACGCCCGTGTTCCGCTGAAACCCTTCGCCGGCACCATCGGCAATGCGCTGGCCGAGGCAGGGCATCATTCGATCGTGCCGCCGCGCCGGGTGGGCGGCAATCTCGACATCCGTGATCTGAGCGCCGGAACAACACTTTACCTGCCGGTCGAGGTCGAAGGCGCGCTGTTTTCCGTAGGGGACACCCATGCGGCCCAGGGCGATGGCGAGGTCTGCGGCACTGCGATTGAAAGCCCGTTCGATGTGGTACTGACCCTTGACCTGATCAAAGGCCAGCCGCTGAAAACCCCGCGCTTCACCACACCAGGGCCGGTCACGCGCCATCTTGACGCGAAAGGCTATGAAGCGACGACGGGCATCGGACCCGATCTCTGGACGGCGGCGAAGGATGCGGTTTCGGCGATGATCGACCTGCTCTGCGTGACGCAGAAACTCGAGCCGGTCGACGCCTATATGCTCTGTTCGGTCTGCGGCGATCTCAGAATCTCCGAGATTGTCGATATGCCGAATGTTGTGGTCAGCTTCTACTTCCCGCGTGCGGTTTTCGAATGACCATGCCCGCGCTTTCCCCCGCTGATGATGTGGTGCTTTCGCTGCGGGACCTAAAGGTCTCGGCACGCTCCGACCAGGGGCTGATCCCCCTTATCGAGGGACTGAGCCTTGAGCTCAGACGCGGCGAGACCCTGGCGATTGCGGGGGAAAGCGGCTCGGGGAAGTCGATCACCTCGCTCGCCATCATGGGGTTGTTGCCGCAGCCAGCGGTCAGGGTCACCGGCGGCACGATCCATCTGGGCGAGACCGAGCTGACCGGCCTTTCCGAGGCAAAGATGCAACGCCTGCGTGGTGCCCGGATCGCCATGATCTTTCAGGAGCCGATGACGGCCCTGAACCCGGTCATGTCCATCGGCCGCCAGCTGACCGAGGCGATCCGGGCGCATGAGGCGCTGTCGATGCGCGAGGCCCGCGCCCGTGCGCTTGAGGCGCTGAAGGCGGTGCGGCTGTCGCAGCCCGAGCGCAGGCTGGAGCAATTCCCGCATGAGCTTTCCGGGGGCATGCGGCAGCGCGTGATGATCGCCATGGCGATTGCGCTGAAACCCGATGTGCTGATCGCCGATGAGCCGACCACGGCGCTGGATGTGACGGTGCAGCGCGAAGTGCTGGATCTGATCCGCGATCTGCAACGCGATCTGGGCACGGCGGTCATTCTGATCACGCATGACATGGGCGTGGTCGCCGAAATGGCCGACCGGGTGATCGTGATGCAAAAGGGCCGGGTCGTAGAGACCGCCCCGACGATCGACCTCTTCGACGCCCCCCGCGAAACCTATACGCGTGAGCTGCTCGCCGCCGTGCCAAGGATCGGCGGGGGGCCGGCGCGGACCGCGACGGCGACAGAGGATGTGCTGGTGCGCTACCAGGACGTCTCGGTCCGCTTTCCGATCCGCCAGGGGTTGCTCGGTCGGGTGACGGCGCAGGTTCATGCGGTTGAACAGGTTTCGCTGGAGATTTTCAAAGGCGAGACGCTGTCGCTGGTCGGCGAATCCGGCTGCGGGAAATCGACCATGGCGCGGGCGCTGGTCGGTCTCGTGCCCCATAGCGGGCGGATCGAGGTCGCAGGCCGCGCATTGGCAGAGCTTGACGGACCCGCGCGCAAGGCGCTGCGCCGGGATTTGCAGATCGTCTTCCAGGACCCGATGGCGGCGCTTGATGCGCGGATGACGGTCGGCGAACTGATCCGCGAGCCGCTGCTGATCCATGGTATCGGCACGGCTGCAGAACAGCGCGCAAGGGTCTGTGACCTGCTGGAGCGGGTTGGTCTGACGGCTGCGGTCTATAATCGCTACCCGCATCAGTTTTCCGGCGGTCAGCGGCAGCGGATCTGCATCGCCCGCGCGCTGGCGCTGAAGCCGAAACTGATCGTCTGCGATGAAAGCGTCGCTGCGCTGGATGTGTCGATCCAGGCGAAGGTGCTGGAGCTGCTGCGCGATCTGCAGCGCGAGATGGGGGTGAGTTTCCTCTTCATCAGCCATGACATGGCGGTGGTCGAGAATGTCTCGGACCGGGTGGCGGTGATGTATCTTGGCCAGATTGTCGAGATGGGCTCGCGCGCGCAGCTGTTTGGCAACCCGCAGCACCCCTATACGCAGCGTCTTCTGGCCGCTGTGCCGGTGCCCGATCCGAAACGCCCGCGCGCGGCAGCGGCCCGCATGGCGGGCGAGATCCCGAGCCCGGTCTGGCCTTTGGGCCAGGGACCGGCCCGCGTGCGACTGGAAGATATCGGCGGCGGCCACCTCGTCGCGCGGTAAGCGCCGCGTTACGCCCCGCGCGCGCGCCGCGCCGCCTCTTGCAGCGCGGTAAAGACCTGAAAGCGCCGCTCATGCAGCGCTTTCACCCCGCCGCCCGCCGGCTGATGCGCCTCTCCGGGTGCGGACAATCCGGCCATGGCGGCGCGCATATCGGGGAAGAGCCCCCCCGCCACCGCGCCCAGCGTGGCCGAACCCAGCAGCACCGGCTCATCCGAGGCCGAGCCCATCACCACCCGCCCGGTGGCATCGGCCAGGATCTGGCGGATCAGCCGCGATTCCCCGGCGCCGCCGGAAATCACGATGTTTTCGACCCTGGCCCCGGCCGCATCCTGCACATCAAGGATCTGCCTGAGCCCGTAAGCCACGCCGCAGATCCCGGCGAGGTAAAGCGCCTCGAGATTTTCCAGGTCGCGCTCCATCCCGAGGCCGGCGATCACCGCGCGGGCATGCGGATCGGCATGGGGCGCGCGGTTGCCAAGGAATTCCGGCACCACATGCAGCTCCCCCGCCAGCGCTGCCGCCTGTGACAGATCAGGCGCGCGGGCAAGGATCCGCTGCGTCAGCCAGAGCGCCAGTGACTGGCCCCCGGCCTGGGCCTCCGCCCTGGCCCCGGCGCTTGCGGGGTGGAAGTCGAGCAGCTGGTCAATCGCCGCCCCCGCCGCCGACTGCCCGCCTTCGCTGAGCCAGAGTCCCGGAACCATGGCATTGAAATACGGGCCCCAGACCCCGGGCACGAAAACCGGCTCCGCGGTCGAGGTCATGGTGCAGGACGAGGTGCCGAAAACATAGGCCATATGGGTCAGGGGCGAGCCCTCGATCCCGACCGTGCCGATACCACCGGCATGGGCGTCAATCATCCCCGCCGCAACCGGCGTGCCGGGCGCAAGGCCGAGATCCGCCGCCGCCGCCGCCGTCAGCCCCTGGCCAAGGGCGGTTCCCGGCGGCACCACATGCGTCCCGATACGGGTGAACTGCTCATCGGCCAGCTCTTCCAGCCCGATCTGGCGGAAGTAAGACGGATCCCAGCGGTTTTCATGTGCCAGATAGGTCCATTTGCAGGTGACGGTACAGGTCGAACGCGCCTCATCCCCGGTCGCTTTCCAGGTCAGGAAATCCGCCAGATCAAAGAAATGCCGCGCGCCCGCGAAGACCTGCGGCCGGTTTTCTTTCAGCCATAAAAGCTTGGGCGTCTCCATCTCGGGCGAGATTTTGCCGCCGACATAGGCCAGAACCGCATGGCCCTGTGCGTTGATCCGTTCGGCCTGATCGACCGCGCGGTGATCCATCCAGACGATCACATCGCGCGCCGGGTCTTCCGACGGGCCCACGGGCAGCGACACGCCGCCCTCGCCCAGAACCACCAGCGAACAGGTCGCATCAAAGCCGATCCCGGCGACGAGGGCAGGATCTGCCCCCGCCATCACCTCGCGCACGGATTCTGCCACCGCTCCCCAGATCTGCGCGCTGGATTGTTCGACCATCGCCCCCGGCCCGCGCCAGAGCGTGATCTCGCGCTTTGCTGATGCGAGCAGGCGGCCGGTCTGGTCAAACAGCCCGGCACGGGCGCTGCCGGTGCCGACATCGACACCGATCAGATATTTGGGTTCGGTGGTCATGGCAGTGCCTCAGAGATCAAAGGTCGCGGGCAGGATCACCAGATCGCGGATCGTCACGGTCCGGGGACGGGTCAGCATGAAGAGAACCGCTTCCGCCACTTCTTTCGCCTGCATCAGGCTGCCATTGGCCAGCGCCTCATCCATCTTCGCTTTCGGCCAGGCATCCAGCAGCGCGGTCACGACCGGGCCGGGCAGCACCGCGCCGACCCTGACGCCATGCGGCGCGACCTGGCGGCGGGTGGCATGGACAAAGCCCTGAACCGCAAATTTCGAGGCGGTATAGACCGGCTCCCAGATCACCGGCACCACGCCCGCGACCGAGGAGGTGAAGAGGATATCCCCGGATTTCTGTGCGATCAGATGCGGCAGCACCGCATGGACAGACCGGAAAGCCGCGTTGATGTTCAGGTTCAGCATCCGGTCCCAGGCGTCGGGGTCGCCCTCGGCCACCGGACCGCCGATATAGGCGCCGGCATTGGCGTAGAAGACATCCAGCCGCCCGGCGAGTTCAAGGATCTTCGGCAGGATCGCCGAGACCTGTTTGCCATCCAGCAGATCCACGACCAAAGGCAGCGCATTCGGACCCATTTCGGCGCAAAGCTGCTTAAGCCGGTCTTCGGCGCGGTCAATCAGCACCACTTTCGCGCCGGCATCGACCAGGGTGCGGGCGCATTCCAGCCCGATCCCCGAGGCCGCTCCGGTGATCGCAACCACCTTGCCCTGCATTGATTCAGCCATTTCTTAACTCCTGTATATCAGTCCCGGCCACAGCCGTGTCTCAGCCGCGCCCATGGGTCGCACGCGACTGCCGGGCAAGGGAATCGACAATCACCGCTATGGCAAGCACAGCCCCGGTGATCATGTAACGCAGGCTCGACGACAGGTTCAGAAGCGTCAGCCCGTTGGAAATCGCCTGGATCACGATGATGCCCAAAAGCGCCGCCCAGGCAGAACCGCGCCCGCCAAAGAGCGATGTGCCCCCGATCACCGCCGCCGCAATGGCGTTGAGGTTCACATCCCCCGTTCCTGCCTGCTGGCTGGAAGAGGCAAGACGCCCTGCCGCCAGCACCCCGCCCAGAGCGGCCAGGGTGGAACACAGCATGAAGGCCGAATAGTAGATCCGCCGCACATTGATGCCCGACCGCCGCGCCGCCTCGCGGTTGCCGCCGACCGCGAAAAGCGAACGGCCCCATTTGGTGCGGGTCAGCGCATATTGCATCGCAACGACAAGGCCGACGAACAGCCCGAACATCCACGGCACGCCGCGGCCAAGGTTCAGATACCAGACCGCAAATTGCAGCGCCGCCGTCAGCACGACCGCCTTGATCAGCAAAAGGCTCAGCGGTATCGCGGTCAGCCCGGCGGCGCGGCGGCGTTTCGCGGTGTTCAGCCCGCCAAAGAGCACGACAAGCCCCGGGATCAGCGCGAGGCCATGCGACAGCCAGGCCGGCATGACCAGAAGCTGGCCAAAGGCCACCAGCGGCGAGGAAAACGGCAGGTTGATCGAGCCGGTCGGCCCAAGAATGTAAAGCTGCATCCCCAGAATGGCGAGAAGCCCCGCGAGGGTCGCCACGAAACTCGGCATGCCAAGCCTTGTATAAAGCGTGGCATAGACAAAGCCGATCACCATGCCCGCAAGCAAAGCCGCGCCAATTGCCACTGGCAAAGGCAGGCCCATATTCACCCAGATCACACCCACCAGGGCTGAGGCGAAACCGCTCATCGAGCCCACGGAAAGGTCGATCTCTCCCAGCATCAGCACGCAGACGATGCCAAGCGAGATCACCCCCACTGTCGCGCAGTCAAAAAGCAGGTTCACAAGGTTATTCGGCAGCAGGAACACCGGGTTCAGGCTGGAGAAAACCACCGAGATCACCACCAGCCCGACCGCGACCGGCAGGATGCCCAGATCGCCCGCCCGCACCCGGTCGATGAAGAGCCGCACCGCACCGGTAAGGCTGTCATCGTTTCTGACCCGCTCATCGGCGCGGTCAAGCGGTTTGGGGGCGAGTTTCACGTCACTCATGATGCTCCTCCGCCGCCTTGCGGCTTGCGCGGCGCGAGACCGCATTTTCCGACGCGCCGGTGATGGCGGCGACCAGCTCCTGGTTGCTGGACCCGGGCGTGAAGACCCCGCCGTTCTTCCCCAGCCTCAGCACCACGATCCGGTCCGCCACCGCGCGGACATCTTCCATATTATGGCTGATGACGATCACACCGAGCCCGCGCGCGCGCACCCGGTCGATCAGGTTCAGAACCTCGGCCGTCTGCGCCACGCCAAGCGCCGCCGTCGGCTCGTCCAGCATGATGATCTTCGGATCCGTCAGCAGCGAGCGCGCAATCGCCACCGTCTGGCGCTGCCCGCCCGAAAGCGAGGCGACGGGTTCGCGCACCGAAGGGATCCGCGCCGCAAGTTCACGCAGCAGCGTCCAGGCCCGGACCTCCATCTGCACCTCGTCAAGGCGCCAGGGGCTCAGCTCATGGCCGAGAAACAGGTTCGAGACGACATCGAGGTTTTCGCACAAAGCGAGGTCCTGGAAGACGGTTGCAATTCCCAGATCCAGCGCTTTGGCCGGGCTGTCGAGGGTCACGGGTTTCCCCATGAACCGCACCTCGCCCGCCGAGGGCTGATGCACCCCCGCCAGCACCTTCACCAGCGTCGATTTACCGGCACCATTATCGCCGACCAGCGCCACGACCTCACCGGCATGGACTTCGAGTTCGATATCGCTCAGTGCCGACACGGCCCCGAAATTCTTTGAAACACCTGTGAGCTGCAACAGCAGCTCCCCTTTCGGGGGATTGTCGTCACTCATCGCTGCACCTTCCGCAACAGAATGAGGCCCGACCGCCAGGGAGCGCGGCGGTCGGGCCAGAGCACGGGACCTTACTCGGTGATCCCAAGCGCCTTGCAGCCTTCGGCATATTCGCCGGTGCAGATCTGCTCAGCGGTCTGGATCCCCTTGTCGAAGATCTCGGCCTTGATGTTTTCCTTCGTCACCACGGCGGGAACGAAGAGCTCGGACGGCGTGTCATAAAGCGTGGTCTTTGCCTCGGGCGTCTCGCCATTGAGGAAGGTGACCGCGATATTCGCCGCAGCCGCCGCCACGATCTCGGAGGGTTTCGAGATCGTGTTATACTGGTCGCCCGAAATGATCAGCTGCAAGGCCGCGATGGTCGCGTCATTGCCAGTCACGGGGGGAACCGGGCTCACGCCGCCCGCCTTGAAGGCCGCAACCGCACCGCCGCCGGTGCCGTCATTCGCCGCGACCACGCCGGTAATTTCGGCGCCGAAACGGGTGATCTGGCCTGCCGCCCATTCCTGCGCCTTCGGCGGCGCCCAGTCGGGCGTGTCAAACTCGGCAAGCGTTTTGTAGGGCGATTCCTTCAGCGCGCGGTGGATGCCGTCGCGGATCAGGCCGGCTGCCGCATCGGTGGGCGAGCCGTTGATCTGCAACACCCCTGCCCCATCCGCGACGCCCGAGGCTTTCAGATGATCGGTCAGCGATTTCGCGATGGCGTAGCCAATGCCTTCATTGTCGAAAGACACATAGAAATCAGCCGGCGTTGCCGGGATCGGACGGTCATAGGCGATGACCTTGACGCCCTGTGCCTGCGCCAGCGTCACGAGGCCCGCTGCCGCCGCCGAGTCGACCGGATCCAGCACGATAACCTTAGCGCCCTGCGTCAGCAGCGCGTTGAACTGCTGCTGTTGCAGCGCCACATCGGCATTGGCGTTCTGGTAGATCACCTCGCAAGACGGGCAAAGCTTGTCCATCTCGGCCTTGAAGCCGGGGAAGTCATGCTCTTCATAGCGGGTCGAGGCCTGGTCGGGCATCAGGAAGCCCACCACACCCGAAGGCTCCGCCAGGGCAGCAGTACCAAGCAACATGGCCAGCGCTGTCGCCATTACGGGCGCCGTTGCGGGCAAGGCATGAAATTTCATCTCGTCTCTCCTCCACATGGGCGGGCGGCCCATGCCCCCGCTGATCGCCAACACGGCCAATCCTGCTCCGGAGGGTGAGGCCGACGAGGAGAAATGCGCCGCCAGAAAACACCGGTGATCCGGCGCATTTCTGACTTTGCTGATATCCTCCCCAGGCTCCCGAAACCGGGCCGGTGGCGCAGATTATTCGTGTTCCATCGGTGTAGCCCTCCTGCTCAACCGATGTAGCAAGAGGTTGTGTCAGCGCGTTGAAACTGTCAAGCTGCATTTCCAGGGAATGAGGAAACCGTGACAACACCCCGGCCAAAACCTGCGCCGACGCGTGCGCGGCGCACCACGATTTACGATCTGGCGGTGCTGGTGGGCGCTTCGCCGACGGCGGTCAGCGCGGTGCTGAACGGCACCTGGAAAAAGCGGCGCATCTCTGCCTCGCTCGCCGAACGCATCACCCGCACGGCCGAAGAACAGGGCTATGCGCTGAACCTTCAGGCCAGCGGCCTGCGGCGGGAAAAGTCGCGGCTGATCGGGATGATCGTGCCGAAATACGACAACCGCTATTTCGGGTCTATCGTTGAACGCTTCGAGGCGATGGCGCGCGCGCGCGAGCTTTTCCCCATCATTACCTGCACGATGCGCGACCCCGCGCTGGAGATTCAGGCCGCGCGCGAGATGATCTCGCATCAGGTCGATTGCCTGATTGCGACCGGCGCCACCGATCCCGACCGGATCACCGCGATCTGCGAGGCGGCGGGGGTGCGCTCGCTCAATCTCGATCTCCCCGGGAGCCGCGCGCCTTCGGTGATCTCGGATAATTTTGGCGGCGCGCTGGCACTGACACGGCGGATCCTTGCCGCCTCGGCCAGCCAGCGCCATCGCGGCGAGCCGATCCCCTTCATCGGCGGGCGGGCGAGCGATCACAACACATCCGAGCGGATCCGGGGCTTTCGTGCCGCCCATGAAGAGGCCGGGATCATCGTGGATGAGACGATGATTCTCGCCACCGGCTATGCGCCGGACCGGGCAATCACCGCGCTGGAAGTGCTGGCGAAGCGGCGTGGTCAGCTGCCGCGCGCCATATTCGTCAATTCGACCATCGCGCTGGAAGGCGTTTTGCACTGGACACGCTCCAGCGGGCATTTCGGCTCTGTCGCGCCGCATGTGGGCTGTTTCGACTGGGATCCGCTGGCGGCGGTGCTGACGGAAAATATCGTTATGGTGCAACAGGATGTGCCGGCGATGCTGGAGGCACTGTTCCGCCTGATCGACGCCGATGACCCTGCGCCGGGGCTGAGCGAGATCCCCACCCATTTCGCGCCGCAGCCCTTCGCGGGCACTGCCGCAACAGCAGGCGCCGACTGAGCGAACTGCCATGCAACACCGGCGCGCCATAAATCCCAGGGCCTCTTGTCAGGAAATACCGGGGCGGCTACCGCTTGCCCGGGAACAGACCCCTGTCCAACCAGCCAAGGGTGACCAGTCTTGGAAAAAAAGCGGCTCGGCGAACTCGTTGGCGCATTTATGACGCTGCGGCCCCGGCTTCTGGCCGTGGCCCAGGCGCGGCTGGGCAACCGCGCGCTGGCCGAAGACCTGGTCCAGGACACCTGGATCCGGCTGGAAACGGCACAAAGCGACAGCGGCATAGCGAATGCGGCGGGTTTCGTGTCTCAGGTCACCAAAAACGGCATCCGCGATCATTTCCGCAAGGAACGGCGCCGGGCAGAGATCGACGCCGAGGTGCAGGATCTGCTGTGGGAACAAACCGATGAGGTCTCGGCCGAGCGCGCCGTGATGGGGCGTGACATGCTGGCCCGGGTGCAGGCGGCACTGGAGGAACTCCCGGAAAAGACCCGGCGCATCTTTCTGTTGAACCGGATCGACGGGGTGCCGCATCGCAAGATTGCACAACGTCTCGAAATGAGCGACGAAGCCGTCTATTATCACATCCGCCGCGCGCTGGAGCATCTTGCCGATCTGCGCGACGCCATGAACGATTGATCCGCCTTGCCCGTGCCGGTCTGTTCCGGTGGGGTCGGGGCGCCAACGGGTTATCGCTGAGCCACAGGAATGAGTGACGCCGCCCCCCGGACCAAGGCCGATGCAAAGCTCGCCCGTGAGGCGCGGGACTGGGTCGTGCGCCTTGCCTCGGGCGAGGTGGCCCCCGCAGAGCTGCAACAGTTCCGCGCCTGGAAGGCACAGTCAGAGGCCCATGCCCGTGCCTTTGCCGGGGAACGCCGTTTCTGGCAAGAGCTTGATGGCCTGGGCGCCACACCCGGGCCCGTCCCGCTGGCGGCAAAACCTGCCGCAGCCCGGATCGGACGGCGCGGCTTTCTGGCCGGAGGCATCGCCGCAGGCGCCGGAGCATGGGCGCTGGATCTGCCGCATCGCTGGCAGGACTGGACCGCCGATCTTCATACCGGCTTTGGCGAGATGGCGGGGATGACTCTTCCCGATGGCACGATCGCCACGCTGAACACCGACAGCGCGCTGGCGCTGGAATTCACGCGGGGGCAGCGACAGGTCAGGCTCCTGCGCGGCGAGGCCGAGTTCCGGGTGCCGGCCGGAACCAGCCCCCTGCGGGTCACGGCGCTGAATGGCGTAACCGAGGCCCAGGCCAGCCTGTTCTCGGTCGGGCTTGCAGATCGCGAGGCGCGCGTCACGGTGTCTGAGGGCCAGGTGCGGGTCAGCGCCGCTCTGGGCCAGGCGCTCGATCTTGGCGCATCGGAACAGGCGGTCTATGGCGCGGGCCTGGCGGTGGCCGCGCTCGGCCCGATCGACCGCGAGATTGCCTTCGCCTGGCGCGAGGGGCGGATCATCTTTGAGGGCCGCCGCTTTGACCAGGCGGTGAGCGAACTCGCGCGTTATGTGCCCGAAAAGGTGATGCTCGGGCCCGGCGTTGATGCCGCCCTGCCGGTCAGCGCAGTCTTTTCGACCAGCGCCGCGCATGAAGCCATCGGGGCGCTGGCATTGACCCAGGACCTCTCGGTCAGGCGCATTCCGCAGGTCATGATCTTGCTGAGCTGAGCCGCCGCAGGCGCTCAATGCTCGGTCCGCAAAATTATTTCATTTTTGTCTTTAGGCAAAACCCGGCCTCACCCGTCACTGATAGGAAGGGTCCAGGCAGGCCAATACCCACGCTCTTCGCTTCGCCGGCCCCGGCAATGGGGTCCGTTGCAATGACAGAAAGGGTAAGGGTCTGATGCCTGCCAGTTTCCTCCATTTCCGGCGCGCGGCCGCGCGGCGCCTGACCGTTCTTTTCTCGGGGACTGCGCTCAGTCTTGGTGTGCTGGCAGGTGGCCCGGCGCTTATGATGCTGACCGCGCCTGCGGTCCTGGCGCAGAATGCGGCCACGCACCGGCTGGATATTGCGGCCAAGCCGCTGGGTCAGGCGCTGCGCGATCTGGCGCGGCAGACCGGGCTGCAGATCGCCTATCGGACCTCGGTCGCGGCGGGGACGCAGGCCCCGGCGATCAGCGGGACCATGTCGGCGGAACAGGCGCTGTCGCGACTTCTGGCAGGATCCGGGCTGAATTACAGCTTCACCGGCGCCACGACCGTGACCATTCTCGGCAGCGCCTCCGACGCCTCAGATGTCGGCGGCACTGTGGACGGCGCGCAGAACCTCGGGACGATCCTGCTGGTCACTGACCCGACCACCACAGAGGGCAGCAATTCCTATACCACGGGTGCCGCAACCGGCTCGACCGGCCTGCCGATGAGCCTGAAGGAAACGCCGCAATCGGTGAGCGTGATCACCAGTCAGCGGCTGAAAGACCAGAATCTCGGCACCACACAGCAGATGCTGTCCTACACGACCGGCGTGCATTCGGCGATTTTCGAGACCGACCGCGACAATACCTGGTCGCGCGGGCAATGGGTCTCCAGCTATATCGTGGATGGTGTGGTGATCGATGGCGGCATCGGCTTCATGTCCGGGGTTGGCCTGCAATCCTCGACCTCGACCTATGACCATGCCGAGGTGGTGCGCGGCGCGACCGGCCTGCTGACCGGCCCCGGCGACCCCTCTGCCGCCGTGCGGATGGAGCGCAAGAAGGCCACCGCAACCGAGCTGACCGGCAGCATTGAGACACGCTATGGCAGCTGGAACCGCATGGGTCTGGGGCTGGATGTCTCGAACAGGCTGAATGAAAGCGGGTCTTTGCGCGGGCGTCTGGTCGTCGACCTATACAGCGGCGACAGTTTCCGCGACCGATACAGCGTTGATAAACAAACGATCTATGGCACGCTGGCCTGGGATATAGATGACGCGACCACGCTGTCTTTCAGCTATGAACATCGCAATCACGACCCGAAGGGCTCGGAATGGAGCGCCTTCCCGACGCTCTTCGCTGATGGCACGCCGACGCTTTTCCCGCGCAACTGGTCGAGCGCGCCTTACTGGGCCTATTGGTCGAGCAAACAGGATATGGCAACGATCCGGGCCGATCATGATTTCGGCGGCGGCTGGACCGGCAATGCAACGCTGAGCGCCGTCACCCGCAGCTATTCGGCGGAAAATACCCGCTTCTATGGCCGCCCCGATCCGGTCACCGGCCTTGGCATGACGCTGTTTGCCCGCAAGGCCGAGGAATGGGCGCGCCAGATCGCGCTGGATGCCTCGGTCTCTGGCCCGGTCCAGGCCTTTGGCCGCGACCATACGCTGAATTTCGGCGTCCATGCCGGGCGTGACTGGGGCAAGGCCGATGATTACGACATCGTCGGCACCCAGCCCACGATGGGCAGCGTCTATGATTGGGACGGAAGCCTGCCCCGCCCGCAATTCACCCTGCCCCAGGCCGGGGAGTGGAAGAAAAAGGCGACCGAATATTCCGCCTATGGTGCGGCCCGGCTCTCGCTTGCCGATCCGCTGACCGCGATCCTCGGCTTGCGTTATACCGACTGGAGCGCGGATACCCGCAACTTCAGGGAATTCACCCCCTATTTTGGCCTCGTCTATGACGTGACCGAAGATGTTTCGGTCTTTGCCAGCTATACCCAGATCTTCAGACCGCAGAGCTATCGCGACATCAACCGCAATTATCTCGACCCGGTTCAGGGCAAAAGCGAAGAGGTCGGCATCAAAGGCGAATGGTATGAGGGGCGCCTGAACGCCTCGCTGTCCTACTACCGCACCTATCAGGACAATGTCGCGACCGGCGCCGAAGATGCCAGTGGCAATCCGGTCTATGTGCCCGGCAGCACCGATCAGGCCTATTACGGCGCGATGGGCCAGACCACGCGGGGCGTCGAGCTCGAGGTCTCGGGCGAGATCGCGCCCGGCTGGAACCTGTTCTTCGGTGCGGCGAAGATGAAGGCCACCAATCCCGATGGCAGCCAGGCCAACAGCTTCCTGCCGGAAAATACCCTGAAGATCTTCACCACGTACAATCTGCCGGGCGAACACAGCCAGTGGACCATCGGCGGCGGCGCGCGCTGGCAGAGCGAAAGCTGGAACAGGCTGGGCGTTCCGGGTGTCGGGTCGGTGCGGAATTCGCAGCGTTCTTTCGCGGTAGTGGATGCGATGCTGCGCTATGACATCAACGACAAATGGTCGGCACAGCTCAACATCAACAACCTCTTCGATGAGAGCTATTACCATTCCGCCAGCGTCGCAGGCGTCTATGGCGAGCCGCGCAATGCGATGTTCACCCTGACATCGCGCTTCTGATTCCAGGCCCCGGCGCTTGCCGCCGGGGCTTTCAGACCACTCGCAAAGGCAGATTTTCCATGACTTTTCTCTCACGCAGGGGGCTCGTGCTGGCAATGCTCCTCTTCACCGCATCGCCCCTGCTGGCCGAGGGCATTCCCCAGATGCAGCCGGCCGAATTCGCGCCCGCCGCCACCCGCACCAGCGCCATTCCCGGCGGCTATGAGGTGCTCTCGGTGCCCGAACTGGGCGCGGTGTTTGCCGCCTCGGTGCCGGATTTCACCGATGGCGCGGCGGGTGATGTCTATATGCTCGATGCAGACACCCTCGCCCCGATCCGGCGCATTCAGCTCAAACGCCGTCCCTTCGCGCTGGCGGTCGATCACGCGCGGGGCTTGCTTTACGCCGGCAATACCAAAGACGGATCCCTGTCGGTGATCGATGCGCGCAGCGGCCTGTTCCTGCGCATGATCCAGCTCGGGAAAACCGGAGCCAATGGCAAGATGGAACATACCCGCATGATCGAGGTCGATCAGGCAACGGGCCGCGTTTTTGTCACCGGCCCGACCGATGAGGGCATCGTCTGGATCATCGACGGCGCGACCGGCGAGGTCACCTCGCGCACCGATAAAGCCGTGATCTGGGCGGCGGGTCTGGCGTTTGACGGGCGTGACCGCCTCTATGTCGGAGGTGGCGGGGCCGAGGAAATCCTCGTCCTGAACGCGGAAACCGGCGAGAAGATCACCACCTTCTCGACCGGTGACACCGCCCCCGGCCAGGGCGATAAATCCGCGCATTTCATGGTGAACCTCTCGCTGGATGCGGCGGGTGGCCGGCTCTTTGCGGTCGACAGCCATGAGGGCAGGCTCTACGTCTTCAACACCGCTGATGGCAGTATTCTGGCCCAGGTGCCGATTGGTCCCGGCGCGCTGGATGTGATCTGGAACCCGCTGCGCGATGAGGCCTATGTCACCTGGTATGGCATCAACAGCCAGATACGCGACGGCACCGGCGGCATCACCGTGGTCAATACCAAAGACTACAGCGTCACCCGTGATCTCGCGGTCAAGACCTTCCCGAGCAATCTTGCGCTGGACGAGAGCGGCCAGGTCCTGTTCGCCTCGGTCTCGGAACCGTCGAATGACAAGCATCCGGATCATGCCCCGGGCACAATCGGATCGGTGATCCGGCTGGATCTGGCGATCCTTGGCGATCTGATGGCGGCGAAGACCCCCTGACCCCGACCGGAGGCCGCCCGCAGCCGCCCTGCCCTTACGCCCGCGCCTTTGGCGCGGGCCATGTCACTTCAGCGCAGCAGGGGAACAATTTTCCCGTCAGTAGCATGATACTACCCCCATGACCCGGTTCTGTCCTTTGCTGTGCGAAAGCAAGGAGACACTATGGCCCGGATGATTCATACCATGATCCGCGTGCTGGACGAAGCCCGTTCGCTCGCATTCTACGACCAGGCATTCGGCCTGAAAGTGGTGGAACGCCTCGATTTTGAGACCTTCACCCTGATCTATCTCGCCAATGCCGAAACCGGGTTCGAACTGGAACTGACCGTCAACAAGGGCCGTGTTGACCCCTATAACCTCGGCGATGGCTACGGCCATCTCGCGGTCTCGGTCACTGATGTGAATGCAGAACATGCGCGCCTGGAAGCTGCCGGCCTTGCCCCGCGCAAACTGGTCGATTTCGCGCCTGGCGGCGACGTCATCGCCCGGTTTTTCTTTATCGCCGATCCCGACGGTTACCAGATCGAAGTGCTGCAGCGCGCGGGGCGCTACCAATAATCTGAAACGGCAGCCCTGCGCGGAAGAGGAGCCGCGCCGGGAACTCCCAGCCGACTGAAAAAGCAAGGAGGAGACTATGACGACCCTGACCGCAAATCGCGGACTGAGGGGGAACGCCCTCACCCGTCGCCAGCTGATCTCGCGCAGCTTTGCCGCAAGCGCGGGAATGATCATCGGCGCGGGCTTTATCGCCGCCCCCGATGCCGCCTGGGCCTATGAGGCGACCACGCTGAAGCCCGAGACCATGGCCACGCTGGTGCGTATGGCCCGCGATATCTACCCCCATGACCGCATCGCCGATGAATTCTATGTCATTGCCGTCAAAGGCTATGACACGGCCGAAGCCGCCCCGGGGGTTGAAGCCGGGATTGCCGCGCTGAATGCCGCCGCGCAGGGCGCCGGACATGCGGATTACCTGTCCATCGGGTGGGAGGATGACCGGGTTGCCCTGCTGCGCGGGATGGAGAACTCCGCTTTCTTCCAGCAGATCCGCGGCGGCCTTGTGACGGGGCTTTATAACCAGAAGGCCGTCTGGCCGATCTTTGGCTATGAGGGTGAATCCTTCAGCCAGGGCGGTTATCTGCATCGCGGTTTTGACGATATCAGCTGGCTCTGAGGGGGGCGGATCAATGGTTGCGAAATTTGAACTGGACGACGATTCCGTCGTTCTGATCATCGGCACAGGCTCGGGCGGCGGTGTTCTGGCGAATGAACTGGCGCAAAAGGGCGTCAAGGTCGTCTCGCTGGAGGCCGGCGGGCGTTATATGCCCGAAGATTACATCAATGACGAATGGGACAGCTTTGCTCAGCTGGCCTGGACCGACACGCGCACCACATCGGGCGACTGGCGGGTGGCGAAGGATTTCTCGGGCCTGCCGGCCTGGATCGTCAAGGCCGTGGGCGGCACCTCGATCCACTGGGCAGGGGCGAGCCTGCGCTTCCAGGAGCATGAATGGAAGCCACGGACCAATTATGGCCATGTGACGGGGGCGAACCTGCTCGACTGGCCGATTGATGGCGCGGAAATGGCGCCCTGGTATGAAAAGGCCGAGACCAAACTTGGCGTGACCCGCACCGGCGACCGCCCGGGCCTGCCCGGCAACAACAATTACAAAGTGCTGGAAAAGGGCGCGAAGGCGCTTGGCTATAAGGAGGTCCATACCGGCCGCATGGCGATCAATTCGGTCGATTACGATGACCGTCTCGCCTGCCAGCAGACCGGGTTCTGTTTCCAGGGCTGCAAATGGGGCGCGAAATGGTCCTCGGCCTATACCGATATCCCGAAGGGTGAGGCGACCGGCAATCTTGAGGTCCGCGACCGCTGCCACGCGCTGAAGATCGAGCATGACGACAAAGGCCGCGTCACCGGCGTGCTTTATGCCGACAAGGATGGCAATCACCACTTCCAGAAGGCCCGCGTGGTCTGCGTGGCGGGCAATTCCATCGAAAGCCCCCGGATCCTTTTGAATTCGGCGTCTTCGATGTTCCCGGACGGGCTCGCGAATTCCTCGGGCCAGGTCGGACGCAACTATCTGCGCCATGTCACCGGATCGGTTTACGGCGTGTTTGAGAAGCCGGTGAAGATGTGGCGCGGCACCACCATGGCCGGGATCGTGCAGGACGAGGCACGCCTTGACCCCTCGCGCGGGTTCGTCGGCGGCTATGAGCTGGAGACCCTTGCGCTTGGCATTCCCTTCATGGCGGCCTTCCTTGATCCGGGCGGCTGGGGGCGCAGCTTCACCTCGGCGATGGATGGCTATGAGAACATGGCCGGGATGTGGATCGTGGGCGAGGATATGCCGCAGGAGACCAACCGCATCACGCTGTCGGCCACCGCTGTCGACCAGTTCGGCCTGCCCGCGCCGAATGTGCATTTCGATGATCACCCCAATGATATCGCGATGCGCAATCACGCCTATGCACGGGGCGAGGCGATCTACCGCGCCGCCGGGGCAACCCGCACCCTGCCGACGCCGCCCTATCCGTCGACGCATAACCTCGGCACCAACCGGATGTCGGAAAATCCGCGGGACGGCGTGGTGAACAAACACGGCCAAAGCCATGACATCCCGAACCTTTTCATCTCGGATGGCAGCCAGTTCACCTCCGGCGCGGCCGAGAACCCGACTTTGACCATCGTCGCCCTTGCGATCCGTCAGGCCGAGTTCATCGCCGGCGAGCTGTCGAAGCAGAACCTCTGAAAGAGAAAGGGCGGAACCTCGGTTCCGCCCTTTTCCTTACTCGCCCAGCGTTGCGAGATACGCCAGCAGATCCGCGCGTTCCTCGGGCTTTTTCAGCCCGGCAAAGGTCATCTTATTGCCCGGCAGCACGGTTTTCGGGGCCTCGATAAAGGCGTCGATCTCTTCCACCGTCCAGATATGGCCCTCTTCGCCCCAGGCCTTCATCGCGTTGGAATAGGCATAGCCCTCGACCGAGGCCGTCTTGCGCCCGATGATCCCGAAGAGATTCGGCCCGGCTTTCGGGGGCGCATCCGCCGCAAAGGCATGGCAGGCGAAGCATTTCTTCGCGACTTTCTCGCCCTGTTCCGCATCACCGGCAAAGGCGGCCTGAACGAGGAACAAAGACATCAACAGGGACAAAACGGGGGTCTTCACGGACAGCACTCCTGGCAAAAGCTCGGGCAATCGGGGGATCAGTGGGTCTGGCCGCAGCCGCAGCTGCCTTGCCAGTTGCGGGCGGTGGGCGTCTGGCCAAGCCCTGGGTTCAGGCTGTTGGTCGGATCGAGGCTCTGGTAAAATCCGGCCAGCTGCGGCGGCGCCTTGTAGAGATGCCCGACATTATGTTCCGCCGGGTATTGGGCGCCGCGCCGGTCCAGGATCTTCCACATCGCATGTTCCAGGCCAAGGCAATCGGTGCCCTTTTTCGCCACATAATCCTGATGGAAGACATGGCAAAAGAAATGCCCGTAATAGAGCTTGTGCGCGATCTGCACCTCAAGCTCCGGCGGCAGGGTTTCGACCCAGTCACGGTCGTTGCGCCGCAAAGCGATGTCGAGCGCGACAATATCCTCGACCTCGCGCTTATGCACGGCGCGGTAGCGGTTGGCAGCCCCGGCCACGGCAAAGCGGTGCAGGAAGGCGGCAGCGCCCTCGCTGGCCGTGGCCTCGAACATATCGCCACTGGTGGAAGGGAAGCGGCGCGCAAGGTAATCACGGGCCTCCGCGATGCCCTGGCCGCCCATCCGCAGAAAGAGGTGATGGTCAAAGCGCGCGCGAAAATCGCGCAGCCGGGACGGCAGATGGTTCGGGAAAAGCCGCGACAGCGCCTGCGCGATCCGGTCCGACAGCGTGGTGCCGAGGCCCAGCCGTTCGGTCCAGCCATCGATCTTTGATTTCAGCGCGAAGACGCCGGAAATGCGCTGCGTGCCAAGCCGGCGGATCAGAAGGAATGTATCCTTGCCGTAGCGCTCAGCAATATCCCAGGCGGTGCCGTGGATATATTCGCCGGCAACCGGCAGGCTGTTGAACCCGGCCAGCATATCGCGGCGGATCGTGGTCAGCTCATCCGGGTCATTGGTGCCGATGCAGAATACGGCGGTCTCGGTTTCGGCCTCGAATGTATCAAGCCGCACCGCAAAAACCGCGAGCCTGCCGGCCGATCCCGACGCCTCGTGCAACCGCCGCTGATCGGCATTGAACCGTGCCGGCGTGTCCGCATCAACGTCGCGGACATGGCCAGCATAGTCCCGGTCCGAGCCCCAGGCCTCGCCCGGAGCGGGTGCCGGCAGGTCGCCTGCTTCAACCCGTGCGAGGATCGTTTCGGGGTCATCGCCAAGATCAAAGCCCAGATGGTTGACCAGCACGACCGTGCCATCCGCCCGCACCTCGGCATAAAGCGCCATTTCGGTATAGGCCGGGCCGCGCCGGATCAGCGCGCCGCCCGAATTGTTGCAGATCCCCCCCAGCACCGAGGCGCCGATGCAGCTTGACCCGATCACCGAATGCGGCTCGCGGCCCAGAGGTTTCAGCGTGCGTTCCAGCCCGTCCAGCGTCGATCCGGGCAGACAGAGCACCTGTTTGCCAGCGTCGATCAGATGGATCCCCCGCAGCCGCATGACGCTGATCAGCACCACGGGGCGGTCATAACCATCCCCCCAGGGGGTCGATCCGCCGGTAAGGCCGGTATTTGCCGCCTGAAAGATCACCACCCGGCCCGCCGCGATCACGGCATTCAGGGCGCGCCACATCTCGATCAGAGATCCGGGGCAAAGCACCGCCTCGACCTGGCCGCCGCCATAGCGGATGCCGCGCGTGAAACGCCGCGTGGCCCGCGCGCCGGTCAGCACATGACCGGACCCGATCAGCTGACGCAGCCCTGCCAGCAGCTCACCCGTGTCGCGCATCTCTGTCTCCCACCCGGTTCCCGGCCGCCATCATGGCCCGGTCCGGTGCGGAATGGGTAGTATCATATTGTCCGCAAAGCGTTTTTGGGCCGGACGTTCTGCAACGGGCCTTATCAGGCCACAGCGCGGCTGACCGGCATCTGGGCGGCGCGGCGTGTTTCCATGCGCACCAGACAGGTGCAGCGCAAAAGCGAAGCGAAATTCCCCGGCTCGCCGTGGAACTCCAGCACCTCGCGATGCAGCGTCGAGAGAAACGCCCCGGTCGATTCCCCCTGTTCGCGGGCGATCTCGTCAAGGATCGTCCAGAACGCAGCCTCAAGCCGCACCGAGGTGCTTTGCCCGTTCAGGCGGATGCGGCGGGTGACCGGCACATAACGGTCCGGATCCTGCCTGGCGAATAATTCACACATCTGATCCGGTCCTCCTCCCGTTTGATGCTGCCTCAGTCTATGCCTGCCCGGGGCGGGGCGTCCAGCGCAGGAATCGGCAAAACCGCAATCTGGCCTGAACAAGACGCCATAAGACGCGGCCCTCAGTCAGGATGGATCCAGCGATACCCGATCCCGGCCTCGGTCCGGATCGCACTGGCATCAAAGCCTGCCAGGTCGAGCTTTTGCCGCAGCTGCCCGATAAAGACCCGCAGATAAACGATATCCTCGACATGCGCCGGCCCCCAGACCCTGAGCAGAAGCTGGCGATGGGTCACGATCCGGTCCGGCTGCTCCAAGAGCGCGAGCAACAGATCAAATTCTTTCGGGGTCAGTTTTACCGGAGCCCCCAGCACGGTAACCTCGCGCAGATCGCGCGACAGTGCGAGGCTGCCGCTGCGCAGCAAGGCTGCCGGCCCCGCCGTCCCGCCTGCGGCGGCGCGTCTTGGCCGCAATGTGGCACGCAACCGCGCCAGCAGCTCGCCAATGGCAAAGGGTTTGGCCACGAAATCATTGGCGCCCAGATCCAGCGCGAGGATCTTCTCCATCTCCTGATCATGGGCTGAAAGCACGATCACCGGCAGGTCCGAGCTGGCCCGGAGCTGCTCGATCACCGTCTTGCCGTTCATATCCGGCAGCCCGAGATCAAGCACCATCAGATCGGGCCTGTGCTGCGCAACCGCCTCCAGCGCGCCGGCACCGGTTGCGGCAAGGGTGGTGTCATAGCCTGATGCCGTCAGCGCATGAACAAGGAAGCGCTGGATCTGCGGCTCGTCATCGACCACGAGGATAAGCTGGCGCGCGGTCATATCGGGCCGCCCCCGCCCGCAGAGGCCGCCGGCAGGATCAGGGCGAGCCGCGCGCCGGGGCCGGGCCGGGCCTCCAGCCGTCCGCCAAGGAGCTGCGCGATCCCCTTGCAGATCGGCAGGCCGAGGCCGCTTTTCTCTTCGCCCCGGGTCAGATCGGGGGTGGCGAGCCAGGCCAGCACGGCCTCGGGCAGGCCTGGTCCCTGGTCCTGGACCTCCAGTCTGATATCGGGGCCGTCCGTTGCGCCGGTGACCAGAACCGGCCCCGGCGCATAGGCTTTCGCGTTTTCGATCAGGCTGAACACCACCTGTTCGACCAGCCCCGCCTCGGCCATCACAAGCGGCAGGTCGGGAAGATCGGCGGTGATCGCGGCGCCCGGAAAGGCGCGCTGCGCGCGACTGGCGGCGGCCCGGGCGCAATCCGCCGGTTCAACCGGGTGCAGCGCGACCGAAGCCCCCGTCAGCAGCCGCGTCATCTGCAACAGGTTTTCGACATAGCGCGCCAGCCGCGTGGCCTCTTCGGATGTGGCGCTCAGCAGATCTTCCTGGGCCTCGGGCGGCAGGCTGCCCCGCAGGTCGCGCAAAGTGGTGACCGATCCGAGAATGGTTGCAAGCGGCGTGCGCAGATCATGCGACAGCGACGAGAGCAGCGCGGCGCGCAGCGCCTGGCGGTCGGAAATCTCGCGCTCTTCACTGGCTTTTCGGCCCAGTTCCAGCCGCTCCAGCGCGGCACCGGCCTGGCGCAGCACATTGTCGATGGCCTGTTCGCGGTAGCCGGTATCGCGGTCGACGGCCTCGGGCAGCCGGTGCCCGATCGCATGGCGCGCCGCCGCGCCCAGAGGCAGCGGATGGAAGGTCAGATGCGACCCGGTCCAGCCATCGGCAATCGCCATCTCGACCCGGCCCCGGATCAGCGCCTGTTCCGCCGCCTGCAGATCCGCCTCGCGCGGCGTCAGGCTTCCCGGCGCCGGGACCAGCCCGGTGGCGCTGCGGCTCAGCAGCGCAACCGGCGCGTCAGAAAGGGTGGTCACATGGCGGATCACCGTGTCGAGGATCTGCCCCTCGCTGCCTGCCCGGCCAAGCGCACCGCTGGCCGAGGACAGGACCTCAAGCACCACCGCCCGGTCCCGCGCGCTGTCGACCTGTTCGCGCATTCGCCCGGCGAGGAACCCGGTCAGACCCGCCGCCGTCAGGAAAGCCAGCAATACAATCATATCCTGGGGCTGTGCCGCCATCAGGCTGAAATGCGGCTCGACGAAGAAGAAATTGAACACCGCCAGCGCCACCAGCGCCGAACCGAGTCCGGGCCAGAAGCCAAAAGCGGCGGCATTGACCAGGACCGCCATCAGCAATAGCAAAAGTGCGACGATCTCGCTCATCCAGCCGCGCGATGGCACCACAATCGCCGTCACCAGGACCAGCACCAGCACCGCCGCCAGGATCTGCTGCGGACGTTTCGACAGGGGACCGGCCGGACGCGGGCCGGAAACGGGAGGATCGACAAACACAGGCTCCATGTGCTGATCAAACCCTGGCCACCGGATTTGTCCACAATCTTTATGCGATCCTTATGCCGCCCGGCGCTTTCCCCATCGCTTCCTTACACGGCGAAGCACAGATCTGTGAAACCGTCACGAGGCTTCTGCCACAGCCCCGACGGACAGGAGAAAGACGATGCAGAATATTGCGCTGACCGCCGCGCCGGAAAAGCCGCACGACACGCCGCATGCCTCCCCTGGCGAAGGGCACAGCGCCCGCAAGCCCGCCATGGCGGCGCTTACCCTTGGCGTGCTTGGCGTGGTTTACGGCGATATCGGCACCTCGCCGCTCTATGCGCTGCGCGAGGCGATGGTGGCGAGCGGTGCCATTCCCGGCCATGTGCCGGCCGAGAATATCTTCGGGGTGATCTCGCTGATCATCTGGACGCTGACGCTGATTGTATCGGTGAAATATGTCGGCATCCTTTTGCGCGCCGATAATGACGGCGAGGGCGGCACGCTGTCGCTGCTGGCGCTGGCGCAGCGCGCGCTTGGCCAGATGCGCGGCCGCAGGGCGCTGATCCTCGTGGTGCTCGGGATCCTCGGCGCCGCACTGTTTTCCGGCGATGCGGTGATCACACCGGCGGTCTCGGTTCTGTCTGCCGTCGAAGGGCTGAAGCTGATCGCGCCGGGCACAGCGCCCTTTGTCGAGCCGGTTGCCATGGCGGTGATCATCCTGCTGTTCTGGGTGCAAAAACACGGCACCGATTTTGTGTCGCGCTTTTTCGGCCCCGTCATGCTTTTGTGGTTTCTGGTGCTGGCGGCGGGCGGGCTCTGGCGGCTTTGCGAGGCGCCTGAGGTGCTCTCTGCCCTGTCGCCACATCACGCTTTGCAGTTCCTGCTGGCGCATCAGGGTGTTGCGCTGGCAGTTCTGGGTTCGGTCTTTCTGGCCGTCACCGGGGCCGAGGCGCTTTACGCCGATATGGGCCATTTCGGTGCCAAACCCATCCGGATCGGCTGGTTTTACCTGACCTTCCCGGCTTTGGTGCTGAACTACCTTGGCCAGGGGGCCGAACTTCTGACCCGCCCCGAAGCCCTGGAAAGCCCGTTCTACCTTATGTTCCCGCCGCAGCTGCTGGTGCCGATGGTGGTGCTGGCGATGCTCGCCACGGTGATCGCCTCGCAGGCGGTGATCACCGGCGCGTTTTCCCTGGCGCAACAGGCGATCCAGCTCAGGCTTTTGCCGCGGCTGAAGATCCGCCAGACCTCCGAGGAACAACAGGGCCAGATCTACCTGCCGCTGATCAACGGGCTTTTGATGTTCGGGGTGCTGGCGCTGGTGCTGACCTTTGGCAGTTCCTCGGCGCTGGCGGCGGCTTACGGGATCTCGGTCTCGGGGGCGATGCTGGTGACCTCGCTTCTGGCCGTGGTGGTGGTGCGCTGGCACTGGCGCTGGCCGGTGATCGCCATCCTCGCCGTGATGGGCCCGCTGGTCGCGCTGGAAGTGGTTTTCTTTGGCTCGAACCTGATGAAGGTGGCGGATGGCGGCTATGTGCCGCTGGCCCTTGCCGGAGCACTGCTGGTCGTCATGCTGATCTGGCGGCGCGGCACTGCCATTGTCCAGGCGAAAGATGCCGAGGGGCAATTGCCGCTGGCGGCGCTGGTGACCAAGCTGGGCAGTGACCGCATTGCGAAGGTTCCGGGCACCGCCGTCTTCCTGACCGCCTCGCCCGAAAACGCGCCGGTTGCGCTTTTGCACAGTCTGAAACATTTTCGGGCGCTGCATGAGCAGAATATCATCCTCTCGATCGTCACCCGCGACCTGCCCCGGCTGAGCGATGAGACCAGGCTGAGATATGAAGAGATCGCCCCGGGCTTTCGCCGCATCATCCTGCAATATGGCTATGCCGAAGACCCGGATGTGCCGCGCGCCCTGATGCTGGCGCGGCAAAAGGGGCTGAAATTCGACATCATGTCGACCTCCTTCATCCTGTCGCGCCGCAGCCTGCGCCCGTCTGTGCGGCCCCGGATGCCGATGTGGCAGGCGCGGCTTTTCATCTGGATGTCGCGCAATGCCGCCAGCGCTCAGGATTATTTCCGCATTCCCGCCGGGCGTGTGGTCGAGATCGGCACCCAGGTGAGCCTCTGAAGTCTGCCTCTGACTGGCGCAGAGCTCCCGCCCGGCTTAAGTCTGGCTTAAGCCGGGCGCGGCATGGCCCGCCACGGTCCGCCGGAAAAATGGCCCGCCGGAAAAATGGGGAAGCGATGCGGCTCTTGATTGTCGAGGATGACGACCTTTTGCGCGACGGGCTCAGCGTCGGGCTGCGGCTGGCCGGGTTCTCGCCCGATGCCGTGGGGTCGGTGGCCGATGCCAGGGCGGCGCTGACGGCGGGAAGTTTCGAGGCGATGGTGCTGGATCTGATGCTGCCCGATGGCTCCGGTCTTGACCTTCTGCGCGAAATGCGGGCGGCGGAGAGCGATCTGCCGGTCCTTCTGCTGACCGCGCGCGACCGGCTCGAGGATAAGGTCGCGGGCCTTGATGCCGGCGCCGATGATTACCTTGGCAAACCGTTCGAGCTGGACGAGCTTGCGGCCCGGCTGCGCGCGATCCTCCGGCGCCGCCAGGGCCGGGCGGAAAGCCATCTCAGCTGGAACGGGTTTGTGCTCGACCCCGCCCGGATGCGCGGCACCATTGCCGGGCGCGAGGTGATCTTTCCCAATCGCGAATTCACCCTGATCCAGGCCCTGATGGAACGCCCCGGCGCGATCCTTGGAAAATCCTTCCTCGAAGACCGGCTTTATGGCTGGCAGGAAGAGGTCGGCTCGAACACGGTCGAAGTGCATATCCATAAGCTCCGCACCAAACTCGGCGCCGATTTCATCGAGACGGTGCGGGGCGCGGGATACCGGCTGGCCCCCGAGGGCGAGGTATGATGTCGTCGATCCGGATGCGGCTCTTCCTGATCCTGCTGGCGGCGACCGGGGCGGTCTGGCTCTCGGCGGTGGTCTGGATCCAGTATACCACCCGCACCGAGGTCAATCATGTGCTGGACCGGCGCCTTCAGGAATCGGCGCATATGGTGGCCTCGCTGATCGCGCGCAATGGCGGCGTTGTGGGAGAGGCAGTGGAAACGCTGGCCCATGCCCGCCCGCATATCCTGCCCGAAGACGGGCCCGAGGGCTATTCACGTGAGCTGATCTGCCAGGTCTGGGGCTTTGACGGCCGGCTGAAGAGCGAATCCGATGGCGCGCCGAAGACCCGGCTTGCCGATGATGCGGCAGGGTTTTCCGAGCGCGAGGTCGATGGCGAGACCTGGCGTGTCTATTCCCATATCGACCCCGAGATGGGCGTCCGTGTCATGGTCGGCGATGCGCTTTCGATGCGCGAGCGGCTGGTGCATGGGGTGATCCTTGGCCTGCTGGTGCCGGCTTTGGCCATTCTGCCGGTGCTGGCGGCGCTGATCTGGTTCGCGGTCGGGCGCGGCCTTGCGCCGCTTGACCGGCTGGCGCGGGGGCTGACGCTGCGCCCGGCGACCGATCTCTCGGCCATAGACCCCGCCCCCGGCCCGCGCGAATTGCGCCCGATGGTCACCGCCCTGAACGGGCTTTTTCGCCGGGTCGAGGCCGCACGAGAACGCGAACGCAGCTTTACCGCCTTTGCCGCGCATGAGCTTAAGACGCCGCTTGCCGGGCTGAAAACCCAGGCCCAGGTCGCGGTGATCGCCCCTGATGAGGCGACACGCAACCGCGCGCTGGCGCAGATCTCGACCGGGGTGGCCAGAACCGACCGTATGGTGCGCCAGCTTCTCGATATGACCGCCGCAGAGAATGCCGATGGCAGCGGGCCGGATCAGGATGGCGCGCGGCTCCTTGCCGATCTGGCCGAGGGGCTGCAGGGGCTGGCGGCACAGCGCGGCGTGGCGCTTGAGATCCGGGGCACAACCGGGCTCTGGCATACGGCGCATGCGATGCTGCTGGCGCCTGCTTTGCGCAATCTGATCGAGAATGCGATCCTCGCATCTCCTGCCGGTGGCATGGTCGAGGCAGGTCTTGCGCGCGCAGGTAATGAGGTGCGCTTCACCGTGCTGGATCGTGGCCCCGGCATCCCTGACGCCGACCGCGCCCATGTGACGGAACGGTTCTGGCGCGGCGCGTCCAGCCCTTCGGGCCAGGGCAGCGGGCTGGGCCTGGCCATCGTCGCGGCGGTGATGGAGCGGATGGGCGGCAGATTATGTCTCTCGCCCCGGGAGGGCGGCGGTGAGCGGGCAGAGTTGATCCTGCCCGCCTGAGCGGCCCGTTACCTGACCCGCCCGGTTATCTGACCGCTCTGATCAGATGATCCGCACGCGGGTGCCCACCGGCACCACGGCAAAGAGCTGTTCGATATGCTCATTGTAAAGCCCGACGCAGCCCGACGAGGACGGTCGCCCGATCTTGCGGGTGTCGTGGGTGCCGTGGATCAGATAGGCGGGCCAGCTGAGATACATCGCATGGGTGCCCAGCGGATTGTCCTTGCCCGGTGGCAGATAGGCCGGCAGCGAGGGGTCACGGCGGCGCATATCGGCGGTCGGCGTCCAGTCCGGCCCGACACGTTTGCGCACGACCTCGGTATAGCCGCGTTTCGTCAGCTCTTCGGTCAGCGGCACCGAAGTCGGGAACAGCCGGTAATCCTGGCCATTCCCCGACCAGTAATGCAGCGCACGCGAGCCGAAATCCGCGACGATGACACCCGAGCCGAGGCTGTCGAAATGGTCACGCCAGTCCTGCATCTGAAAGCCCGAGGAATTGTGCCGCGGATAGGCCGGCAGCGCCTGGGTTTCGGCGCGCAAAAGCCCGGGCGCCGCCAGGGCGGTTAGCCCGGCGGCGGCGGTCAGCAGGGCGCGGCGGCGGGTGGGGTTGGTGCTCATCTCGGTCTCCTTGGCAGGCATTCGGGGCATGAATTGGCGTCAGACACAGGCTTTAGGCCCATTGCCGCCCGGATCACCCGCCGCGCTTAACCGAAGCTTAAGCCTGCCGCCTCAGCGCACCACGATTTTGGCACCGATGGTCACTCTGGCGTGAAGATCGATGACATCCTGGTTCAGCATCCGGATGCAGCCGGCCGAAACCGCGCGCCCCACCGAGGTCGGATCATTGGTGCCATGCACCCGGTAATAGGTGTCGCGCCCATCCTTTTGCATATAAAGCGCCCGTGCGCCGAGCGGGTTCGAAATGCCGCCGGGCACGCCGTCCTTATATTTCAGGTAACGGCCCGGATTGCGCTTGACCATATCCGCGGTCGGAATCCAGCGCGGCCAGGCCTGTTTGCGGTCGATCACCGCATCCCCGCCGTCAAACCGCATCGCGTCGGGGCCAACCCCGACAGCATAGCGCAGCGCCTTGCCCTCGGGCATCACGAAATAAAGCGCGCGCGCCCCCTGATCGACGATGATGGTGCCAGGCGCCTCGCTGGTCTGGAATTCGACCACGCGGCGGACATGATCCGGGTTCATCTTTGCAGGGTCGATGCCGGCAATGATCTGGCCGCCATCTTCACGCGCGGCATACATCGCGGCGACATCACCGCTGACCGGTGCAAAGGCGATGCGCTTTTGCGCCTCGGCCCGTTCGGCTTCGGCCTTTGCTTCAGCGGCGGCAGCAGCGGCAACGGGATCGACAGGGATCGGCTCCACCGGCACACAGGCGGCAAAGGCAATAAGCGACAGCGCAAGGAAGGCGGCGCTGGACAGGTTCGGCATGGGACTACTCCGGTGGATTTCGCGCGGGTCTTGCCCGCATAGCTTAAGCAGAACTTAAATGCCTCAGGCCTGTCGCATCTGGGCGGCACGTGCGATCCATATGCCACAAAGCACGATCACCCCGCCAAGGGCCTGGCTCAGGGTCAGGGCCTCGTCCAGCACCGCCCAGGCCAGCAGCGCGGCAATGACCGGCTGGAGCAAAAGCGTCAGCGAGGAAAAGATCGCCGGCAGGAAGGCCAGTGCCCAGGCGATCAGGCTTTGGCCGCCGGCCTGGCTGATCCAGGACAGGCCGACCAGCACGCCCCAGCCCGCAAGCGTCAGGGGGATCAGGCTCGGGTCGGTGATCAGCGCGAAGGGGAAGACGGCGATCGCGGCGGCGGCGGTGCTCCAGAGCATGATCACGCCGGTGGCAAAGCGCTGCCGCGCCCGGCCAAGCATCAGGATATAGGCGGCGTAAAGCATGGCGGCGAAAATCGCGATACCGTCGCCCCTGAGATCGCCACCGCGCAAAGCCTCCGGCCCGCCCTTGAGCACAACAACCCCGACAATCGTGACTGCCAGCGCCAGGGCAAACAGCCGCCCCGGCGGTTTTTTCAGCACGATCCAGGCGAAAAGCGCCACGAAAACCGGCGCCATATTCACCAGGAGCGTCGAATTCGCGACCGACGTCAGATGCAGCGAGATATGCCAGGCCACCAGCTCGGCGCCAAGGATCACGCCGGGCAGGCTGATCTCGACCCGGTCGCGCAGGGTTTTCGGCTGCCCGGCACCGCTTGACCGGCCACCGCCCGCCATAAGCGCGAGCGGGATCAGCGCCAGCGCCAGCCGCCAGAAGGCGGTCGAGACCGAACCGACCTCAGACAGCCGCACCCAGATCGGCGAGCAGCCGATCAGCACGCCCCCCAAAAGCAGCCCCGGCAGGGCAAAGCGGGTCGGTTCGGTGGGGATTTGCATGGCGAAAGGGTCCGGATCCGGCGCTCCGACAGCGCCGCTGACCGCTTTGTCACTTGCCGCGCGGGCGAAGACAAGCCCGCTTGCCCGTCATGATTGCCGGGCTGATTGTCGTGAAACTGCTGCCCCGATGCTGCGCCCCTGTTACAATGCCTGGTCAGGTTCCGCCCATCTTCCCGATGAGGCATCCGGTCATGAAAAAACTCCTTCCCGCGCTGGCGCTGCTGGCAACCAGCACCGCAGCTTTCGCCAATCCGGTCCAGATCACCTGGTGGCACGGCATGGGTGGCGCCAATGAACAGGTGATCAATCAGGTCGCCGGGAAATTCAACGAGGCGCAATCCGCCTGCGCCATCACGCCGGTCTCGAAAGGCACCTATGAAGAAGCCCTCGCGTCCGGGATCGCGGCTTTCCGTTCGGGCGAGCAGCCGAATATCCTCCAGGTGTTTGACGCCGGTGCCGCCACCATCATCAATGCCAAAGGCGCCACTATCCCTGCCGAAGACCTGCTGATCCAGAATGGCCACAGCTTTGATCGCGATGCCTTTATCGACGGCATCCGCTATTTCTATGCCGATACTGAGGGCAAGTTCATCGGGATGCCGTTCAATTCCTCGGCGCCGATCATGTATCTGAACACCGGGGCTTTCGCGAAAGCGGGCGTCGAGGCGCCGAAGACCTGGGCCGAATTCGAAGCCGTCGCGCCGAAGCTGAAAGAGGCGGGCTATATCCCGCTGACCGCCAGCCAGCTGACCTGGCAGCTTTTCGAGAATTTCTACTCGCGCAACAACATCCAGATGGCCACGAACCAGAATGGCTATGACGGGTTCGGCGGCACCGAGCTGCGCGCTACCGCCCCTGAGATGATCGCCTTCTGGACCCGCCTCGCCGCCTGGCACAAAGACGGTCTCTTCGGCTTTTACGGCGCCGGCTGGGCCGACAACCAGAAGCCTTTCGAAGAGGGCAAGGTTGCGATGTGGATCGGATCTTCGGGCTCGTTCGGCGGGCTGTCGAAAACCGCGACCATGCCCTTCTCGGCCACCTTCATGCCCTGGGACGAGACCGCGTCGGATGGCAATAAATCCACCTTCATCGGCGGTGCGGCGCTGTTTGCCATGTCCGGCAAGCCCGATGACCAGAACAAATGCTCGGCGGATTTCTTCAACTTCCTGACCACGACCGATGTGCAGGCCTTCTACCACCAGGCCACCGGCTATGTGCCGATCACCAGGGCCGCCTATGAGAAATCAAAGGCCGATGGCTGGTATGAGGAGAACCCGGTCGCCGAAGTTGGCATCCTGCAATTGCTGGAGCCGCAGGGCGAATGGTCGAAAGGTTACCGGCTTGGCTTTTACCCGCAGATCCGCGTGATCGAAGAGCGCGAATTCAACAAGATCTTCTCGGGTGAGACAACCGTCGAAGACGCGTTCAAAGCCATCGAGACCGAAGGCAATGAGCTTCTCGCCCGTTTCTCGAAAACCTCGGGCTGATCATCGCGCATGACCGGCCGGGCCTGCTGTTTTGCGGGCCCGGCTTTCGCCGTTTCTTTCCACCCGCTTCTCTCCCCCTGTGAAAGCCCAAGATGCGTGACGCCACCCATCATCCCGCGCCCCCCGGTCTGATCCGGCGCTGGCTGAGCCGCCCCGGCCCCGCGCCCGAACCCGCAAAGCGGGTGCAATTCGACCAGCCGCTTTTGCCCTGGCTGTTCCTCGCGCCGCAGCTCGCGGTGATTTTCGTGTTTTTCTACTGGCCTTCGGTCCAGGCGATCACCTCGTCTTTCTATATCGAGGACCCGTTCGGGTTCGGGTCGACCTTTGTCGGCATCGACAATTACAAGGACGCGCTCGGCTCGCGCGAATATCAGCGGATCGCGGGGTTTACGGCGCTGTTCACCGTGCTGGTGACGGCGTTCTCGCTGGGCCTCGGGCTTCTCTTCGCGGTCAAGGCCGATAAGGTGATCCGGGGCCGCACCAGCTATCGCACCGCGCTGATTGCGGTCTATGCGATCGCGCCGCCGGTGGCCGGGCTGATGGGGATGATGCTGTTCGATCAGCATATCGGGCCTTTCGTGCGCCTCGCGGCCTGGTTCGGCTATGACATGAAGGTGGGCATCAATTACTGGGACACCGCCTTCGCGATGATCCTGGTTTCCGTGTGGAAACAGGTGCCCTACAACTTCATCTTCTTCCTCTCGGGCCTGCAAAGCATCCCGGCCAGCGTGCGCGAAGCCTCGGTGATCGATTGCCGCAACGGCTTTACCCGGTTCCGCACCGCGATCCTGCCATTGCTGGCGCCGACCGCGTTTTTCCTCCTGATCATCAACATCACCTATGCGCTGTTCGACACTTTCGCGGTGATCGATGTGATGGTGAAGGACAAGCCGGCGAACAACCCGATGACGCTGGTCTACAAGGTCTACAATGATGGCTTCCGCGGCAATGATATCGGCGGATCAGCGGCGCAATCGGTGATCCTGATGGTCATCGTGCTGGTGCTGACACTGATCCAGTTCCGCTGGCTGGAACGCCGCGTGCATTACGGGTGATGCGATGAACCGGATCAAACCCTTCGACCACATCATCCTCATCCTCGGCACACTCTTCATGTGCGTGCCGGTGCTGGTCGCAGTGATGACCTCGACCCATTCTGCGGTCGATATCCATATGAACGGCCTCTACCTCACCCCCGGCGATAACGCGGTCGGGACCTACCAGACCGTGCTGACCCGGCAGGGCGGCTTCACCGGCCAGGTGACTGGCCTGACGATGCTGATGAATTCGCTGATCCTCGGGATCGGGTTCGCGGTGGGCAAGATCGTGCTCTCGATGGCCGCCGCTTACGCCCTGGTCTATTTCCGCTTTCGGTTTGCGACTTTCCTCTTCTGGATCATCTTCACGACGCTTCTCCTGCCGCTGGAGGTCCGGATCATGCCCTCCTACCAGGTCATGTCCTCGCTGGGGCTTCTGAACAGCTATACCGGGCTGATCGTGCCGCTGCTGGCCTCGGCCACCGGCACCTTTTACTTCCGCCAGTTCTTCAAATCCGTCCCGGACGAATTGCTGGAGGCCGCGCGGATCGATGGCGCAGGCCCGTGGAAGTTCCTGATCGATATTCTGATCCCCTTGTCGAAAACCATGATGGCGGCGATCTTCATCATCATGTTCGTCTATGGCTGGAACCAGTATCTCTGGCCGATGCTGATGACGACCGAGGAACGGTTCTTCACCCTGATGCGCGGCATCAAGCAGATCCTCCAGGTCTGGATCGGTTCGCAGATCCCCGATTACAACGAAGCCTTCGCCCTTGCCGTTCTGGCCCTGCTGCCGCCCGTGATCGTGGTGGTGGTGTTCCAGCGCTGGTTCATCAGGGGCCTGACGGAAAGCGATAAATAATGGCCTCGATCACAATCACCGACGTCTCGAAAACCTATCCGGGGGCGAAGGCACCATCGGTATCGGGCATCAGTCTTGCGATCCGGGATGGCGAGCTCATCGTTCTGGTCGGCCCTTCGGGCTGCGGCAAATCCACCTTGCTGCGCATGGTGGCGGGGCTGGAAGACATCTCGGGCGGCGAGGTGAAGATCGGGGATCGCGTGGTGAACCGCATCGATCCCGCCGACCGCGATATCGCGATGGTGTTCCAGAATTACGCCCTCTACCCGCATATGACGGTGCGCGAGAATATGGCTTATGGGCTGAAGAACCGCCGCACGCCGGGACCCGAGATCGAGGCCCGCGTCACCGAGGCCGCCCGCATGCTGGAGCTCGGCCCCTATCTCGACCGCAAGCCCCGCGCGCTTTCGGGCGGACAGCGCCAGCGCGTCGCGATGGGCCGCGCGGTGGTGCGCCAGCCCTCGGCCTTCCTCTTTGACGAGCCGCTGTCGAACCTAGATGCGAAACTGCGGGTGACGATGCGCGGCGAGATCCGGCGGCTGCAAAAGCGGCTTGGCACCACCTCGCTTTATGTGACGCATGACCAGCTGGAAGCGATGACGCTTGCCGACCGGCTGGTGGTGCTGAACGAGGGCAGGATCGAACAGGTCGGTGCGCCGCTGGATATCTATCTGCGCCCGGCCTCGACCTTTGTCGCCTCTTTCATCGGTGCGCCGGCGATGAACCTGCTCGACGCGGAGCTCGACGGTGCACGGCTGCGCCTTGGCACATCGGTGATCGAGCTGGGGCAGCTGCCGGGCGCGAAGGGTGCCGTGACACTGGGGATCCGCGCCGAAGATCTGGTGCCATCGGCTACTGGCCTGCCCTTCCGCACCGATTTCATCGAAGAGCTGGGCGCGCAGCGTCTGGTGCATGGCCATATCGACGGCCAGCCGCTGGTGCTGACGCTTGATCCAGCCATGCAGATCGACAGTGAGATGCGGCTTTCGGTGGCGGCGGCAAAGCTGCATCTGTTCGAGACCAGCACCGGCAAACGCATCGCCACAGCCGCCCGCTCCGGGCTGGCCGTGCCGCAACCCGCATAATCAGGGCCGCATAATCACAACCGGACTATCAGAGCCCCTCGCGGCGCAGCACTTCGGCAATATAGGTGCGTTTCTCGGTTTCGAGTTCATCTGCGATCCCGACCTCTTCCAGAAAATCAAAGCCCTGAGAGGCCGCGATCAGCAAGAGCGACATCCGGCTGACGTCGAGATCCGCAGGAAAATCCCCCAAAGCCACCCCTTCGGTGAGGCTGGTGCAGATCTCATTGCGCATCTTGCCGACACCTTCGACTATCGCCACGCGCACCGCGGAATCGCGACGGGTTTCCCAGGCCTCGCTCCAGAGCCGTTCTGCGACCCTCAAAAGCGGATCGTCCTCGCCAAGGATCTGCGCCTTGCAGCCCGAAAGCACCGTGATCAGCCTTTCGCGCGGCGATAATTTGCGCAAGGCGGCGACGAGTTGCGGCTCCAGCCGGCTCCAGACCTCGCGCACGGCCTCGGCGCGCAGGGCTTCGGCCGAATCGAAATGGTGGTGAATCTGGCCGGGCGAACATTGCAGCTGGCAGGCGATCCGTCGCACCGTCGCCGCCGCAAGCCCTTCCTGCGCAACCAGTTCGACCACGGCATTCATGATCTGCTCACGCCGTTCCTCGCGCGACATATAGGCCAAATCATTGCCTCCGATTTCAGCATTTCATTCGTTTTAGCAGGTCATGGCGCAAAAACAAGCTGGACACGTGTTCAAGTTGGACATATGCCCAGAACAAACCTGACTCCTCCTCCCTGCTTTTCAGGACATCCTATGCCCGTTTCGATTTTCCGTGCCCTGGCCGTTGTTGCCGGCATATCCCTGCTCTCAACCACGTCCCTCCTGGCACAGGAGGGCGGGATGCCGCCGGCCTCGGTGGGTGTGGTGATGGTTCAGCCCGAAAGCATCCCCGTAACCTCCGAGCTTCCGGGTCGGGTCTCGGCCACGCAGGTGGCCGATGTCCGCCCGCGTGTGGGCGGCATCATCGAGACCCGGGTGTTCGAACAGGGCAGCCTTGTGACGGCGGGCGATGTGCTGTTCCGCCTTGACAGTGCCAGCTATGAAATCGCGGTCGAAGCGGCAAAGGCCTCTGTTGCCCGTGCCGAGGCCGTGCTGGCCGAGGCCGAGGCGACCGAGCGGCGCTATGCCTCGCTCAATGAGCGCAATATCACCAGCCAGGCCGAATTCGAGACGGCGACCGCAACGCGCCTCCAGGCCGCCGCCGCGCTGGCCGAAGCCAAAGCACAGCTGCGCGCCGCCGAGATCAACCTGAGCTATACCGAGGTCAAGGCGCCGATTTCGGGCCGTATCGGCCGCGCCCAGGTGACCGAAGGCGCGCTGGTTTCGGCCCAGGGCGAGGTGCTGACCACGATCCAGCAGCTTGACCCGGTCTATGCCGATATGCAGCAGCCGGTGTCTGAACTGCTGCGTCTGCGCCAGGCGCTGGATTCGGGCGAACTGACCCAGGTCGAGCCGGGCGCCGCCCGGGTGGTTCTTCTGCTGGATGACGGTTCGCAATATGCCCATCCCGGCAAGCTTTTGTTCGCCGAAGCCTCGGTCGAACGGTCTTCGGGCCAGGTGACGCTGCGGGCTGAATTCCCCAATCCGGATGGCATCCTGCTGCCGGGCATGTATGTGCGTGTCTCGGTCGAACAGGCCACCGAAGCGGCGGCCTTCGCCATTCCGGGCCAGGCGGTACAGCGCGATGCTTCGGGCAAGGCCATGGTCTATGTTGTGACCAATGGCGCAGCCGAGCTGCGCACGGTCGGCCTTGGCCGGTCGGTCGGCAACCGCGTCACCGTGCATGAGGGCCTGACTGCCGGCGATATGCTGATCGTTGACGGGTTCCAGAAAATGGGCCCCGGCGCGCCGGTTTCTCCGGTCTGCTGGGCAGACCCCTCGACCGGTGATACCCCCCCCGATGTCTGCGCAAAAGCGCTCGCTGCTCCGGCAGAAGCCAGCACGAACTGAGACCTGATCCATGGCAAAGTTTTTTATCGACAACCCGGTCCTTGCCTGGGTCATCGCGATCTTCATAACCTTGGCGGGGGCGCTGTCGCTGCCGATGCTGCCGGTCTCGCAATATCCTGATGTTGCGCCGCCGCAGGTCTCGATCTCGACCCGTTTCGCGGGCGCTTCGCCCGAAGATCTGTATCGGCAGGTCACCCAGCCCATCGAGGAAGAGCTGAACGGCATCCCCGGCATGCTCTACTTTCAGAGCACCTCGGAATCGACCGGCGCGGTGACCATCGACGTCACCTTCGAGGCCGGGACCGAAGTGGCCCAGGCCGTGGTCGACACGCAGAACCGTCTGCGCCGGGTCGAATCCGCCCTGCCGCAGCAGGTACAGCAACAGGGCGTTCTGGTCGAAGAGGCCGGCGCGGGCTTTCTGATGCTGGTGGCACTGACCGCGACACCGGACTCGGGTCTCGATGCCGTGGCCCTTGGCGACTATATTTCGCGCAATGTCGTCAACGAGTTGCGCCGTGTGCCCGGCGTCGGCCGTGCCCAGGTCTTCGCGACCGAACGCGCGCTTCGCGTCTGGATCGACCCGGCGAAACTGGTGGGTCTGGATCTTTCCGTGACCGACATCACCTCGGCCATTGCCGAACAGAACGCCCAGGTCGCGGCAGGTTCCATCGGCGCCGAACCCGCGCCCGAGGGCACCCAGATCCAGGCGACGCTGCTGGTGACCGGCCAGCTTTCCAACCCCGAGCAATTCGGCAATATCGTGCTGCGCTCGGCCGAAGGTGGCGGCCTGGTGCAGTTGAAAGACGTCGCGCGCATCGAGATCGATGCCGAGATGTATGCGTTCAAGACCTTCCTCAACGGTCAGGAAACCGCCGCCATCGGCATCCAGCTGTCGCCGACCGGCAATGCGCTGGACACCGCCAATGGTGTGCGCGACGTGATGGAACGCCTCGAGCCGCTCTTCCCCGAGGGGATCGGCTATGAGATCCCCTATGACACCACGCCCTTCGTCTCGGCCTCGATCCACAAAGTGGTGATGACGCTGCTGGAGGCCGTGGGTCTGGTCTTCGTCGTGATGTTCGTCTTCCTGCAGAATTTCCGCTATACCGTGATCCCGACCCTCGTGGTGCCGATCGCGCTGGCCGGGACGCTGGCGGTGATGCTGGCGGCGGGCTTCTCGATCAACGTGCTGACCATGTTCGCGATGATCCTTGCCATCGGTATTCTGGTCGATGACGCCATCGTGGTCGTCGAAAACGTCGAGCGGATCATGTCCGAAGAAGGGCTGCCGCCGAAAGAGGCCTCGAAAAAGGCAATGGGGCAGATTTCCGGCGCGATTGTCGGGATCACGCTGGCGCTGATGGCGGTGTTCATTCCGCTGGCCTTCTTCCCCGGCTCGGTCGGCATCATCTACCAGCAATTCTCGCTGACGATGGTTGTGTCGATCGCCTTCTCGGCCTTCCTTGCGCTGTCCTTGACACCGGCGCTGTGTGCAACCTTCCTCAAGCCGATCCCCAAAGGGCATGGTCATGCGAAACGCGGCCTCTTTGGCTGGTTCAACCGCAATTTCGACCGCGCCACCAAAGGCTATACCGGCGCGGTCGGCGGGCTGACGCGGCGTGCGGGGCGGATGATGATCATCTATGTCGCCCTGGTGGCGGGCCTTGGCTGGTTCTATGTCAAAATCCCGTCGGCTTTCCTGCCCGATGAGGATCAGGGCTTCCTGATCGCCAACCTCCAGGCCCCGCCCGGCGCCACCACCTACCGTCTGCGCGAAGTCACCAAACAGGCCGAAGGCTTTGCTCTTGGCATGGACGGCGTCGATTCCATTGTCGTGATCCAGGGCTTTTCCTTCTTTGGCCAGGGGCCGAATTCGGGCCTTGCCTTCGTGACCCTGAACGACTGGGCCGAGCGCAAGACGCCGGAGCTTTCGGCGCCGGGCCTTGCGGGTAAGCTTTCGGGAATGCTGTTCTCGATCCGCGATTCCATCGCTTTCGCGCTGTCGCCGCCGCCGATCCAGGGGCTGGGGACGAGTTCAGGCTTTGCCTTCCGGCTGCAGGACCGCGCCAATATGGGCAATGCGGCGCTGCAGGATGCGGCGAACCAGATCCTTGCCGGCGCAGCCGACAGCCCGATCCTTGGCCAGATGTATGTCGAAGGCCTTCCCGCCGGCCCGCAGCTCAGCCTGCGTGTCGACCGTGAAAAGGCCAATGCTTTCGGCGTGACCTTTGGCGAGATCAACCGCACCATCTCGGTCGCGCTTGGCTCGGGCTATGTGAATGACTTCCCGAATGAAGGGAAAATGCAGCGCGTCATGGTCCAGGCCGAGGCCTCAAGCCGGATGAACATCGAAGACGTGATGAAGATCAACGTCCGCAATGTGCAGGGCGGTATGGTGCCACTGTCATCCTTTGCCACCGCCGAATGGGGCTACGGCCCGACGCAGATCGTCGGCTATAACGGCTACCCCGCGCTGAGGATCAATGGCGAGGCGGCACCGGGCTATTCGTCAGGCGAGGCCATCGCCGAGATGGAGCGTCTGGCCGGCGAGCTTCCCACCGGTTTCGCCTATGAATGGACCGGCCAGTCGAAGCAGGAGATCGAAAGCGGCAGCCAGGCCCCGATGCTGATCGGCCTGTCGATCCTCTTCGTCTTCCTCTGCCTTGCCGGTCTTTACGGCAGCTGGTCGATCCCGCTCTCGGTCATGCTGATCGTCCCGATGGGCGCCATCGGTTCGGTCGCGGCGGTGATGTGGGCGGGGCTGTCAAATGACGTCTTCTTTACCGTGGGCCTGATCACGATTGTCGGGCTCTCGGCCAAGAACGCCATTCTGATCGTCGAGGTCGCGAAAGACCTGATCGCCGAAGGTCAGGAGCTGATGGCAGCCACCATCGAGGCCTGCCGTCTGCGCTTCCGCCCGATCCTGATGACGTCCCTTGCCTTCACCATGGGCGTCGTGCCGATGGCGATTGCGACCGGCCCTTCGGCGGCCAGCCAGAACGCCATCGGGATCAATGTGGTCGGCGGGATGATCGCGGCCACGGTCCTCGGTGTGCTCTTCGCGCCAATCTTCTTCGTCTTCGTGATGAAACTCTTCGGGACGCATAAACGTCTCAAAAAGACGGGTTCCGCCAATGATACCCAAGGATCTGTCCATCCGGCGGAATAACCCTGGCGGGGGCATGGCAGAGCATGCCCCCGTCGCTTTCTTTGCTTTCCCACTCCGGCCCCATAACAAAAAGACCGCATCCATGAGCAGCACCCAATTCCGGCCCCGCCTCGGGCGTTACCTCGCGATCCTGCCGCTGACGCTGGCGCTTTCGGCCTGTGTCACGACAGAATATACCGCGCCGACCGCAGACACCGCCGCCGCTTTCGCAACCGGCGCCCCTGCCCGCAGCGCCAATGGTGCCTGGTGGCTCAGCTTCCAGGACAGGACCATGGACGGGCTGATCACGACGGCCCTTGCGCGCAACCTCTCGATCCATGAGGCGGTCGCAGCGATTGACGAGGCAGGCGCCGGTGTGGCCGCTGCCCGCGCAGCCAGCCTGCCTCAGGCCAGCGCAGGTGCCGGCGCGACGCGGGGCGACAGCCAGGGATCGGGCGCGATCACGGAAAGCACTTCCGCGACGCTTTCGACCTCGTGGATGTTTGACATTTTCGGCGGCAACCGCTCGGCCCGCGCTGCGGCCATTGCCGAACTCGAGGCCTCGAAGCTTTCCGAAGAGGCCGCGCGCCGCGCTGTCACCGCCGCTGTGGCCACGACCTATATCGACCTGCGCTATTATCAGCAAAGCATCGCTTTGACCCGGCAAAGCATCAGCAGCCGGCGCGAGACGCTGCGCCTGACCCAGGACATGCTGGAAGTCGGCCAGGCCAGCCGCCTTGACGTGCTTCAGGCCGAACAGGCCGTGGCCCAGGCCGAAGCGAGCCTGCCTGTCCTCGAGACCGGGTTCGATCAGGCGGTGAACCGGCTCGCGACGCTGACGGCCTCGCGCACCGCCACTCTGCGCCCGCAGCTGCAAAAAGGCGGCGCGCAGCCCTCCGCGCGCTCGAAACCCTCGGTCGGCTTCCCGGCCGATGTGATCCGCGCCCGTCCCGATGTGCAGATTGCCGAGCGCGGTCTTGCTGCTGCTGTCGCGCGGATCGGTGTCGCCGAGGCAGAATTCTGGCCTTCGGTCAGCCTTTCGGGCTCGATCCGGCCGATGAATGTCAGGGGCGGCGGCGCCCCGACCTCCTGGTCGTTCGGCCCCGCGATCAACCTGCCGATCTTCACCGGCGGCGCCAACAGGGCCAATCTGAAAGCCGCAGAATCGCGGGCGGTCCAGGCCCATATCCGCTGGCAGGCCGAAGTGCTCGACGCGGTGGAAGAGGTCGAGAACGGCCTTTCCGCCTGGCGTCGCGGCGGCACCAATGTGGCGGCACAGCGCAAGCTGGTCTCGACCGCGCAAGAGACGGTGACACTGGCCCGCGATGCCTGGCAGGCCGGACAGACCGATTTCTTCACCGTGCTGGATGCCGAACGCACCGCGCTTACCGCGCGCACCGCGCTGGCGGGCGCCGTGCGGGATCAGGCAACGGCCTATGTTGCGGTCTCGATCGCGGCTGCCGCTCCGATGAAGTGAGGCGGGATCCGGGTTTTCATAGAGCTGTAACCGGGGTTATGGTTTCATAACCCCGGTACAGGCCCGCATTTCCGGCCTGTACCGGCCCCGGATGACCTGCGAAGTGGCCCTTAATGCGCCCTGCCCTGATCCTCGTGCTCGTGCTGGCGGTGCTGGCCTGCGCCCCGCGCCCCGGGGCAGATGTGCTTTTGCCCCTGGCTGAGGGTACCGTGCCCGACGCCACGACCCGGCGCGTCTGGATGGTCACCACCCGCGCCCGCGATCCGGTCAATGCCTGGAGTTTCGGCCCGGGCCGCGCCCCGGCCCCGAGCTATGGCTATTTCGACATCTCGGTCCCACCCGGCCATAAGCCCGGCGCGATTGAATGGCCGAAAGGGCGCCCTGATCCGGCGAAGGACTTTGTCACGCTCGACCAGGCCAGCCTGTCCGCGCGCGCACTTTTGCAGGATGTGGGCAAGGGCCAGACCGGGCTTTATATCCATGGCTTCAACACCTCTTTCCAGGAGGCGCTGTACCGCCTCGCCCAGCTTTCGGCCGATGCCCATCTTCCGGGCAATCCGGTGCTGTTCTCCTGGCCGTCCGAGGCCCATGTCGCGGGTTATATCGCCGATCGCGATGCGGCAGATTACGCGCGCTCGGCGCTGACGGGGCTCCTGTCGGATCTCACCCGCGGGCGGCGCAGCACCGAGCCGGTGATGGTGCTTGGTCATTCCATGGGCGGGCGCCTGACGATGGAGGCCTTGCGACAACTGAAACTTGAAGGCCGCAGCGATGTGCTGGACCGGCTGGAGGTGATCCTGGCCGCGCCCGATATCGATCTCGATGTGTTTCGCGAACAGATGGCGGTGATCGGGAAACTGAAGCATCCGCTGACGGTGCTGGTCTCATCCGATGACAAGGCACTGGCCTTTTCTGCGCGCCTGGCGGCACGGCGGGGAAGGCTCGGGATGGTCGATGTAGATGACCCCGCGATCCGCAAAATGGCGCAGCGGATGGGAATCCGCATCATTGATATCACCGATCTGCCCAGCGATGACCCGGCCCATAGCCGCTATGTCAGCCTTTTGTCCGGGGCAGGGGAAAACGTGGTGACCAATCTGTTTCAGGGGCTGCGCCAGGCCGGGGCCTTTGCCCTGGATCAGCTGGGGCTCTGATCCCCCTGCCCTGCCGCCAGGGGGCTGGCCCCGGGAAACGAGATTTCAACCCGCGCCATGCCATCCGCGATCCGGCGGGTGATGTCGGCCCCGATGGCCGAGGCCAGTTCTGCGCTGATCGTCAGACCCAGTCCGGTTCCCGTTGATCCCGGCCGTTTGGCAAAAGCCTGATCATGGAATTCCGTGCCGCTGGTCGGGTTTTCGATCAGCACTGTAACCCGGGCGCCCGGCGCTTCGCGGATCCGCAGCAACACCTGGCCGCTGCCATGCTCCACCGCATTCTCGATCAGATTGCGCAACAGGATCGCAAGCGCATCGGGATCGGCGGCAACCTGCACCGCCTCGAGATCGCCGTCATCGAACCGGATCTGCCCGGCCCCGGTCTCGCGCAGCAAAAGCCGGGTGATCCGGATCAGATCTGCCGGCCCGCGCCCAAGCCCCAGGCCCGCCTCGGAACGCGAGAGCTGCAAGAGCCGCTCCACCCGCCGCGTCAGCGCATCAAGCATCGGCAGCGTCGCGCGGGCATCGGCATCCTGCGAGAGATCAAGCCGGGCGCGGATCGCGGCGACCGGTGTGCGCAATTCATGCGAAGCATTGGCGATAAAGGCGCGTTCGGCGTCGCGCAGCGCACTGACGCGCGCGATATACTGGTTCAGCCCATGGGCCAGCGGATGCAGTTCATCGGGCAGCCCGGCCTCGGGCACCGGCGAAAGATCGGCGGGCGGCCGTCCTGCAATCCCGGCGGTCAGATCTTCCAGCGGCGCAAACCCCTTTGCCAGGCTCTGGCGCAGGCCCCAGACCAGCAGGAGGACCATCGGCAGGATCAGCACCAGAAAGGCCGAGGCCGCCTCAAGCATTTCCTCGCGCCGCCAGGCCTCATTATGGGCGACCTCGATCACGGCGTTTTCCGCCGTCACCCGCAGAACCCGCCAGCCATTCGCATTATGGAAACCATCACTGGCAAGCGCGGGCCAGGGTTCTGCCGGCACCGGATCCCCCGCCCGCAGGATCCGCAGCACCCGTTCGCCATTCCCGGGATCGACGCCGATATTGCGGGGGATCACCTGACCGGGGCTCGCCTCGATGTAAAGCACCGTGGTTTCCGCCATGGTCTGGAGCTCTTCATCCAGCATCTCATTGATTTCATGGTCCAGAAACAGCGTCGCCAGCGCAATCGCCCCAAGCCAGGCCAAAAGCACGAGCCACAGCACGCGCCGGGACAGACGGCGACGGATCGACCAGGATTTGCGGCCCGCGCCGCTCATGTCAGCACATATCCGAGGCCGCGCCTTGTCTCGATCATCCCGGCACCGATCTTTTGCCTGAGCCGCGAAATATAGACCTCGACCGCGTTCCCTTCGATGGTCGCGTCGAAATTATAGAGCGCTTCTTCCAGCGCGGGTTTTCCCAGCACCCGCCCCCGCGCGCCCAGAAGCGCGTCAAACAGCGCCCATTCGCGCGAGGTCAGGCGGATCTCCTCAGCGCCGCGCCAGAGCCGTGCCGCCGCGCGGTCGACCTCGATCCCGCCGATCTGCAACCGGGTCTCCGGCAGGAACTGCCCGCGCCGCGCATGGGCGCGGATGCGCGCCGACAGCTCGGCCAGATCAAAGGGTTTGACGACATAATCATCGGCACCGGCATCAAGCCCCGCGATCCGGTCGCTGATCTGGTCGAGCGCGGTCGCGATGATCACCGGCGTCCGGTCGCCCGCCCTGCGGCGCTCGCGCAGAACCGACAGGCCGGAACCATCGGGCAGGCCCAGATCGAGGATCACGCAGGCATAATCTCCGACCGCCAGCGCGGCCAGCGCGCCCGCGGCATCAGCGGCATGATCAACCGCATGGCCCGCAGCGCTCAGATGACGCAGCACGGAACCGGCGAGATCAGGGGAATCCTCGACAAGAAGCAGGCGCATATTGGCTGCATAGCCTGCGGCTGCGGCTGAGGCGAGAGAATTGCGGGCGCATCAGACACCTGCGCAGAAAAACGATTTCGCAGGCAAGGCTGCAAGCCAGGCGCAAGGTTCGGAGGCGACAAGCCGGGGATAAGTGGCCCGCATGTGGTCAATGTTTACCAGGACCCGGCCCCAGCCGGCGCCAGAAAGACAGGCATATGTCGCTTTTCGAATCCCTCCGGCGTCTTCCGCGCCCTGTTGTCCCGCATCTCGTGCTGAACGTCGCCGTGGCCTCCTTTGTGATGCTGGCGCTCAATCACGGCTTCTGGACGCGGCTGATGGCGGAATTTCCCGCCGCGCCCGGCCGGGTGGTGATGTTCGGCCTCGGGGTCTGGGCGCTGACGCTGCTGACGCTTGAACTGCTGGGCCCCGGGCGCCTGCAAAAGCCGGTGGCGGCGGTGCTGATCCTCCTCGCCGCCACCGCCAGCTATTATGAGCGCAATTTCGGCGTGCTGATCGACCGCGAGATGGTGCGCAATATCTTTGAGACCACGGTCACGGAATCGCGCCATCTGATCACGCTGCGGATGGCCGCCGAAATCTTTGTAACCGGCGTGCTGCCGGCAGCGCTGGTCTTCTGGCCGCGTGTCTGCCGTGTGGGGCTGGTGCATCAGCTCTGGCGCTGGCCCTTGGGCGTGGCCCTGAGCTTTGCGCTGATGACCGGCGCCTTGTTCAGCCATTACAAGGATTACTCGGCCATGCTGCGCGAACGTCATGACCTGATGGGGTCCTATCAGCCCGGCGCCAGCCTGACCGCCGGCATTCGCTATGCACGCGAGCAATGGAAGACCGCCGACCCCACCGCCGCGCCTTATGGCCGGGATGCGAAACCGGGCGAGGCGCTGGCGCGCGCAGACAAGCCCGTCTTGCTGGTGGTCTTTGTCGGAGAGACGGCGCGGGCGCAGAATTTCGGGCTCAACGGCTATGCGCGGAACACCACGTCGGAGCTCGCAAAGCGCGATGTGATCGCCTTTACCGATGCCTCCTCCTGCGGCACTTCGACTGCCGTGTCTGTGCCTTGCATGTTCTCGGGCCTCGGCAAGGCCAGCTACAGCCGCGAGGGCGCGCTTGGCCGCGAGAATCTGATGGACATCCTTGGCCATGCCGGGATCACCCCGCTTTGGGTCGACAATAATACCGGCGATCAGAATGTGGCCGGTCGCACCGGCTGGGCGCGGGTCGATGCCAGCCTTGCGCCCGAAGCCTGCGCGGTCGAATGCACGGATGAAGCACTTTTGCCGGTAATCCGCGACCAGCTGGCAAAGATCGACCGCGATACGGTGCTGGTTCTGCATATGATCGGCAGCCATGGCCCCGCCTATTACCTGCGCTACGGGCCGGAGCGCGCGGGCTTCGCCCCCGCCTGTGAGAGCGCGCAATTCTCGGATTGCACCGCAGAGGAGATCGTCAACGCCTATGACAATTCGATCCTCGAGACCGATCACGTCCTGGCCAGCACCATCGACATGCTGGCTGCGGCGCAGAATGTGATCCCGGCCATGGTCTTTATGTCGGACCATGGTGAATCACTGGGGGAAAACGGCCTCTACCTGCATGCCGCACCCTCGTTCATGGCGCCCGCCGAACAGACGAAAGTGCCCTTCGTCCTCTGGCTGGATCCGCGCTTCTCAGGCGCGATGGGGCTCGACACCACCTGCCTTGCGCAAGAGGCGGCACAGCCGGTCAGCCATGACAATTTCTTCCATACCGTGCTGGGGCTGATGGACATCAACACCTCGGCCCGTGACGCCGCGCTGGATCTGACCGCGCCCTGCCGCAACCCGGGCCTTATGTGAGGCGGATGCCATCGTCGCCGAAGACCAGTTCGGCCCCGGCGATGGCCTCCGCGAAATCGCGGTCATGGGTCACGGCAAGGATGGTGGTGCCCTGCGCCGCCTCGGCGCGGATCAGACGGATCACCTTTTGCCGGTTGATCCGGTCCAGCCCGCGCTGGATCTCGTCAAGCAGCAAAAGGCGCGGCCCATGTGCGATGGCCGAAGCCAGCGCGACCAGCCGTTTCTCGCCGGCATCAAGGTCAAGCGGATGCTGCGCCGCGAGGCCCGTAATCCCAAGCCTCTCCAGCGCCTGAGCGGCCAGCGCGGCGGGGTCGGGCAGGTAGAGATTGCGGGCAGTCAGCGCCACCTCGTCCTGAACCTTCGTGCGCAGGAAATGGCGGTCTGAGGATTGTGCGACCATGCCCGCAACCCGGGCCAGATCGCGGGCCTCCGGGCCTGCCGGATCGACACCCGCGACCGAGATCCTGCCCGCAAGCGGCTGTTCCAGCCCCGCGAAAAGCCGCAAAAGACTGCTTTTGCCGCGGCCGTTGGGGCCAAGCACCGCCACCACCGTCCCCGGGGCAAATCGCAGCGAAAGACGCTCGAAAAGCCGGGCCTGGCCGGGATAGCCGAAGCTCAGATCCTCTGCGATCACCGTATCTTCGCGCGTCATGCCGGTTGTCCTGCCAGAAAAATACGCTCGGGCAGCGGCGTCGCGAACAGCGCCTCGGTTGTCAGCGGGCCGTGCATCTCACCCTGATCCAGCAGCAAATGGCGATCGACAAGCCCTGCCATCCAGGATTGCCAGCCGATATCAAGGAAGATCACCGCCATCTCCCAGGGCAGGCTGCGCAGATGCCCGGCCAGGGCATCGCGGCTTTCGGCATCGAGATCGGTCATCGGCTCGTCCAGGATCAGCAGGCGCGGCCGCATCGCAAGCGCGCCGGCCAGCGCCGCGCGCTGCGTTTCACCCCCCGAGAGCCGGCGGCAATCGCGCTCTGCGAGATGGGTCAGGTTCAGGAAATGCAGGGCTTCTGCGGTGCGCGCACGGATCTCGGCCACCGGCAGGCCAAGGTTTTCCGGCCCGAATGCCACCTCTTCACGCAGGCTGTAGCCGCGCCCGCTGAGCTGCAGATGCGGCCGCTGCCCCACGATCTGCACAAGGCGCGCATGATCCGCGCGCGACATGGAATTCAGTGCCTCTCCCTGCCAGTAAAGCCCGCCCTCTGTTGTCAGAAACCCCGCAAGGCCGCGCGCCAGCGTGGTCTTGCCCATGCCGTTTCCGGCCAGGATCGAGAGCCGCTCTCCCGGCGCCAGGGCGAAAGACAACCCCCTGAACAAAGGGGGCTTGCCCGGCCAGGAAAAAGAAAGATCGCTTACGTTCAGCGCCATAGCAGCAAAAGCCCCAGTTGCAGCAGCGCCAGCGCCAGAAGGCCCCGGCGCAGCCAGATCTCGCGCGCCGTCTCTTCGACCGGGTCGATCAGCCCGCGCTTCGGGCTGGCGCGAAAGCCGCGCATCTCCAGCGCCTCGGCGCGGATCGGGGCTTCGGTGATCAGCCCGCGCACCAGCGGATTGACCATGCCAGCCAGCATCCGGAACCGTTCGCGCAGGGTGCTGCGCGCCGACAGGCCGCGCATCTGCAGACTGTCGCGGATCTGCCGCGCCTCCTGGCCGACGCTTTCCACCAGCGACAGCGGCGCCGTCAGCAGATAAGAGACCGAGGGTCTGACCCCTGCCCCGTCCAGCGCCCGCGCCAGATCTGAAGGGCGCGTGGTCATCACGAAAATCAGGCTCACCGACAGCAAAAGCGCCAGCCGCGAAAAGACCAGCAGCGCATAGCGCAGCCCTTCGGGGTAGCAGGCAAAGGGGCCGCAAATGCCGGGCGGCCCCCGCTCGATCAGGAAGCCATGCACGAGGCCAAGCGCGAGCCCGACCGGCGACATCAGAACCAGCAGCCGCAGCCCCAGGGCGCGACCAAAGCCAAGCCCTGCCGCCCCCGCCAGCGCAAGGCACAGCGCCCCCAGCAGCACCGGCGCCGGCCAGAGGGGCAGCATCGCTGCCACCACCGCCAGCACCGCAAGCCGCGTCAGCGGGCTGGCGCGCCGCCAGAGAGTGTCAGGGCCCGGCCTGTACATGGCAAAAGCCGCTCAGGCCCGGCTATGGGCGAGGAAGGGCCAGTCCGAGCTTGCCCGACCGGGCAGGCCGCGCACGATCCCCCAGACCAGCACCGCCGTCAGCACCTTATCGGCGATGTTCCAGCCCAGCACGGTGGTCAGCACCGAGGGGAACAGATCCTGGCCGAGCCTGAGCAGATAGGCGGTCAGGAAATCGGCGCCCGAGCCGGTGACGCCGCCGAAGAGGTAGATCCGGATCGGCACCGCGACAAAGGCGAGCGCGATGGTGATGATCACGCCGGACAGCGCCGCCTGCCAGATCTCGCGGAAAAAGCCCGCACGCGCCAGGAGGCCGGCGACCACCCCGATCACCAGCGCGACCGGGGCAAAGAAGGCGACAGTCGGCCCCTGGATCAGCCCCCAGAGCAGATTGGTCAGGAGCCCCGTCAGCCCGCCGATCACCGGCCCGGCCAGCACTGCCGCCAGCACGGTCCCGATCGAGTCGAGGAAGATCGGCAGTTTCAGAAACGAGGCCGTCTGGCCAAGCGCGATGTTCAGCGCAATACCGATGGCGGCCAGCACCAGATTGCGGGTGGAGAAAAGTCCGGATGTCATTGGGATGGCTCCTCGGGGTTGGGGCGGTGCGCATGGGTCCCGTCGGTCGCGGGGTGAATGACGAGTTCGTCATAACCGGACAGGGCGCAGGGTTCGCGGGTGAAAACCAGGTCATCAAGCAAAAGGACGGTGATCTCGGCGGTGGTATAGACCGCCGATTCCGACAGCAGATGGCCGCCAAAAGCGCGGCCCTCACCATCGGTTATGGTCAGATGCAGATGCTCGCCATCGGGGTCGATGGTTCCGGTCAGCGAGGTGATCTCGAAATGCCCCTCGTAAAGCGTGCCACCGGCTGTGTTCGCATGGCGGATCTGCACCCGGGTCAGGCTGCCGACGCAGGTGACGACCGAAATGGCGGCGGCCCCGCTATGGCGCTGAAAGGCATGGAGGGCGGCGATGAGATCGGCGCCGGGCGGCAGACGGAACACGCCAAAGCGGCCCCGCGAGATTCCGGATGTGTAAGGAAAGGCCGCGGCAGAGGCTGGCTGTGAAGACTGACGTGTCAAAATCGCTCCTGAAGATGCGGACTGCGGCATGGCCAGTGTAATATCGATAGTCGGGGCCTTGCCCTGACGGGGCGGTTATGCTGCCTTACTGCTGTGATGCTCGTCGAAGATGACAAATCTGTCAATTCTTCTAACATTCTGCAATTCAACAGGAATATTCTCTGACAGGGGCTTGTGGCAGCGGCTGTGACCCATTGCATTGCCGCGCCCGGGGGCTAGTATCGCGCCGATATGATCAAATGACAGGATCGGCCTATGTCTATCAGTCTCGCGCTGGCTCAGCCCGGCAGCAGTGAACCATCGCAACAGGACGGGGTGATTGTGCTTTTGCGCAATGGCAAGGGTGCTCTGGGCCCGAAAGCGGCCGCGCTGGATGCCGCGACCGGAGGGGCGATCAGCCGGGCGGCGCTGGCGCCGCGCTTTACCGGCAAGGCCGGGGACTGCATTGACCTGCTGGCGCCGCAGGGGCTGAAAGCGCGCCGGGTGGTGGTGCTGGATCTCGGGCCGGCGGATCAGCTTACGGGTCTGGTTGCCAGCCGCGCGGGCTCGGCGCTTGCGAAACATCTCGAGACCGAGGCAGAGACGGCAGCGCTGATGCTGTTTGAAACGGCACCCGCGGCGCTGGATGATGCCGGGGTGCTGGCGCAGATCGTGCTGGGGATGCGGCTTCAGAATTACCGCTTTGAACTGATGGCGAAGACGGAAAAGCCCTTTGATCTGGCGCTGACCGTCGAGGCGGCGGCGAGCCCTGCGCTGGCCCGCGGCGCCGCCCAGGCCGAAGGCGTCTGCCTGGCCCGCAGCCTGGTGAATTACCCGGCGAGCCATCTGAACCCGGACAATTTCGCCGATTTCCTGGGCCCGCTGCGCGAGGCCGGGATCGGGATCGAAGTGCTGGAACAGGCCGATCTCGAGCGGCTTGGCATGGGCGCGGTGCTGGCGGTCGGCAATGGTTCGGCCCGCCCGCCGCGGGTGATCGTGCTGACCTGGGCGGGGGCGGAAGGGCAGCCGCTCGCGCTGGTGGGCAAGGGCATGTGTTTTGATGCGGGCGGGCTTTGCATCAAGACCGGGCCGCAGATGTTCTCGATGAAAGGCGATATGGGCGGGGCGGCGGCTGTGATCGGCACCATGCTGGCGCTGGCGCGGCAGAAGGCGGCGGTGCATGTGGTCGGCGTGCTGGGCGTGGCGGAGAATATGCTCTCGGGCACGTCCTATAAGCCGGGCGATGTGGTCACCACCATGTCGGGCCGCACGGTCGAGGTGTTTGACACCGATTGCGAAGGCCGGATGGTGCTGGCCGATGTGCTGCATTACACCGCGACCCGGTTCAATCCGACAGCCATCGTCGATCTCGCGACCCTGACCTATTCGGTGATGCGCGGGCTTGGCCATGTCTTTGCCGGGCTTTTTGCCACCCATGACGCACTGGCCGATCCGCTGCTGGCCGCCGGCGAGGCGGTGGGCGAGCGGTTCTGGCGCCTGCCTCTTGACCCCGCCTATGATGAGAGCCTGATCTCACCGATTGCCGATTTGCGCCAGCATGGCCGGGATCTGGAGGATGGCGATGCTCCGGTGGCTGCGGCCTTCCTGAAGCATTTCGCGGAAGGGGTGCCCTATGTCCATCTCGACATCGCCGGGAAAGAGCTGATCGACGAGGATCGTCTGCATGCGCGGGCGGGCGGTGCTGGCTTTGGGGTGCAATTGCTGGAGGAATGGATTTCTTCCGGCGCGGCGGCGCGGTTCACGGCGGGCTGAGCTTCTGGCTGGCAGCCGGAGGGGTTTTGCACCCCTCCGGACCTCCCCGCAGAGTATTTGGATCAAGAGGAAAGGACGGGACGGGAGGGGGCGAAGCCCTCTGTCAGTTTTCCAGCATGACCAGGTGGCCCGGTGAGACTTCTTCGTAGCGCCGGGCTGGCGGTTTGAAGTCAAGGGGGCGGATCGGGGTTTTCAGCTCTTTGACCTGCTGGTTGCGGCGCAGATGGCGGCGCCCTGGATCGGGGACCGTGACCGCGCCGATCAGCTGGCGGGTATAGGCGTGGCGTGGGCGCTCCATGATTTCGGCGCGCGGGCCGATTTCGACGATCTCGCCCATATACATCACCGCGATCCGGTGGCTGACCCGTTCGACCACGGCGATGTCATGGCTGATGAACAGGAAAGCGATGCCGAGCCGGTCCTGGATATCGAGAAGCAGGTTCACCACCTGTGCCTTGACCGAGACATCCAGTGCCGAGACGGATTCATCCGCGATGATCAGTTTCGGGTCGAGCATCAGCGCGCGGGCGATACAGACGCGCTGACGCTGGCCGCCCGAAAACTCATGCGGGTAGCGTTCCAGCATGGCGCGGGTCAGGCCGACCTGTTCCATCAGCCTTGCGGCCTTTGCCCGGGCGTCAGTGGCGCTGCCCATCCGGTGTTCGGTGAAGGGTTCGACCAGCGCATCGCCCACCGTCATGCGGGGGTTCATACTCGCCAGCGGATCCTGCGGGATCATCTGGATCTCGCGCCGCCTGAGCCGCATCGCCTCGGGGCGGAGCGCGAAGAGCTCATCGCCGCCCATCTTCACCGAGCCGGTCGAGCGGTTGTTCAGCCGGATGATCGATTTGCCGGTTGTCGATTTGCCGCAACCGGATTCACCGACCAGCGAGAGGGTCTCGCCCGGGAAGATGCGGAAGGAGACGTTTTCCACCGCATGGATCTGCGCCACGCGGCGGTTGAACAATCCGCCGCGCATGTCAAACCGGGTGACGAGATTCTGGACGTCAAGGATCGGCGCGCGCATGTCCGGGCTGCTTTGCAGTGGCAGCGCCGCGCCTGCGATACCGCTGGACATATCGACCAGCGGGAAGCGCAGGGGCGCGGGCTTTCCGGTCATGCTGCCCAGCACCGGGACCGAGGCGAGCAGTGCCTTTGTATAAGGCTCGCGCGGGGCAGCGAAGATCTCTGCCGTCGGCCCCTGTTCGACCGACCGGCCGCGCAGCATCACAACGGTGCGGTCGGCCATTTCCGCCACCACCCCCATATCATGGGTGATGAACAGCATCGCCATACCATATTCGGCCTGGAGATCTTTCAAAAGGTCAAGGATCTCGCCCTGCACCGTCACATCCAGCGCCGTGGTCGGCTCATCCGCGATCAGGAGTTTCGGGCGCGAGGCCAGCGCCATCGCGATCATCACGCGCTGGCGCATGCCGCCGGAAAACGCATGCGGATAATCATCCATCCGCCGCGCCGCATTGGGGATGCGGACCCGTTCAAGAAGCGCAATCGCCTGTTTGCGCGCCTCGGCTTTTGGCATCGGATGATGCGAGGTCAGCGCCTCGATGATCTGATCGCCCACCCGGTAGATCGGGTGCAGCGAGGTCATCGGCTCCTGGAAGATCATCGCCGCCGCCTGGCCGCGAATATGGCGGATCATCCCCGCCTCATCCAGTTTCAGCACGTCATGGCCGGCCAGGCGGATCTCGCCCTCAACGCGCGAGGTGGCCGGGTCCAGAAGGCCCATGACCGAAAGCGAGGTCACGCTTTTGCCGGATCCGGATTCGCCGACCAGCGCCACGGTCTCGCCGGGGCTGATGTCGAAGGAAAGGCCCTCGATCACCGAGGTCCAGCTGTTGCGGGCGCCGAGGAATGAGACCGAGAGGTCGCGGATCGACAGGATCGGCGCGGTTGTTTCGGGTGTCACGGTCATGCGCGGCGCATCCTCGGGTCGATCAGCAGGCAAAGGAGGTCGACCACCGCATTGGCCACCACCACGAAGAAAGAGGCGTAAAGCACGGTCGCCATGATCATCGGCAGATCAAGCACTTTCAGCGCCTGATAGGTCAGCCGTCCGACACCGTTGATGCCAAAGACCACCTCGGTCAGAACGGCCGCGCCGCCAACCAGCACGCCGAAATCCATGCCGAACATGATGACGATCGGGATGATCGCGGAACGGGTCGCGTGTTTCAGCAGCACCTTACGCCCGGTGAGCCCCTTGGCGCGGGCGGTGCGGATGAAATCCTCCTGATAGGTCTCGATGATGCCGGTCCTCAGCATCCGGCCGTAAAGCCCGATATAGAGGAAGGCGAGCGTGAGCCAGGGGAAGACCATGGAACGGAACCAGAGGCCCGGATCCTGCGAAAACGGCGTATAGCCAAGCGCCGGAACCCAGGAAAACGCCCAGGTGTCATGCAGCCGGTTTTGTGTGACCAGATTGACCATCTCGCCGACCCAGAAGACCGGCATGGCCACCGCCATCATCGAGATCCCCATCAGGATCTTGTCGGGCCAGCGCCCACGGAACGCCGCCGCCGTGATACCCGTCAGAATACCGCCGAGCATCCACAGGATGGCTGCGCCCGAGACCAGTGACAGCGTTGCAGGTGCCGCCGCCATCACCGTCGGCACGATCTGCTGGCCCCGGTTGGCGAAAGAGGTCAGATCCCGGGTGATGAAGAGCTTCTCCATCATCAGCCCGTATTGAACGTAAAGCGGGCGGTCGAGGCCGAAGTCTTTGCGCACCGCCTCGATGGTTTCCTGCGCGGCATTGCGGCCCGCGATACGGGCGGCAGGGTCCGAGGCGGGGGTTGCGAAGAAGATCAGGAAGGTGATGACGGAGATCCCGAACATCACCACGACCATGCGCAGGAGCCGCTTGAGAATGGCTGCGATCATCTCAGCGCCCCCTTGCCGATTTCGGGTCGAGCACGTCGCGAAGCACATCCCCGAACAGGTTCAGGAGAAGCACAGTGACCATGATTGCGAAGCCCGGCGCCAGCGACACCCAGGGCCGCGAATACAAGAGCGTCTGCCCGTCCTGAAGGATTGTCCCCCAGCTGGCATTCGGCGGCTGCACGCCCACCGACAGGAAGGACAGCGAGCTTTCGGTCACGATATTCAGCGCCATCAGCATCGGCGCGAACACGATCAGCGTGGTCGAGACATTGGGCAGGATATGGCGCAGGAGGATCTTCCAGCGGCGGATGCCGAGCCCGCGCGCGGCCATGATGAATTCGGACTGATTGATCGCCATAACGCGGCCGCGAATGGGGCGGGCGACATAGGGCACATAGACGAGGCCGATGATCAGGATGGGCACGATCAGACTGCCCGAGGATATCTCGAACGGCCCGAGCGCGAAACTCTTGCCGATCATCACGATGGAAAGCGAGATCGCCAGCAAATAGACCGGAAAGGCCCAGATCATATCGATCAGGTTTGACAGAACGCCATCAACCACGCCGCCCGAATAGCCGGCGGCAATCCCGATGATCGCGGCGAAGAACAGGCAGATCAGCGTCGAGGCGCCGGCGATCAGCAGCGAATTGCGACCCCCGTAAAGCATCCGCGCTGCAACATCGCGGCCCTGACCATCGGCGCCCAGCATATATTGCGGCCCCCAGGTCGGCCCGATGGGCGTGACGCCAAGGCCAAGGCCCTCGGTCGATTGTTGCATCACAGGCGTGGGCTTGCCGTCGATTTTGATCTTTGCAGACAGGCCCGAGCGGAACGGATCCGTCCCCGAGACATGTTTCGCATAGACCGGCGCGAGCAAAGTCGCGACCACGATCAGCATCAGGAGCCCCGCGGAAATCATGGCGGTCGGGCTGGCGATCAGCCCCTGGAAGACCCGCTTCCAGGGACCGCGCCGCGCACCCGTCTCCTCCCCGGCGGCTGCCGCCGGGGAAAGAGCGTGACTGTCGGTTTCAGGCAACATCGCGAAAGGTCACTGAACCCAGGCCGTGCCGACCAGCCAATGGAACTGGCTGGTGAACTCGTAATTGCCAACACGGGCCGAGATCAGGTCGACATCTTTCGGGGTGAACATCGGGATCGCCGGGGCGAGCTTCATGAAGTCATAGTCGATATCGCCCCATTCCCTCAGCGCGGCCTCTTGATCGGTCGAACCAAGCGCCATCGCCGCTTTCATACGGTCATCAAGGCCCTTATCGCAGATCCCCGACATATTGACCGAGCTGTCCGAACCCGGCGTAAAGCTGTCGCAGCCGAAGAGAACATTGAGGAAGTTCGACGGTGCCGGGTAATCCTGATACCATTGCGTCACCGAGATCTGCACATTGTTATTGGTGTTCTGGATATAGGTGAACTGGATATCGCCCGAGATCGACTGCACGGTGGCGTCATAGCCAAGGTCGGTCAGCACGGTCTGCAGATAGGTGCCAACACCGCGCGAGGTCACGGAATCGTCGGTCACCACGGTGACTTTCTGACCCTTGGTGCCCGAAGCCTCAACCAGCTCCAGCGCCTTGTCCATATCGGGGGCAGACCAGAACTCGCCCGGATCGGCGGTATAGTCGCAGCGGTCGACATGGCCGGGCATATCCGGCGGCAGGATGGTGCAGACGGGGGTCGCCAGCGCCGGGCCGCCGAAGATCGAGACCAGCGCATCGCGGTCAACGGCGTAGTTGATCGCCTGACGGGCCTCGAGGCTGTTGAAAGGCGCGATATTGACGTTCAGCGGCGCATACCACCAGGCCACCAGCGGCGAGACGCGCAGCTGATCGGGATGCGAGACGCTGAGTTCCGCCAGACGGTCGGTCGGGACCGGCTCATACATGAAATCGGCCTGGCCATTCAGGATCGCATTGACCGCAGCCTCTTCGGTGCCGCCGAATGTGTATTCGATCCGGTCAACATAGCCCTTGGGCTGGGCCTCTTTGCTCCATTCCTGGAAATGCGGATTGCGCACCATGATCAGCGAGGCGTTCGGGTCATAGCTTTCGAACGCATAGGTGCCGGTGCCGGGGATCGGCTCATTGCCGGCATCTTTCGTGATCGTGTCGGCGGGCACGATCGAGGCATGCGGCACGGCGATCTTGTAGAGGAACTCGGCATCCGGGGCGACGAGGTTGATGGTGATGGTATTGGTCGCAGCATCCCCGATCACGCCGCCTTCCAGCGTGCAGGTAGCCGCCTCGGCGAGACACTTATCGGCACCGACGATACCATTATAGAAGCTGCCCGAGGTCGGGCTTGAAACCTTGAAGATGCGCTGGAACGAGGCCACGACGTCTTCGACCGTCAGATCCTTGCCATTCGAGAATTTGATCCCCTGGCGCAGCTTGAAGGTGTAGGTCTTGCCGTCATTCGACAGCACCGGCATGTCTTCCGCCAGATCCGGCACCACTTCGGCGCTTTCCGGCCCGTTGACCTTTTTGAACGCCATCAGACCATCATGGGTCCAGATGAACAGCGGCCAGTAACGCGCGGTATAATTGATCATCGGATCAAGGGTGCCCTCGGAGGAAACACCGAGAAGCTTGAGCGTGCCACCGTAATGGCTCTCATCGGCGAAGGCCGGCATCGCGGCGCCAAGCGCCAGCGCCGCCGTGCCACACAAAATCCGTCCGCGCATCCGCGACATCAGAGACAGCGATTCACTCATGGTAAGAGACTCCCTCGGGGTGAAATGGCGGTCATTGCCGCCGTGATGGGCCGGCCTTGAGGCCAGAGTTTAACAGGTTCAGCGGGCGGCGTCGCATTCCGCAAGGAAGGCGGCAACCAGAGTTATACAAGCGTCGAATTCCTCGACATGCGGCATATGGCTCGCATTCGGGAAGATATGCCAGCGGGTATCGGGAATATTCTCGGCGAAGGGTTGAATCGTCGCCGGGGTAGCCTCGTCATAGGCCCCGGATATAAGCAGCACCGGCACGGTGATCCTGTGGACCCGGTCGCTGACATCCCAGTCTTTCAGGCTGCCGGTGATGTGGAATTCATTCGGGCCGATCATCAGATTATAGACATGCGCATCTGCCGCCATCGCGCGATTGGTGCGCAGCACCTCCTCGGGCGCGGGGTCGAGACGGCAGACATGGCGGGCGTTGAAGGCTTTGGTCGCCAGGGCGTAATCGGGGTGATCGGTGGTGCCTGCGGCCTCATGCAGGTCAAGAACCGCCCGGACATCAGCCGGCAGATCCGCACGCAGCCGGGCAGTCTCGCTGATCCATATGGGCATCGAGGCCGGGCTGTCGGCGAGGATCAGCGACACAAGGCCAGGGGGCTGCGTCACGCCGAATTCGGCGCCCAGCATCCCGCCCCAGGACTGGCCAAGTAGATGATAGCGCGACAGCCCCAGATGCGCGATCAGGGTCCGGAGTTCATTGAGAAACAGATCGACCGTCCAGAAATCGGCCCCCTTTTCGGGCAGCCGCGTCGAATTGCCATTGCCGATCTGATCGTAATGGATGACGGCGCGCCCGGTTTCAGCAATCGCTGCGAAGCTTTCGACATAATCCCAGGTACAGCCCGGCCCGCCATGCGCCACGATCAGCGGCGGCAGGTCTGATCCCAGGTCACCGGCGATGCGATACCAGGTCTCATAAGGCCCGAAAGCAGCAAAGCCTTCGGTGATTTTCGCGGTTGTATACATGCCAGTTCCCCTCCGGTTATCCCGGAAAATCCCCTTCCGCCCTGCCAAATTCAGTCATGGCGGACATAGTCGAGCCCCCGCGCCAGCCAGCAGCCAAGGCCAAAGCCAGTCACCCGACCTGAAGCGTCGCGCCGGATCCGCAGCGTCCAGTCGCCCGGCGCCGGCGCATCCATCGCGCGCCTTGTGCGGATCAGCCAGGTATCGGGGCCGGCGGCCAGAACCGGCTCCATCCGCCCCGCGCCAAGCCGGCCGGAAAAGAGGGCAAAGACCGCCCCGTCCTGCGCCTCGAGCCGCAGCGAAGTGCCGGTTTCCGCGCAATGATACTGCCCCGCAATCTCTGCGCCATCGGCCGTTTCAAGCGGCGCAAGCGGCACCAGCAGAGTGTCGATATTGTCGCGCAACCGGCGCATATGCAGCCGGTCGCCCCGGCGTTCCAGCCGCACCTCCTCCGAGGCGAGGACGCCCGGTGCGGCCTGGTGCAGGGTCTCGGGCCCGGTGGCGAAATTCAGCTTCACCGCCGTAGCCGCCGGTTCCAGCCGCGCGATCAGCCCGGTCTCGGGGCAAAGCCACTGGCTCTCCCAGCCGGGCTCAACCGGCAGCGGCGCGGGCTCGGCCTGGCCAAGCGCCGCACGCATCAGAAAGAGCGCCGCATCATGGGCCGAGGCCTCGTGGTTGAACATCACCACCACCGAGATCCGCGCCTCAGCCGCATGGAAGCGCTGCGCCCGAAATCCCCGGAGCGCGCCGCCATGGCCGGTCAGCGCCACGCCGCCAAGCGTCTCATGCACGAGGCCAAAGCTGTAAAATGCGGGATTGCCATCGCTGAACGCGACCGGCGCCGAGAGGCGGCGATAGATCCCGTTTTCGTCGTCGCGCGTCGCGTCGATCCAGGCCTCATAGGCCAGCATATCATCAAGCGAAGCCGAGATCCCGGCATCCCCCACCCAGAAAACACCGTTATCCGCCGGGAAAAAACCGGTCGAATCAGTGCCTTCATAGCCGGTGACACCGTCTTCGGGCTGTCTGGTATCAGAGGTCAGGGTCGCGGTCTTCATCCCCGCCGGCCCCCAGATATGCTGATGATACAGATCAATCAGCGCACGACCATTCGCCTTGCGGATCAGTTCGGGCAAGAGGCGGAAGTTGCAGTTGCAATAGGAATAGCCGGTCCCGGGTGCGAAATGGCCCTTGCGGATCGCGGCGACCATCGGCACGGCCTCATCCTCCGAAAAGACCTGCTCGGCGGTCGCGCCCTCGACCACTGTCATCGCCCAGTAATCGCGCAGCCCCGACTGGTTGTGACACATCTGGCGGACCAGCGGGCGCGGGCTTTCCAGACCCGGAAGGAAGTCAGGCAGCACGGCGTCCAGCGCCTCGGGCGCCCCGAATTCCGCGAGAACCGCGCCACAGGTGAACTGTTTCGAGATCGAACAGATCGGCAGGCGTGTCGCCCGCGTCATGGGCTGATGGCGGTCCAGACTGGCATAGCCCCAGGCCCGCGCGGCCACCTCGCGCCCGTCCTGCAAGACAACCGCAACGCCTCCCGGCCCGGCAAAACGGCGCGGCAACAGATCGAGGGCTTTTGCAAGCGGGAGGGGAGAAGTGCTGGTCATGATCTGCGCATCTATTGCCGGAAACCGGCAGAGTTCAAGAGGGTGACTGCCGCCCTCCCGGTGCCCGCAGAGAAGGTTACGGCATCTCCTGCGACCAGGGAGAAATCGGCCATTGCCGAAATTGGATAGTCAGACCCGGAGGAGAGGCGAATAGTGGCCGGATCAAAATCAAAAAACTCGCATCCAACAGGGAAACATCACCATGAGGAAAACCTCTCCGCCACTGCTGATGAATCGCCGCCGCCTGCTGACCACCGGCGCCGTTGCTCTGGCTGCACCGGCTCTTCTGCCGCGCAGCGCCTTCAGCCAGACCCATAAGACCATCAAAATCGGCGGCGCGGTGCCGCTTTCCGGTCCGGTCGCCTATTGGGGCCACTCGACTGCCCAGGGCTTTACCGACGGGGCTGCCGTGATCAATGCCGCCGGCGGCGTCATGATCAATGGCGAGCCGCATATGCTTGAGGTCATCGACTATGACACCAAGGGCGAGGTCGCCGACAGCCGCGCCGCCACCCTGCGCCTCGTCGAGCAGGACAAGGTGAAATATGTCTATAGCCAGGCCGCCGCCTCGACGGTTGGCATGTTGCAGGTGACCGAACCCGCCGGCGTGTTGTCGATTGTCGCCTGCTGGGGCTATCTTGAGCTATTCGGCAAGGACTACCCGCTGCATTTCCGCGCCGAAATGTCGGATTATGAACAAGGGTTCGCCTACCTCCCCTTCATGCAGGAAAAATACGGCAAGGACGCACTGAAGACGGCCGCTTTCATTGGCCCGAATGACCAGGACGGCACCGATTGCCATGCCTCTTACAAGCGGCTGATGGATTATTACGGCATCACCCAGAAATCGGCCGAATTCTACAATTGGGAAGACACCGATTTCTATCCCATCGTCGCGAAGACCATTTCTGACCGGCCCGATTTTATCGTAACCTCGCCCTCGCCCCCCGGCATCACCGCCTCGATCGTCAAGGCAGCGCGCGAGCTGGGCTATACCGGCCCGATCTCGTCGCCGGCCGCGTCCGAAACCACGACGATCCTTGAGGTTGCGGGCGAACATGCCGACGGCGTCGTGCTGCCGGTGACCAATGTCTCGCCTTCGACCGACACACAGAAAGCCATCGAGAAGCGCTTTATGGACCGCTTTGGCACTTTCAACGCGCTGGCAGGCAACTATTCCTGGTGGATCTATTCGCTGAAAGCCGCCTGGGAGATGGCGGGCACCGCCGAAGACACCAAAGCCGTCGCCGAGGCGCTGGCGCAGGTGCAGCTGGATGACACCTATGTCGGCCATGTGAAATGGGGCGGCGAGAAGTCTTTCGGCGTGGCGCGCCAGGGCATTTACGACTGTTACACCACCACCATCGACAAGGGCGTGGCCCAGGTCGAAGACGTGCGATTCCCCGCCCTTCCCGACGATTACTGATCATTCTGGCAATGCTGCCGGCCCGGGGTGATCCGGGCCGGTAAAGGCGGCAGGCGCGGTCTGTCGTCTGTATTCTGTGCGGCCTCCGGAGTATTCCACGCATGAGCGACTTTCTGCAAATGGGCCTGACCGGCCTGAGCCTCGGCCTGATGTATGCGCTGATCGCCATCGGGTTGACGCTGATTTTCGGGGTGATGCGCATCATCCAATATGCGCATGGCGAGATGTTCATGCTGGGCGCCTTTGCCCTGTATTACTGGCATGCAGAGCTGGGCCTGCCCTATTGGGCGGGGGTGGCGTTTTCCGCCGGGCTGATCTTCTGCCTTGGCGCGGTCTTGCAGGTGGTGCTGTTCAAGCCCTTGCAGGGTAAGAACATTCTCTACTCGCTCGCGGTGTCTCTGGGATTGGTCCTGATCATCTCGGGCTCGGGTCAGCTCCTGTTCGGGACCACGACCAAGGGCATCCCTTCCGCTGTTTCCGGCGGCATGCTGATCGGCGGCGCCTATCTGTCCTATGAGCGGATCGTGATTTCGGCGGTTTCCATCGGGCTGATCATCGCGCTCTGGGCCTTCCTGCGCCATTCGGTCACCGGCTTTGCCATTCGCGCCGTGGCCGAAGACCCGCAGACCGCCGCATTGCAGGGGATCCGTACCGACCGCATCCACTGGATCGCCTTTGGCATCGGATCGGCCATGGCGGCGATTGCGGGCTGTATGATGGGCACGCTTCTGTCGATCGTGCCGACCATGGGCTTTCTGGCCACGATCAAGGCCTTCATGATCGTGATCATGGGGGGGCTCGGATCGGTGATCGGTGCGCTGGTTGGCGGGCTGATCCTTGGCATGATCGACTCGGTGATCACCACCACCATCTCGGGCGATATCGCGATCATCCTGAGCTTCGTGGTGATCTTCCTGATCCTCGTCTTCCGGCCCTCGGGGCTCTTTGGCCAGAACTGGGACTAAGGGGGCGATCATGGATAAATCAGACATCATCGCCAGGCCGAACCGCCTTGTCTGGGGCGGGCTCCTCGCCCTCGCCCTCGTCGCACCGGCGCTGGTCGGCTTCGACCTCTACATGATCCATGTCGGCATCACGATCAGCTTCAACGTGGCGCTGGCCACCAGCCTCTGGATGATCTGGTCGCTGGGCGTGATCTCTTTCGCCCATGCCGGTTTCATGGGGATCGGCGCCTATGCCTCGGCGCTGGTGCTGACGAAACTGGGGCTTTCGATGTGGTATGGCCTGTGGATCGGCGCCGCAGTCTCTGCGCTATTCGCCATGCTGATCGCGGTGCCCCTGATGCGGACGCGAGCGGTGTATTTCTTCATGGCCTCCTGGGCGGTGGGCGAGGTGATCAAACGCAACTTCGCCTATTTCAAGGATTTCTTCGGCGGCTGGGACGGGGTCTTCGACATCAAACCGCCGGTCCTCGACCTTGGCTTCCTGCAAATCGACTTTGCGAACCGCATCGCCTATTACTATCTGGCGCTGTTCTTCGTCTCGCTTACGGTCTGGATCATCTACCGCATGAACGCGTCGCGCACCGGCACGATCTGGTGGGCGATCCATGAAAACGAGCTGCTGGCGCAACATACCGGCATCAATGTCTTCCGCCAGAAGGTCGTCTGTTTCACCATCGCCTGCACCCTCGTCGGCGTGATCGGCGCGCTTTACGCGCATTACCAGACCTATATCAGCCCCAAAAGTTTCGACATCTGGAAGTCGGAATTCGCGCTGGTGCATCTGATCGTCGGCGGGCTGACCACAGTTGGCGGGCCGGTCGCGGGCGCGATCTCTCTGACCATGGTCGATGAGGCTTTGCGCGCGACCGGCTATTTCCGCACCATCTTCTTCGGTGTCGTGCTGATCGCCTCGGTCCTGCTTCTGCCAGGCGGGCTTGAGACGGTCCCCGCCCGTATCCGCAAGCTCTTCAACCGCAATTCGCAGAAGTGAGGCCTCGTCATGCATGAATTAGAGGCGCGTGGCCTTCAGATGAAATTCGGCGGGGTGACCGCGATTGCCGGCCTCGACCTGACGGTCGAGGAAGGTGAGATCCGCGGGCTGATCGGCCCGAATGGCGCCGGCAAGACCACGTTTTTCAACGCCTGTTCCGGGCGCTATCCGGTAACGGCCGGGGAAATCCGCTACCGGGGCCAGAAGATCAGCGGCATGAAACCGCATCAGATCGCGGCAGAGGGGCTGGTCAGGACCTTCCAGCATGTGACGCTGTTCAAACAGTTTTCCGTGCTGAAAAACGTGGTGGCCGGGAATTACCTCCATTCCCGCCATTCCTATTGGGGATCGCTGCTGCGCACCCGCAAAACGCGCGAGGCCGAGGCCGGATCGGTCGCCCGCGCGCGTGAAATCCTTGATTTCGTGGGGCTGGGGGCGCTGATGGATCAACAGGCCTCCACCCTGGCACATGGGCATCAGAAGATGCTCGGTATCGCCATCGCGCTGGCCGCCGAGCCGAAGATGCTGCTTCTCGACGAGCCCTGCGCCGGCATGAACAGCGATGAGAGCCGCGAGATGATCCATCTCGTCCGCCGCATCCGCGAAACCGGCATCACCATCATGCTGATCGAACATGACATGAAGGTGGTGATGGGGCTGTGCGACCGCATCACGGTCCTGAATTTCGGCAATGAGATCGCCGACGGCACGCCCGAAGCGGTGCGCGCCAATGCGCAGGTGCGCGAAGCCTATCTGGGGAGCCAGGCCCATGTTGCTTGAGATACGCGATCTGTGGGTCCATTACGGCAAGGTCGAGGCGGTCAAAGGCGTCTCGATGGCGCTGGAAGAGGGCGGCGTCATCACCCTGATCGGGGCGAATGGCGCGGGAAAAAGCTCGATCCTGAAGGCGGTTTCGGGGCTGGAAAAACCGTCGCGCGGCGAGGTGCGTTTCAATGGCCAGGTGATCACCGGGCGTCCCGCTCATGAGATCGTCGGCCTTGGCATCGTCAATGTCCCCGAAGGGCGCAAGCTCTTCAAGCTGATGACGGTGAAGGAAAATCTGCGTATCGGCGCCTATCTCGACAGCGACCGCGCGCGGATCGCAAAGGGGATCGAAGAGGTGTTCGACCGCTTCCCCATCCTGCGCGAGAAACAGAACCAGCCGGCGGGAAAGCTTTCGGGCGGGCAACAGCAGATGGTCGCAATCGGTCGGGCGCTGATGGCAAGGCCGAAGGTTCTTCTGATGGACGAGCCGTCGCTGGGCCTTTCGCCGGTGATGATCGACGAGATCGCGGCGCTGATCCGTGAATTGCGCGCCTCTGGCCTGTCGATCGTGCTGGTCGAACAGAATGCAAGCCTTGCGCTGCAGCTTTCCGATCATGGTTACGTGCTCGAAACCGGGGCGATTGCGCTGCAGGGCCGGTCCGCCGATCTGCTGACCGACCCCGAAGTCGCCCGCGCCTATCTCGGCGCCTGAGGAAAAGACGATGAATGATATTCCGCCCCCCGGCGACGATTTCGCGATGCTCGGCTATGTCGATCTCGACGGGCTGATCCGGGGCAAATACGCGACAAGTGCCAAGCTTAAATCCTGGCAGGAAAAGGGTGGTGCCTTTTGCTCGGTGGTGCTGGGCTGGGACAGCCGCGACGCGCTGTATCAGAACCGGCATACCGGCTGGCACACCGGCTATCATGATGACCCGATCCGGGTGGTGCCGGGGCCGGGCCGGGTGATGCCCGGCGACGGGCGGCGGTTTCACCTGGTCGAATATGCCGATGGGCCGGGCGCGGCCCTTTGCCCGCGCAGGCTGGCGGGGCGGGTGCTGGACGAGGCCCGCGCCATGGGATTCACCGCGCTGGCCGGGTTTGAATATGAATTCTACGTTTTTCGCGAAACACCCGCCTCGGCGCTGGCCAAGGGCTATCGCGGCCTCACCCCCCTGAGCCCGACAACCGGCGGCTATTCGGTGCAGCGGATGGCGGTCGAAGACGGGTTCTTCTCGGGGCTGATGGCACTGGCGCGTCAGCTGGGAACGCCGCTGGAGGCGATCCATCCCGAAGCCGGTGAAGGCGCCATGGAATTCGCCTTCACGCCGTCAGAACCGCTGGAAGGCGCCGATCGGGCGGCGATTTTCAAGGCGTTTTCAAGGGCCTGGGGCAATCAGAACGGCCTGAGCCTGTGCTATATGGCAAAACCGCTGAACGGCTTGCCCGGCTGCGGTGGCCATACGCATCTGTCTTTGTGGCAAGGGGAGCAGTCGGCCTTCTATGACCCTGACGGCGAAGGTGGCCTGTCGCAGACCGCGCGCCATTTCATCGCGGGCCAGCTGAAATACATGCCTGAACTGCTGGCGCTTTACGCCCCGACGATCAATTCCTTCACCCGCCTTGCGCCAGGGTTCTGGGCGCCGACCGGTGCGACCTGGGGTTTCGACAACCGCACCTGCAGCCTGCGCGTCGTCGGCGACAGCGCGAAGTCGATCCGGGTCGAGATGCGGCCCCCGGCGGCGGATGCGAACCCTTATCTGGTGCTGGCCGCCGCTTTGGCCTCGGGCCTGCAAGGGATCCGCGAAGGCCTCGACCCCGGCCCGGCGCTCAAAGGCAATGGCTATGAGGCGGACCTGCCACCCGAACGCCGCTTTCCGGCCTCTCTCGCCGAGGCCGCCGCCCGATTGCGTGGATCGGATATGGCGCGCGCCTGGTTTGGTGACGCCTTTACCGACCATTTCGCCACCTCACGCGAGGCAGAGGTCGCGGCACAACGCGCCTGGGTCTCGGACTGGGAACTGAACCGTTACTTTGAGATGATCTGATGACCTACGCCCTGACTGCCCGCTGGACCTACCCGACCACCATCCATGCCGGAGCCGGCAAGATCGCCGGTATTGGCGCCCATACCATTGCGGCAGGCATCCGGCGCCCGCTGGTTGTCACCGATAAGGGCCTGGCGCATCTGCCCTTTATCACCGCCGCGCTGGCGGCGCTGACAGCTGCCGGCCTTGCGCCCGCGCTGTTTTCCGATGTGCAGGGTAACCCGACCGATCTGAACCTCGAAGCCGGGATCGAAGCCTTCCGCAAAGGCGCGCATGACGGGGTGATCGTGATCGGCGGCGGCTCGGCGATGGATGTCGGCAAGCTGGTCGCGCTGATGGAGGGGCAGACCATTCCGGTCTGGGATCTCGAAGATATCGGCGACTGGTGGACCCGTGCCGATGCCAACCGTATCCATCCGATCATCGCGGTGCCGACCACCGCCGGGACCGGGTCCGAGGTCGGGCGGGCGGCGGTTCTCACCAACACGACCGACCATACCAAGAAGATCATCTTCCACCCGAAGATGCTGCCAGTCCTGGTGATCGGCGATCCGGAGCTGGCGCTCGGCCTGCCGCCCGCACTGACGGCGGCAACGGGCATGGACGCTTTCACCCATTGTTTCGAGACCTTCTGCGTCGAGAGCTTTCATCCGATGGCGGATGGTATCGCGCTGGAAGGCCTCAGGATTATCCGCGACGCCCTGCCGCGCGCGGTGAAGAACGGCCAGGATCTCGAGGCGCGGACGATGATGTTTGCCGCCGCGATGATGGGGGGCGTGGCGTTCCAGAAAGGTCTCGGCGCGGTGCATTCGCTGGCGCATCCGCTGGGGGCGATCCATGACATCCAGCATGGTCTCGCCAATGCGGTGATCCTGCCCTATGTGGTCGCCTTCAACCGCCCGGCGATTGAGGCGAAAGTCGCCCGTGTCGCGCATAGCCTTGAAATCGAAGGTGGTTTTGATGGGTTCATGGCCTGGCTCCTCGACTTCCGACGCGAGCTGGGCATCCCGCATACCCTGGCGGAACTTGGCGCGACGGCAGAGCGCGCGGATGAGATCGCCGCGAAAGCGCTGGCAGATCCTTCGACCGGGGCGAACCCGCGCAAAATGGATCAGGATGATTTCCGCCGCCTCTACCTCGCCGCGCTGAGCGGTGATCTCACGATTTCATAAGGGAGGAAGCCCGATGTTCACCAGCCTGAATGGACAAAGCGCCATCGTCACCGGCGCGTCAAAGGGCATCGGGCGCGGCATCGCCCGCGCACTGGCCGCAAGCGGTGCGCAAGTGACCCTGGTCGCGCGCGGCATTCCGGCGCTGGAGGCGGTGCGGGATGCCATCCTCGCGGATCTGCCGGGCGCGAAACTGCGGCTTGCCAGCTGCGACATTGCCGACTGGGCCGCCGTGAAAGCCATGGTCGATGAGGCGGCGGCAGCGCAGGGCGGGCTCGATATCCTCTGCGCCAATGGCGGCATCTATCCGCAGACGACGATGGAGGCGATGGAGCCTTCCGAATGGGATCAGGTCATGGCGGTGAACACGCGGTCTTCCTTTCTGGCCGTGAAAGCCGCGCAGCCGCATTTCCGGAAGGCGGGCGCGGGTCGCGTCGTGCTGACCTCGTCGATCACCGGCCCGATCACCGGCTATCGCGGCTGGACCCATTATGGCGCCTCCAAGGCGGCACAGCTTGGCTTCATGCGCTCCGCCGCGATGGAGCTGGCGAAGGATAAGGTCACCATCAACGCCGTTCTGCCCGGCAATATCATCACCGAAGGCTTCGAGGGCAACGGGCCGGAATACCTGGCCGCGATGGAGGCTTCGGTGCCGCTGGGGCGGCTTGGGACGGTCGATGACATCGCCAATGCGGTGCTGTTCCTCGCCTCGGATCTTGCCGGCTATATCACTGCGCAGACCATCGTGATCGATGGCGGCCAGGTGGTGCCGGAATCGCTCGATGCGATGGCATAGGAACAGACGCAGATGTCAGACACCGTTCAGGTCAATCGCTGGCGCCGCTATTCTGACTGGGACGAGCGCCCCTTGCGGCTGGATCGCTTCGCAAAGGAAGATCCGGCCAATGGCTTTGCCGCCTTCAAAAGCCCGGCCGATCCGAAACCGGGGCTGACGCTCAGCGGCGGCCGGATTGCCTCGATGGATGGCGTTCTGGCGCATGATTTCGACATGATAGACGCCTTTATCGCCGAATATCACCTCGACCCGGCCATCGCCCCCGAGGCGATGGCAATGGGTTCGGGCGAGGTCGCGCGGATGCTTGTCGATATGCATGTCCCGCGCGAGACGCTGGTGCGGCTGGCGCATGGCATGACGCCTGCAAAACTGGTCGATGTGGTGTCGCAGCTGAACGCGATGGAAATCGCCTTCGCCTATTCGAAAATGCGCCCCAGAAAGACCCCCGGCAACCAGGCCCATGTGACCAATGCGAAAGACGATCCGCTGCAACTGGCCGCCGATGCGGCGGTGGCGGCGGGGCATGGGTTTGACGAGGTCGAGACCACGATGCGCGTCGCCCGCTGCGCCTGGTCGAATGCGCTGGCCTGCCTCGTGGGGTCGTCGGTCGGCGAATGGGGGACCCTGTTCCAGTGTTCTTCGGAAGAGGCCGAAGAGCTGCGGATCGGCATGGCGGGCTTTACCTCTTACGCCGAAACCGTGTCGGTCTATGGCACAGAACGCAGCTTTACCGATGGCGATGATACGCCCTGGTCCAAGGCTTTCCTGGTGGCCGCCTATGCCTCGCGCGGGATCAAGGCGCGCTGTACCTCGGGCGGCGGGTCAGAACTGCTGATGGGGTATCACGAGGCGAAGTCGCTCTTGTATCTCGAAGCCCGCTGCCTGTGTCTGCAACGTGGCATGGGGGTGCAGGGCACCCAGAATGGTGGCATCGACGGCGCCCCGATCACCGCATCGATCGCAGGCGGCATGCGCGAGATGATGGCGGAAAACCTGCTCGCGGTCTGGCTGGATCTGGAATGCGCATCGGGAAATGACGCGCGCGCAACCGAATCGGAAATCCGCGTCGGCGCCAAGATCCTGCCCTATCTGATCGCGGGCTCGGACCTGATCTGCTCGGGCTTTGGCTCGATCCTGAAATATGACAATTCCTTTAACCCATCGCTGTTCAACGGCGAGGAGATGGAGGATTTCCTCACGCTGCAACGCGATTTCGAGGCCGATGGCGGGCTGACCCCAATCCCCGAAGCCGAGGCGCTGTCGCTGCGCATCCGGGCAGTCGGGGCGATTTCGGCAGTATTGGAAGAACTCGGGCTGGCATCACCGACAGAGGCGATGAAGACCAGCGTCATCGCGGCATCGGGCTCGCGCGAGACACAGACCTTTTCCACCGGCGAGACGGCGCGGATCTCGGAAGAAATCCAGGCGCGCGGCATCAATGTGATCGACGTGATTCAGGCGCTGGCAAAGCGCGGCTTCCACCCCGAGGCCGAAAATCTTTTGAAAATCGTCAAGCTGCGGGTCTCGGGCGATTACCTGCAGACCTCGTCGATCATCCGCCAGGGCCGTATCCTTTCGGCGGTCAATGACCCCAATGATTACGCGGGCCCCGGCACCGGCTATCGGATGACCGAGGCCCGCCGCGATGAGATCAACGAGATCCGCGACCTGATCGGCCAGTCCGAGGTGCTCTCGGACCAGGCCCGCCACCGGCGCGGCGAAAGCCGCCGCATCGCCTATGCGCCCCAGGGCGCGGCCCCGAAAGGCGCGGCCCCGCATGAGGTGGTGATCGGCATTTCGCCCGCCTTTGGCCTGCAACTTTACCAGACCACCGCCGGGCTGGCGCTCTCGGATGTGCTGGCGGCCCTGATCCGGGGCATCACCGCCGGGGGCGGCGTGGCGCGGATCCTCAGGATGCATCATACGGCGGATACGTCTTTTCTGGGGCTGACAGCGGCGGAAATGTCGGGTTCGGGCTTTGGCATCGGCATCCAGGCCAAGGGGACGGCGGTGATCCATCAGCGCGGCCGGATGCCGCATAACAATCTGGAACTCTTCTCGAACGCGCCGATCACCACCCTCGCGCATTATGAGAACATGGGCCGGAATGCCGCGCGATGGACCCATGGCGAACGCCCCGAGCCGGTCTCGGTGCCGACCGATGGCCAGGCCCTCGGGGCGCGGTTCCACGCCCAGGTCGCGCTGATCTATGCGATTGAAACCGGCCTGACCGATCCGAACCGCGCGCCCGAAGACATCACCGTGACCTTTCTGGATGCGGGCCCGGAGACAGGGGAAATGCCATGACCACCAGACCGACCCGCCCCCTGACACGGGCCGATTTCCCCCTGGCCGAGACCGCGCCCGAAAAGGTGCGGGGCGCACGCGGCAAGCCACTTGACGCGCTGACGCTGGACGCGGTGATGGCGGGCGAGGTCACCATCGAAGACCTGCGCATCACGCCGCAGGCGCTGCTGGCCCAGGCCGAGATTGCCCGTGACGCGGGCCGCGCGGCGCTGGCCGCGAATTTCGAACGCGCCGCCGAACTGGTCCATGTGCCGCAGGATCTCATCATGGAGACCTATGAGATGCTGCGGCCGGGGCGCGTGAAAGACAGCGCCACGCTGCGCGCCCGGGCCGCGATGCTGCGCCATGACCACGGCGCCGAAAAGCTGGCGGAGTTCCTCGAGACTGCCGCGATCCATTACCAGCGCCGCGGTCTGATGCCCGGCTGAAAGGAGGTCCGCGATGCGGCTTGACGGAAAAATCGCCTTTGTCACCGGGGCCGGATCGGGGATCGGGCGCGGCTCGGCCAAGGCGCTGGCCGGGGCGGGGGCGATGGTGGTGGTGACCGACCGCGATGGTGCCGCCGCCGGTCTGGTGGCCGCAGAGATCACCGCCTCCGGCCAGCGCGCCGAGGCGATGGCGCTCGACATGACCGACACGGCTGCGATCCGCGCAGCGATCCATGAGGTCATCACCCGCCACGGGCGCATCGACGTGCTGCATTCCCATGCCGGCATCCAGATCGAAGGCCGGCTCGATCAGGTGAGCCCGGATCAGATGGATGCTTCATGGGTGATGAATGTGCGTTCGCATTTCGTGGCGGCACAGGCGGTGATCACGCAGATGCAGGCGCAGAAAAGCGGCTCGATCATCATCACCGCCTCAAATTCCGGGGTGCAATATGATGCCGGGATGATCGCCTATGCGGTGACGAAACATGCCGCCGTCGCCATGGTGAAACAGATGGCGAAGGATTTCGCGAAAGACGGCATCCGGGTCAATGCGCTTTGCCCCGGTTTCATCGACACCCCGTTCAACGCCGGGTTTGAACGCCAGATGGGCGGGCGGGCCGGGCTTGAGGCCTATATCTCCACCGCGATCCCCGCCGGGCGTTTCGGCACGGTCGAAGAGGTCGCGGCGGCGGTGCTTTACCTCGCCTCGGACCAGTCGCGTTTCGTCACCGGTCTCGCGCTGGTCGCCGATGGGGGGGAATGTCTCTGACAGGGCACTGAAGACGTCGCTGAGCGCGACCGGTTTCCCGTTCCGGCTGCTTTCGGCATTCCGCTTCGGGTCCGGTGATGCCGGAAGGAGCACTGCCTGACAGGTGTTTTCCTGTCACGCAGCCCGCCACCGGGGCGACCGGAAGAGGGTCCTGGCAGTCATCGCCAGGATGAGGCGCGAGCGCCCCCTTTCGATGCCGCAACAGAGGGTCTGTGCCATGCCCCTGACGATTCTGATCCGGCCGGGGGCCTCTTCGATCCGTTTGCGCTGCCTGATCGACAGAGCATAACCTTGTGTCGCGTTGTATGGCCGTCGAACGTTGGATATCGCGGTTTCTGCGCAGCGCGCGGCGCGACGCGCGGCCTGGCGCCGGTCAGCGACAAACGCGACCGCATCGAAGCCCTTATCCGCCCCCGGGGTCAGCCGCCGGGGCGGATAAGGTAGCCCGTCGTCACCACCGCGGATCTGAATGAAAGTCTCCCCAGAGATGATGGTCTCGTGGCCAATGATTGACTGAAGGCCATTGAAGTCGGTGCGCCCGTCGACATCGGCCTCTCCGATGCAAGACTCCCACGCCTTTGCGAAGCGGCGCGCGGCTTTTGACTTAGCGCGCGCGGTTGGCACAATGCCAGTGCCGGTCAGCGCGGTCGCCAGTGCCATCTTCTTCAGCTTGGTGAGGCGTCGCAGGCGTCGCGACCGCTCGAACTGCCGCGTCGGTGCTGCCGCCTCGTGGCGCAAGTCGGGGAAACAGGCCTCGGTTTCCCCGGCCATGACGCGGTCGATCCGCGTGAGACGGTCTTGGTCGATTTCGGCCGACAGCTTGCGGGTCTGCCCGAACCCGGTCACGGGGCCGAGTTCGAGACTGGCATAGTCCGGGGGTCCGGGGGGTATTCGCTCAGCTTTTGATTTTCGCACCGCCGGGATCATACCAGGGACCGAACTGGACCCGTGCCGGATAGCGCTTCATCGCGACCTCGACCTCCCAGGTGCCTGTCTCAAGCCACTCCCTTTTGACACCATCGGGATGCGACACGTAGGCGAGGCCAAGCGAGGCGCCGACCCGGTGGCCATAGGCCCCGGACATCACCGATCCGACCAGTTCCCCGTCACGCGTCACCGGCTCGTAATGGAAAAGCATCGGCGCGTCGGCACCGCCTTCCAGCTGAACCTGCACAAGACGGCGGCGCACGGGGCCTTCGGATTTTTGCGCCAGCAGCGCGTCGCGGCCAATGAAGCCGCCCTCTTTCTCCAACGCCACAGCAAAGCCGAGACCGCCGTTATAAGGCGTGTCTTCCTCGCCGATGTCATGGCCCCAGTGCCGGTAGCCCTTTTCCATCCGGAGCGAGTTCAGCGCGAAATAGCCGGCGGGTTTCAGCCCGAGATCCCTGCCCGCCTCCGCCAGCACCTCCCAGACATGGCCTGCGAATTCCGCATCGATCAGCAGCTCGAACCCAAGTTCACCAACAAAGGTCAGGCGGCTTGCGCGCACCCTTGCATAGCCAAGATCGATCTCGCGCGAGGTGCCGAAGGGGAAGCCTTCGTTCGAGAAATCATCGGGCGAGAGCCGCGTGAGCAGTTCGCGCGATTTGGGGCCCATCACTGCCAGCATCGGCGTGGCCGAGGTGATGTCGCTGATATGGACGCGTGCCCCTTCGGGCAGATTGCGGCGGAACCAGCTGATGTCGCGGCGCTGCGATACGGCCACCGTGATCACAAGGAACTCGGTTTCAGAGACACGGATCACCGTTACATCGGCCTCTATCCCGCCCCGCGGGTTCAGCCATTGGGTATAGACGATCCTGCCGGTCTCAACATCGCAGTTTCCGGCGCAGATCCGGTTCAGCGCTGACAGCGCATCCGGCCCTTCGACGCGGTATTTCACGAAGCAGCTGTAATCAAAGACCGAGACATTTTCGGCGGTGTTACGGCATTCGGCGGCGACATTCTTAAACCAGCTGGGCTGGTGGTAGGAATACTCGATCGTCGCGAGCTCCTCGGGCGTGCCGAAAAAGCCGGGGCGCTCCCATCCGGCGAGTTCGGTCATGAAGGCGCCTGCCTCCAGCATCCGGTCGTGGAAGGGCGAGCGCCGCACACCGCGCGCGGTTTCAAACTGTTTGCCCGGCCAGTGCATGTCGAAAAGCGTGCCGATGGTCTCGACCGAGCGGTCTTCGAGATATTTGCGGTTGCGCTGGAATTTCTGCGTCCGGCGCACATCGACATCGATCAGCTCGACCGGCGGATGGCCATCGGCGATCCAGGAGGCCATCGATTTGCCGACCCCACCCGAGGACAGAATGCCGATCGAGTTGAAGCCGGTGGCCGAGAACAGGCCGCTGATCTCGGCGGTCTCGCCGAGGTGATAGCGGTTGTCGGGGGTAAAGGCTTCCGGGCCATTGAAGAACAGCTGGATCCCGGTTTTTTGCAGAACCGGCACCCGGTCCATCGCCATTTCAAGATAGGGGGAGATATGTTCGATATCTTCGGGGATCGCGTCAAAGCAGAAGCTTTCCGCGATACCTTTCTGACCCCAGGGTTTGGCGCCCGGCTCGAAAAAGCCGACCAGCAGCTTGCCGGCGTCTTCTTTGTAATAGCTCCACTCATCGGCCATGAACATGACCGGCAGATCGCGCTTAAGCTCGGGGATCGCCTCGGTCACGACATAGAAGTGCTCGGCCGCATGCAATGGCAGGGTGACACCGATATCTGCGGCCAGATCGCGCGACCACATGCCGCCGGTGATCACCACCTTCGCGGCGGCGATCGGGCCGAATTCGGTCATCACGCCAGAGGCGCGGCCATTCTCATGCAGAATTTTGGTGACGGTGACCCCTTCAAGGATCTTCGCGCCGCCCATCCTTGCGCCTTTGGCATAGGCCATGGTCACATCGGCGGGGTTCACCTGACCGTCATCAGGGAACCAGAAGCCGCCGACCAGCCCTTCGGTCGAGATCGGGTCCCAGCGTTCCTTTACGGCTTCGGGCGTCAGCGCCTCGACCGGCAGGCCGAAGTTGCGTCCCATCGAAGCGCCGCGCGCCAGCTCTTCATAGCGCGCCTGGGTTTTTGCCAGACGCAGCGACCCGTTGCGCTTGAAGCCGGTGGCCTGACCGGTTTCCTCTTCCAGCCGGCCAAAGAGCTCGCCGGTATATTGCGCGAGCTCGGTCATCCGCTGCGACGCGCGCAGCTGCGTCACCAGCCCGGCGGCATGCCAGGTGGTGCCGCAGGTCAGCTGTTTGCGTTCCAGCAGCACAACGTCGGTGATGCCGAGCTTCGTCAGGTGATAGGCGATCGAACAGCCGGCAATACCGCCGCCAATGATGACGACCTCTGCCTTCGATGGGATATGCATGCCAGGTCTCAGCGGTTGGTGTGGATATAGTCGGCCATCAGCGAGAGCATCTCGAACATGACGACCATGGCGTTTTGCGCGGTGACCTTGTTCGGATTGTCCTTGGTCGGGATCAGGCAGACCACGTCGCCACCGACCACATTCAGACCGCGCAGACCCTGGAGCATACGGACGGCCTCGCCGATCCGGATGCCGGGATAGCCAGGCTCCAGGTTCGATGCCCCCGGCGCGTCGCAGGGGTCAAGGCTGTCGAGATCGAAAGTGATGTAAACCGGGGTATCGCCGATCCGCTCACGCAGGATCTCGACCACGCCTTTCCAGCCGATCTCCTCGACCTCATCCATGCCGACGATCCGGTAGCCCAGCTCGTCCGAGGTGTTCAGCGAGCCGGCGGTTCCGACATTCGCACGGATGCCGATCTGGGTCGATCTGGAGGCATCGACATGGCCTTCCTCGACCAGATAAGCGCCCCAATGCGCCGCCGAGCGCTTGTTGCCCAGCCAGTGCGGCAGATGCATCAGCGTGTCGGTATGGCTGTCGAAATGCACCAAAGCCACTTTTTGGCCGCCGGTCAGCGAGGAATGCGCGCCGGCGCAGGCCTTGACCAGCGGTCCGGTGATCGAATGATCGCCCCCCATGGCGACAACGCGGGTGCCGGCTTTCTCGAACTGCGCCGCATAGGCCTCGATATGCTCAACCGAGACGTCATTGTTCATCGCTTCGGGCAGCGGGGTATCGCCGGCATCATTGATGGTGACGAGATCCCAGGGCGTGATCCCGAAGCGGCCATGGCTGCGGCGATAAAGGGCCGAGATATTCCGGACCGCGCGCGGGCCGAGATGCTGGTCGCGCTCGGTCGAGCCATTGCCGGAGCTGTGCGGCACGCCGATCAGGGCGATATCGGCAGCAGCGGGATCTTCGTTCCATTCGCAGCGGAAGAAGGTCGGGATACCATGCCAGTACCAGCGGCCCACATCCTTTTTGGCCTGTTCGATGTCGAAATCAGCCATGTCGTTCTCCTTGAGGGTATTGGGCATTGCCGGGGGCGCGTGGCCCCTGCCAGTCAGCCTGGCGGTCAATGCGAGATCTGTGAGAGGAAGGCGCGCGCCCGGTCAGATTTCGGCGCAGCAAAGAACTCTTCGGGCGGGGCCACTTCGATGATGCGACCGGCATCCATGAAGACAACGCGGTCCGCGACCTTGCGGGCAAACGCCATCTCATGGGTGACGCAGATCATGGTCATGCCCTCGGCCGCCAGCTCGCCCATTACATCCAGCACTTCGCCGACCATTTCCGGGTCAAGCGCCGATGTCGGCTCGTCAAACAGCATGACCTTGGGCTTCATGCACAGCGCGCGTGCGATGGCGACCCGCTGCTGCTGGCCGCCCGAGAGCTGGATCGGAAATTTCCAGGCCTGATCCAGGATATGGACCCGGGCGAGGTATTCCTCCGCCATCTTCCGCGCCTCGCGGTCGCTCACCCCGCTGGCGAGCTTTGGCGCGAGGATGCAGTTTTCCAGCACGGTGAGATGCGGGAAGAGATTGAAATTCTGGAACACCATGCCTGCGGTGCGCCGGACCTTCAGCACGTCTTTTGCCGCGCCCACCTCCAGCCCGTCGAGCCGGATTTCACCGCTGTCATGCGGCTCCAGATGGTTCACACAGCGGATCAGCGTGGATTTCCCCGAGCCCGACGGGCCACAGATCACCACTTTCTCTCCCTGGGCGATATCAAGGCTGACATCTTTCAGCGCGTGGAAGGCGCCGTAGTTCTTATTGACGTTTTTCAGGCTGATCATCTCTTACCACCCCCTGCTGCGGCGGGCTTCGGCCAGCACCGCGGCCTCGGTGCGGCTTGACCAGCGGAACCGGCGCTCGACCAGTTTTTGCAGGCCCATCAGGCTATAGACCATAACCAGATACCAGGTCAGTGCGACGGCGTAATATTCCGAGAACTGGAAGGTGCGCGCGACATTGATCTGGGTGACCGTCATCAGCTCCTGGAGCGAGATGATCGAGGCAAGCGAGGTCAGTTTCAACAGCGTGATGAATTCGTTCATCGTCGGCGGCAGCGCCACGCGCAGCGCCTGGGGCAGCATGATATAGCGGTAGATATGCGACCTCTTCAGGCCGATCGCCTGTCCTGCCGCCATCTGCCCGCCATCAACCGCCGAAAGCGCGGAACGGTTGATTTCGACCTGATAGGCGGATTCGTTCAGCGAAAGCGCGATCCAGGCTGCAAGGAAGGGCGTGAACCATTCCTCACGGAAGATCGGAAAGATCTGCGGCAGCGCGTTCCAGACGAACAAAAGCTGCAACAATGTCGGCACCGCCCGGAAAAAACCGACATAGGCGGTGATCAGTTTGCGCAGGGCCGAGGGTGGCCCGTTCAGAACCACCGCCAGCGGCAGCGCGATCAGGATCGCAGTCATATGCGCGGCGACGGTCAGCCCAAGCGTAAGCAATGCGCCGCGCAGGAAGGGCCATGAAAACAGGGCCTCCCAATAGGTTGAGGGATCGAAATTCATGGCCGTTCAGTCTTTGCCCTTATTCGCCGATGCCGTTCAGCTGGCCTGGCGAAAGGTTCCATTTCTCTACGATTTTCAGCAGTTCACCATTGGCGACCAGCGCCTTCACCGTCTCGCCGACCTTCGCGGTTTCGACATCATCCTTGCGCAAATAGACCGAGAAAGGTTCGAATACCTCGGCTGGCATGGTGAAAACCACTTCGAACTTGCCGGGATCCTGCATCTCGCGAAAGGCGATTTCGGTGTCCTGGGTCACGACATAGGCGGCACGCCCGACCAGCAATTGCTGGATCGCATCGCTTTGTTTCGGATACTGCTGGATCCTGGTCGGAGCATGGCCCGCAGCTTCCATCTCGGCATTCAGAGCTTCCATCCGGCCGGGATATGAGGTGCCGGATTGCACCGCGACGGTTTTGCCCGCCAGTTCGGCGATATCAGAGACGGCAGGTGCCCCTTTGCCCGCGATCAGCACGGTGGCCGTGTCAAGATAGGGCACGGCATTGAAGGTCTTCAGCCGGTCCTCACGCAGCACGGTGCCGGAAATCACCGCGTCGCAACGTCCGGCTTCGAGACTGGGCAGGAGGCCTGCAAAATCCATGCTGACAAAGCTGACGCCAACATCCCAATGCGCAGCCAGCGCCCGCGCCACATCAATATCGACGCCGCTCGGATCCTTGTCGGCAGCGTCCGCCATGAATTCCATTGGCGGGAAAGTCGGATCAACGCAGACCGAAAAACCGTCGGCGGCAAACTCTGGCACGGTCTGGGCGGCAAGCGGCGATGCAACTGCGACAATGGCTGCAGCCAACGCCCCCCGGGCCGGCATTTTCCGTTTTGCGGTGCGCGTAATCATGAAATTGCTCCCTGTTCTGATTTTCTCAGAGCGTGGAGTTGTTCCGCGATCCCGTCAACTGTAATTTCGCCATTTACGAACTTTTTTCTCCAATAACGTAATAAATTCGTTCACGCCGGAGGCGGCGTCATGATGAACACCGCTATCGTGGGAAAAGAAGAGGACGGGTTGCGAAAGCTGTGAAGACGTCTCGGGTCGAAAGTCAGGGAATCGCCCTGGTGAAGAATGGCCTCTTCGCCCTCAATATTCAGGGCAAGATCGCCACTGATGACCAAAACCAGCTCTTCCTCGGACCGCAGTGAATAGAGCTGATCGCCCGCAGTTCCCCCCGGCGCGATTTCCGACCAGATCGCCTGCATCTTTACCCCATGGCTGGGGGTGAGCAGGTGATCGGAAACGCCTATCCCGCCGAATTTGATCGGCTGCCGCGCCTCAGCCCGCACCAGAACATTCGGAGAGGGCGCGAAAAGGTCACCCACCGGCAGGCTCAGCGCGTCGCAAAGGCTGACAAGCGATGCCACCGAGGGGGAGGTTTTGTCGCGCTCGATATCGCTCAGGAAGCCCTTGGCGAGGCCGGTCTTTTGCGAAACATCGTTCAGGGTCAGATCAAGGGCCCTTCTGCGCGCCCGTAAGATCGCGCCGAACTGATGCACATCCCGCCGGGCAGCGCTTTCCATGATGTCAGTTGCTGCCTCTGCTCGTTCGGTGGGACCTCTGGCCATAGGGGAGATACTCCTTACAAATTTCGCTGACAACGAACAGGTTTCGGCGCAATTTCCCGCAACTGCAAGCCCTGCTGATCAGGAATCAGGATCGGGAACCATGATCTCCCCCGCCCGGGCAGGGGCCGCCGGTTGTCATCCCACGGCCCGGTCACCTGATTGCTGCGCAAACCATCTGCATTGATGATCGCATTGATGCGGTGGCGCCGCATGAGGATGAGTTTCGCCCCGGTGATGATATTGCTACGTTCCAGCTTCTCTTCTTTGCGCAAAGCGTCCAGTCGTTCCTGCCATGCGGAACGTGCCATCAGAAGCGGGCCGAGCAGCCCGAACGCCCGGTAAGGGCTTTGGCATAACAGTCCGGGCCCCGGCTCAGACAGCCCGGCCAGACCCGGGGGGCCACCTCTTTGACCTCGACAAAGACCACATCCCCCCCCGTCGGCAGGTTTTCAGGCCAGGGCCAGAGCGCCCCGACGTTGCGGCCGATCCGCTTCAGCCGCTTAACCAGATCATCGGCATCGGAATCCCGCGGGTGAAGCCCCAGGACTTTAAGGCTGCGCAGACTGCTGATCAGGCTGATCATCCTGCCTGTCGCTCTCTCCTGATGCTGGTCAACTTGTCGCCTGTCATTGATCCGCCCTGACGCGCCGGAACCGAGGTCTTGCGCAGCCTCAGCCGCTGGTCGTTCAGGTCGGGCGCTCCAGACAGGGGTCGGGCTTCACGGGCCGGACACCTTCGCGCCGGATGACGAAGGCACCCCTGTCATCGACGCAGCCAACCCGAGACACGCCTTCATCAAGAGATTCACCCCCCAACGGGGCCCGGTGCAGCGCAATGCGCAAAGCTCTGCGCCAGCCCGCTTTGCCCAGCCCGCCGAAACAGGCAAAGCTCAAACCCGGAATCTCGCGCGCGCTGGATAAAAGCCGGGACAAATGTCAGGGCGTCTGTGGATGCAGCTCAGAACATCGCGTCCTCCCTGTTTCCAGAATTGCCAGGCAAGGCGTCTGCTCGTCCAGGGGCTATTCAAATCCTGTCGCTGCGGCGCTGTCCGGTATTAAGTCACAGTGACAAGGCGAGCTATGCGCGGCCCCCGGCTTGTGCTGCGCTTCGAAGCTGGCGATTTGACCCTCCTCCCATGTCGGGACGCCCTGGGTCGGATCGCTGCAGCGGCCGGGATCGTTCGCGCGGACTGATTTCGACGGGGGAGGCATCATCATGCCAGGGGCCGGGTTACGCAGCAATGCCAATCCGGCCCGATACATATAGCTCCGTAAAGCAGGCCAGCAAGCAGGCCCAAACCAAAGATTGTTTGACAAACTATAGTATATATAGATACCCTTTGGTCATCCTGTGTCAGGATCTATTGCAGGGGCATCCGGTCAATGGCGATTTTTCCTCTGATGTGGCTCGCGGGCGCCGCAATCGCTGCTATCTGTTTTCTGACGGGCTTTGATCAGGTTCTGCTGATTCAGGGGATTGTGACCTTTCTCTATCTGCTGACACTCATTCGTTGGCGCCGCCGCACGCGCATGGGGCGTATTTCAGATAAGACACCCCACCCGCCGGAAGAGCCCGACCTGACGGATCCTGACGGGAGCGTCGCGTTTCACGAGACTTGCCGCCAGTTCGGCGGCGGTGCGCCGGATGATCTTCAGCCGAGGCTGCTGCGCAAGGCCATACAGATGGAGCAGCGCAAGCTTCGCCTTCAGGTCTCAACACTCTGATATCCGGGCGATTCAACCCGGTTGTGCCGAATATCAGATCTCACCTGACCAGTTGAAATCCGCATCTCTGTCAAGTTTGAGCAGCGCCATCAGGCAATGCTGGACATTATCCACCCGGATCTCGTTGTTATAGGTCTCGGTGCGCAATCCTCCCATGACCGCCTCGGGCCGGCTGATGTAGAAACCATCGACCCTCCTGTCGCGGAACTGCAACTGCCGGATCGCGCGCAAGCCGCGTCGCAAGGCTGTCGCGTAACGCTCTGCGCGTGCGCTGTCGCCGAGCCGCTGCGCCAGGCGCCAGGCGTCGGCAAGCCCTTCCATATAGACCCCGGTCGAGGAGGCATGCGGCGGCCCGAAATCCGGGCGTTCGGGATTGTAGAACCGGCCCTGGAAATCCGGATGCAGCCGCCCGCCCCATTGCTGCATATGCAAGATCCAGTCATTTCGGCTGAACACGAACGCCGCCAGCTCCGATGCACCGAGATCTTCCCAGAGCATGACACAGGCCTGGCTGTGCCAGGGAACGAAGGCCGGGTTCGGATCCGCCAGATGCCAGTCGCGATAATAGCGAAAACTGGTCATACAGCGGCGGGCCAGATCCGGATCGCGGGTCTTACGGTGCAGCGTCGCCAGAAACAGCAGCGCCTCACCCGGGTAGAAATTCTGATTGTCGTTGCGATCCGGCGGCTTCAGGAAAGTGCGAAAGGCGCCATCCTCCTGCCAGAGATGAAAGATGCCGGTGCAAAGCGCCGTAAAAGCTGCCTCATAGCCGGCAGGCTGGATGAGACCGGCCTCGCGAAACTCAAGGATCGCCAGTGCCGCCAGCGCCATGGCCCCGAGCTTTGCCTTGCCTTCGAAAATGATCATGCCGAGACCATCTTCTTCCGCGTAAAACCGGTCGAGGTTATAGGCCAGACTGGCCTGCGCGCCGGTGGCATCCGCGGGTGATCCGCTGCGCATCGCAATCCGGCCGAGCGCCACGGTGGCCATGAACTGGCGTATTGTATTATCTGCTTTCGACTCGGCGCCCCGGCTCGGCCAGTATTTATAGGTCATCCGGCCATCGGGGTGCAGATTTTGCCGCATCCATCCGATCAGCCCGTCAATCGTCTGCTGCAACAGAGGCGCATCAATTGTTTCCGCCGGCTGAATCTGCCCGCCGCGCCAGAGCCTGATGCATCTGTCTTCGGGAATAAGCAGCAGGAACTGATCGGCGCTGAAGCGGCGGATCCGGGCGGCCCGCGCATAGGCTTCGGGCGTGACGCGTTTCAGTTTCGCAAGCCGTTCAATCTCGCGAAGAGGCGCGCGGTTTGTGGCAATCGCACGGGTTGGCGCGACCCGTGTCAGCTTGCCGCCTGACAGGATCTCCATGCCGACAAGCCCGCGCAGGCTGTTCGGAAAGGCCGTGGCCAGCGCCTCCGGTGTGACGGGATGCCAGTCATGCGTCACGCAGATCTCCAGCGCATCCGGCTGCGGCGTCCCGGGAAGATCGGCCTGCGCCAGAGCGATGGCGGTCGCCAGATCCTCGGCCTCATACCAACCGGCTGCGATCTGACGTCCCGCGCAACGCCAGGCCAGCCAGACCGGCGCGCCTGGAACAAGGCCAAAGGTGTCCCTGCCATTGAAACTGTCAAGGACCTGAAGGTCAGACACCGTCGCGCTGGCCTGCATCATTTCTGTCACGAGAACGGTCCCTGTATTCTGTGTCGTCGTATTCTGTGTCTTCTGCACCAGCAGTCTTCCGACAAAATCCTGCCAGCTACAAATAAAATGAGCTGCCGCATGGGGGTGCGGCAGCTCAGTATCAGAAGCGGGGGGTTGTTCCGCTCCTGAGGGTGCTCCCGGTTACGAGAGCAGGGCGCCTGCGTGGCTGTCATCTTCCAGGAGGGTGCTGCTACCCCCGAAGAGACCACCAAGAAGGCCACCATTCCCGCCCAGCAGGCCACCGACAAGGCCGCCAACCAGACCATTATCTCCCAGCAAGCCGCCAACCAGGCCATCGTCGCCCAGCAGACCACCAACGAGGCCGTTGTCACCAAGGACCGGCTCCAGAAGACCGCCCAGGAGATCACCTTCACCGCCGAGGAGACCGCCCAGCAGGCCGTTGTCACCAAGGACCGGATCCAGAAGGCCACCGAGGAGATCACCTTCGCCGCCGAGAAGACCGCCGACCAGGCCGTGGTCACCAAGGATGCCGTCCAGCAGACCACCGCTTGCGCCACCCAACAGCCCGCCGAGGAGGCCACCGCCGCCCAGAAGACCACCAAGCAGGCCGGTATCCCCGAGCAGGCCACCCAACAGACCGCCGTCACCGCCCAGCAGGCCGCCGAGAAGACCGTCATCGCCGAGAACTGCGTCAAGGAGACCGCCGCCGTCACCGCCGAGGAGACCACCCAGCAGACCACCCTCGCCACCGAGGAGACCGCCCAGCAGACCACCCTCGCCGCCGAGGAGACCGCCCAGAAGACCACCCTCACCACCGAGGAGACCGCCCAACAGACCGCCTTCACCGCCCAGGAGACCACCAAGCAGGCCGTTCTCTCCGATGAGGCCGCCGAGCAGGCCACCGTCGCCGCCAACGACACCGCCGAGCAGGCCACCCAGCAGACCGTCATCCCCCAACAGATCGCCCAGAAGGCCGTCGAGCAAACCGGTCAGCAATCCGCCGCCGCCGCCTTCACCGCCCCCAAGGACACCTGCGAGCAGACCGTCGACCAGGGTCGAAACCGCACCAAGCACATCGCCGCTGGTCAGCCCTGTCACTGCGCCGTCAAGGCCGCCGAGCAGGTTCTCAAGCAGGTCCTGCACCCCTTCCAGGGCCTCGCCAACCAGGGCGCCTTCCTGCAGCAGGGCCGCATCAACCGCGGTGAGGACTGCGCCGAGCGCTCCGGCAACGTCGAGGCTGTCCAATGCGCCCAGGGCTTCGGCAAGACCAGCTGCCAGAGCCGCAGCCGCCACCGCGGTGCCGCCTTCCAGATGCGGGATCAGGCCACCGGCATCGCCGCTTGCCGGATCGCCGCCCAGGATACCCTCGACCAGAGCGGCCAGAAGGTTGCCTGCACCGGCCAGAGGCGTGCCGTTTTCAAGCCCTTCAAGCAGAGCTGCCAGCCCGGCTTCAACGCTGGAGACCAGCTCACCCACCGCGTCTCCGGCCGTGTCGAGCAGGCCATTCTCACCACCCAGAACGGCTGCAACCGTATCGAGCAGAGCGTTCACGGCCTGGTTCACATCGGCATTGCCGAGGCCATTCAGAGCGTCGCTGATGCCGTTCAGCAGGGCTGGAGCGATTGTGCTGACACCTTCGAGAACTTCGCCAAGAACCGAGTTCCCATCGCCATCGCCATCGCCATCGCCATCGCCGTCGCCATCGCCATCGCCATCGCCATCGCCGTCGCCGTCGCCATCGCCGTCGCCATCGCCGTCGCCATCGCCGTCGCCATCGCCATCGCCGTCGCCATCGCCATCGCCGTCGCCATCGCCGGGCGCGGCATTGCTGCTGCCCGAAGAGGCGAGGATCCCGATGCCAGCCAGGCCGGCGGCACCAAGCGCGATCATTTCCTCATTGCTCATGGCCGTGCCGATGCCATCGACAGCTTCTTCGACGGTCTGCGAATTGCCATCAACACCGCTGAACGTGCCATCTTCATAGAGCAGACGGCTCACTTCGCCATTCGGTCCTTTGACGAAGAAGTCAGTGATAATGATGCTTTTGCCGTCCACCAGCCGAACAACCAGGGTGTCGCCCTCACGGACGAATTTCTGTACCTGGTCCTGCCGGGCGGTCACCCGGAAGTCAGTGGGCTTGTCAGCGTTGATGCGAATGGGTCCCATCGTTCTTCGTCCTAGATTGGTTTGTTACGTTTGTTGGATCAGGCGGCGCTTTCTGCGCCCGCTGTCTCATGGATGTGCCGCAGCCCACTTCCGACTAGTGCGGCCCCCAGAACCGCAGCACATCCCGCCCCCTGGGCGATGAAGAGGGCGAGCAACCAGCCCCCGCCCAAAGCAAAAACAACCCCTGCCACAAGAATTTCCGTAAGCACCGCGAGAGCGAGTATAAAAATTATCATCTCATCATACCCTTGGTTGATTATGGCATCGTAGGGGTTAGCATGACGCTACGAAAGTATGTATGATTGATATTGGGTAGGTATGTCAATCAGGATGAGGGCAAGGACCCTGGCCGGGCAGCCCCTGGTGCTATCGGAATGCCCAGGATTTCCCTGCCCTGGTGGACATCTCTTGAAAATCGCCCGCATCCAGGGGTTCCTGGTTGTGATTTGCCTGATAAAACAACCTCAGGAAGAACAGTGCTTCCCGAAAAAGGAAACAATTGGCCCCTTGTCATTCGGTATTTTGCTGACACAAGCCGCCTGCAAGGGGCTGAGAGTTGAAGAATGAGCCGCGAAGAAACACATTCGGCAGATCTTAAGGAGTATGACGTGATTCCTCCCCAAGTGGTGCACCAGCCGGCACAGACCAAGGCGGATGCCGCCGGCAACATCCTGGATCTGCTCGCTGCGGTTATCGCGACCGACAGCCGCGCCACGGCAATATTTGCGGATAGTGGAGACCTCCTGCTTGCAAATGCAGTGGCGGGAGCCGCGAAAGTCGCGCAATGGCACAGGTTCGGCAGATCGGCGGATTGGGCAGGCGCACGCGATGAAGCGCAGACACGCGGAAGCTGCAGCGTCAGCCCCGGCCATGAAGAGACTGCGGATCTGCATGTCATTCCGGCGGAGAACGGGCTCGCCCGCTATTATCTGATGCGCGTCACCAGTGGCGCCATGTCTGCCGGGGACCGCTCGCTTTCAGAGCGCATCACCGATATGGCCCATGATCTGCGCGCGCCGCTGCAATCGCTGATCATTGCGGCGGACGGTCTCGCCGACGCCAAAACGCAGGATGGGCGAGAGGCCGAGCTTGGTTCGCTCGCACAGCTTGCCATTGATCAGGTCGCCAATCTGCTGGAAACGGTGCGGATGGACGGGGTATCGGCAGATACGGAACCGCGGGTCGATTTCGACCTGGTCGCCGTTGTGCGCGATACGGTCCGGTTGCTCGACCCGATCTGCCGGCGCAGCAATAACTTCATCCTGGCCGAGCTGCCCGAAGGTGAGGCCTGGCATAGCGGTGCGCCACATCTGTTGCGCGCGGTGCTGCAAAACCTGATCACCAACGCGAACCGTTTCAATATGAACGGCCCCATTACCGTAAGACTGAAAATCGCGGCCACCGAAGGCAGCTTTGAAAGTCTTGTAACGCTGGAAGTCGAGGATGTCGGACCAGGCTTTTCTGAGGCCGAGCGCAAGCTGGTGCTCAGCCCCGGCACCGGCGGACGGCCCCTCCCCCCGGGCAGCAAAGACGGGTATGGGCTTGGGCTTGGCATTGTGTCCCGGGCGGTCAGCCGCCTGCGCGGCCGGATCGAGCTGGGACAGGGCAAAGAACGTGGCGCCCTTTTCCGCATCACCTTTCCGCTTACCGGCGCCAGGGCGCGAGACGATCAGCGCGGGGATCAGAACACGGACCGTCCGGAATTTATCAGCCTTGCCGGGCTCAGGATCCTTGTCGTCGAGGACAATCCGGTAAATCTGGCAATCCTGTTGCGGACATTGACGGATGCCGGCGCGGAAGTTGAGGGCGTCGTCAACGGTATGGATGCGCTGCTGCGGGTCAGATCGAAAAGAGATCAGATCGATGTTGTGCTGCTGGACGTCACTTTGCCCGATATTGACGGGATCGAGGTGGCGCGCCAGATTCGCAGCGAGGAAAGCGCCGGAGAACATCTTCTTATCGTCGGGCTTACGGCGCATGTCGGCTCGGTGATCCACGGATCCGGCCTCGCCGCGGGGATGGATCATATCCTTATCAAACCCGTGCGCCCGTCGGAATTACGCCTCGCTCTCAGGGATGCGAAAGAAGGGACACGGCCCCGCCAACAGGCCATCAACAGAATGCAGACACCCGAGACCATGCTGAACAACGCCCTTGTCCTTGAACTGACCGGAGAAATGGGGCGCCCTGCAACGCTTGTCTTCATGCAGCGCGCGCTTGAAGAGGCGCGCGAGGTCTTTGACCTCGCCCGCAGTCCGGAAATTCCCGACAATCTGCGGGCACGGATCCATTCCGCGATCGGATCTGCCGGTCTTACCGGGCTGGCAGGGGTCGAATATGCCCTCCGGCGCCTGCAGATCGACGCGCGCGAGGGGCTATGCGATGCCGCAACGCTGGATCTTGCGGAAGAGATGGCACATAGTACGGAAGTTCGGCTGCAGCAGTTTGCAGCCGAAAGCTGACTGTAGTCCCGGTCATAAGTCTTAAGTTTTGTTCGACCGGCGAGGTCGCTGCCAAAAAAGAGAACCTGTTCAACCGCAGCGCCGGGGCGCTGCTTAAAGTCTTGACAATTTCCTCTTCTGAGCATGTGATTTTATGGACGTTTATCCAATCGTCGCAGTCGGCGGTATTCACCTGACAGGGCCACTCTGACAGGCAACGAGAGAGACATGATGAGTGAAAACAATCCGGCACCTGCGCCGCTCAGTGTGCTCATCGCCGATGACCATACCCTGATCCTCGAAATCATCGGCCTCGTGCTGGAGAACAGCCCGGATATCAGGCTCAGCACCGCGATCTCGATCGATGGCGCGATAGAACAACTGAAGAAAAACGGCGAATTCGACCTCATCCTGCTGGATCTCGACATGCCCGGGATGCATGGAGTCGAAACGCTGAAGCAGATCACCGCATTGAATGCGGGAAAGCCGGTCGGCATCATCACCGGCGGCCCTACGCCGCGTGTTGTCGATGAGATGACCCGGAATGGCGCGGCCGGTCTGGTTCCAAAGACCACTTCGATGAAAAGCCTCACAAATGCCATTCGCTTCATGGCGGCAGGAGAGCGCTACTTCCCGCTGGAGCTGATCCAGGAGAACAAGGCCACCCAGAAGGCTTTCGTCTCGCCCCTTTCAGACCGCGAGGTCTCGGTGCTCAATCTCCTGGCCGATGGCATGCCCAACCGGGAAATCGGCGAAAATCTCGGGCTGGCCGAAGCGACCGTCAAAATGCATGTGAAATCGATCTGCCGCAAACTGGGCGTCACAAACCGGACCCAGGCGGTTATCCAGGCGCGCAATCTGAAATTGGCCTGAACCCATTCTGTCCGGCGGCAGCGGCAGACCAGCTGCCGCTGCCGGATTTCTCAGAATGACGTGCTGAAACTGATACCGAAGCTCTGCCTGTCATCGCCATCCCGGTAATCGACCGGTTTGGCCACAAAGAGCGACACCGGTATATTGCCCAGATCAAGTGTCAGCGAAACTCCGACCGAGCTGCGGATATACTTTCCGTCATCGACAGTGCCGCCCAGCGTATCATCCAGCCCCCAGGCAGACCCGATATCCGCAAAGACGCCGACGCGCCCCGTGGTGCCAAGCAGCTGGTCAATCTCACGCTGCAACTCGACACTGGTCACATAGTAATTATTGGCGCCGAGGAACCAGTCGCCGTCCTTCGGGCCAATGCCACGCGGCGCGAAGCCCCTGAAATCGGCCCCACCGACGAAGAAGCGGTCAACCGCGCGCGTATTATGACCGTCCTGGCCGGAAACAATACCGCCGCGCAACCCGACCAGCAGCGATGTCTTCTCGGCCAGCGCAAAGCGCGCATCTGCCTCGATCCGGGTCTCATAGGTCTTCTGATCGGTGCCAAGCCCCCAGAAATACTGGTCCAGCGACAGCGAAAGCCCGGTCACAAAGCCAGCCCCGCCATTCTTCGAGGGGTTGGAGGAATAGCTGACGCCAAGACGGACATAGGGCGCATCAATGACCCCCATCTCACGGCCAAAAAGCACGCTGGAGCCCGCCGCCACATCCGACATATCGTCGCGACGATAGCCAACCCCCAGTTCGGCCCGGCCGCCCGAGGCAAAGGGCAGCGCCAGATAGGGCTCGACCAGCACCCGTTTTGCAACGAAGCCCTGATCACTGTAGCTGGTCTTGCGCATCTCGGTATCAATCCCGAAATCCAGATCGCCAAAGGCATCCGCGTGATAAAGCGATGTGCGGAATGACTGCACCTCTTCGGCGAACCGCAGATCAATCGAGCCAAAGGTGCCCGGGAACAGGTTGTAGCGTTCGAAGTAAAGGTTGAGCGTCGCGCCATCGCGGCTGTCATAGGCCAGACCGACCTCAACCCGGCCGGGGCGGTCATTCAGTTCGCTGACCTCGACCACAAGGGTCGCGCCCTCGCCCCGCACCTCGACGCTGCGAAACTGGCCGCTGCTCATCAGGCATTCCTGAACCGCGCTCATATCGGAGGAATCATACTCGCCCGCTACGACCTCACAGGCAGCCGCAATATCATCAGCGGCAATGAATTCGGCACCCCGGACCTCAACCGCCGAATAGGGCCGTGCCTGAAGGCTGCCGACAAAAACGGATCCGGCAGCCGCCGCGATCAGAACAGCAGGCGCGGCCCGTTGCAGGTTCAGGAAGACAGCCATCGGATATTCCCCTCAGTGGCAGCTGAAGATGAGATCGGGAATCGGCAGAGGGGATTCCCGCAATCCGACGTCTGATAAATCAATCACACGTTGTCTGCACCCGATTCCTGCCGCGTGTCAGGTGTAAATTGTCAGATCGTCAGAGTTTGATGGCAGAAATACGGGTGATGATCCCCAGATCAACGCCAAAGGTCTGCCCCAGCGACTGCACAAAGCTGCCCGCGAAATTATACGTCACCTGCACGGTGACAAAGCCATTCGCATCCGGCGCATCAGGGCAAGGCAGAACCGTCAGATCCGCCGGGTCAAGCAGCACCGATTGCCCGATCAGAACCCCCATCAGGATCTCGTCATCGGCCAGGGACTTGCAAACATCTGCGGGCGGCGTTGTGCGGCTCAGACGGCCGATGGATTGTCGCGCAAGTTCATGCGCCAGCTGCTGGACATCACTTGCCGTCGCAATCAGAAAACTCACGAAGACAATAAGGAAGAGAAAGGCGAGAAACAGCGGGAAGATAATCACAAATTCGATGGTGATCGCACCATCTTCGCGCTTCGCCCAGGACCTGGCGGCTCTGAAGAGATCCGGTTTCACGGTGTAAGCCCCGCCTGCGGTGTTTTTGCCGGAGGCAAATATCTTGCCCCCTTATCCGGCATGAAAACATCTGCCGGATAGGCAATCATAGCGGCAAGATTTCTGGCGGAGGCGCATCCCGCTTCACCGGGGCCACCTTTGCACGTCACATTTACCCCGGTCACCCGAACCACCCGGATGATCCCCTGCGGCTCTGATTGCGGCAATTCGCGCAGATCATCATCCTGGATAAAGCGGACCCGGGCAGGATAGGCGGCAAAAATCTGGCTGAGCGTCTTGCGCCGGCCTGCATCGCGTTCGGGCAGGCGGTTTTTGGGCACAGAAACCACCAGCGTATCCTGGCTGGTCAGACCCAGTTTATCCAGAAAGCTGCGGATCCGCTTTTGTTCGGCTGCCCCGATATCAGTCGAGCAGGACAGGAAGGAATAGGGCAGAACGGCCTCATGCGTTTGCGCAGAGAGACGCTCGGTCGGGCCTTGCGGCAATGCCGTGCCACAGGCTGCCAGAAGCCCTGCTGTCAGAAAGGGCGCGAGAATGCGGGTGACTCTGATCTGCACTGTCGGTTCCTATTGCAGCATGAACCCGCCCCGACGGACCTTTGACTGGCCCTTTTCGCCGGGACGGATCGTTTTGCTCATTTGTCCGGTCACAAGCTGCTCAATGGCACCACTTGCGGGCTTCAGCTCATCGACCGGAGTGCGCAGGTTGTTCGGGCTGGTCGGCTTCACCAGATAGGGGGTCACGATGATGACCAGTTCGGTTTCGCCCTTCTTAAAGCTCGAGGACCTGAACAGCGCCCCAAGGATCGGAAGATTGACGAGACCGGGGATACCGCTCAGCGATTGTGCGGTATCGGCCTGGAACATGCCGGCAATGGCAAAGCTCTGACCGCTGCCGAGCTCCACCGTGGTTGTCGCGCTGCGCTCGGACAGCGCGCGCCCGTCCGGAGAGGAATTGGCCTCATCAACTGCGCGCACCCTGGTGTTGATCTGCAGCTGGATCTGGTTCTGATCAAAGACGGTCGGGGTGAATTCAAGCTCGACACCGATGGATTCGAAGGTCGTCGAGATCTTTCCGTCCGCATCGGTGTTCCTGTAGGGGATCCGTCCCCCGGCCAGAAAGGTCGCCGCCTCACCGGAGCGGGCCGTCAGGTTCGGCTCAGACAGGATGGTGACCAGCCCGTTGCGCGCGAGGGCGTCCAGCACCAGGTTGATATTGCGGTTGCCCGCGCCGACACTTATGTCGACCCCTCCGGGGCGCGAAGAAACACGCGGCTGCCCGGCATCACGCGCGGCGGTCAGGCTGAGGCCGAGATCCTCGCTGATGGTGCGGGAGACTTCGGCGATCCGAACCTGAAGATTGACCTGAGAGGCCGCTTCAACTTCGAGCCGGTTGACGATGATTGCGCCATCGCCAAGCAATGCCGCCACCACATCGGCGGCGGTTTCGGCATCGGCGATGCTGCGCACGCGGCCACTGAGAAACACCGCGCCCTCGACCGTTTTCACCGAGACCGAGCCACCGCTGATCGAGCTTTGCGCGGCCGAGGCAAGCCGGGCGGCATCGATTCCGACAGAGATAGTGGTGCTGAGAATCTGCTCGTCATTCTCTCCCAGGACGAAGAGGTTGGACTCGCCGATATTGCGGCCGACGATGTAGAGATAGCGGGCCGATTGCAGATCAATCTCGGCAACGTCCGGATTGGAAAGGAAAACTGCGGTCGCAGGCTCTTCGAGCTTGATGAATTTCGCTTCGGAGACATTCAGGGAAAGCCCCCCGCGTCCCGCGCTCCAGACTTCCTGGGCAAAGCCCGGCGTCACTGCGGCAACGGTCAGAAAAAACGACATCACGGCCGAGAGCCCCATGCCTGCCATTAATCTTTCTCCCCCGCAGTCGCGTTATTACGCCGTTGTCTGTCACATCGTATCGGCCACAGCGCGATACGCGAATACCATAACGCGATATCCAGTGGGATTACAAATACCACTGGTTGTATCACCTACAATTAAATCACCGCAGCTGAGCGCGCAAAATCGGTCTCGTCAGATAGCTCAGCACCGAGCGCCGGCCTGATTCAATATCGACCTGCGCCACCATGCCGGGGCGGATCGGCAGTTCCTCGCCATTTCGTTCAAGGTAGCTTTTCTCGGTGGTGACCATCACCCGGTAGAAGGCCTGGATACCGTTTGCCGTTTCTTCTTCGACCGTATCACCGCTGATCTGCGAGACCGTCCCCCTCAGATCCCCATAGATCGAGAAATCATAGGCGGTGATCTTTACGCTCGCAGGCATTCCAGGCGCGATAAAGGCCACATCCCGCGGAGAAACCTTTGTCTCGATCATCAGCTGATCGTCGACAGGGGTCACTTCCATGATCGATTCGCCGGGCTGAACAACACCGCCCAGCGTGGTGATATTGACGTTGTTGACGCGCCCCGAAACCGGCGATCTGATCTCGGTCCGGTCAAGCTGGTCCTGTTTCTGGATCATCTGCTGCTCCAGCACCACAAGCCGCCCCTTTTTCGCAACCAGATCGCGGTAGGCTTCCTGCACATAGTTGTTGCGCAATTCGCTGATCCGCCCCTGCAGCTCGGCCTCCTGCTGCTGAAGACGCAGCAGATCGACCTTGCTCACCGATCCTTGTTTTGCCAGCGGCTCGGTGATGTCGATCTGGCCAATGATCGCGGCGCGTTCGGCCTCGGCGGCGGCGATGGATTCATTCAGCTTGGTGCGGCGGGCCTGAAACAGCCGCAGCTCATTGGCCCGGGCCTCGCCATCCGCAGCACCGCTGAATTCAATCTTGTCGCTTTCCATCACCTCGGCTTCGAGACGGGCGATTTCGGCCCGCAGCGTGTCGATCTCGGCAGTTGTTTCCAGAAAGGCCGAGCGAAACCGCGTCGCATCAATCCTGGCGATGATCTGCCCTTCCTGGACGATGTCACCTTCATGCACCAGCAGTTCCGACAGAATGCCGCCTTCGAGGCTCTGGATCGTCTGCATCCGGCGCAGAGGAACCACGGTTCCGTCGCCACGGGTGATTTCATTGATCTGCGCAAAAGCGGACCAGATCACCGCGATCAGCAGCGATGCCGACACAAGCCAGACCGTGTGCCGGGCCGTCACCATGGATTTACGGCGAAAGCTGCCGTCGAGATAATCAGGGTTGAAATCCGTCTGGGTCATTTGACAGCCTTCACCTGCTGGGTCGACGAGGCGCGCGCAAGATCCATGATCTTGCCAAGCGCATCATCATGCGCGATTGCGCCATCTTTCAGAACAACCGCGCGCTCTGTCAGCGCCAGCAGTTCCCGCTTATGCGTCGCAATGATCGCGGTGCGGCCTGCCAGCCAGGTTTTCAGGAATTGCACGACATGCTGTTCGGTCATGTGGTCAAATGCAGCCGTGGGCTCGTCCAGGATCACCACCCTCGGATCCTGCAAAATGATCCGGGCAAGGCCGATGGCCTGACGCTGCCCCCCCGAGACATTGGCATTGCTGTAAAGCGCCATATCGAGACCGCGGACATGGCGCCGGACATGGCGTCCCAGCCCGACGGCATCCAGCGCCTCGAACAGCTCGTCATCACTGTGAAGCCCGTGATCCAGCTGGAGGTTCTCGCGCAGAGTGCCCTGAAAGAGGGCCGCGCTTTGCGGCAGATAGCCGATCTGGCGGCGCCGGTCGATCGGATCGATCTGCGCCAGTGACAGGTTGTCGAGCAGAACCGAGCCCGATGCCGGATCTGTGAGCCCGGCGATCAGCCGCAGGAAGGTCGATTTGCCTGCGCCGTTGCCTCCCAGAAGCGCGATATGTTCGCCCGCTCTGATGGTGAGGCTTTTGATATTCAGAACCTCACCGCTTTCCTTGTCATGGGCATAGGTGGCATCCGTCACCTGATAGCTGCCGCCAATCTGCTGGGCGCGCAGATAATGGCGGTCCGCCGGGCGTTCGACCGGCATTTCCATAATCTTGTCCAGGTTGTCCATCGCGGCCCGGACCTGCTGCCAGCGGGTCAGAAGCCCGGCAACCTGCCCCAGCGGCGCCAGCGCCCGGCTGGTCAGAAGCGTGCAGGCGATCAGACTGCCGGTCGTCATATTGCCGGCCGAGATCTGATAGACCCCGACCACCACGACAAGCCCGTAGCAGAGCTGCTGCGTGGAAGCCGCAATCTGCATCAGGAATGTGGTCTGCTCGCGGGCCTTCACGCCGGTTTCGGCCATGGTCGCTGTCAGCTGCACATAGGCACGGTGCAGGCGCCCCTCGGCGCGCGCCGCCTTCACCGTTTCCAGATTGGAAACCGCCTCCAGCAGAAGGCCGTTCAGGGCAGCGCTTTCCCGGGTATTCTGGCGGGAGAGCGTTGCCAGCTTGCGCTGCATCAGAAGCCCCGGCCCTACCATCAGCACCCCGCCGAACAATACGACAAAGGCAACCGGGCCGCCGATATAGGCGATGATGCCGATAAAGATCAGCACGAAGGGAATGTCACAGATCGCCGAAACTGTGCCCGAGGTGAAAAACTCGCGTACGGTCGAGAAATCCCGGACCTGGTTGGCAAAGACCCCGGTCGAACGCGGCTGGTGCGACAGGCGAAGATTTGCGACCTGTTCAAACAGCCGTGCCGAGAGCGTCAGATCAAGATCACGCCCCGACAGGTCGATCAGCCGCGAGCGCATCATCCGCAGGACGAATTCCAGTAAAATGGCAAGACCGACACCGCTGGCCAGAATCCACAGCGTATCGAACACCTGGTTCGGCACGACACGGTCATAGACCTGCATCGAAAACATCGCAGTCGAGACCGCCAGCAGCGAGGCCACAAAGCTCGCAAGGAAAACATCCCGGTAGATGGACATGTTTCCAAGCACGGCACCGATGATCCAGTGCCGCCTGTCGGGATCGGTCTCGCCAAGCCGCTGCGAGACCACATCGACCGGTTTTGAGGCGAGGAAACGACCGCCATAGGCCTCTTCCAACTCGGCCCGGCTTTTATGCACGCGGCCGCCACCCGTCTCCGGCAGCACGAGGACAGCGCTGGTCTCATCCAGCTGTTCGAGCAGGGCGACTTCATTATCCTTGCCAAAGACAAGAACCGGCAGCGCTTCGGGCGGGATTGAGGAGAGCGGGCCGCTGGCAATCCGGCAGCTCAGATTTACACGGCGCAGGGCCCGCGCGCTTGCGGTGATGCTGAGACCGCCATGTGCCTCTCGCGGCAGGCCATCGCTCAGTCTTTCGACCGAAGCCGCAATACCATGCGCCCGACAAAGCTCTATCAGGCCGAGAACGAGCGCGTCCCTGTTGTCGCTGGCAGCCATACTGTCCCGCCTGAGTGCTGGAGGTCTTTAACGTTGGATCAACGGGTACCAAACAAAAGAGAGCCTAACATACCAACGGAGTGTGCTGCAGCATATTCCGTATGTTTGCGTTCTTTGTATGTCTCAATTTTGTCCATTTCGGCTTCGTAGTGATCGCGCCCCGTGGTCAGAAGGTCGATCAACTCTCTTTTCCCGCCGATAAACTGCTGCTCATAGGCGTCCAGAACCTCAGCCGCCCGGTCGAGCTGGCGCTGCTGCGAGGCCTCATTGCCCTGCAAAACGCGAATCTGTTCGACGTAAACCCGAACCGTATTCTGAAGATCGCGCTCTGCCGCTTTCAGCCGGGCTTCGGCTGCGGCCTTGTCCTGTTCAGCCGCGACCACTGCGCGTCCGCTGAAACTGCTGGAATTCAGGTCGACGCCCGCCGTGATTCCCACCGCGCCGCTGCGACCGCGCCCGCCGGTCAGGTCCTGGCGGCCCTGAGCCTGAAGGGTGATCTTCGGCTTGTTGGACGCCTTGGCTGCCTTGATCCCCTGAATTGCTATATCGAGATCGGCTTTCGCCTCGACATAGGCCGGAGCGATAACGACTGCCGCAATGATATTCGCGCTGGACGCAAACTGATCGGTGAAGGCAAGGTTCGGCGGAATGCCCGGATTGACCACCGGCTTACCCAAGAGGAATTCCAGCTGTGACGATGTGATCGTGCGATCCGCCTGCAACTGCGTCATCCGCTCTTCCGCACGGGCGATTTCCAGCAGCGCGCGTGCAATTTCGGAACTGTCCGAAAGCCCCGCCGAGACCCGGCTGCGCGAGAATCCTTCAATCCGGTTTGCGAAGTCGATATAGACCTGCGTTTTCGCGATCTTGAGATCGAGCGTTTCAAGTTCCAGATACAGTTCAGAGATCTCGAGGCTGAGATCCTCAACCGCCATTTTCAGCTGCGCCACGACCTTGATCCGGCTCAGCGAGGCGGCCGCGATCCTGCTTTTGACCAGCCCCCAGTCGATCAGAACCTGCGAGACAGTCACTGTCAGAGCCGGATCATCATCGGTCGTGCTGGTGGCCCCCGAAACACTGAGCTGGGGCCGCTTGCCGTCTTTCGCGATCTCGATATTGGTCGTTTCGCGCGCAACGGCGTGTTGCAGCGCCTCGACCGTCGGGTCGCGCTCGGTCCCGATCCTGACCGCCTCTTTCAGAGACTGAGCCAGAACCGGTGACACCAAAAACGCACCGACAAAAAATGCGAGAGCACCGGAACGGGCATGCCGGAACAGGGATGGAGCAAGGATCATGTACAAATGCGCCGGTCAGCCTTCCGGCGGGGTGTAGATCAGATCACCCATCAATGCCGAAAGAAAATCCGGGCCTGTGTCATGCAGCGTGCTGCCATCCGCCGCGTCGGCCAGCAGAGAAACAGGCGCGGAAGCCGTGTCGTCGGCAAACAGATCGGTCTCAGCGCGGTCCGGATCAAGAATGGCCGCAAGAAGATCCGCAATATCCGGGTCTGCCGGTGCAGCAGCGTCGACCGGGGTCGGTACCCCTTCCGCAACGGGTTCTTCTGTAACGGTTTCCTCCGGCACCGGCACCGGCACCGGCGCTGAAGCTGCCGCAGGTGCAGGTGCGACGTCATCGTCATTGCCGCCGCGGAGCATAATTCCAACGGCCGGGAACATAGAAGCCCCGAAAATTGCGCCGTCCATCGGCATGCCCGCAAAGAACGTGCCGCCACCGGCGTCTCCGCCTGCGGAGGACCCGGCATCCGCCGGTTCACCGCCCCCGACATTGACCTCGACCACGGTCTCACCGTCCCGAAGTGCGCCCGAAGGTTCCGGTGTCTGGGCTTTTTCCTCAACTTCCGCGACGGCGGTCTGCGCAGCAGGATCTGCCGGAACAAAGGGTTCCGGCGCAATCAGCCCGGTCACTTCGACCGCACCGGCCGATCCGCCATCACGCAGCCGGCTGTATTCTCCGGCAGGGCCGATGACGAAGAAATCCCTGATCATGACCTCCTGCCCGTCCAGGAGTGTAACTTTCAGATCCGCCCCGGATTTCTCGTAGAAGGCGACTCCGGCAGCGCCGCCACCGAAGTATACTTCGGACGGAACCGAGAGCCTGACATCATTCGAAACGCTGCGGGTCGCAGCACCGGACTGGCCGCTAGCCGCCGTAAATATCTCAACCATGGATATGGCCCTCCGGGGATTTTGTCACTGGCATAGGTCAGTCGGTCGATTCCCGCAATGCCATATAGAAGGCAAACCCGACACGCCTCTTACCCCGGTTCGCCTGATAAAAAGGCTGCCGCAAAGAGCGGCAGCCAAGAGCCGGAAACAGTAAGGCGGTTCCGCTTCCGGTAGATTCACTGCTTACCAACACCTATGGCCCGGCCACATATATCCGACCCACTTCAGGTTCCGTCACTGCTACCGACAGTTGTTTCTGCCAGATCTCGCTTAGCTTTTACCTGCATGATACAAACCTAAGAACTGATAAAGTAACTTTCGTATATGTCACTCGCCCGGACTTTGCAATATCCATCGACTCGAGGTGATGGACGTTCTGAAATCCGGCGATTAAACCTATAGTGGAATACAACTTATGAGGGCGGACATGTTTTCACGCTTGGCTGCGCTTCCGGCCATCCTGAGTGCATTGCTTGTGCTTTCCGGCTGCAGCCTGCCCGCTGTCATGGAAAAGCAACCACAGGGCGAAACCGAGCAGGTCGCCGAGGCTGCCTGGTCCATCGGGGATTATGAGGAAGCCGCCCGCCTGTTCGAGCTCGCCTCTGCCAGAAACCCGAAATCGGTGACCGCCCTGGTCGGGCTTGGAAAGTCCTATACTGCGCTGGCCCAGTACAACCGGGCACAGAATGCGCTTTTCAGGGCACGCGATCTGAACCGGCGCAATCCCGAGGTTCACAACCAGCTCGGCAATCTCTCGCTCCAGGAGATGCACCCCAAGACCGCCATCGAACATTTCGATGCAGCTCTGCGGATCGACCGGACCAATCTCGCGGCGCTTACCGGGAAAGCTGTCTCTCTTGACTACCTGTCACGCCATGCAGAAGCCCAGGAGGTCTACACGCGCGCCCTGCAGACCTGGCCGACCAACTTCCCCTTGCTGAGCAACTACGCCCTTTCCCAGGTGCTGGGCGGCAATATCGGCGCCGGGATGAAACTGATGGAGGAACTGCTGCGCGATCCTGCAAATGGCGACACCGTGCGCGCCAATCTGGCCATCGCCTATGCCCTGGACGGGCGCAGCCGGGATGCGAAAGCAATGTTGTCGGGCCTTATGTCTGATGCCGATATCGAGACGAGCCTGCGCCACTACGCGGCCGCACGGCAGGATTACCTTGCCGGTAAGCCGATCGGATACATGATCTTTCAGTAGAACAAGAGTTGCGTGACCTTACTTAGTATGTAGCGTACAGACGCCTGATCGGAATACCGCGCGAAATGATGTTTGCGCCTTCCGGAAACGTGAGGAGGGCCAGGTGACAAGATCAGTAAGATTTGCGACCGGCCAGAGTGGTGCCATCTCTGTCGACTGGCTGGTGCTGAGCGCAGCTGCGTTTGCGCTGGCTGCTGCTGCAATGGCGATCGTGAACAGCGGCGTTCTGGATCTGGCATCGGAAAAGCTCGCCCAGATCGTAGAGCATGCGGTTGACGAAGTCGGAAATGACACCACAGATAGAAAACTTAACTATACCCAGGGTTGCACGAAGCAATGCACGTCAAAATCATCGCACTGATCGCTTGCGGGATCGCCCTGGCTCTTGGCGGGGCGTTCGGCACCTTTCACTATACAAGGGCCCTGGAGCTCGAGCTTGTCGCGGCACGCAGCAGTTTACGCGCCTTTGGTGAGACTGTTGAGATACCGCTGGCGGCCCGCGACATCGCACCCGGCACCGTGCTGACTGCGGATAGCTTTGTTACAGCAAAAGTTCCGGTCAGCTATCTGCCCGGCAACATCCTGCAAGGTCTGCCCGTGGCAGCCGCGGGCGAGACCTTTGTGGCGCTGACCGCGCTGAAAGCCGGAAACGCGATATTCGATACAGACATTGCGATAACGGGCACCACGCCGGCAGGGGTGCTGCTGCCGGTCGGAAACGGTCGGATTTTTGCCATCACGCCGCGCAATCTGGCCGATTTCAGCGGCAAGCTTGCAGACGGTACCCGGGTCGACATTGTCTGGACCCAGGATATCGGCGCCGGGAAATCCGAGACCAGACTGATCGCGACCGGTTTGCGCGTCAGAACGCCGCCCGCAAACGGGCAGCCTGCCGGGGCAGTTTCAGCGCTTGCTGACAAGCTGTTGCTGGAAGGAGAGTTCACGGACGCCATTCGCGGGGTCGTGGCCAATCATCAGAGCGGCTTTATGAGCATCATCCTGTCGGATGGCAGCCGCAGCCTTGACGGTGATTTTGTGGTGTTTGGCCCGACCGACCTTGAGAAACTGCCGCTGGCGGTGCGCGCCTCCGGCACCCAGGACACAGGCGGCTCCTCCATACTCGGCAAGATCACCGGCGGGAACTCTTCCCGGGAGCGCTGTCCGACCGCAGTTATCAGGGGCGGTTCCAGATCGATTGCCGAAGTCCCATGCTGAGCAAACGTCGGACCACACAAGAAACGCGCCTTTGCTCGATCTGCGATGGCGTTGACGCCGTGATGCTTTTTGCGGCCTGGTTCTCGCGCATTCCACCCGGTGCGGTTCGCACGGATCTGTCTATGTCCGAGGCGCTCGACCATCTGCAACTGCATCGGGAAGACCGCTTCGACACCGTGGTTCTGGTCCCGAATGCCAGTAAGACGGCGCTGCCGCGCCTTTTGCAGGCGCTTGTGGAAGAGGCAGGCCGGCACACGGGCGAAGTGCTGGTGCTGCTGCCGCTGAAGTCGCGGTTGCAGATCCCGGATGCCGCGCGCAAAGGGTTTAAGGTTCTCTACGGCCCCCCCTTTACCGATACTGCCCCACCTGCCGGAGAGGACGCCCCCGCTGACAGGACAGCCGGGCCCGGATCAGACAGCGCAGCCGGTTCTGCACCGGCTTCAGGATTCTGGGGAAGGTTCCTCCCGCGCAAGGGGAAGAACAGGATATCCGTTCCCGCGCCGTCCGATCCTATAGTGCCGCCACCCGGACGCGACCTGCCTGACGCGCTGAAAACAATCATGGTGCTCCCCATCTGCGGCGGGGCGGGTGCGACAACAATCGCCGTCAATCTTGCCGCTGAACTGGCGCAGGCGCAGCAGGACCGCACTGTCTGCCTGATTGATCTCCACCTGCAATATGGCAATGTCGCAACCTATGCGGGCCTCACGGCGAATTCGCGCATTCTTGACGCCTATCGCGGTATTGAGGCGCTCGACTCTGATGCCTTCGACATGTGCCTGCGCAGCACCGCCCCAAACCTGCATATTTTCTCTGACCCGGGCGAGATCCTGCCGGTCGACGGGATCAATGCCGCACATCTGCGCCGCCTTATCGGGCTCGCCCGCAACAAGGCGGATCTGGTGATTGTTGATCTGCCGCATCAGCTTCCGGACTGGAGCGGGGCCGCCTTCGACCAGGCCTCTGTCATTCTGGCCCCTGCCCTGCTCGACGTTCGTTCCGCGCAGAACCTCGCGAAGCTGCAGGATCTTATCCGATCCGAAGGGCTGCCCGGAGGCAAATTCCGCTGCCTGCTCAACCGCGCGCCGCTGCGGCGGTCCCAGCTGTGGGAAGACGCCCGCGCCCGGTTTGAAAAGGACAATGAGTTCGGCGTGTTCAAAACCCTGCCCGACGGAGGAGATCCGGTTTCCATGGCCTGCAATGCCGGAATTCCCCTGGCGAGGCATGCGCCGGCGAATGTCTTTCGACTGGCGGTCCGCGACCTGGCCGCAGACATCCTTGCCAAGGCAGGGCCCCGAGAGCTGACCACGGCGGAGGCTGGCTGATGTTCCGTAAATTTCGCGACAGCAGACTTGCAGAGCAAAGCGAGGCTCCCCAGGAGAACCCGCTCAGCCATTTTCAGCCCGAAGCCGCGCTGCCGGCGGAAATTCCTTCGGCAGAGAACCAGGCCGCACGCCAGCGGCGGCGCAAGCTGACCGAGATCCGGCAGCAGGCCCATCAGCAATTGCTGGAGGTTCTCAACCTTTCCGCTTTGGTGCAGGCCTCGGAGGCAGATATCAAAGCCGAGATTGCCTCGGTCCTGAAAGCGGTCATCCCGTCGCAAAGTGTTGCGGTCAGCCGGTCCGACCGCGACAGCCTGGTCAATGATCTCTATTATGAGGTCATGGGGCTGGGGCCGCTGGAAATCCTGCTCAATGACGAGACCGTTTCGGATATTCTGATCAATGGCCCGGAGCAGGTTTTCATCGAACAGGGCGGGCTTCTGGAACTGACCGATGTGCAATTCCAGGACGAGGCCCATCTGCGCCGCATCCTGCAAAAGATCGTCGGCATGGTCGGGCGCCGGCTGGACGAATCCACCCCCTATGTCGATGCCCGGCTTCAGGATGGCTCACGCCTCAATGCCGTGATTTCCCCGATTGCGCTTGATGGCACGCTGGTTTCCATCCGGAAATTCCGCAAGGACAAGCTCAGCCTCGAACAGCTGACCTTTCTGGGCGCGATGAGCGAGAAGATGGCGATCTATCTGCGCGCCGCCGTTGCCTGCCGGCTGAATATCGTGATCTCGGGCGGGACCGGCTCGGGCAAGACCACGCTGATGAATGCGCTTTCGGCCTATATCGGCAAGCGCGAACGGATCATCACCGTCGAAGACACTGCCGAATTGCAGCTCCAGCAAAAACATGTCGGCCGGATGGAAAGCCGCCCGCCCAATATCGAAGGCAAAGGCGCCGTCACCCAGCGGGATTGTCTGCGCAATGCGCTCAGGATGCGCCCCGACCGGATCATCGTGGGCGAGACCCGTGGCGATGAGGTGATCGACATGCTGCAGGCGATGAACACCGGGCATGACGGCTCGATGACGACAATCCACGCCAACTCTGCCCGCGACGCCACCAGCCGGCTGGAGAACATGGTTGCCATGGCGGGGATCGAGATCCCCCTGACAGCTTTGCGGCGCCAGGTCGCCAGCGCGGTCAACCTGATCGTGCAGGTCAACCGTTTGCAGGATGGCAGCCGCAAAGTGACCTCGATCACCGAAGTGACGGGCTGCGAAGGCGATGTCCTCACCATGCAGGAGCTGTTCTATTTCGAACATAGCGGTGTGACCCCCGATGGCCGTGTCGAAGGGCATTTCGCCGCGACCGGGGTACGCTCGGACTCGTCCGACCGCTTCCGCCGCTGGGGGATCACCCTGCCGCCCGACCTTTACGGGGTGTGACAATGAGCCTTGCTCTCATTCTTTCGCTTTTGGTCGGAGCAGGGCTGGGGCTGATTGTCGTTGCAATTTGCTATAGCCGCGTGCTGCGCCGCCGCGCCTTTTTGCAAGCCGTCGTCGCGCGCTTTTCAGGCCGGTCCGCGACCGGCGGGGATGAGCCCGCACCGGATCAAGTGGCGCTGCGTCGCGACGGGCCGCCATCCTGGTGGCGTCCGCTGCTGCCCGGCAAATGGGACGACGTCAATATGGCCGCCTTCACCGCCGAAATGCGGCGGATTGCCCTTGTCCTGACGCTGACCATCACGACCCTGGTGATGATTTTGTTCAACGCGCTTCTGAACATCAATATCCTGATTGGCGCGGTGGCCGGGCTGCTGCTGTCAGCGGTCGTATGGTATTTCTGGATGAAGATGCGCAGCAACAAACGATTGCTCCGCATCGAAGAAGGTGTGCCCGAGGCGCTCGATATGATCGTGCGCTCGCTCCGGGTCGGTCTGCCGGTCAGCACCGCGCTCCAGGTTGTCGGCCAGGAGCTGATCGGTCCGCTGGCCGAAGAATTTGGCGAGACCTCGCGCCGGATCAGCTATGGCCAGGAACCGGTATCTGCTTTGCGCGAAATGGCAGATCGCTGCAAGAACCAGAGCCTGAGGTTTCTGGCTGCTGCTGTGGCGCTGCAATCCTCGACAGGTGGCAATCTGGCCGAAGTGCTTGAGCGTCTTTGCTCCATCGCGCGGGGCCGGCAACAGTTGCAGCGCAAAGTACGGTCGATCACAGCCGAAGCGAAGTGGTCGGGACGGTTCCTGTCCTTCTTCCCGATGGGCGCCACGGTGATGCTGCTGGCCATCAACCCGGACTATTTCTCCGAGATCTCTGACAAACCCTTCTTCATTCCCATGCTCTGCGTCGTCGCCGGCCTGTTGTTCATGAACATGCTGTTCATGCGCTGGCTCGTGAAGATCGAATAAGGCGGGTGACGGATATGACAGAGGGCATTGAATGATCGCTATCAGCTCCTGGATCCTGTTGGGAAGCTTCATCGGCTGCGCCCTGATGTTCGCGATGGCCCTTTTGTTGTTGCAGCGTGCCCCTGCGGCCCCTGCTGCGGCACCGGCGAAGCCTGTCCCGGATATGCCCCTTGTCATGGCCGAGTCAGAATCCGACAATTCCGAGCTTCGCAGACAGTTGTTCCAGGCCGGCTTTCATCACCCGAAAGCCGTGCGCTGGTTTCTTTACGCCAAGGTCGGTTTCGCGATTGTCGCGCTGCTTCTTTCGCTGATCCTGCTGCGTGTGATGCCGCAATTGCGGGATCTGGCGCCGCTGCCGCAACTGGGCTTCCAGCTGGTTATGGCGGTGCTGGGCTATTTCATACCCGTGATGATTGTTGACAGACGGCGCACCGCCTGGCTGAAGCGGATCGAGATCGCGCTGCCGGATGCGCTGGATTTCATGCTCATCTGCGTCGAGGCGGGGCAGTCCACCGATATCGCAGTTATGCGTGTCGCAGAGGAGCTGGCCCCGGTCCACCCGGACCTCTCCGCGGGCCTCGTCAACCTGACCGAAGCGCTGGCCGCAGGGGCCGACCGCCAGGAAGCCTGGCTGAAACTGGTTTATGAAACCGGCAATCAGGATCTTCGACAGCTGGCAACTATCATTCTGCAATCCTCGACCATGGGCACGCCGGTCGCCCAGACCCTGCGCGTGTTCAGCGCAGACCTCCGTGACCAGCGCGTCCGAAAAATAGAAGAACGTGCCAATATATTGCCGACCAAGATGACGCTCGGCACGATGATGTTTACCGTCCCGCCACTTTTGATCCTGCTGCTGGCCCCGGCCATCTACCGGATCGTCTCTTCATTCTGACCTGGACTGCGGACCTGACATAAATGCCAATGCCGACAACGCAAATCAGCCGCCACAAATTCCGCTGGATCTCCGCGCTCTGCCTGGTCCTCACGCCCGGCCTTGGAGCCCAGCTTGTATTGGGCGGACGCCCCATGCTTGCGGTCCCGGATCTGATGCTGACCAGCGTCATGGTCTGGTCAACCATCGTCCATTTTGTTCTGGCCGGGCTTTTCGTGGGACATGGTCGCGTGATCGGTCTCCCGACGGTCCTTGCCTCCCTTATCGGCATGGCCCTTTTGCCGGGAATGCCGCTTATGCCATGGCTCAGTTTCCCCAATACATCCGCCTATTCCGCCATCGAGACCCTTACCGCGATATTTTTCTGGTTTTCCGGCATCGGGGCGGTGCTGATCAGCAGGTCAGCCTGGGCGCTGATACCAAACCGGCTCAGCGGTTTCAGCCTGGCGCTTCGCAACCCGGTGCATCTGACGGCGACAGCGCTGGTTCTGGCCTGCTGCTTCCTGCTGGCCACGTCCTTGCGCCCGCTCATTGCCGGCGAGCTTCCCAGGCTGGCCTCGGTCTCGGGGGCCTTTGTTGACGCGCTTTACGCGCTGACCGCCGCGGCGCTGGCCCTGCAGGGGATGGAGGTTCTGCGTGAAGCCGATTCCGACAACCGCCCGGCGCCACTCATGGTGGTGCTCGCCTTTCTGAGCGCCCTTGCCGCCCTTGCCTTTGTCATGGCACTGCCCGAACTCGCGCCTTCCGGTCAGGTCGGGGGGGTCGGGACAGTGCTTCTCACCGCAACCCTGGCAAGTGTGGTCCTGTTCCGCCGCCCTGCCCTGCTGCTCTGGGCCGGCATCCTTCTGACTGCCGCAACCCTGGCCTTCAACGCCTCGCAAACGGTCGGAGGCCCGGTTCTGCAATCGGTGTTCCTGGTCCTGCTGATCGCGGTCCTTTTCAGCATCGGCCAGCCAACAGCCGGGGGCAACGATCCTGTGGGCAATGCAGGCCTGCCTCCGGTGGCCGTCACCCGGCAGTTCCACAAGGCGGCCCAGGCCTGGATCGTCCGCGTCAATCTTGACGACCGCACGCTGCGCTTTGCCGGTGGCAGCGGCGAGAGCCTTGGCTATGGCGACCTCGTCCGGTTCGACGAGGCTTTTTCCGGGTCGGATTTCTCGGGCCTGATCGACCTGGTCCAGGTGCTGCGCAGCGACAGCAAGCGCGCGGCCTCACCCGTCAGGATCCAGCTGACCCGTGGCGGAAAAGATCCTGAGAAGAACACAACTCCGCGGCTCATGACATTCGAAGCCCATGTGCTCAGCAAATCCGCCCCCGAAGCCTGGCTTGCACTGGTCAGCCAGGAGCGCGAAAAAGATCTGTCCGGCCGCCTCGCCCGTTACGAACAGCTGCTCGGCGAGGCGATCCTGCGCGAAGAGCGCCTGCTCTCCATCGCATCGCATGAATTGCGCACCCCGATCGCCATCCTCTCCATGCTGGGCGAAGAGCTCAAATCCGGCACCGACTGGGCAGATATCGGCGCGGGTTACGAAAGAACCCTGGACCGGATCATCGCAATTCTTGATGATCTTCGGGCGGGCAGTGGTACGGGCGCCAGCCATATCGCCAATGCCGGCTTTACCATCCGTGAGATGGCGCAACAGGTGCTCGACATCTTCTCGACGGTCGCGATCAGCAATGGGATCAATCTGACATTCACCCCCGGGAAGGACAGCGATACCCTTTTGCAAAGCGATCACAACCGGGTCTTCATCGCATTGTCAAAACTGGCCCATAATGCGATCATTCACTCCCGCGGCAGCGAAGTGACGATCGACGCCTTCGTGACCAGAGGGACCGAAGACGAGCGTATCGTGACCTGGCAGGTTGCGGATGACGGAATCGGCGTTGAACCCGACCGGCATGAGAAGATTTTCGAGCCCTTTGAATCCGGTGCAGACAATCCTGACGAACGGCCCGGTCTCGGGCTTTACACCGCCCGTAAAGCAATCCGGCTGATGGGCGGAGATCTGATCCTTAACGATGACGGCAATGGCAGCCGGTTTGTTCTGACCCATCCGGCCCGAATGGCACGCCACCTGGTACAGCCGGAGCAAAAGGTAATCTCCATGAATGACATCACTCCGCTTTATGAGGATCGCAGCGTCCTGCTGGTCGAGGATAACAAGCTGGTCGGCGAAATCACCGTAACCAGATTGCGCAAGCTGTTCAGGCAGGTTGACTGGGCGGAAAGCGGTGATGCCGGGCTGAAGCTGTTCCGCGAAAACAAATATGACATGGTGGTCGTCGACCAGTTGCTGCCGGGCCTGATCGGAAGCGAGCTGGTGCGCGAAATACGGCAGACCGAGAAAACCATGCCGATTATTGGAATCACGGCCTCGACGCTTGGGTCGGAATGCCGCGATCTGGAAGAGGCAGGCGCCAATTATGCACTTGAGAAGCCTCTCAGCTTCGGCCAGCTCAAAAGCCTCGCTGACGAGTTTTTCGGTGATGAGGCAAGGGCGGGGACATGACCTGACCCCGGCCGGTCAGCCGATAGCAAAGCCGCAAAAGCAGCTTTTTTCAGGAAATAATAAACTTAAGGTTGTATTCTTCAACTTTAAGCGTAGGACTTATTCGGGGGCGTAGATTTCGTGGTTTACGTGATGGCTGCGCTGAAACGATTTCTCACGGACGCCTCCGGCGCCCTGTCGATTCTTTTTGTCATTCTGATGCCCCTCCTGATGCTGATCGGTGGGGCGGCGACCGATGTTTCGCTTCTGAACGCGCAGAAAAGGTTTACCCAGTCTCAGGCTGACCTCGCCGCACTCAGTGCGTCACGCTATCTCCCGGATCCGGTGGCAACCCGCCAGGCCGCGCGGGAGGTTGTTTTGCACAATGGCAAATATGGGCAGATCACCCTTGCCGATTCCGATATCCTCATCGGACGCTATGATCCGGTCAGCGGCGTCTTCACGCAGGCGCCAAATCAGGTGCGGCCGGAATTCGCCAGCGCGGTTCACGTCGTTGTGCCATCACGGTTCCGCCCGTTTCTGCTGTCGCCGATCTTAAGCGACGAGAACATCATCATCAAACGGGCGGCGGTTGGGGTGCAGCGGGGAGTTGTTGCATTTACATTGCGCAACCGGCTCCTGTCTCTGCACACGGACCGCGCAATCCTCGGGCGGGTGCTGGGGCCATTGGGCCTTGGGCTGAATGCCGAAGTGCTTGGCTATATGGGCCTCGCCACCACGAAAATCAGCCTGAACAATCTGCTCGGCCTGATTGCCGGGACCGAGGTCGGGCTTGATGTGTTCAGCTTCAACGATGTTCTCAATCTCCAGGTCAGCCGTCTGGCTCTGCTGAACCATCTGGTGACGCTCGGCGGGCTTGCCAAGATCGATATTATCCCAACAGCTGTCGGGACCGGGCCGCTCACTCTGGGGCAGATCGTAGGGGCGTCTCCGGGCCTGCTGGGCCTCACCGCCGGTGATATCCTTCCTGACATCAAGCTGAATGTCTTTGATCTTGTGATGGCAATGGCCGGCCTGGCCGCAGACCCGAATCAGCGGCTGAGTGTAGACCTGCCGATCAATCTCGGGAATCTGGCGAATATTTCCGTCTCGCTTGGCCTGATCAGACCGCCGGTGATTGCCGTGGGCTATGTCGGAGACACACCGCCGCCGAAGGCCTCGGTGGCACAGGTGGATGCGCTGGTCCTGGCCAATGTTCTGGACCTCGGCGGAACCGGTCTTCTGCGCGTCGCACTGAATGTTGCGGCCGCTACAGCAACGGCCGTGCCGGTCAGTCTGAATTGCAGCGCCACGGCGCCTTCGGACCAGCTGGCCGTGTTCTCGGTCCAGACCGCGCCTGCGGAACTGGCCCTGAATGTGGGCCTGCTGGACAGCCGGGCCGGCGTAGACCCAAAGGATATGGAGAGAATAAAGGTCGGCGGCGGGACACAGCAGGTGGCAATCCGGCTGAGCGAACTTGGCAAACCGGTCCCTGTCAGAAATCCGCTGACACTTTCCGGCTTGCTCAGGGATACGTCCCGCTTTCTTGAAACCGTGAGAAAGGATCTGCAGGATCAGGTGAAAACGTGCGGCGGGCCGCTCGGCTTCCTGTTGTGCCCTCTGCTCGGGCTGGTCAACCTTACCCTTTCGGTGCTGCTCGGAGTCCTTGGCGCGCTTGTGGACAGCCTTGGAAAATTTCTCGCAGCGCTCGGCGTCGATGAATTCCTGCAATGGCTGCTGGATCTTCTGGGCATAGGGGTCGCGCAGGCAGATATCATTCTCGACAGCTATGCCTGTGGCGCAGCCCTCGCCCGGTAACGCCCGAACCCGTCCAGCCAGAAAGACCCGTTTGACCGCCCGCGCAGACCACGCGGGCGGTCTTCCGTTTTGGCAGGGCGCCGCGGCGCCACATTCTTGACGCAATCCGAAAAGAACCCGCCACAAAAAAGACAGACGGCCCAAGGATACATACTTTAGATAAATAAGACTCCAAAGAGCCGGATTATGTCCACAAGGAGAGGCCCGTGCTGAGACTGACCAAAAGCCATCAAGCAAGTGAGCGCCCCGCAGAGAGCGCGATGATTATGCGCGTTCCGCCTGCCCCGGAAGCCGAATCAAATGTGGCTTACAGTCTGAAAACCTCGTCGCTGATCGACGCGCCGCTCTGCCCCAAAGGTCTGATCCTGATGTGCGGGCAGATGGGCTCGCTCTCGCGCGATCTCAGCGACTGGTCGGACCGGATGCGGGCGGTGGTCATGGTGGTATCCGAGAACAGCATGACACTCGACTGGTTGCGGGAATATGCGCCGAAGCTTGATTTCCTGCTGGTCGATTCCGATTACCTTGGCGACACCGAGGCCACGATTGATTTCTGCATGCAGGTGCGCCGGGCGACGCCCAGGCTGCCGCTGGTGCTGGTCTCAAGCGAGATTCGGTCGCATGACTTCACCTGCGAGCGGATGATGGCCTGTGACGTGACGCTGAAACCTCCGCTGCTGCATACAGCCCTGACGCTGGGCGTGCAGGCGGCGTATCAGAACAACGATTACTACCAGACATCACGCTGAACGATGTGAGCCAGGCGGCCCCTGCAACAGGCATATCCTGACTGTGGATCCGGCGCCTGGCCTCTCAGACAAATCCCACAGACAAAATCCCACAGACAAAGCCCCGCTGCGCAGGAGCCAGCAGGGCCTTCGGTTTCCTTATCCATGTCAGGCAGGCGGGGTGTCAGACTGTTGTCACTCCCGCTGCGCCTGCCAGCCGATCCTCTGCTTACCAGCAGGCAAAGGCGAGCGAGGTCCTGGTGGGAGAGACTTCCTTCGCGACAACCCATGTGGCTTGCTGCTGTTTTGTCGCACAGGCCTGAGTTGCAAGTGGCTGAGCCGCAGACACGAGCCGTTCAAATGAAGTCCTGGCCGGGGCTTCAACAGAGATCCTGATCAGCTCGGCGTCCTTTTCAGCTGGCATGCCGGATACGCATCCGGAAACAAACATGCACCCGATTATGGCAAGTTTATACTTCACTGTGCAGCACCTCTCTGATTACATACTATGTGATATATCCATAGTACTTTATGGTCAATAATGTTCGAATTATAATCCGTTAGGTCATGTTGACATATGGCGGCGCCACAGCCTGATAGGGGCTATGCCGGCGAAGCCGGGGAAACTGTCTTTGATTTGTCGTAGCGGGTCGCCAGTCGCCGGCCGTACTCCAGCTTGCTGAACCAAAGCCCGACCAGGTTGCGCAAGGTGCAGACGTCCATGTCGACGACCTTGAAAGGCTACCGGTTCGTAATCATCCGGCGCAGGCCAGAGCCATGCGGCTCTGTCGATCAGGCTGTGTTTCCAGTTCCGGGGAAGACGTTCCGGCAGGCGTGACAGGGGCATTGCTGGCGTCCGGGCGAAGACATCAGCCAGCCATGCCTGGGCGATCCAGGTCATTCATCCTGGCGGTGACGGTCAGGGAATACAGGAAGGCAGCGCGTTCGCCGCCGCGCGATGATCCGGCGAAGAGCCAGGCCGTCCTGCCAGGGGCGACTTCGACATCCCGGCGCGTTCCGCCCGCAGCCGGTTGTGCAAATCCTCGATCATCGGGCGCACCCGCTGCTGACGGGCAGCGCAGCGGGCCGCAGCGCTCTGGCCATTGATCTCGCGCTCGAGAGCGAAGATGGCGTCGAAGCGATTGACGACTTCCAGCGCGTTCGGGGAGATCTCCTCTGCCACCTTTTGCCCTTTCGGGCCGTGGCTTTGATCTCCGCCAGGTCGAAGAACCTGCGCCGGGCATGGGACCAGCACAGCGCGCTGAGCACCAGCGCGGGCTCCCGCAAAGCCGCATCGACGACCTGCTGCCCGGGAATTTAGGGCCGTCAAGTTAAGCTGACCCTGCCGCCCACACACCGCTTACAGAGGATCTGTCACAGGGCCTTCCCGCATATCGGCATGGTTCAGAGCCATCTGCCGTCCCGACCGCACAAAAAAGGGCCGCATCAGATGCGGCCCAGGTCTCGGGATGCGCCTTGGTTACTGTCTTACCAGGTCCTCCATGCTCACATTCCCGCTGCAGGCGCGCGCTTCGGCGCGGGCCGCAACCAGAAATTCGCTGCGATCAGACGCACAGGCGAGGCAGATCGGCGCATGGCCGGCGGAAGGGTCGCGGTCCATCTCATGCGCGATATAGGCCTGATGGCAATGGTGGCAGCGGATGCGGGCCTGCCAGGGATCATCGACCTCCTTGCGGGGATCACCGGGCCGTTCCTCGACAAACCAGCTGCGTTGCGCGACCAACAGCGAGGCGGCATAGATCACCACCGCGATCCCCAGCGTGACCGGAGGCGCCCAGACCCCGCCGAAACTGCCGCCGAAGACCATCATCAGGCAGCCGGTGGCCGAGGCAATGACCCAGGCGCCAAGGCCGCCGGGATTGACCATCGGCACCCTGCCCGGCCTGAATTCCAGCTGATCCGCCCTTATGCCGCGCAGACTGCACCAGCCGATATGGGTCATGGCGACGCCCACCCAGGCCACGATGATCACGCCCTGGAATTGCAGCGTCAGCAGCAGATAGCCAAAGACATTGGTCAGCATCACAAGGAAAATGACCACCGTCATGATCCCGACCCAGACCGTGCGCGGCCAGGAGATCTTGAAGGCCCGCGCGAAGAAGTTCTGCATATTGGTCGAGGAAAGGTAGAAATTGATGGTGTTGATCCGGGTCTGACTGGCCCAGACCAGCAGCACGCCGAATGGCCCCATCAGAGCGACGATGCCGATGATCGCCGAGGTCTCGCTCAACTCGCCTTCAATCGGGATGGTGAAGGTGATGAACATGCCGACCGCGCCATTGATCAGCAGCGTGACCACATAGAAGGGAATGCCGAAGGTGATACGGCCATTGAACGGCGCGTCTTCCTTGCGGCCAAAGCGGGCGACATCCCAGGTCATCATCACCACGACCCAGACGCCCATATAGACCGTAAAGGCGAACCACCAGCCAGGGACGCCGACATCGACGCCGCCAACGGGCATCTGGGTCAGCCAGGCCCCGGAATATCCATGCTTGGCGGTCGCCCAGATCACACAGGCGACCAGTCCGAACACATAAAGCGGCAGCAGGATGCCATTGATCCGGTCAAGCCAGGTCCTGACACCGCGCATCACGAGGGGCGCGCTGTAGAGGCAGACGATGAAATACCAGAGGCTCATTGGGCCACCGAAGTAATCCTGCAGGGCAATGGCGACAATCGAGCCTTCGGCGATGGCATAATAGGTGATCGTGACCCCAAACAGCAGCGCGGCGAAGGTGGCGCCGACCTGGCCGAACACCGCGCGGGAAAACAGGGCGACGCTGGTGCCGCTGCGGGCGGCGAAGCGCGCTGCAATGCCGCAGAGGATGCCATAGACCACCGTTGAAAGCGCGATCCCGATCAGGGTGTTGATGGTGCCGACCGTCAGCGCGACCATACTGCCGACAACGACCCAGAACATCGCGCTCATCAGCCCGAACCAGGCCATCGAGAGCGAGAAGCGCGAACTTCGCCACGAGGGCGGCACGATATGCAGCGAAAAATCTTCCGCTGCGGCCTCGCGCAGCACCTCGGGCTCGTCATGGAAGATGATATCGGGGGCAGGATATGTTCTGGCAGGGCTCATGAATTCCAGCTCCTCATGGGGTTTCTCTGAAATCGGAAAACCGGCTGTAAGCAGAGAAAAGGCGTCGCCTGACGGGTCGTCAGGCCAGGTGCCACAAGTCATTCGCGAGCTGCCCTGACCAGGTTTCACACCTGGTCACTCAGGGCGGGCAGACTGGCGAAATCCCCTGAGGCCGCAGCGGAAAACCGGTATCCGTCTGAATTTGATGTCGTCTGGCAGATCCGTTCAGAAACAGGGCGGCGGATGATCGCGCCGCCCTGGGTAGTGATGCGTTTTTCAGGCGGCTGCTTTCAGCCGTTCGCCGGCCTCCTCGCTCAGCACGGCGAGCGTTTTGCCCCAATAGGGCAGGACGCGGCGTTTCATCATTTCGCGGAACTGGGCGGTTGTATTGGCGAGAAGCTCGCCATTGCCCCAGTCAAGGATGACGCCATATTGCCGGACACAGTCCATCTCGTTGAACTCGCCCGCGCGGTAGCGCGCCGCGACTTCGGCGGGATCGGCGTCAAGCCAGCCGGGGCGCTCGGCGGCGATCCGGGCGCGCTCGGCCTGGGTTGCGGCCTCGTCGACCTCATATTGCGCGAGATCGGCATCGACGACGCGGATGACCACGCCATAGTCGATCTGTGCCCGCCGGACGCTGACATATTCGTCGGCCACATCCTCGCAGACCAGCGCCGGATCGCGCAGCAAGGGGTCGCCCACGCCCCCTCCCCCGGCCGAAGGGCGGGTGAAGACATCATCAAGCTCGATCGGCAGGTTCGAGAAGATCGAGCCGAGATAGCGCTCGCGATCCGTGCCCTTGTTCAGCCAGACGCCATGCGGGATCGAGGGCAGACCGCCCCACATCCCCCAGGTGACCGAGCGCTCGCGGTCGCAGCAATACGAGACGACGATGCGTTCGCCCTCAAAGACCGAGCCGCCTTTCTCGGCGCCAAGCCCGCCGCGGGATTCGCCGGGTCCGGCGGAATCCTGCACGAAATCATGGCATTTGGTCAGAACGGGCGCGAGGCGCTCCTGGCCCTCCAGCGGCTGGATGCCGTATTGCGCGCCAAAGACAGGTGCAGTGGCGTTAAAGCCGTCGCGCCCGTTCCGGCCGCCCCAGCCGCCCGCCATCCAGTCATACCACATGAAATAGGGCTTGCCCTCGATCCTGGTATCCCTCCCGCCGACCAGCAGATATTCAAGGTTGAAGGCGCAGCCCATGGTGCGTTCGGGCATGATATCGGCCCAGAGCCCGAAGACCGAATTCATCAGTTTCTCGAACGGGCCGGAACAGAAACCGGCGCAGGGGCTGGGCCAGTTGGCATTCACCACCGTGCCCGGTTCGCCCACATTGACGGTGACCGCGCGGTAAAGCCCCGAGTTCAGCGGCAGATCCGGGAACTGGTACTTCGTTCCCGCCACGATCCCCGCGAAAGACCCGCCATAGGCCGCGTTGAGGAAGGTCGAGATCTGCGGATGCGAGCCGGAGAGGTCGTAATGGGCATGATTGCCCTCGATGGTGAACTTGATCTTAATCGGGATCAGGCCTTCTTCGAGCTTGGGATCCTGGTCGATATAATCCTCGGCATACCAGGTGCCGTCGGGCAGTTCGGCCAGGCGCTGACGCATCAGCACTTCGACCCAGTCCTGCACCTCGCGGAAGGCGATCTTGATCGTCTCGACACCATATTTGCCGCAAAGCCGCAGGATCTCGCGTTCGGCCACGGCGGTCGCCTCGGCCTGGGCCTGCATATCGCCGATCACATCGCCCGGGTTGCGGGTATTGTTGGCGATCATCTTCGCCACATCTTCCAGCCAGACACCCTTGCTCCAGACCCGGGTCGGCGTGATGCGCAGCCCCTCGCCCATATGGTCAAGTGCGGTGATGTTGAACGAGCCCGGCGTCGCCCCCCCCATATCGGCCCAGTGACCATTGGCCTGGGACCAGCCGATCAGCTCGCCCTCATAAAACATCGGGCGCAGGATGCGGGTATCGTTGAAATGGCTGCCGCCGCGGAACGGATCATTGATGATGAAGACGTCACCGGGATGGATATCGCCCGCGAAATCCTCGATCACTGCCTTGCAGGTGTAATGCAGCGTGCCGACATGGGCGGCGATATCGCCGGTGCCCTGCATCACCAGATTGCCCTCGGGATCGCTGAGGCCGGACGAAAAGTCGCGGCAATAGATCACGAAGGAATAGCAGGTGCGCAAAAGCTGCTCGGCCATCTGGTCAACGATATTGACGAAGGCGTTGCGCAGCACCTCGAAGGTGATCGGATCAAGCTGCGATTTGAACTCGGTCATCCGCTGTTCGGGCGGCGGCGGGAACTGGATGCCCTTGTCGGAAAGGCTGAGAGATTGTTTTTTGCCGGTCATGCCGGGATCCTCCTGATGTTGGGGGTGGGCGGGCGCTTATGCCGCGCCGAGCCGGATCTGGATGTTGAGCCATTCGTCGATATAGGCCTCGTCACCGGGCGGGATGACGGTGGTCGAATCGAGCTGGTCGATGACGGCGGGGCCCTTGATGGTGACGCCGGCCGGCAGGGTCTCGCGGTCGTAAAGCGCGGTGGTCAGCGCGGTCGGATGGTCGTGGAACCAGGCCTCGCGGGTGCCTTTGGGAACCGCTTTCGCATTGGGATCGATGGTGATCTTCGGGAAGGACGGCTTTGGCGTGACGCCGATGGCGCGCACCGTCAGGCGGTAGATCTCGACCGGGAAATCCTCGCGGCGGAAGTTATGCGCCTTTTCATATTCGCTGTGGAAAATCGCCAGCGGTTCCTCAACCGAGGTGATTTCCCCCGGCACCGGCACCGCGAGCGAGCGCCACTGCCCCCGGTAGCGCATATCGATAAAGCGCTGGAAGGTCATATCGCCCGCCTTCACGCCATCCCGTTCCAGACGGTCACGGCCTTCCAGCTCCAGCTTGCGGAACCCGGCCTCGACATCTGCGGGCTTCGCGCTGGCGGCATCCTCGAAATACATCTGGGTGACGTCATGCTGCACATCGACCAACATACAGCCCACCGCCGAAGTCACGCCGGGATTGGGCGGCACGATAACCACGGGGATGTTGAGTTCGCGCGCGATATCAACACCATGCAGCGGGCCCGCGCCCCCGAAAGCCACCAGCGCAAAGTCGCGCGGGTCATGGCCCCGGGCAATCGAGATCAGCCGCACCGCATCGGCCATATTGGCATTGGCAACGCGCAGGGTTGCCAGCGAGGCCTCGACCAGATCCAGCTTCAGCGGATCGGCGATCTTATGCATCGCCGTCAGCGCCGCATCGCGGTTGAGGGATTTCTTGCCCCCCGCCAGCGTGGTGCCGACCCGGCCAAGGATGATATTTGCATCCGTATTGGTCGGCTCAGTGCCGCCCGCCGCATAGCAGGCCGGCCCCGGCACCGATCCCGCCGATTGCGGCCCGTTGCGCAAAGACCCCGCCTTGTCGAGCCAGGAGATCGAGCCGCCGCCCGCGCCGATGGTCAGCACTTCGATCGAGGGGAAACAGATCGGATGGCCCCAGTCGACCTCCCATTTGTCGGTCATGCGGATATTGCCCGCCTCGGCCAGCGAGATATCCGCCGAGGTGCCGCCCATATCGAGCCCGATGGAGTTCTGATAGCCGCAAAGCTCGGCGAAATATTTGCTGGCGATGGCGCCGGCGGCGATGCCCGAGGCCGCAAGCCGCGCGGCATATTTCTCGGCCGTGGCCGGTGTCATCACCCCGCCGCCGGAATGGAGCAAAAGCACATCCGCCTCATAGCCCGCTTCCGAGGTTCTGCGCGCAATATCGCGGGCATAGGGGCGGATGATCGGGGCGAGAATGGTATTGGCGACCGTGGTCGAGAAACGGTCATCCTCAAAGATCTCGGGATGGGTTTCATGCGAGGTCGAGATTGCAATATCCGGCCCCAGAACTTCGGCGAGAATCTCCGCCATGCGCAATTCATGCGCGCCATTCACATAGGCATTGATGAAACAGACCGCGACCGCATGAACCTCGCGCTTTTTCAGGATCCGCGCAATTTCGCGGGCGGCCTCTTCATCCAGCGGTTCCAGAACCTCACCACGGAAATTGATCCGTTCTTTCACCGCAAACCGGTCACGGCGGCGCACATAAGGCGGCGTACCCTCTTTATAGGCATCCCAGGGGTCTTCGCGGGTGCCGCGCCCGATTTCCAGAACATCGCGGAACCCTTCGGTCGTCACCATGGCCACCGGCTTGAAATTGCGGGTGATCAGCGCATTGGTGGCCACCGTGGTGCCATGGGTGAAAAGCTCGACATCCGCCCAGTCGATATTGGCGGCCTCGGCGCCATTCATAATCGCATCAATCGGGTTCTTTGTGCTGGGAACCTTCGCAACCGTCTGATTGCCATGTTCATCCAGAACAAAGACATCCGTGAATGTCCCGCCAACATCAATGGCAAGGCGCGTGCGCGCCCGTTGCGGTGCCGGGCCCGCGCCCGCTCCGTCCATGCTCATCATGCAATTCCTTTGATTTGAGCCCCGCAATACGGTCCGCGTCATGCGGAGTCGCAATGCGAATGGCTGCATCTGTGTTTTATTCTGAGAGGGAGATTGTCACCCGCCGCATCCGGCATCTGGTGATTTGGCATTCTTTGTTGAATGCGCCCTATAAGACTACGCGATGAATATATGCATCTCCAAGTGATTTTTTACGAGGATGCAGTGGCAAAACAAGATTTGATTAATGCAGTTAAAACAAAGAGGTGATTTCTGCCGAACCGTGCTGCAGTGCAAAAACCAGCCTGGGTTTTCGAATTATACAGACGCATATTTCCGACATGGCTCAGCCATCGCATCGCCCGCCGGCAGCTCAGGAGGAAAAAACGAATCAGGCAGATTTGTCGGTCAGGCTTTCATCATGCGCAGCCGCCCCGGCAAGACAAAGCGCCTGCCAGTCCGGCTTATCGGAGAGCCTCATCGCGGCGCTGCTGTCGCTCCAGCCCAGGCGGATGAGAACCTCGCTGGAGATGGCTTCGACGGTGGTCCGCCGCTTCATCGCAAGTTCCCGCAAGACGGCGTAAGCCACCTTTTCCGGGTAACCTTCCGCCAGCATCACCGCCAGTTTCGCGCGTTCGACCATCCGGCAGGATTCCAGCCTGGCCTGCGCCCGTTCAAGGTTGAGGCTTATGCGCTGTTCCCGCCGGTGGTTGTTCACCGCAGCCAGCAGGTTTGTAAGAATCCCAAAGGGCCGTATCGGCAATCCGATCACGGCGTTGACCCGCATATGCAGCAGGCGGTCGATGGAAAGCGGGTTCTCGTAATCAATGACAGCGATGAGAACGGCAGAGGGGGTGTCGGCCTGCCAGTGAAATGTCTGACCGCTCTCGGTGACACGGTCGACCATCACGAAAACTATATCAATATCAGTTGGATAGTTCTGCGGCGGTGGCCATATTTCCTGGACCTGACAGCCTATTCTTTCCAGGTGCGATTTCAGCGCGAGGCCATCACTGTCCTGGGGCTGAACAAGCAGGAAGCTCAGGGATCTCAGATCCTTGATCAGAAAGGGCTGCTCTTTTTCGCTGGCAAAAGGCTCGCTTCGTCCTGGCCGCATTTCAGATCCTCTTCCCCGAAGAACGTTCACTGAATACGATTGTACAAGATCACTTGTCACCCACCGACAGGACGGCTCATTGCCTCAGCCCGGAGATCCGGGGCAAAGGTGTTGAGGGCGGTGCCGTATCGGATGAACCGCCCGCGTCACCGACAAATTCATAGGTCGTGCGATAGGGGTCCGGGCGGATGGCACAATTTGTCTCGGCAACGATTTCGAACTGGCCATCGTCGCGTGCCACCCCAACCTTGGGCCAGACATAGCAATGCGCGTTCAGGGCGTCGATGCTGACCAGCCCCTGCGGCGCGTCAAACGAGGCGCCAAGGATCCCTGACCGGATCGAACCGAGATTGTCCGGATCGCCGCCACGCATGGCATGGGCCACCACATGCGCCTGGGTATAGGCCGCGTCCCAGCACATATTCGCATAGGGCTCCTCCTGGCGCCGCGTCCTGAAACGCGCGAGGCAGGACTGGTTGGTCACATTTGACTGTGACGCGAAATAACTTGCAGCGGTGATATGACCAGCTGCTGCCGATGCTCCGATTTCCCGGATATCTGCCTCGCTTGTCGTCAGGCTCGCCACCATCATTCGTCTGGCATCGAGGCCATTCCCGACATAGGCCTCGTAGAAATTCCGGTTTGCCTCACCAACGAAGTTATTGAAGATTATATCAGGACTGGCTTTCCTGATCCTTCTGACAAGGGCGTCAAAGTGAATGGGAGTGGCCATATCGTCAAGATAGGTTTCACCCACAATCTCGCCACCTCCGGATCGGATCAGATCGCCCATGATACGCCCGGATTCGCGCGGCCATACGTAATCTGAACCAACAATGTAAAGCCGGGGCGCCGGATCTTTCAGAAGATAACGCGCCAGAAAAACGCTGTTCTGGTTTGGGACAGCGCCGAAATACACGATGTTCTCAGAATACTCAAAGCCCTCATATTGTGCGGCATAGCACAAAAGGGCCGACTGCCTGTCCACCACATTCAAAACCGCTTTGCGCTGGCTTGATGTGTAGCAGCCCAGAATGACCCGGACCTTATCTTCTGAAACAAGCCCCGCAGCCAGCTGCTGATAAGCCGATGGCTCGCCCATAGGGTCACGAATTACGGGGCACAGCTCGCGGCCATTGATACCGCCGCTGGCATTGATTTCTTCTATAGCGAATTCCGTCGCTGCAAGCATGCTGCGCTCGGTTACGGCAGTGCGGCCTGTTCCGGAAAACAGAACGCCTATATGAATCGGCTGGTCGCTTGTCATTCGGAGCAAACCTTTCCGGGGGGAGGAAACGGGCGATCGCATGCAATCACAAGCCCGCAGAACCGGGCAATGCTGGCCGGTTAAATGCGAGTGTAGGGGAGCACAAGTGACGGGTCAATATGGCATTGACGCGCGGCTGGCGCGGAATCACACCGGAAGTACAGGTAACCGATTTCTGTGGTGCCATGGGGGGAAGCCCATCTGGGTCAAAAGGGCTTTGGCGCCCGGAGCGGGATTCCGGCGGCGTTCATATGTCAGATGGCAGCCGGATCGGGACAATCTCCGTCACTGCGCGACACCGCCCATATGCCGTGTATTGTTCAGTTCGCCAGTGCGATAACGACCAGCAACCCCGTTCTTTCGCTCCATCAGTCCTGCGCGCCATGTGCCGGGCGTGGCCCCCCTGGACGCAGCCCCCAACACCTCCCCACCGGCTCGGGCTCAGGCGCTGAGGCCGGCGCGTCGCACAGGATCGCATCGGGCCATATTGCCAGCGCCCGGGCAATCGCAACCTGCTGTTGCTGACCGCCCGAGAGTCGGGTCGAGCGTTGGGCCGAACAGGCCCCTGCCCCGGTGCCGGGATCCAGCCGGTCAGGCAACGCCATGCCGTGATCGCGGGAAGCAGCAGCGGCCTCGACTTTCACTCAGATCTGACCCTCGGTCACATATTCCAGCGCGGTGCGATGCGGAAAGAGGTTGAAGCGCAGGACCACCATAGTGCCTCTGGTATGCAGCAGCCGGATCGCGGGGCCGCGCGCATCGACCTTTTCACCCGCAAAGGTGGTCTTGCCACTCGCATAGGTTTCCAGCCCGCTCACGCAGCGCATCATCATACCCCAACATGCCGACGGATTGCACGGCCCTTGGCTGGCCCTTATCCGCCGCCTCCGGGTCGATGCGGAACATTTCCCTGCACTGATCTATGAGGAGCGGTTGGCTTTTGGTGGCTTTTCCTCAGGCCGCGAGCGGAGCCCGGCTTGTGTTTACGCCTGCCGCTACGAGGGGAGCAATCGCCCGCCGCGCGGAGCTTTCACCTCGCATAGTGGGGTCGGCGATTGCTGAGGGCAGTGGTTCTGCCTCGAATGAATGCGCCGGGCACGGGAGCGCAGTGCCGCGTATGTACCTGCGGCGGAGTGCCCCCTGGAAATACCCCTGCCCTTCTGAAATAATCCACTTGTTATCAATACATTAACTTCTATCCGAGTGCCCGCGCCATTTCACGCATCACCCGCTCGACAATCTCTCGGGTGGCCGCGCGGCCTCCAAGCCGGATTGACCAGCCTTTCGCGTCTTCCTGCGCCTCAAGCCGGAACCCCGAAGGCGACAGCACCGGCGCCAGCACGTCCCGTTTCGGCCGTCCGCCGCGTTTCGGGTCTGCCACCTTTGGTGCCAGACCGGCCAGGGCCTGATCCAGAAGCGTCGCCTCTTCCTCGGGATTGGCTGGCGTGGTCAGGGCGAGTGCCTCGCGCAAGGCGCCCTCTGCGCCCTCGCGCAGCGCCGTGGCGAGCCGCAGCCCGTCCTTCTCACGCAACTGTTCGGGGAAGGAAAGCATATCGCCGAGCTCTTCGAAGATCAGCGCGAAGGAACGGATCTTTGACCGTTTCCCCTTCGAGGCCACCGGGAACAGCGCCTCAACCGCCGCCTCGACATTGGGGAAAGCACCTTGCTGCGCCGCCAGCACCGCGATGCGACCGCGCTCGAACTGGCTGAGACCGGCGCGGACCTCATTCTCTTCGACCATGGCGGCAATCGGCCCGCCAAGGGTCTCGGGGTCACGCAGCACCGCGCGGATGCGCTCGTAACGGCTGTCGCCGCTCAGCGCCCGGAGCGCCCGGACCGCCATCAGCCGCCGGTAGCCCGACAAAAGCCCGTAGCCCCCGGAGGGCAGCGCGAAGACCTCGACCGGCAGGCGGAGCCCGTTCTTCGCGATGGAAAGCTTCAGCTCCTCCATCTCCTCGGCCCCGATCGAGCTGCGGTCGCGCACCAGGGCATCGGCCTCGATCCCGTCGGTCGCAAGGTCGAGCATCACCAGCCCCTGCCCCTGCGCCTCGCGCCAGGCGCTGGCGTCCTGCCGGTCACGCGCGACCTCGGCCCGTTCGGCCGCCGGTCGTGGATCCAGCGCCGCCGCCGCTTCGGCCGCAACCGTGGCAATCGGGGCTACTGTCGGGCGCGGCAGCGAGGTTTCGCGGCGAAACTCTTCTTCAACGCGGTTGATGTCTTCGGCCGATGGCGGCACGAGCGTTCTGCGTTTTGCCATAGTCTCAGCCCTCCCCATCTGCAGTGGTGCCCGCTTTGGCCAGCTGTTGATCCCGCCACCAGGTGCCAAGGATCAGCTCTTTCACCTCGGCCCAGGTACGATCGAACGTCTCGCGCCCGCGCACCCAGGTGTCACGATTGTAATCGCGGTAATCGGTCTCATAGATGCCTGAAACCTGCTCGCCGGCCTGGCCGACCATGGCCGTCACCTCCTGGCGGTAGGTGGTCATGAAATCGCCAAACCAGGCCTGAACAACATTCGCCAGATCGGTCTGTTGCGCCGCATCGAACCGGGTGATCAGTGCCCGGACGGCATCCCATTCGAACCGCATCTCGGGCAGGCCCGAGCCACGTCGCGCCCGGTTCTCGCCTTCTTCGATCGAGGCGAAGGTGGAATAGATCATGTCGAAGAACCGCCCCGTCGAATCGAATTCGAGGAAGGACGCCCCGAGCGGTACCAGCAGGATATCGGCTGCCGCCAGCGCATTGATCGTCAGATAGCCAAGCGCCGGCGGGGTATCGAGCAGTACGAGATCATATTCATCCAGCAACCCGCCTTCCGTAAGCGCATTCGACAGCGCGTCCCAGAGCTGCCAGGATCTGAGCTGCATCCGCCAGACCGGCACCTGGAACTCGGCCCAGTACAGGTTCAGCTGCGCCCCGATCAGGTCGATATTCGGCCAATGGGTCTTTTGCACCAGGTTTCGCGGCGAAACCTTCAGCGCCTCGGTCAGAGTTTCATCAAAGGTAAACGGCGCGTCCCCATTGGCAACACGCACCTCGTTCTCCTCCTGCAGCCGCAGCGCATAGTCACGGGCGAGCAGCGGGAAGACCGTCTTCCATTCATCCTCGACCTTGCCGCCCATGATCGAGGTCATCGAGCCCTGGCTGTCGAGGTCGATCACCAGAACCTTATAGCCATCGAGCGCGGCGGACATGGCCAGATGTGCCGCGGTGGAGGTCTTGCCGACGCCGCCCTTGAAATTCGCAATGGCAACGACTTTGGCGGGCAGGCCCTCGGGGCGCCAGGCGCGGTATTCCCGCCCGCGCGCACCTTCGGCAGCGAAATGGTCGCGCAGCGCCAGCACCTCTTCGAGCGTGAACCATTTCGAGCCGCCCTCCCCTTCGCCCTGCGGCAGTTCCGGGTTGAGCCGCAGGACGCGCCGCAGATGGGCGGAATTGACCGGGATCAGATAGCGGCAGACTTCCCAGGTCGAGAACCGGCGCAGTCGCTTTTTGCCATCCGGCGCATAGCCCCGCTTCGCCAGATCATCGCGGCCCCGGCTGGCGAAAGCCGCGGCCTTGGCAAAGCGCGCGGTATCGATGGGATCCGCCAGCCTTGCCGCGGCCTGGGCCGGGTCGATGTTGAAATAGGGGGGGAGATCCGTCTTGCCCGGAAGCACTGGTTTCTGTGCCATTCTTTGCCTGTATGTTCGCAGTTTATGCTGATATTGCCCGAACTATGGCACATCATGGGCCAGAAGGGAATCATTCCTGTCCATCTGATCACTGATCTTTCTGGATTTTATCGGAAAGAGAGAACAAAGCAGTCTCTGTTTCATAATCTTTTTTCGCTTTAGAGTCTTTACCAGGTCACTAATCCTGCAAAAACAGTGTCTTCTGGCAGGATGGGTGCCCCGATACGGGGTGATGGGTATCCGGTTTCAGGACATTAGGTATCCGTTTGCGGGAAGAGAGGTGCCGATTCCCGGGCGAGGGCGGAGTTTTGTGGATAAGTGACCCATAAATGGCAGGCATAGAGCCTGTTTCTCCGAATCATCCACAGGCCGGACCCCGTTGGGCAGGGATGCTTCCTGCAAACGGATACCTTTCCCGAAGCGGCAGGATAGCTCAGGTTCCCGTTTACGGTTCGGCCTTCTGCCTGGCCCTGAGGGTTCCCGTCCGGTTCTTGCATTTGGATACCTTTTGCCGGATGATCCCGCCATAACAAGAGCGACAGACGGGATTCGGCGATGGGCCGGGCGTCTGCGCAATGACCGGATTACAGATCCGGCGCTGAGCGAGGGCAGGCCGATGCAGATCCCGGAACGGGTCACAGAAGACAGGGTTTCAGACAGGACCGGAACAGAGGACATTCCGCGTGACCGGCTGAGCGGGCCGCTCAGGCGCGGCGCGGTTAAAAAGCACGTGGCGGCGATCCATGTCTCGGGGAAGCTGAGCCTGCTTCAGCGCAAGCTGTCGAACGTGCTCCTGCTCAATGCCTATGACACCCTGACCTCGCAGCCGCGCCATCAGATCGATGCGCGCACGCTTTGCCTGATGATCGGCTATAATTCGAATGATATGGAGACGCTGAAAGCGTCTCTGCGCGGGCTGGCCGAGACGGTGGCGGAATGGGACATGCTTGACGCCGATGGTCAGCAGGAATGGGGGGTCTCGGCACTGCTGGCCTATGCAAAACTCAAGGGCGGCGTTTGCGAATATGCCTATTCGCCGGCGCTGGCGGAAAAGCTGCATGACCCCAAGGTATTCGCGCTGATCAATCTCAACATCCAGCGGCGGTTCACGTCGGGCCATGCGCTGGCGCTGTATGAGAATTGTTATCGCTTTATCCGCACCGGTTCGACCGGGTGGTGGTCGCTGGATATTTTCCGCCGGCTGATGGGGGTGGCGGACAGCCCCTATTATGATGAGTTCAAGCATCTGAACGCCAAGATCATCAAGCCTGCCGTGAGTGAGGTGAACAAGACGTCGAATATCGTGGTGACACCGGATTTTCGCAAAATGGGCCGTCAGGTGACGGAGATCCGGTTCCTGATTGCCGAGAACCCGCAGCTTGCGATCCTTGATATGGATGATGGCGAGGGGCATCGCAATTCAGATGCCTATGCGCGGCTCAGGGCGCTTGGGGTCTCGGACCGGCTGGCGCGTCAATGGATCCAGGAACATGGCGAGGATCATCTGCGCCAGAAGCTTGACTATGTGGCGGGGCAGGGCGGCGTAAGGAACGCGGTCGGCTATCTGTCGAAAGTGCTGAAGGAAGGCGCCGCGAAAGATGCGGCGGAGGTTTCGCCGCGAAACCTTACCGCAGCGGGCGCGCTTTCGCCGCGGGCGCAACGGCTCGCCAGGATCCAGGCGCTGGCCCAGGCGCGGACACCGACACAGCGTGATGCGGACCGCCGCCTGTTTCAGGCGCGGCTTGATGGCGCAGCCCGCGATGATTTTGAACGTCATGGCTGGATGTCGGCGCTGAACGCTGCGGCTATTCTTGTGTTTTGGGAAGAGGTCTCGCCCGGGGCCTTTGACGGTATCGCAGGAGGGGCGGAGTGAGCGCACGGTCTTTCATCTCGCGCGGGGTAGCCCATATCGACGTGCCGCATCAGGGGGCGCCGGTCTCGGTCGGGTTTGTGCTTTTGCCGCAATTCACCATGCTGGCTTTCACCTCGGCGGTGGAGCCTTTGCGGGTGGCAAACCAGCTGGCGGGGAAGACGCTGTTTGAATGGGCGGTCTGGTCGTCTGAGGGCGAGCAGGTCACGGCCTCGAACGGGATGCGGGTCGGGGTCGATGGCGGGCTGCCACCCGAGGCCCCTTCGGGCTATGTGCTGATCTGCGCCGGGACCGAGCCGGAGATGACCACCACGCGGCGGATGTCGGACTGGATCCGGGTGCAATGGCGGCGCGGCCGGACGGTTGGCAGTCTTTGCACCGGGGCCTATACGCTGGCGAAAGCGGGGATCCTCAAAGACCGGCAGTTCACGCTGCATTGGGAAAACATCCCCGGATTTGTCGAGACCTATCCGGAGCTCGAGCCGCTGCGCCGGGTGTTTTGCATCGACAACCGGGTGATCACCTGTGCCGGCGGCATCGCCTCGGCCGAACTGGTGGTCAAGCTGATCTCGGAACATTACGGGCCGGCTTTGGCGCAGGCGGTGATGGATATGTGCCTGCTGACCCATATGCGGCGCGAAAGCGATGATCAGATGACCTCGCTCGCGTCGCGGCTGGGCACGCGGAACGAGCATGTCGTCAAGGCCGTGGCCTGGCTGGAGGGGCGGCTGTCAGAGGATTTCCTGCTGGAGGAATGCGCCGATCATGTCGGTGTCACGCCGCGCCAGATCCAGCGGTTGTTCCGCCGCTATCTCGGCGTGACGCCGGTGCAATATCTGAACGGGCTGCGGCTGTCGCATGGCAGGCTTTTGCTGTCCGAGACCAATATGACGGTGATGGAAGTGGCCGTGGCCTGTGGCTATGTTTCCTCGTCGCATTTTGCGCGCAGCTTCCGGCAGAAATATGGGGTTTCGCCGAACAAGTATTCACATTTCCCCGGCGGCGCGCGCAGCGAACTGCCGGTATAGTCCGGGGCTGCACCCGCCACAGGGGGCAGAGGGCGAAGGGAAAAATCTGCTAAACCCGGTGATTACCGGACAGGGGTCGCAATTCTGCCACTGGTGTCGTAAATTGCGCTGTGACCTGGCAGAATATGCGCTGACTTCAGGAAAAAGGACTCACCGGCCGACAGAAGGGCAGGGCGGGAAACCGTCAGCATCCGGGACGACGTCGGACGGCATTATCCAATCTGCAGACATGCGCGGTATCGTCTGGAGATCCTTCAAACAAACCGCAACCGGGAGATGACCATGAAAAAATCCGTCGCAACTGTCGCGCTGTCGCTGGGGCTCGGCCTTGGCGCCACGGCGGCTTTCGCTGATTGCGGTGATGTGACCATCGCAAGCATGAACTGGCAGAGCGCCGAAGTGCTGGCAGCACTTGATGCGATCATCCTGTCCGAGGGCTATGGCTGCAACGCGACCGTGATTTCGGGCGATACTGTGCCGACCATCACCTCGATGGTGGAACGCGGCCAGCCCGATATCGCACCCGAAGGCTGGGTTGATCTCGTCCCGGAAGTGATCGCGCGCGGCACCGAAGAGGGCCGTCTGGTGAAAGGCGCGCTGGCGCTGTCGGATGGCGCGGTTCAGGGCTGGTGGATCCCGAAATATCTCGCGGATGCGAACCCGGATATCAAAACCATCGATGATGCGCTGGCGCATCCGGACCTGTTCCCCGATTCCGAAGACCCGTCCAAGGGCGCGGTCTTCAATGGCCCGCAGGGCTGGGGCGGCACGGTTGTGACCACGCAGCTTTTCAAGGCCTATGGCGGCGAAGAAAAAGGCTTCAAGCTGATCGACACCGGTTCGGCGGCGGGGCTCGACGGTTCCATCGCGCGGGCTTACGAGAACAAGCAGGGCTGGGTCGGCTATTACTGGGCCCCGACCGCGCTTCTCGGCAAATACGAAATGGTCAAGCTGGAGCATGGCGTCCCTTATGACGCCGAGGCCTGGACGTCGTGCAACGCGAATGCCGATTGCGCCGATCCGCAAAAGAATGACTGGCCGGGTGATACTGTCCAGACCATCATGACTTCGAAATTCGCCGAAACCGCCCCGGCGGATGTGAAGGCCTATCTCGACACCCGCTCCTGGTCGAATGCGACCGTCAACGGGCTGATGGCCTGGATGACCGACAATCAGGCGACCGGCGATGATGGCGCGCGTCATTTCCTCAAAGAGAATGAGGAGATCTGGACGAAATGGGTGAGCCCCGAGGCCGCGGAAAAGATCAAGGCCGCGCTCTGAGCCTCTGACCGGCGGCCGAGATGCCGCCGGATCCTGCCCGCGCCGGTTAACACCGGCGCGCGCGCATTCGTATCTTTTAAGATCAACAGGTCCGCTAAGGACCGGCCACCCGTTAATCACGGCATCTGACAGGGACACCAGGATGGATTGGCTGACCAAATTCCCCACCATGGAAACAAGCGCGCTGCGAGATCTGCGCAAGGGGATAGACGAGAATTTCCGCGCCTTTACCCGCGCCTGGGGCGATACATTCGAATGGCTCTTCGAGCCGCTGCGGCTGTTCCTGATCTGGTCCGAAAACCTGATGCTGAAGACACCCTGGCCGATTGTGCTGCTGGTGATCGCGCTGATCGCCTGGTTCGCCAGTCGCAGTTGGAAGATCACCGCCTTTGCGGTGGTCTCGCTGCTGGCGATCGGCTGGTTCGGCATGTGGGATGACACGATGCGGACCATCTCGATGATCTTCGTCTGCACGGTGGTGGCGATTGCGGTCGGGATCCCGGTCGGGATCCTGATGGCGCGGTCAAACCGGATGCAGTCGATTGTGAACCCGGTGCTGGACGTGATGCAGACCATGCCGAGCTTCGTCTATCTGATCCCGGTCGTCATGCTTCTGGGGATCGGCCGGGTGCCGGGGGTGATCGCGGTGGTGATCTATGCCATCCCGCCGATCATCCGCCTGACGAACCTTGGCATCCGCATGGTCGACAAGGATGTGCTCGAGGCGGCGGATGCCTTTGGCTCGTCTTCCTGGCAAAAGCTGAAAAACGTGCAGATGCCGCTGGCCCTGCCGACCATCATGGCCGGGATCAACCAGACGATCATGATGGCGCTGGCCATGGTGGTGATCGCGGCAATGATCGGGGTACAGGGGCTCGGTCAGCCGGTCCTGGCGGCGATCAACAACCAGTATTTCTCGATCGGGCTTTTCAATGGTTTTGCCATCGTCTGCATCGCCATAATCTTCGACCGCGTCAGCCAGGCTTACGGGCGCCGTCTGCAAAAGCATCTGGAGATCGTTCATGGGTGATACTTCCGCAATCGGCATCGAGATCCGCAAGCTTTACAAGATCTTCGGCCCGCATGCGGCTGATATGGTCGCCCGGGTCGAGGCGGGCATGACCAAGACCGAGCTGAATGAGAAACATGGCCATGTGCTCGGGCTGAAGGATATCAATATCTCGATGCCCGCCGGCGGTATCCAGGTGATCATGGGTCTTTCGGGGTCAGGGAAATCGACGCTGATCCGCCATATCAACCGGCTGATCGACCCGACGTCTGGCGAGGTGGTGGTCGGCGGCGATGATGTCGTCAGGATGAACCCGGATCAGTTGCGCCGGTTCCGGCGGCATCAGACGGCGATGGTGTTTCAGAAATTCGCACTGCTGCCGCACCGGAATGTGCTGGAAAACACCGTCTACGGGCTCGAGGTTCAGGGTCTGGACCGCGCGGATCAGGTGAAATCCGCGACCATGTGGCTGGAACGCGTCGGGCTGAAAGGGTTCGAGAAAAAATACCCCAACCAGCTTTCGGGCGGCATGCAGCAACGGGTGGGCCTCGCCCGCGCGCTGGCGAATGACGCGCCGATCCTTCTGATGGATGAGGCGTTTTCGGCGCTTGATCCGCTGATCCGGGTGGATATGCAGACGATCCTGCTGGATCTGCAAAAGGACATCCGCAAGACCATCGTCTTCATCACCCATGACCTTGACGAGGCGCTGCGGCTTGGCGACCGGATCGCGATCCTCAGGGATGGCAATATGGTGCAGCAGGGCACCGGCCAGGAGATCGTGATGTCGCCGGCTGACAGCTATATCGAAAGCTTCGTCGAACACGTCAATCGCGGCAGGGTGATCCGGGTCGAAACCGTGATGCAGACGGGGGCCGCGACCGAAGGGCTGGCATCCATTCCCGCTGAGGCGCTCCTGGAAGATGCGGCCAGGCAGCTGATCGCCAGCAATGCCGCCCGCCTTGCGGTGACCGATGCCGCCGGACGTCCGCTTGGCACTGTCGATATGGCGGCGATCACCAGGGGCATGTTCCCGAGCCAGACCGCCGCCTGATCTCATTTTCTGTCCTTAAATATCCCGGGGGAGGGGGCCGGATGGCCCCCTGGGGGCAGAGCCCCCGAACCCGGCTTCCAAACCCGCCCGGCTCAGCGGAAGACATCCACCGAGATGTAACTCCCGACACCGCCCTGGCCCCAGATCTGCGCCTGGACCACCGCGCCGCCATTGACGATGGCCGCGCGCGCGCCTTTGGTCATAGTGCCGCCCATCAGCATCTTCTCCATCGCATCGCGGTTCTTCACATCGCCGAAAAAGCTGTCCCATTCATCGCCGGGATCGCCCTTGCCGAATTTGTGGAAATTGGCCCGGTCCTGGCGCAGGATCTGCCAGGGCTGGCTGAGCCGCTTGCCCTTCGAATTCACCAGATCGGCGGGGCCGATAAAGGCGGTATATTCCTCCAGGAGGTCCTGGGCGGCGACTGGTGCGGCGAGGCCAGCCCCGAAAAGGGTCGCCACGACGGCAAGTGCAGGGAAACGCATCTTAGTGCTCCTGTCAGAAGGGGATCAGCTCAAGGTAAGGGTCAGTCGGGTCGCCCGCCCGTAAGCCGGGCGTAAACAATCAGTTCGGGCCGGTATTCGAAATGCATACCATCGAAATGGTGCCATTTGCCGCCCCAGATAAAGCCATAACGCTCCATCTCGCGCACCAGCGCCTCGGGATAGCGGTTGTCATAGGGCCCGACCTTGCCCTCCTGCGCGCCTGACCAGCGCCAGTAGCCGCCAAGCTCGGTGTTGAAATCGACCGCCATGCCGAAACTATGGCCCGAGAGCCGCGTGGTGCCCGCGATCACGCGCCAGTTGAAACTGCCGCCGATGGTCTGGAAATAGACATCCATCTCCGGCCCGAGCGCGTGGATCGCGGCCAGGGCGGCGCGCAGCTGCGTGGCCGCGCAGGTCTTTTCGGACATCATAAAGACGGCCTTCGCATCCCCCGGCCAGCGCACCTCTTCAAGCCCCGCTGCGGCCTCGGCTTTGCTGTTGCCGTAAAGCGCGCGGAAGAAGGGCTCATTGCGCGCGCGGCCCGGGTCGAACCAGGGCGCCTCGCGCAGGGTCAGATCAAAGGCCAGCGGATAGGTCTGCAGGAATTGCTCGGTGATACTGGCATCTTCCAGCCGTTCCTGCGGCGAGAGCGGCACATCCCCCTGGCCGGTCGGCAGCTTTTGCCCATCCGCGAGGGTCAGGGTCTGGCGGTTCGCGCTGACCTCCAGTCCCGGATAGGCAATCTCCAGCGCATCACTCCAGGGCAAATCAGCTTTGGCAGGCAATGCGGTGGTCAGAAAATCCCTGACCTCACAGGCCCCGGCAGGCCCGGCTGCCAGCAGGGCCAGAACCAGAAGAGCGCGCAAAGTCACCATGGGACCATCCTTTCCCTTGCCAGGGCCCTTACCCGGGCGAAACCTGACCCGAATTGCGTATCGTGGCAAGTCAGGAGAGCCAGACCTTACGCGGCCTCGGGATTGGCCCGGTTCCAGCGGATCGACGACCAGAGCGAGACCCCGATCAGCACCGCACCGCCAAGCCCGGTGATCACTTCGGGAATATGCACGATGGCCTGGAGATACATGATGACCGAGAGGATCAGGATCGCCCAGAAGGCCCCGTGTTCCAGGTAGCGGTACTCCGCCAGCGTGCCTTTCTCGACCAGCATGATGGTCATCGAGCGCACATACATCGCGCCGATTCCAAGGCCGATGGCGATGACAAAGAGGTTTTGCGACAAGGCGAAAGCCCCGATCACCCCGTCAAAGGAAAAGCTCGCATCCAGCACTTCGAGATAAAGAAACGCGCCGACGCCGCCCTTGGCCGCGCCTTCCAGCATCTCCTGGCTGCGGTCGAGAATGCCCCCCAGAACCTCGACCATCAGGAAGGTCAGAAGCCCCCAGATCGCAGCATGGAAGAAGGTATTCGACGCCGCAGGCCCAAGCGCGGGATCATTCTCGATGATCTTCGAAAAGATCATCATGAGCACCAGTACGAAGGCGATCTCGATCCCCTTGACTGACGAGAAACTCGCGGCTTTCTGCTCGATCCAGCGCACCCAGTGTACGTCTTTTTCATTGTCGAAAAAGAAAGACAGGCCGACCATCATCAGGAAGGTGCCGCCAAAGGCCGCGATGGGCAGATGGGCATCATGCATGATCTCGGCATAGCGTTCGGGCTGGCTCGCGGCCATCACAAGCGCGGTCCAGGGGCCGACATTGGCGGCGATCACCACGATCAGCAGCGGGAAGACGATCCGCATCCCGAAGACGGCGATGATAATGCCCCAGGTCAGAAAGCGGCGCTGCCAGAGCGGCGTCATATCCTTCAGCTTGTTGGCGTTCACAATCGCATTGTCGAAGGAGAGCGAGATTTCCAGCACCGCCAGAACCGAGACGATGAAGAAGACCTTCAGCGCCCCGAGCGTGGTATGTTCGGTGGAAAAGCCCAGCCAGAGCCCGAGGCCGAGCCCGATTGCCGTGACCACGAAAGCTGCGGTGAAATAGGACAGGGTCGTGCGTTCGGAAATGCCTGGGGCCGCCATCGGAGTCGCTCCTGAGAAAATCTCACATGTCTGTTAGCGCGGTGGCTGTGGCCGGGCCAGTGGGATTTTGCAGTGGCAGCATTGCGGATTCGTGGCCCAGGCAGCTTTGCGCCGGCGAAGGGGGCGGGCTCGTATTTGGACGGGGGCCACTGATAAGGGGGCCCGGCGGCCCCCTTATGTCGGTCTTGCCGTGATGGGATCAGCCGACGATGGTCGCCTCGGTCGCGGCGCGCAGCTCGGCCTCGCTGATGCCCGGGGCGCATTCGACGATCTTCAGCCCGCCCGGCACCACATCCAGCACCCCAAGGTTCGAGATGATGCGGTCGACCACCGATTTGCCGGTCAAAGGCAGGGTGCAGGCTTTCAGCACTTTCGACTCGCCCGCCTTATTGGTGTGGTCCATCACCACGACCACCCGGCCCACGCCCGCGACAAGGTCCATCGCGCCGCCCATGCCCTTCACAAGCTTGCCCGGGATCATCCAATTGGCGAGATCGCCGTTTTCCGCGACCTCCATCGCGCCAAGGATCGCCATGGCGATCTTGCCGCCACGGATCATCGCGAAGCTGGTGGCGCTGTCGAAAAACGCGGTTTGCGGCAGTTCGGTGATGGTCTGCTTGCCGGCATTGATCAGATCGGCGTCTTCCTCGCCCTCAAACGGGAAGGGGCCCATGCCGAGCATGCCGTTTTCCGATTGCAGCGTGACCTCGACACCCTCGGGGATGTAATTCGCGACGAGCGTCGGAATGCCGATGCCGAGGTTCACATACCAGCCGTCCTGGAGTTCCTGCGCCGCACGGGCGGCCATTTGGTTACGATCCCAGCCAGCCATCATGCCTGCTCCTTCTGGCGCACAGTGCGTTGTTCGATCCGCTTTTCATGGGCGCCCTGCACGATCTTTGTCACATAGATGCCGGGAAGGTGGACACTGTCGGGGTCCAATGCGCCAAGCGGTACGATTTCCTCGACCTCGGCGATGCAGACGCGGCCGCAGGTGGCGGCGGGGACATTGAAATTCCGCGCGGTCTTGCGGAAGACGAGATTGCCCGAAGGGTCGGCTTTCCAGGCTTTGACGATGGCGAGGTCGGCGACGAGGCCGCGTTCCAGGATATAGGTCTGGCCGTCGAAATCGTGATGTTCCTTGCCTTCCGCGATCACGGTGCCGACGCCGGTTTTGGTGTAGAAGCCGGGGATCCCGGCGCCGCCGGCGCGCATCCGCTCGGCAAGCGTGCCCTGCGGGTTGAATTCCAGTTCCAGCTCGCCCGAGAGATACTGGCGCATGAATTCGGCATTCTCGCCCACATAGGACGAGATCATCTTCTTCACCTGGCGGGTTTCGAGGAGTTGCCCGAGGCCGAAGCCGTCAACGCCCGCATTGTTCGAGGCGACGGTCAGCTCTCTGGTGCCCGCGTCGCGGATCGCGGCGATCAGCAGTTCCGGAATGCCACAAAGGCCAAAGCCACCGGCGGCGATCAGCATCCCGTCTTTCAGATGGCCGTCCAGCGCTTCGGCGGCGGTGTTGTATATCTTTTTTCCCATGATCCCTCTCCGGACTCTGGTCCGATCCCCGGTGATGCTGATGGATTGCAGGCCGGACCGGAATCCGTAGAAATACGTAGGTGCCCAGGTATAGAGAGACACCGATGCCGTCTTCTGCCCCCGATGACCTTGCCGCCCTGGCCTTTCTGCATGCGCCGGAAGCCACGCTGGTGCTGCGCGAGCGGGTGATCCGCCGCGCCAATCTGGCGGCGGGGCGGGTGTTCGGCTGGGACCCGGGCGCGCTTGAGGGCTGTTCGATGCGGGTGCTCTACCCTGGCGAGACCGATTTCGAGCGGCTGGGCCAGCGCGCGGAAGAGGCGCTGCGGCTGAAGCCGATGATCCGCGATGAACGTTTCATGCGCCGCCAGGACGGCCAGCTGGTCTGGATGGAGGGCAGGGGGGTGACGCTGACCCCGAAAGCACCGCATCGCCTGGCGATCTGGACCTATCGCGTGATCGAGACGGGCGCGGCGCCGGGCCTTCTGACGCCCGCCGAGATGCGGGTGGCGCGGCATATGGTCGGGGGGATGACGTCGAAAGAGATCGCGCGGGTGCTGGACTGCTCGCCCCGTACGGTCGAGGTGCACCGGGCCTCGATGATCCGCAAGCTCCGGGTCAGAAACAGTTTCGAGCTGATCCGCAGCCTGCTGGATTCCGGGGCGGCGCCGGTCGAGGCGGGATCAGAGGGCGGCCCTGAATCGTAAGAACAGTCCGGCCTGGCTGGAAATCGCGAGCCTGGGCCAAGCCTTGTTGCGATGGTCCTTCACCGCGCCTTCGCTGATTGCCAGGCGCAAAGCCAAGGCGGGGGCGATCTTTGGCGATGTCTTCATCGACACAAATGTCAGGGCGCGTCGCGGCGAGGCTGAGGCCAGGCGCCGCCATGTCACCGCCTGGGAGCCGGAGCGCAGTTCCGGGTTGGTCGGACCCTTCTGCGCGCCCTCTTGCGCCAGCGGCGCTTTCTGGCATCTGATCAGGCAACAGTCTGACAGGAGTTGCCGATGCCCGTGGTGCCGAAGAACTGGTTCATGCCCGCCGAGACCGCCCCCCAGGACCGGATCTGGATGGCTTTCCCGCGCGAAAGTGCCACGCTGGGCGAGGGCATGGTCGCGCGTGAGGCGGGCTATCGCGCCTGGGCCGATGTCGCATTGGCGATTGCGCCGTTTCAGCCGGTGACGATGATCGTCGATCCGACCGAGACCGCACGGGCGAAGGCGATGCTTGGCTCGGCCGTTGAGCTGGTCGAGCGCCCCATTGAGCATTTCTGGACCCGTGATTCCGGCCCGACTTTCGTGCAGGCGGCGGATGGGTCTATTGCGGCGGTCGATTGGATGTATAACGCCTGGGGCTCTGATGACCCGGCGGAATGGCAGAATGACCGGGGCCTCGCGCGCTTTATCGCCGGGCTGGCCGGGGTGCCGGTGGTGTCATCCCTGCTGGTCAATGAGGGCGGCGGCATCCATGTCGATGGCGAGGGCACCATGTTCGCGACGGAGACGGTGCAGCTGGATCCGCGCCGCAATCCTCTGGCCGAGCGCTCGCGGGTCGAGGCGGAATTCGCGCGCACGCTGGGCGTTGAAAAGGTGATCTGGCTGCCGCAGGGGCTCACGGGCGATTACTGGGAGTTCGGCACCAATGGCCATGTCGATATCGTTGCGACTTTCCCGAGCCCCGGCAAGGTGCTGCTGCATGATCAGCGCAATCCGGGCCATCCGGATCACAAGGTGATGGCCGATATCCGCGCGATCCTGGAGGGCGCGATGGATGCGAAGGGGCGCCGGCTTGAGATCATCGACGTGCCCGCGCCCGAAACCATTACGGACGCGCATGGGTTCAACGACTGGTCTTATATCAACCATCTGGTGCTGAATGGTGCCGTCATTGCCTGTGGCTTTGGCGAGCCGCGTGCCGATGCTGAGGCGGCTGAGATCCTTGGCGCGGCCTATCCCGGGCGCAAAGTGGTGACGGTCGATGCCCGCGAGATCTTTGCGCGCGGCGGCGGGGTGCATTGCATCACGCAACACCAGCCCGCCGCCCTTCAGGCCCCGGCACGGGCATGAACCTCCACGGCGCGAGCATTGCCGACCTGCGGGCGGGTCTTGAGGCTGGCAAGGTCACCTCGGTTGCACTGGTCGCAGGGTATCTGCGCCGCATCGCTGCCTATGACCGCAGCGGCATTTGTCTGAATGCCGTGCCGGTGCTGAACCCCGCGATGTTTGACGAGGCCCGCGCCTCTGATCTGCGCCGCGCGCGCGGCGAGACACTCGGGCCGCTCGACGGCATCCCCTATACCGCCAAGGACAGTTACAAGGTCAAAGGCCTGACGGTCGCGGCAGGCTCGCCCGCCTTTCGGGATCTGGTCGCGGGGGATGATGCTTTCGCGATCCGGCGGCTGCGGGCAGCAGGGGCGGTGCTGATCGGGCTGACCAATATGCCGCCAATGGCCAATGGCGGCATGCAGCGCGGGGTTTACGGGCGGGCGGAATCGCCCTGGAATGCCGCTTACCTGACAGCGGCTTTTGCCTCCGGCTCGTCAAACGGGTCGGGCAGCGCGACGGCGGCCTCTTTCGCAGCCTTCGGGCTGGGCGAGGAGACCTGGTCCTCGGGCCGCGCGCCGGCGGCGAATAACGGGCTTTGCGCGCTGACACCGTCGCGCGGGCTGATCTCGGTCCGGGGCAACTGGCCGCTGGTGCCGACGATGGATGTGGTGGTGCCACATACCCGCAGCATGGCGGATCTGCTGGAAGTGCTTGACGTGATCGTGGCCGATGATCCCGAGACGCGCGGCGATCTGTGGCGGGCGCAGGAATGGGTTGCGCTGCCGCGCCCGTCAGAGATCCGCCCGCCATCCTATCCGGCGCTGACGGCCTCGCTGACGGGCAGGCGTTTTGCGCTGCCGGCGATGTATGTGAACCAGGACGAAGAGGCCGGGACGGGGGACAGCCCGGGGATCGGCGGGCCAACCGGGCGGCGGATCGAGACCCGCGCTTCGGTCATTGCGCTGATGGACAGGGTGGTCGCGGCGCTGCGCGCGGCGGGGGCAGAGGTGGTGATCTCGGATTTCCCGCTGGTTTCCAATTACGAGGGCGACCGGAGGGGTGCGCCGAAGATCGGGACGCGGGGGTTTGTCTCGCCGGAATATCTCAGGCGAGAGATTGTCGACCTTTCGGTCTGGGCCTGGGATGATTTTCTGGCCGCCAATGGCGATCCGGGCCTCAACAGGCTGGCGCAGGTCGATGGCGCGGCGATCTTCCCGCAGCCCGACGGCGCGCTGCCCGACCGCTATACCGGCTTTGGCGATGATATTGCTGATTACCCTGCCCATGCGCGCGCGCATCCGATCGCGGATTTCCGCGAGATCCCGCATCTGGCGGAAGGGTTCCGGGGACTTGAGGAAACCCGAAAGCGCGATCTGGAAGACTGGATGGACAGGCATGGCTATGATGCGGTGATCTTTCCGGCGGTGGCGGATGTGGGACCGGCGGATGCCGATGTGGCCCCGGCCTCGGCGGATCTGGCCTGGCGCAATGGCACCTGGGTCGCGAATGGCAATCTCGCGATCCGGCATCTGGGTGTGCCGACGGTGACGCTTTCGATGGGGGTGATGGCGGATACCGGGATGCCGGCCGGGCTGACGCTTGCCGGCCGGGCCTGGGAGGACAGCAGGCTGCTGGCGTTTGCACGCGCGATGGAGCCGCTCCTGCCGCCGACCGGCCTCGCGCCCCGCATACCCGAATTGCCGCCGCTGCCGGTGCCGGGCCCCGCGCAGCGGCTGAAGCTGAGCGTTGCGGCAAGCGCCAGCGGGGCGGGGGAGGTGCGGCTGGAGATCCGCATCGAAACCGATGCGCCCCGGCTGCGCCTGACCGTCGATGGCGCGCAGGTGGAGCCCGTGGCAGTGCCGGATGGCTTTGCAGCCCTGGTCATCCTGCCCGAAAACACCCATCGCCACAGCGTATATGAGCCGCCCCATGGCCCCCTGGTGATTGCCGAGACGGCGACGCTTGCGGCCTTTGTCAGCGCTGGCTGAAAGCGCCACTTTTTCAGGAAAATCAGCCTGGCCGGACTGCGAATAGCATTTTGGTCAGAATTACGGTTTTCTTCTGTGATTACCGATGATAATTGTCAGGATAGATTTTGCGACAATTCGCGACAGATCCACGATCCGGCCTGTGCCGGAGATCCGGCCCATCCGCAGGCGCAGAACGCGCAGGCGGCGGGGCATAATGGAGGAGGCCTTCTGATGACATTCGCGCCCGGAAAATTTGCGGCTGGCATTGCGCTTGCGCTCGGGATCGGCTCGATGGCGGCGGCGGATACGCTGACCATCTATTCCGGCCGCGGCGAGGCGCTGGTTGCGCCGCTGATCGCACAATTCGAGGCAGAGACCGGCATCAAGACTGATGTGCGTTACGGCTCGACCTCGGAAATGGCGGCCTTGCTGCAGGAAGAGGGTGCCAACAGCCCGGCCGATCTGTTCTGGGCCCAGGATGCCGGCGCGCTTGGTGCTCTGGCCCCGGTCTTCGCAGAGCTGGCGGCGGGCGAGAATGAAAAAGTGCTCGAGGTCTTCCGCGATCCGTCGAACAAATGGGTGGCGACATCGGGCCGGACCCGGGTGCTGGTCTACTCGACCGAGCGGGTCGAGCCGGGTGCGCTGCCGGCGAAGATCACCGATCTGACCGATGCGAAATACAAGGGCCGCGTGGCCTGGGCGCCGACCAATGGTTCTTTCCAGGCCTTTGTCACGGCGTTCCGTCTGACCCATGGCGATGAGGCAACCAAGGCCTGGCTGGAAGGCATGATCGCCAATGACACCAAGGTTTACAAAAACAACGGCACCCAGATCGAAGCCATCGCCGCGGGCGAGGTCGATTATGGCCTTGTGAACAACTACTACCTGGGCCGCTATACCGCAAAGGATGACGCCTTCCCGGTCGATCAGGCGCATTTCGAAGCCGGTGATATCGGCAACCTGGTGCTGGTTGCGGGCGCGGGGATTGTCGGGACTTCGGCCAATAAAGAGAATGCGCAGAAGTTCATCGATTATCTGCTCTCGCCCGCCGCGCAGCAGTTCATCACGCTGCAGGGCAATGAATATCCGGTTGTCACCGGCGTGATCCCGCATGCGACGCTGGAAAGCCTTGAGGCGGTGCAGGCGATCAGCCCGAAGGTCGATGTGAACCAGATCGGTGATCTGGAAGGCACGCTCGCGCTGTTGCGTGAAGTCGGGCTGCTCTGAGCTTGACGGGCATCGCGACATCATCAGGGCGGGCGGGGCGCAGGCCTCGCCCGCCGCTTGCCTTGCTGCTTGCAGCGGGGCTTGTGGGCGTCGGCACCTGTCTGCCGGCGCTTTATCTGGTGATCCGCGCCTTCGGGGCCGAGCCGGCGCAACTGGCGGAGATCGTCTTCCGGTCGCGCAATCTGCTGCTTTTGGGCAATACACTTTCGCTGGTGGCGCTGGTGCTGGCGATCGGCACGCTGATCGCGCTTCCCATGGCCTGGCTGGTGACGCGCAGCGATCTGCGGGCGAAAGGGCTCGTCACATTTCTGATGGCGCTGCCGCTGGCGGTGCCGGGCTATGTGATGGCCTATGCGCTTTTGGGACTGTCGGGATATTACGGATTTGCGCGGGAATGGTTCGGGGTCTCGCTGCCGCCCCTGCACGGGCTTTGGGGGGCGGCTCTGTCGCTCGCGCTTTACACTTTCCCCTATATTTTCCTGAACCTGCGCGCAGCGTTTCTGGGGATGGATCCGGGGCTTGAGGAAAGCGCGGCCTCGCTGGGCCGCTCGCGGTCCGAGGTCTTGCGCCATATCGTGCTGCCGCAGCTCTGGCCGGCGCTGGTCTCGGCCTGGCTGGTCGTGGGGCTTTATGTGATCGGCGATTTCGGAGCCATCGCGCTGATGCGCTATGAGGTGTTTTCCTACGCGATTTACACGCAATATGCCGGGGCTTTCGACCGGACCTATGCCGCCTGGCTTTCGCTGATGCTTTTGGGCGTGGCGGGCCTGGCGCTTTATGCGCAGGCGCGGCTGACGCGGAGCCGCCGCTTTGCCCGGGTCGGGACCGGGGTGCAGCGGCGCGGGGTTCCGGTGCGGCTGGGTCTTTGGGCGGTTGCCGCCTGGGGCTGGGTCGTTCTGGTAAGCCTCGCTGCGCTCGGATTGCCTTTGGCGGTGCTGGGGCACTGGATGCGGCGCGGGATTGGCGAAATCGACTGGGCGATGCTGGGGCAGGCGGCGCTGAATTCGGGTCTGGCGGCGGCGGTGGTCGCCGGGCTGACGGTCGCGCTGGCGCTGCCGGTGGTTTTGCTGACGCTGCGCTGGCCCGGCTGGTTTGCCAGTGTGACCGACCGGCTGGCCTGGATGGGCTATGCGACGCCGCCGCTGGCCTTTGGCCTTGCGATGGTGTTCTTCACCCTTGCGGTCATTCCCTTTGCCTATCAGAGCCATGGTGTCCTGATCTTCGCCTGGGTGATGACCTTCCTCGCGCTGGCGCTCGGGCCTTTGCGGCTGGCGCTGATGCAGATCGGGACCAGGCCGGAAGAGGCGGCGCGCGCGCTCGGGGTCTCGCCGTTCCGGGCTTTTGCGCGCGTGACGCTGCCGCGTCTGAAAGGCCCGATGGTCGCGGCGGGCCTTCTGGTCTTTATCGCCGTGGTCAAGGAATTGCCGCTGAACTGGATGCTGGCGCCCACCGGCTGGCGCAGCCTTTCGACCACGGTCTTTGGCCGCACCGTCGAGGGCATGATGACCGAGGCCGCGCCATTCGCGCTTGCGATCATCCTGTTCTCGGCGTTTTTCGTCGGGCTGATCCTGAAATATGAAGGCGCCGGACGTAAGGAATTGGGAAGAAGATGACGGTTGAGCCCCTGCTGTCGCTTTCACATCTGAGCCGGTCTTTTGGCGCGGGCCAGGCCGTGGTCGATGATCTGTCACTGGATCTGGCCGCGGGCGAGATCCTTGCGCTGATCGGGCCTTCGGGCTGTGGCAAGACCACGACGCTCCGGATGGTTGCGGGGTTCGAGACCCCGGACCGGGGCCAGATCCGGCTGGCGGGGCGCGATATCACCGCGATTGCGCCGGAAAAGCGCTGCATCGGCATGGTGTTCCAGGACTATGCGCTTTTCCCGCATATGACCGTGGCGCAGAATGTGGCTTTTGGCGCCGCAGACCGGGCGTCCGCTACGGCGCAGCGCTTCCTCGATATGGTCGGGCTGGGCGATTTCGGGGCGCGTTACCCCGATGAGCTTTCCGGCGGCCAGCAGCAGCGCGTGGCGCTGGCACGCAGCTTTGCCGCCGCGCCGGCGGTGATCCTGCTGGATGAGCCGTTCTCGAACCTTGATGCCGCGCTGCGCGCCCGCACAAGGCGCGAGATCCGGGCGCTGTTGAAGGCGAGCGGCATCGGTATCCTCTTCGTCACCCATGACCAGGAAGAGGCGCTCAGTTTCGCCGACCGCGTCGCAGTGATGAAAGACGGGCGCCTGTTGCAATGTGGCCCGGCGGCTGAGGTCTATGACCGCCCCGCCGATCCCTTTGTCGCGGGGTTTCTGGGCCGCACCAATCTGATCACCGGCGAGGCGCGGGGCGAGAGTTGCGAAACCGTGCTGGGCCGGATCGCGCTGGAACGCCCGGCCAGCGGACCGATCGGCTTCTCGCTGCGTCCGGAACAGATCACTATTCGCGAGGCCGGGGCAGGCGAGGCCGCCCGGGGCCGCGTCACCTCGGTCGAATTCAAGGGGCATGATCTGACCTATTGGGTCGATTGCAACGGAACCGAGATCCAGGTCGATCAGATGGGCGGCCCGCGCCTGCCCGAGGGGGCTCCGGTGATGCTCTCGGTCGCGGGCAGGGTGGCGGCTTTCGGCTGAGAGGTCTTGACCATTCGGCGCTTCGGGTCCAGGCCATATCTTTGCCCCGAAGGCTGACAGAGTGAGACATGCTGCGTGAATTCCTGAGCTACTACCGGCCCTGGAAGACCCTGTTCTGGGTCGATTTCGGCTGTGCGGTCCTGTCGGGCCTGCTGGAGCTGGCCTTTCCGCTGGCGGTCCGGGGCTTTATCGATGTGCTGTTGCCGGCGGGGAACTGGTCCCTGACGCTGATCGCGGCGGCGGTGCTGATGGTGGTCTACCTGGTCAATACCGCGCTGATGGCAATTGTGACCTATTGGGGCCATATGCTCGGGATCAATATCGAGACCGAGATGCGCAGGCGCGCCTTCGACCATATCCAGAAACTCTCCTGGAGCTATTTCGACAAATCCCGCACCGGGCATCTGGTTTCCCGCGTGACCCGCGATCTGGAAGAGATCGGCGAGGTGGCGCATCACGGGCCCGAAGATCTGTTCATCGCGATCATGACCTTTATCGGGGCCTTCGCGCTGATGCTCTGGCTGCACCCGCCGCTTGCGATCATGACGGCGGTGATCGTGCCGGTGGCGGTGCTGGTCGTGTCGGTCTTTGGCGGGCGGATGACGGCGACCTGGCGCGCGATCTATTCCCGGGTCGCGAATTTCAACGTGCGGATGGAGGAGAATGTCGGCGGTATCCGCGTGGTTCAGGCCTTCGGCAACGAAGAGCATGAGAAAGCGCGCTTTGCGCATGACAATGCGATGTACCGGCGCACCAAACTTGACGCCTATAAGATCATGGCCGCGAGCCAGGCGCTGAATTATATCGGGATGCGCGGGGTCCAGGTGCTGATCATGGTCGCGGGCGCGGGCTATGTGCTGGAAGGCAGCCTGACGGCGGGTGGTTTCGTCGGCTTCCTGCTGCTCTCGTCGGTGTTCTTCCGCCCGCTGGAAAAGATCGCCGCCGTGCTGGAAACCTATCCCAAAGGCATCGCCGGGTTCCGCCGCTATCAGGAACTGCTCGCGACCGAGCCCGATATTGCCGATCTGCCCGATGCCCGCCCGGCGCCGGCGCTGAGCGGCGCGATGCGCTTTGATGCGGTGAATTTCGGCTATGATCCGGCGCGCCCGGTGCTGCGCGACATCACCTTCGACGTGCGCCCGGGCGAGACCCTGGCCTTTGTCGGCCCGTCAGGGGCGGGGAAGACCTCGCTTCTGGCTTTGCTGCCGCGGTTCTATGAGCCGGCCTCGGGGGCGATCACGCTTGATGGTCATGACATCACCGGCTTTACCCTCGACAGCCTGCGCCGCCAGATCGGGATCGTCAGCCAGGATGTTTATCTGTTCGGCGGCACGCTGCGCGAGAATATCGCCTATGGAAGGCTGGATGCGAGCGAGGCGGAGATCATCGCGGCGGCGGAACATGCGCAGCTTTCAGAGATGATCGCGCGGCTGCCGCAGGGTCTGGATACCATCGTCGGCGAACGTGGGGTGATGCTTTCGGGCGGCCAGAAGCAGCGCGTCGCCATCGCCCGGGTCTTCCTGAAGAACCCGCCGATCCTGATCCTCGACGAGGCGACCTCGGCACTGGATACCGAAACCGAACGCGAGATCCAGGCCGCGCTGGAGCGCCTGGCCGAGGGCCGCACCACGCTGGTGATCGCGCATCGGCTGGCGACGATTCGCGATGCCGACCGGATCATCGTGATGGAGGAAGGCCGCATCACCGAAACGGGCACACATGCCGAATTGTCGGTCAGTGGCGGGCGCTATGCGCGGCTTTCGGCGGCCTGAGCGCGCCCCGGTGCCTTGTCGCTGTTGATCGCGGAAAAACAGTGGCGTATTCCTTTTGTCGACATGAAAGGGATGCGCGCCGATGACAGCCAGCGAAACGCCTGCGGGGCAGGACCGTAAACGCGGCTCCGGCGTGCGGATGGTCTACGAATTGTTGCGCGACCAGATCCTCGATCTGGAACTGCCGCCAGGCTCTATCGTCGATGAGATCCAGCTGGCCGACCGCTTTGGCATGTCACGAACGCCGATCCGCGAGGCGCTGGTGCGGCTTGCGGCGGAAGGGCTGATCGACACGCTGCCGAACCGCTCGACCATGGTGTCGCAGATCGACTTCGCCAATCTTCACACCTTCTTCGACGCGCTGACGCTGATGTATCGTGTCACCACAAGGCTTGCGGCGGAATATCACACGGCGGAAGACCTCGACCGCATCCGCGCGCATCAGCGCGCCTATGAGGAACGCTGCGCGGCCGGGGACGAGATCGGCATGATCGCGACCAACCGCCAGTTCCACCAGACAATCGCCGAGGCCGGGCGCAACCGCTATTACCTCTCGCTGTTCAGCCGGTTGCTGGATGAGGGGCGCCGCCTGCTGCGGCTTTACTATTACAGCAGTTTCGAAGGCGATATGCCGGCGCTCTGGCTGCGCGAACATGAGCAGATGGTCACGGCGATTGCCGCCCGCGATATCGGTGCCGCCGATCAGGTTGCGCGCGCCCATGCCGATCAGATCATCCGGCAGATCCAGAAAGCGATCACCCGCGACCGCCGCCAGGACATATCCATCTGATTTTTCCGGGGGAGGCCAGGCTGCGCGCGGCTCTCCGCGTGAGTGGAATTTGTGTCGACAAATAAAATACAAACTCTATACTCACTACTGAACCACGGATTCGCGCCGCCAGACCTCTCGCGCGGCCCCAACAGAGGAACCAGCAAGATGAGCGATATCTTCACCGGCACCATCCCCGCCCTGATGACGCCCTGCAAAGCCGATCGCAGCCCCGACTTCGATGCGCTCGTGAAAAAGGCAAAAGAGCTTATCAGCCTCGGCATGTCCTCTGTGGTCTATTGCGGCTCGATGGGGGACTGGCCGCTCCTGACCGACGCGCAGCGTATGGAAGGCGTCGAGCGCCTCGTGCAGGCCGGGGTCAAAGTGATCGTCGGAACCGGTGCGATCAACACGGCTTCGGCCGTGGCCCTGGCAGAACATGCCGCAAAGGCCGGCGCGCATGGCCTCATGGTGATCCCGCGCGTCTTGTCGCGCGGCTCGGTCGCGGCGGCGCAAAAGGCGCATTTCAAGGCGATCCTCGCGGCCGCTCCGAATCTGCCGGCCGTGATCTATAACAGCCCCTATTACGGGTTCGAGACCAAAGCCGATCTCTTCTTCGCGCTGCGCGCCGAACACCCGAACCTGATCGGCTTCAAGGAATTCGGCGGCGATGCTGCGATGACCTATGCCGCCGAAAACATCACCTCGGCCGATGACGACGTCACCCTGATGATCGGCATCGATACTTCGGTCTTCCACGGCTATGTCAATGCGGGTGCGACCGGCGCGATCACCGGCATCGGCTGCGTGCTGCCGCGCGAGATCCTGACCCTTGGCAATCTGTGCAAGGCCGCCGCCACCGGCGATGTCAAAGCCCGCCGTCTGGCCAAAGAACTCGACACCGCCTTCTACGAGCTCGCCCGCGTCGATGGTGGCCCGGATCTGGTCCTCTTCTTCAAACATATGATGGTGCTGAAGGGGAACCCGGAATACGCGCTCCATTTCAACGAAGATGACAAACTGTCGCCGAGCCAGGCCGGTTTCATCGAAAAGCAACTGGTGCTGTTCGACACCTGGTATGCCGCCTGGTCGAAACTTGACGAAGTTAAGCCCTGGCTGGCCTGATCCGGACCGGCTTCGCAAAAAAGGGCGCTCCCGTGACAGGAGCGCCCTTCCTCATTTTCTGTCCTTAAATATCCCCGCCGGAGGCCTCCGGTCATGGCCTGCCATGACCGGACAACTGCCCTCAGCCCATCCGCTCCGACGCGTAAGACCCGGGCGAGGCCGGGAACACCACCGTCTTCTCGCCATTGATGAACACGCGGCCATGGACATGGGCATGGATCGCGCGGCTCAGGACCGAGGCCTCCACATCGCGGCCAAGGCTGACATAATCCTCGCCCGACTGGGCATGGGTGATGCGGACAATGTCCTGCTCGATGATCGGGCCCTCATCCAGATCGGCAGTGACGTAATGCGAGGTCGCCCCGATCAGCTTCACACCGCGTTCAAACGCCTGCTTGTAAGGATTGGCCCCTTTAAAGGACGGCAGGAAAGAATGGTGGATATTGATGATCCGCCCCGACATTTCGCGGCACATCTCATCTGAGAGCACCTGCATATAGCGCGCCAACACGATCAGCTCGGCGCCGGTTTCGCGCACCACCCGCATCTGTTCGGCCTCGGCCTGGGGTTTGTTCTCTTTGGTGACCCTGATGCAGTAATAGGGAATGTCCTGGTTCACCACGACCTTCTGGTAATCCATATGGTTCGAGATCACCGCCACGATCTCGATCGGCAGCGCCCCGATCTTCGAACGGTACAAGAGGTCATTCAGGCAATGGCCAAAGCGCGAGACCATGACGATGACCTTGCGTTTGGCGGCCTCGTCAAAGAAATCCGCTTCCATATCGAAGGGCCTGGCCACCGCGGCAAAGGCCTCGCGCAGGTCTTTCAGCGTTTTGCCCTCTTCGCTGCGAAAGCTCACGCGCATGAAGAAGCGGCCGGTATGGGCATCATCGAACTGGCTGGAATCGGTGATATTGCAGCCCTGACCGGCGAGGAAGGACGAGATGGCGGCAACGATGCCGCGGGTCGAGGAACAGGTGACGCGGAGGGCGAGTTTGGACATTGTCGATCTTCATGCCTGGAATATGGGAGGAGGGACGGCGACAGGCCGATGGGTGAAGAAGCGGCGGCGACAGGTCTCCGGGAGGGCGCCGGGAATGGGGGTCAGCCTATGCCCCGCGAGGCAGGGAATGTCATGCGAACATTCCGCTTTCCTGTATCAGAAAAGCGAAATGCCCAAAAAAAAGTCTGAAAAATTGTGGAAAGAAACCATCCAGGTGAAATTAGTTTCACCTGGATATGTGCGGCGCTGAGCCCCGAGCCTGCCGGGGCCGCAAGGTTTCAGACCGCGTCGAGGCCAAGGCGCTGGAATCGCTCCAGCTGGGCGATTTCATCGGCGCTGAGCGTGATGCCTGCCGCCGCTGATTCCGCCCTTGCGCGGAAGCGGCGCTGCGAGGGCAGGCGGGCGCCCTGACCGATGATCGCCTCAAACAACGTCTCGGCACGGGCGAAAGGATCGCCGGGGCGGCCCCTGGAAAAAGCCTCGGGCGAGAAGGCAAGGATCAGTTCGCCATGGCGCGGTGCCAGCGTGGTCGAGCCGAGGTAGTCGAGGACTTCGGGGCTGGTCAGGTCGCCAATCATGATCCCGGCCAGAAGCTCGATCATCGTCGAGATCGCCGATCCCTTATGGCCACCAAAGGGCAGCATGGCGCCGGCCAGCGCCGCTTCGGGATCGGTGGTCGGATTGCCGTCTTTGTCCAGCGCCCAGCCCTCGGGCAGGGCTTTGCCAGCGCGGCGATGCAGCTCCACCTCGCCGCGGGCCGCGACCGAGGTGGCGAAATCGAAGACATAGGGGTCGCCTGCGGGACGCGGCCAGCCAAAGGCAAAGGGGTTGGTGCCCAAAAGCGGATCGGTGCCGCCGGTGGGCGCGACGGTGGCATAGCTCGGGCACATCACCATCGCGGCAAGGCCATGGGTGGTGACCGCCTCGACCTCGGGCCAGAGCGCGGCGAGATGGGTGCAGTCATTGATCACCATCGCCGCCATGCCGAGCTTTTTCGCCCGGGCGGCCAGTTCCGGCAAAGCCAGCTCGAAGGCGGCATTGGCAAAGCCGCCCTGCGCATCGACCCGCACAAGTGCTGTGCCATCATCGGGCGCCAGAACCGGCACCGCCTGCGGGTTCACCTTGCCTGCCTTCACCGTGCGCAGCGTGCCCTCGATCCGGTAGATGCCATGCGATTTGCAATGGTCGCGTTCGCCCGCCGTCAGCACCCGCGCCATGGCGCCGGCCTGGGCCGGATTCATGCCGGCATGGGCAAAGACCTGCTCGATTCGGGCGCCGAGATCCTCGATCGAAAGGGGGGGGGTGGTCATCTCTGCTCTCCGTTTCGGTCCGTGATCTCAGGGATCGCGGGACAGCTCCTGGCTGTGCTGTTGGTCATGCCAATGGTCATTCTGGGCGCCTTTCGCGAGAATCGCCATCCCCGCAGGCAGGCATTCCGGCGGCCCTTCACCCTTGTTGCGTGTCAAAAACCCGGTCAGGCGCATGGGTTTTCAGGAAGACTGCCTGAATCGGCCCAAAACGCAGCCGGATCGCCTTCCATTCCCTGCTCTGACAGGTCTCTTGTATACTAATTGTATTTTTGATTTGCGTCGAGACCAATGACACATGATAGTGTGATGACGTGAATCAACAGCAAGAACAGCTCAGGGAGAGCCTGCATGAAATCCAAAGTCCTCGCCTTTGGCCTTACGGCGGCCACTGCTTTCGCCGGCCCGGCCATGGCCGACAAGCTTGACGACATCATCGCATCGGGCACGCTTCGCTGCGCAGTTGTCCTCGATTTCCCGCCGATGGGGTCGAAAGATGCTGACAACAATCCGATCGGCTTTGATGTCGATTACTGCAATGACCTTGCAGCCGCCCTTGGCGTCACCGCCGAGGTTGTCGAAACCACCTTCCCCGAGCGTATCCCGGCGCTGATGTCGGGCCGCGTTGATGTGGCCGTCGCTTCGACCTCGGACACGCTGGAGCGCGCCAAGACCGTTGGCGTTTCGATCCCCTATTATGCTTTCGAGAATGCCGTCGTCGCCCGCCCGGGTCTGGAAATGGCGTCCTGGGAAGACATGAAGGGCAAAGTTGTCGGCGCCACCGCCGGCACCTATGAGGCGATCTGGCTGGAAGGTCAGGTCAAGGCATGGGGCGCGGGCGAATTCCGTCCGTTCCAGAACCAGGCTGACGTTTTCCTGGCGCTGAGCCAGGGCCAGCTGGATGCGACGGTCGGCACGATGGAAGTCGCCAATGCCAACGTGGCTTCGGGCAATTTCGGCGACATCAAGGTCGTCGACAAGGCCCCGATGGTGCCGGACTATGTTGCGCTGATCACGCTGCGCGAAGAATATGGCCTGATCAACTACATGAACCTCTTCATCAACCAGCAGGTCCGCACCGGCCGTTACGCCGAGCTTTACAAGAAATGGGTTGGTGAGGGCGTTCCGGCGAACCTGACCATCACCGGCGTTTATCGCTGACACATCCGCCATACGCGGCGCGGGGGTGATCCCCGCGCCGTTCTCCGTTCAGTGACCGAGAGGCGGATATGTTCAATTACAGCTTTCGCTGGAATCAGGCGTTCCAATCGCTGCCTGATATGTTGCAAGGGGCGCTGGTGACTCTGGAAGTCGCAGTGCTTTCGATGATCCTTGGGATCCTTTTTGCGATTCTGCTCACCTCGTTCCGGCTCTCGGGCAATCGGGTGCTGCGCGGCATCACGACCACCTGGGTCGAAGTGGCGCGCAACACGCCGGCGCTTTTCCAGATCTATATGGCCTTTTTCGGTCTCGCCGGGCTTGGCATCGCGATCACTGGCTGGACGCAGCCGCATCTGGGCTTTGCCGTCGATCTGCGGCTCTCGCCCTATGTTGCGCTGCTCGCCGGGATCACGTTCAACAATGCCGGCTACCTGCATGAGAATTTCCGGGGTGCCCTGAAGGCGATCCCGGACACCCAGACCCGTTCGGCGCGGTCACTGGGCATGAGCGCGCCGCAGGCCTTTGGCTATGTGGTGATGCCGCAGATGCTCAGGATCTCTTTCCTGCCGATGACGAACCAGTTTGTCTGGGCCATCCTGATGACCTCGCTCGGCGCGGTGATCTCGATGAATTCGGATCTTTTTGGCGTCACCGACAATCTGGTGAAGATCAATTTCCGCACCTTCGAGATGTTCGCCATTGCCGCGGTCATTTTCTATGTGATGACCAAGATCGTCACGCTCTCCGCCCGGCTGATTGCAGCCCGGCTGTTCAGATATTGAGGGGAGCGGGACATGTTTGAAACAGCAATGACCGCCAAAGACTTCTGGATGCTGGTCCAGGGCGCCGGGATGACACTGCTTGTCACCGCTATCTCGGTCGCGATCGGGACCGTGGTCGGGGTGATCTGCGGCATCTTCCGCTTTCAGGCCGGGCCATGGTGGGCGATACCGGTGACTTTCGTGCTGGATGTGTGCCGTTCGGTGCCACTTCTGATCCAGCTCTCGCTGGCCTTCGCCTTTGTCACGGCGGTGCTGAAACTGCGGATCTCGGGCTTCTCGGTCGCCTGCGGGGTGCTTTCGCTCTACACTGCCGCCTATTGTTCGGAAATCGTGCGCGGCGCGCTGGAATCGGTGCCGCCGAATACGCGGCGCGCGGGCCGCTCGCTGGGGATGACCTGGCTGCAGGACATGCGCTATATCGCCCTGCCGCTGGCCAGCCGGGTCGCCCTTCCGTCCTGGATCGGGCTTTCGCTTGGCGTCATGAAGGACTCGGCCCTGATCTATGTGGTCAATGTGTCCGAACTGATGAAAAGCACCAAAGATCTGATCACCCGTCTGCAGGAGCCGCTTTTCCTGCTTCTGCTCTGCGGAGTGTTCTACTTTGTGATCAGCTTCCCCGTCGCCCGCTTCGGCAGCTATCTTGAAAAACGGTGGTCCAATGATTGAGATCGAAAAAGTCCGCAAAAGCTTTGGCCCGCTGGAAGTGCTTAAGGGCATCGACCTGACGGTGGCCAAAGGCGAGGTTCTGACCGTGATCGGCGGGTCGGGGTCGGGGAAATCGACGCTGCTGACCTGTATCAACGGGCTGGAGCCGATTGATTCCGGGCGTATCCTCGTCGACGGGGTCGAGGTTCACGCAAAATCCACGAATCTCAACAAGCTGCGCCAGAAGATCGGCATCGTGTTCCAGCAATGGAATGCCTTTCCGCATCTGACCGTGCTGGAAAACGTGATGCTGGCGCCCCGCAAGGTGCTGGGCCGTTCCAAAGCCGAGGCCGAGGCCGAGGCTGAGAAACAGCTGAAACATGTGGGCCTTGGCGATAAGCTCTCGGTCTATCCGGCGCGGCTTTCGGGCGGGCAGCAACAACGGATGGCGATTGCCCGGGCGCTCGCGATGGGGCCGTCTTACATGCTCTTCGATGAGGTCACTTCGGCGCTGGACCCGATGCTGGTGGGCGAGGTGCTCGACACGCTCCGTTTGCTGGCCTCGGAAGGCATGACGATGATCTGCGTCACCCATGAGATGAAATTCGCGCGTGAGGTTTCCGACCGCGTGGCCTTCTTCCATCAGGGCATCATGGCCGAGATCGCGCCGCCCGAAGAGCTGTTCGGCGCACCCAAGACCGCCGAGTTGGAGAAATTCCTCGCCGCCACTCATTAAGGCAGACGTAATATGCAGAACGAGACCGATGTGATTGTCATCGGGGCGGGCGTCGTGGGTCTTTCCGCGGCGCTTGCCATTCAGGCGCGGGGCCTGCGCGTCACGGTGATTGACCGCGAAGGTCCGGCGGCGGGTGCATCGGCCGGGAATGCCGGGGCTTTCGCCTTTACCGATATCCTGCCGCTGGCAAGCCCCGGAATCCTGCGCAAGGCGCCGAAATGGTTGCTCGACCCGCTGGGGCCCCTGTCGGTGCCGCCGTCTTATGCGCTGAAGATCGCGCCATGGATGTTTCGCTTCTGGCGCGCCTGTTCGCCCGCGCGGGTGAAACAGTCGACGGTCGCACAGACCGCGCTGATGGATCTGTCAAAGGCCGAGCTTGAGCCGTTTCTGACCCTTTCCGGCACGCTGTCGATGCTGGAGAAAAAGGGCAATCTTCAGGTCTATGAAAGCAAGGCCGAGCTTGACGCGAGCCTGCCTGGCTGGCGCGCGCGCGAAGAACACGGGATCGAATTCCGCCATATGGAGGCGGGCGAGATGGCCGGGATCCAGCCCGGTCTCAGCCCTCGTTTCACCCATGGCACTTTCACGCCGGGCTGGTTCTCGATCTCGGATCCGAAGCTCTACACCCTGGCGCTGGCCGACCGGTTCCGCGCCAATGGCGGTGTGCTGGAGCGCGACGAGGTCACCGGGATCCGGCCCCTGACCGAAGGCGCCGAAGTGCTTTCGCATGGGAAGATCCGCCATGCTGGGCATGTCGTGCTGGCGGCAGGGGCACATTCGCATCTGATCGCGCGTTCGGTCGGCGACCATATCCCGCTGGAAACAGAGCGTGGCTATAACACCACCCTGCCGCGCGGCGCGTTTGACCTGCGCACGCAAGTGACCTTTGGCGGCCATGGTTTCGTGGTCTCGCGCCTCTCCACCGGCATCCGTGTCGGCGGTGCGGTGGAGCTGGGCGGGTTGCACCGGCCGCCGAATTTCAGACGATCAGAGGCGATGCTGAAAAAGGCCGAAGCCTTCCTGCCGGGGCTGAAGCCCGAGGGCGGCGTGCAATGGATGGGTTTTCGCCCATCCCTGCCGGACAGCCTGCCGGCGATTGGCCGTTCGAAGAACTCGGCCCGCGTTGTTCACGCATTCGGTCATGGCCATCTCGGGCTGACGCAATCGGCCGGCACGGCGCGGCTGGTTGCCGAGCTTGTGACTGGCAACGCGCCCGCCATCGACATATCTGCCTTCTCTCCCCAACGCTTCTGAGGCTCATGATGAGTGTTCATACTTTCTCCTGCCTGGACGGGCATACCTGCGGCAATCCGGTGCGTCTGGTCTCGGGTGGCGGTCCGCGCCTGATCGGCAAGGACATGCTTGAGAAGCGCGCGCATTTCCTGCGCGAGTTCGACTGGATCCGCACCGGCCTGATGTTCGAGCCGCGGGGCCATGACATGATGTCGGGCTCGATCCTCTATCCGCCGACCCGCGACGATTGCGATGTGGCGGTGCTGTTCATCGAGACCTCGGGCTGCCTGCCGATGTGCGGCCATGGCACGATCGGCACGATCACCATGGGGATCGAGAACGGGCTGATCCAGCCGCGCTCGCCCGGAAAGCTGTCGATTGATGCACCTGCGGGCAAGGTCGATATCTCTTACCGCCAGGAGGGCCGTTTCGTCGAAGAGGTGCGGCTGACCAATGTGCCGGGCTTCCTTTACGCCGAAGGGCTGACGGCGGAGGTCGAGGGGCTGGGCGAGATCGTGGTCGATGTGGCCTATGGCGGCAATTTCTACGCCATTGTCGAGCCGCAGAAGAATTTCCGCGATATGGCCGATTTCACCGCCGGAGAGCTGATCGGCTTCTCGCCGAAGCTGCGTGCGGCGCTGAATGCGAAATATGAATTTGTGCATCCCGGCGACGCGCGGATCAACGGCTTGTCGCATATCCTCTGGACCGGCGTTCCGACCGTCGAGGGCGCCCATGCCCGCAACGCGGTGTTCTATGGCGACAAGGCGATTGACCGCTCGCCCTGCGGCACGGGCACCTCGGCCCGGATGGCGCAGCTGGCGGCAAAGGGCCGCCTGAGCGTTGGCGATGAGTTCTGGCATGAGAGCATCATCGGCTCGATCTTCAAGGGCCGGGTCGAGGCGACCTCTGACGCGGTGCCGGGCAAATCCGCGATCATTCCGTCGATCGGCGGCTGGGCGCGGCAGACCGGGATCAACACGATCTTCATCGATGAGCGTGACCCCTATGCCCATGGTTTCGTGGTGAAATGATGGGCTCGCGGTTCATTCTTGAGGGCAGGGCGAAGGGTCGCGTTCTGGCATCCGATGAGCCGCTGAGCTTCTGGGGCGGGGTCGATCCCGCGACGTCAAAGGTGATTGACGCGCATCACCCGCTGCATGGCGAGACGCTGGCGGGGCGGGTGCTGGTGATGCCGGGGACGCGGGGCTCCTGCACCGGGTCAGGGGTGCTGCTGGACATGGCGCTGAACGGGCTTGCGCCTGCGGCGCTGGTGTTTCGCGAGGCGGAAGATGTGGTGACGCTGGGCGCGATGATTGCGGCCGAGATGTTTGGTGTGGCGCTGCCGGTCCTGCGGCTGGAGCGCGCGGCCTTCGACACCGTCTCGCGTCTGGGTGAGGTGGCCGTCATTCCAGGGGCCATCGAGGCCCCGGGAATGACCCTGCCGGTCGCCTCTGCCGCGGGATCGGCGCTGGCCCTGACGGCGGCAGATCTGGCGATGCTTTCGGGCGCGGAAGGCGAGGCCGTGTCGCAGGCGATGCGCATCCTTGTTGCTATGGCGGCAAATCAGGGGGCGACGCGGCTGATCGATGTGACTCAGGGCCATATCGACGGCTGCATCTATGCGAGCCCCGCCAATCTGACCTTCGCGGCGAAGATGGCGGAGATGGGCGCGCGGGTGCGGGTGCCGACGACGATGAACGCGATTTCGGTCGACCGCGAGAACTGGCGTGCCCAGGGGGTGCCGGATCTGTTCGGCGCCCCGGCGCAGCGGCTTGCCGATGCCTATGTGGCCATGGGCTGCCGGCCGAGTTTCACCTGCGCGCCCTATCTGCTGGAGAGCGCTCCGGCCGAAGGCGAAGCCATTGGCTGGTCGGAAAGCAATGCGGTGATCTTTGCCAATTCCGTGCTGGGGGCGCGGACGGCGAAACACCCGGATTTCCTGGACCTCTTCATCGCCATGACCGGGCGTGCGCCACTGGCCGGCGTCTGTCTGGACGAGAACCGGGCGGCGCAGCGCATCATTGACGTGGCGGCGATTCCTGACGCGGATGATCTCTTCTGGCCTTTGCTGGGCTGGCTTGCGGGCCGCGCCTCGCCGGATCGGATCCCCTTGCTCAGAGGTGTGGGCGCGGCATCCCGCGAGCAGTTACAGGCACTGTGCGCGGCCTTTGGCACCACTTCGGCTGCACCGATGCTGCATGTCGAAGGGGTCACGCCCGAGGCGCATCTTATCGCACCCGATGCCGACAATGTCCGGATCACACGCAGCGATTTCGCCCGCGCCTGGGAGGAACTGAACCAGGGCGGCGAAGCGATCGACCTCATTGCCATCGGCAGCCCTCATGCCTCGCGCGAGGAATGCCGCGCCTTCGCGAAAGCGCTGAACGGTGGGCGGGTGCAGGTTCCGACCATCATCACCGCCGGGCGCCAGATCATTGCCGATCTGGCGGGCGAGGGCACGCTCGCAACCCTCGAAGCCGCCGGCGTTCAGGTGCTTCCCGATCTCTGCTGGTGTTCGATCTCCGAGCCGGTCTTCCCGCCCGCGACCCGCACGCTGATGACCAATTCCGGCAAATATGCCCATTACGGCCCAGGGCTCTCGGGCCGGCAGATCCGGTTCGACAGTCTCAGAACCTGTGCCGCTGCCGCCCTTACGGGCCATGCTGCCAAAACCCTTCCCCCCTGGCTTTCCTGAGGCTCCCCATGCGCTCGATCAAGACCATCCATGTGATTTCCGCCCATGCCGAGGGCGAGGTGGGCGATGTCATCGTGGGCGGCGTCCGCCCGCCGCCGGGGGACACGATCTGGGCCCAGTCGCGCTGGATCGCCGAAGATCAGACCCTCAGGAATTTCGTGCTGAACGAGCCGCGCGGCGGCGTCTTCCGCCATGTGAACCTGCTCGTGCCGCCAAAAGACCCGCGCGCCGATGCCGCCTTTATCATCATGGAGCCCGAGGATACGCCGCCGATGTCCGGCTCCAATTCGATCTGTGTCTCGACGGTCTTGCTTGATGGCGGCATCATCCCGATGGTCGAGCCGGAAACGCGCATGGTGCTGGAGGCGCCGGGCGGCCTCGTCCATGTCCGCGCCGAATGCCGCAACGGAAAGGCGGAACGGATCTTTGTCGAAAACCTGCCCTCTTTCGCGGAACGGCTGGATGCAAAGCTTGAAGTCGAGGGCCTTGGCACATTGACGGTCGATACCGCTTGGGGTGGCGACAGTTTCGTCTTTGTCGATGCCAAAGCGCTTGGCTTCAGCCTGACCCCTGACGAGGCGCATGATATCGCAAAGCTTGGGGTGAAAATCTCGGATGCCGGGACGGAACAGCTCGGCTTCCGCCACCCGACCAACCCGGACTGGACGCATTATTCCTTCTGCCTTTTCGCGGGCGAGGTCACGCGCCAGGGCAATGACCTGCGCGCCGGTGCTGCCGTGGCGATCCGGCCCGGCAAGGTTGACCGCTCGCCCACCGGGACCGCGCTTTCCGCGCGGATGGCGGTGCTGCATGCGCGCGGCCAGATGTCTGAGGCCGACCGTCTGACCACCGTCTCACTGATCGGGTCGGAGTTTCAGGGCCGCATCCTCGGCACCACCGATCTGGCGGGCACGGCGGCGATCCGGCCGGAAATCTCGGGGCGCGGCTGGGTCACCGGCATCCATCAGCATATGCTGGACCCATCTGACCCCTGGCCCGGCGGGTATCGGCTGTCGGACACCTGGGGCGCGCGCTGATCCGCATAACGCGTTGCTTTGCCATTGAAGCGGGCCGGGTTTGCCCATACTCAGGACATGTCGGTTTCCGCAAGGAATTGAAAGGGAATCCGTCATCCGCCTTTACAGGGGGATGAACCGGAACTGCCCCCGCAACTGTAGGCGGCGAGGGTCCGCGCGACAATGCCACTGTGGGAGAGCCCATGGGAAGGCTGCGCAGACCCCGTGACCCGCCAGTCAGGAGACCTGCCGACTCCTGTAACCAACTTGACCCGGACGGGGCGTCCGGGGAGGCGAGATATGATTTTGACCCGCAGATGCGCCACCGCATCCCGTGCCGCCAGCCTGCGCCATCCGCGCCGGGCCAGCTTTGTGCGTCGCGGTTTTCACGCTCTCCATCCGCTCCATCCCCCATCCCTCACGGAGATCCCGGATGCGATATTTCCCCAATACCCGTTTCTCGATGACCGCTTCACTGGCCGCGCTCTGCTTTGGCATGCCTGCTTTGGCCGAGACCGGCTATCCGCTCAAGCTGCAGAATTGCGGGATCGAGCTGAGCTTTGACAAGGCGCCGGAAAGTGCTGTGACCGTCGGCCAGGCGACGACCGAGATCCTTTACACGCTGGGACTTGGCGACAGGGTCGCGGGCACCTCGGTCTGGTTCACCGAAGTCCTGCCGGAGTTCAGAGAGCTGAACGAAGGCATCGGGCGGCTCGCGGATAATGACCCCTCCTTCGAGAGTGTTGTCGCGAAACGCCCCGGCATCGTGACCGTGCAATATGAATGGCATGTCGGCCCGCAAGGCATCGTGGCGACGCGCGAGCAATTCGCCGATCTCGGCATTCCGGCTTATGTCCTGCCGGCTGACTGCATCGGCAAGGACAATACCGCAGGCTCGGACGGCACCCGGCTGGAACCCTATACGATGGCGGGGATCTATCTCGGCATCGAAGAGCTGGCGACGATTTTCAACATCACCGACAAGGGCACAGAGGTGGTCGCTGATCTGAAAGCGCGCGAGGCGGCGGCGGTCGCGGCGGCGAAGGCGCTTGATCTGAAAGAGGCCTCGGCGGTGTTCTGGTTCTCGTCGGCCGAGATGGATATCGACCCCTATGTTGCCGGAAACGGCGGTGCTCCGGCCTGGATGATGGCGTCTCTGGGGCTGAAGAATGTGGTCGAAAGCCCCGAGGAATGGCCGGTCGTGTCCTGGGAAACCATCGCGCGGGCCAATCCCGATGTGATCGTGATTGCCCGCATGGACCGCCGCCGGTTCGAGGCGGATGATCATGAAAAGAAACTGGAATTCCTGAAGTCCGATCCGGTGGTAAGCCAGATGGAGGCGGTGAAGAATGGTCGCATCGTGATCATCGACGCGCATGCAATGGACCCGTCGATCCGCAATATCGCGGCGCTGGAAGAGCTGGCGGCGGCGCTGCCGGCCTTTGGTCTGAAGTGATCTGCCGGAGATGAAACGCCCGGCCACCCCTGTTGCGCTTGCCGCCCATGTCGCTTTGCGCGCCATGGCGGGGGTGGCTGTCCTTGCGCTCGCCGTTCTGACGGGCGTGATCCTTGGCGAGACGCCGCTGCCCTGGTCGACGGTCTGGGCGGCCCTGGCGAATAATCTCTGGAATGCCGGGCTGCCGGTCGACCCGATCGATCAGGGCATCATCTGGGCCTATCGGGTGCCGCGCACCCTGGTTGCCGCCGGATGCGGCGCGGGGCTGGCGCTGGCAGGTGTGGTTTTGCAGGCGCTGGTCAGAAACGCGCTGTCCGATCCTTACCTGCTGGGTGTCTCGGCGGGGGCATCGACCGGCGCGGTGGCGGTGACGATTATGGGCGTCGGCGCCGGGGCCATCGGGATCTCGGGGGGGGCCTTTCTGGGGGCAGCTCTGGCCTTTGGCCTTGTCGCGGCCCTGGCCCGCGCGGCGGGTGGCGGGCCGGCGCAGATGGTGCTTGCCGGGATCGCCGGATCGCAGCTTTTCAACGCGCTGACCTCTTTCTTCATCGCGAAATCCGCCAATGCCGAACAGGCGCGCGGCATCATGTTCTGGCTTTTGGGCAATCTTTCCGGCGTGCGCTGGCCCGATGTCACACTGGCCTTACCGGTCGCGGTCGCCGGGTTTCTTGCCTGTCTCTGGCATGCGCGCGCGCTGGATGCGTTTTCCTTTGGCTCGGATGCCGCCTCATCGCTGGGGATCGCGGTGCGCCGCGTGCAGATCGTGCTGATCGGCGCGGTGACCCTGATGACCGCGACGATGGTAAGCCTTGTCGGCTCCATCGGCTTTGTCGGCCTGGTGATCCCGCATGCGGCGCGGTTCCTTGTCGGCCCGCGCCACGGGCGGCTGATCCCGGCGGCGGCCCTGACCGGGGCCGTGTTCCTGATCGCGGCCGATGTGGTCTCGCGCATGTTGATCCCGGGCCAGGTGGTGCCGATCGGTGTGGTCACCGCGCTGGTGGGCGCGCCCGGCTTCGCGCTGATCCTGATCCGGGGGAGGGTGCGCGGATGAAGATCGCGGCGCATGATCTTGGCTGGGCCGCGCGCGGGCGCCCGATTGTCGAAGGGATCACCCTGGAGGTTGCCAGTGGCGAGACGCTCGGGCTGATCGGGCCGAACGGGTCGGGGAAATCGACGCTGCTGAAGCTCTTTGCCGGGATCGCGGCGCGGGCGCGCGGCACGGTCAGCCTGGACGGCACGGCCCTGTCGCGCATGAACCGGCGCGATATCGCGCGGCGCATCGCCTTTGTTGAACAACAGGCCCAGACCGCCGAGGCGCTGAGCGTGCGTGACGCGGTGGAACTGGGCCGCACGCCCTGGCTCTCGCCGCTTGCGCCTTTTGGCGCGCAGGATGCCGCGATCTGCGCCGAGGCGCTGGCGCGTGTCGGCATGGCAGATATGGCCACGCGGTCCTGGACCACGCTTTCGGGCGGCGAGCGTCAGCGCGTCCATATCGCCCGGGCCCTCGCGCAGCGCCCGCAGGTCATGCTGCTGGACGAGCCGACCAACCATCTTGATATCCATCATCAGCTTTCGCTGTTGCGGCTGGTCTCGGATCTGCCGGTGACGGTGGTGATTGCGCTGCATGATCTGAACCAGGCGCTTGGCTGCGACCGGCTGGCGGTGCTGGAGGGGGGCAGGCTTGCCGCCCTTGGCCCGCCGCGCGAGGTGCTCAGCGCCGACCGCCTCGCCCGCATTTTCCGCGTCGGGGCCAGGACGCTGACCGACCCGACCGACGGTGTCACGCAATTCCGTTTCCACTGCCTTGAGGATCAGCCATGAAATCCGCTCTCGCCGCCCTTTTTCTGATGATCGCGACGCCCGCGCTGGCTGAAACGCATGAGGTAGAGATGTATAACCGGTCGGAAAACGGACCGATGATCTATGAGCCCTCCTATCTGAAGATCGCCCCTGGCGATTCAGTGCGCTTTATCCCGACCCAGCCGAGCCATAATGCCGCAACCATTGACGATATGATCCCCGAAGGCGCCACGCCGTTCAGATCGAAGATCAATGAGGATTTCACGGTCACCTTCGACGTGCCGGGCGCTTACGGGATCAAATGTTCGCCGCATGTGGCGATGGGGATGGTGATGCTGATCCATGTCGGCGATGTGGCGGAAACCGTATTGCCCGAGACCCTGCCGGCACGTGCACGTGAGCGGTTCGAGACGATCCTGTCCGGGATTGAGAAGTGATCAATCACGATCTCGCCGAAGTGATCCGTGACTACTGGTCGCGCCGCTCGGAAACCTTTGACCAGGCCTTCGGCCATGCGATAGCGCCAGGGGCCGAGGCCGCCGCCTGGGCGCAGCCGATGCGCGATCATCTGCCGCCCGCGCCGGCGCGGATCATGGAACTGGCCTGCGGCACCGGCGAGATGACGCGGCTGATCCATGATCTGGGTCATGAGGTCACGGCGCTGGATTTTTCCGAGGCGATGCTGGCGGTGGCGCGCGCGAAACATGCGGGCAAGACGCGGCTGCGCTTTGTGCTGGCCGATGCGCAGGTCACGATGGAGCCCGATGCCAGTCAGGACGCGATCCTGTGCCGGCATCTGGTCTGGACGCTGACCCGGCCGGAAGAGGCTTTCGCCGACTGGTTTCGGGTGCTGAAACCCGGCGGGAGGCTTCTGGTCTATGATGGTGACTGGGCACAGCCCGCGCGTTCGGGCCGCTGGCCGGCGCGGGTGCTGGCGCTTTGGGAACGATTCTCGCCCGATCCGTTTTATGACGGCGCGATGGGCGCGCGCCATGCCGCGATCATGGCGGGGCTGCCTTTCGGCACCGGTCTGCGCTTTGAACTGCTGGTGCCGTTGCTGGAAAAGGCGGGGTTCACCGCCATCACGCGCCATTCGCATGAGCCGATTGCCAGGGCGCAACGGCGGGTCAACGGGCTGCGCAACCGGCTCAGGACCCGGGTTTATGACCGCTTTATCCTGACGGCGCAAAAGCCCGGCTGAGAGCGGTGGGGTCAGCCCTGGGGGTAAAGCCGTTCCGACCGGTCGAGATGCTTTTGCATGCGCTCTGCCGCGAGATCGGGGTCCTGGGCCGCGAGCGCATCGGTGATCGCCTCATGTTCCGCAAGCGTCACCGTCTCATGCCCCGACCAGTGCAGAAGCGTGTCGTGATGTTTGAAGAGCCAGCCCAGCATCGCATGCGACAGCGCCGTGATCACCGGATTGCCGAGGATCGCGGCCAGCGCCGTGTGAAAATCGATATCGGCGCGCATGAAGGCCGCCGTATCGCCAAGCGCCGCGCGCTGCAGGCCGACCAGCCCGCGCAGCCGCGCCACATCGGCAGGCGTCGCTTTGGTGGCGGTCATCCGGGCCAGCCCGGTCTCGAACAGCTTTCGCGCATCGCGCAGATGGCCGAGATTGCCCGGCTCTGCTGCGATCAGAAGGCTCGCGATATCATTGATCTGATGCAGCGCCAGATCCGGGTTCAGCGGATTGACGCGGCTGCGTTCGCCATGGGAAATCGTGATCAGCCCCTGGGTGTGGAGCTGCTGCAAAGCCTCGCGCACGGCGGGGCGGCCGACTCCCATCCGCGCCATCATCTCGCGCTCGGAGGGCAGGGCGTCGCCGGGGCGCAACTGACCCGAGGCGATCATGGCACGCAGTTGTTCGACCACCGAATCCGACAGCTTGCGCCGTGCGACCGGCGCGAGAGAAAGATCGGAAGAGCGGGGTTCTGGCTTCATGGCGGCCCTTATGTGGCGCTTTGGCGGAGGAATGGTCCGGCGCAGTGGACTGATGATATAATGACCTGGGCGGCAGGGAAAGCGCGGCCTCGTCCGGGGCCTGCAAAACGTCCGTGGCCTGCAAAACGGATGACAAAACCCGCTGACCGGTGCATGTAAGAAGCTGTTTCGAGGCGCGAGCCAGAGCGGAGAACAGCAGAATGAAGATCGCCGTCGCCGGGCTTGGCTATGTCGGATTGTCCAACGCCGTTTTGCTGGCGCGCCATCATGATGTCACAGCAGTCGATATCTCGGCCAGGCGGGTGGATCTGGTCAATGCGGGACATTCGCCCATCGCAGACAGCGATATCGAGGCGGCGCTGGCGGCAGGCGGGCTGCGGCTGAGTGCCACGGTCGATGCGTCGGCGGCCTGGGCAGATGCGGAATTTATCATCATCGCCACGCCGACCAATTACGATCCGGACACCAACTCTTTCGACACGTCGAGCGTCGAAGCGGTGATCGCGGATGTGATCCGCGTCAATCCCCTCGCAACCATCGTGGTCAAATCCACCGTGCCGGTCGGGTTCGTTGCCCGGATCCGCGCCGAATTGCACACAGAGCAGGTGATCTTCAGCCCGGAATTCCTGCGGGAGGGCCGTGCGCTTTACGACAATCTCCACCCTTCGCGGATCATCGTCGGCGAACGCTCGGACCGTGCCCGCCGCTTTGCCGGCCTGCTGCTGGAAGGCGCGGTCAGCAAGGATGTCGAGCTTCAGTTCACCGATCCGTCCGAGGCCGAGGCGATCAAGCTTTTCGCCAATACTTTCCTCGCGATGCGGGTCGCCTTTTTCAACGAGCTCGACAGCTATGCGCTGTCGCGCGATATGGACAGCCGCCAGATCATCGATGGCGTCTGCCTCGATCCGCGGATCGGCGCGCATTACAACAACCCCTCCTTCGGCTATGGCGGCTATTGCCTGCCGAAAGACACCAAACAGCTTCTGGCCAATTATTCCGAGGTGCCGCAGAATCTGATCGCGGCGATTGTCGATGCCAACCGCACCCGGAAGGATTACCTCGCGGACCGGATCATTGCGCTGAAACCGCAGGTGGTGGGCGTCTACCGGCTGGTGATGAAAGCGGGCTCTGACAATTTCCGCCAGAGCTCGATCCAGGGCATCATGAAACGGATCAAGGCGAAGGGGATCCGCGTCGTGGTCTTCGAGCCGGCACTGGAAGAGGCCGAGTTTTTCGGATCGAAAGTCGAACGCGATCTTGCGGCGTTCAAGGCGGGATCGGATCTGATCCTCGCAAACCGCCGGACGCCCGAACTCGGGGATGTCGGCGACAAGGTTTTTACCCGCGATCTTTTCGGCGCGGATTGAGGGCGGCGGGCATCGAAAAAGTGCCGGTGATGTCCCGCCACGGTCACCGGAATGCCGCGATCCTTTGCAATCTGTTGGTCAGCGTGGCGAAATGCGCCCCCAGTAAGCCCAGACAGAATGCCGGATATGCCAGGAAGAAAGGTCAATATGGCCCAGACAGATCAGAAGATAGCGCCGGTCCTGCTGTGCGGCGGTTCGGGGACGCGGCTCTGGCCCCTGTCGCGCAAGAGCTATCCCAAGCAATTCGCGCTGGAAAGCGGCGGGATGACCCTGTTTCAGGCCTCGGCCGCGCGGCTTTCGGGCGAGGGGAACGGGCTTTGCTTTACGGCGCCCCTGATCGTCACCGGCAGCGATTTCCGGTTTATCGTCACCGAGCAGCTGGCGGCGATCGGCACCGATCCGGGCCCGATCCTGATCGAGCCTGCGGCCCGCAACACTGCGCCTGCGGTGCTGGCCGCCGCGCTTTATCTGCATCAGAACGATCCCGAAGCGGTGGCGCTGGTCGCGCCTTCGGATCATGCGATCCCCGACAGCGCCGCCTTCCGCGCGGCTGTCGCACGCGGGATGGAGGCGCTTTCCCGGGGCCAGATCGTGACCTTCGGCATCACCCCGGACCGGGCCGAAACCGGCTATGGCTGGCTCGAACTGGCGACGGCATCAGAGGCGGGCGAGGCGGTGAAGCTCGGTCGTTTCGTCGAAAAGCCGGATGCTGCGCGCGCAACCACCATGTTAGAGGCGGGAAATTTCCTGTGGAATGCGGGGATCTTCCTGTTCCGCACTGCTGACCTGATCGCGGCCTATGAGAGTTTCGCCCCCGCGATGACGCTTGCCGTGCGCGAGGCGCTTGCGGGCGGCGTCAGCGATCTGGGCTTCCTGCGGCTCGCGGCGGCGCCCTGGGCGCAGATCGAGGATGTCTCGATTGACTATGCGGTGATGGAAAAGGCGGCGAATCTTTCCGTGGTGCCGTTCTCGGGCAGCTGGTCGGATCTTGGCGGCTGGGATGCGGTCTGGCGCGATGGCGGCCCGGATGCCGAGGGCAATGTGCTTGGCGGTCATTCAACTGCGATTGACTGCCGCAACACGCTTTTGCGCTCGGAATCCGATGCGGTCGAGCTGGTCGGGATTGGGCTGGACGGGCTGATCGCGGTGGCGATGCCCGACGCAGTGCTGGTCGCACGCGCCGACCGGGCGCAGGATGTGAAAAAGGCGGTGGCGGCGCTCAAGGCCAAGGGCGCGCGTCAGGCCGAGACGCTGCCGCGTGATTTCCGGCCCTGGGGCTGGTATGAGAGCCTCGTGGTCGGCGACCGGTTCCAGGTCAAGCGCATCCATGTCCATCCGGGCGCCGCGCTCTCGCTGCAATCGCATTTCCATCGGTCAGAGCATTGGATCGTGGTCGAGGGCACTGCGCGTGTCACCGTCGATGACGAGGTGACGCTGCTGACGGAGAACCAGTCGGTCTATGTGCCGCTCGGCTCGATCCACCGGATGGAGAACCCGGGCAAGGTGCCGATGGTGCTTATCGAAGTTCAGACCGGCAGCTATCTGGGCGAGGATGACATCATCCGCTACGAGGATGTCTATGCGCGGGGCCAGGGCGCGAAGGGCTGAGGACAGAAGTAAATCCGGACAGGTGCGGGTTCCGCTGCCTGCCCGGGCCAGGTCGGGCGGATCGCCCTCATCCTGCCTGCGGCAGCGGGGCGGCGCCTGACATCAGTGTTGCGGTGCGCTGCTTTCGCCAAAGCCATGCATACGCCGCGACCATTGCATGGCCACCATAAAGCCCTTGGTCGAAGGCAATATCACCAGCGCCAGGGGAATCACCGTCAGCGTCACGATCAGGCCGACAATGCCGGGCGTCAGGTCGGTATAGCTGAACAGACCATGGATCATGAACCCGGCGATATGGCAGATGATCAGCATGGTGATATAGGCCGGGCCGTCATCGGCCCTTTGATGCCAGAGTTCCTCGCCACAGGACGGGCATTGCCGTACCACCTTGAGATATGACGAGAAAATCGAGCCCTCACCGCAGGCCGGGCAGCGGCATATCAGGCCACGGCGGATCGCCTGTTTCAGCGGGCGTTCAGGAAGGTCTGCGGCGGAATGCGACGTATCGGTCATGCTGTCCTCGGGTCACGTAAGCCTGCGGGCGCTGCTGTTGGCCCGTTGCCAATGATGTAGGACAGTTTCATCATAAAGACAAGATCCCCGCAGTGTATGGGTCTGCGACGGAATGACCCATATACTCAGCCGGGATTGTGCGGATCGCGGCCCTTTGAGAGCCGGTGATAAGTGTCACGATGTCTGGTTTCCATCCTGAGATGGAAGAGCGAACTGCGCGCGGGGGCGGGGGCAGGGCGCCTGGCGCCGGGATGGCGCCGCCAGGCGCGCCAGAGGCGGCGCAAAAGCTCAGACACGCTGGCTCCAGAGCTGGCCATAGCGCTCCATCTCCCGATGTAAAAGGGCGCCGTGGCGGTCATACCAGTCGGTCACCGAGGTGAATTCACGAATATGCGCCTTGCCGCCGGATATTTCGACCACCGGCCAGTGTCCGACCAGGGCATTGGAAATGCCGAACAGGTCATCACCCCACCAGCGCGCGGGGCCGAAGACATGACGCAGTCCCCGACCCGATTTCATCGCCGCCAGCACAGCATCCGGCGCGGTGCTGTCGGCGGCCTCGGCCGCCGCCTTCCACAGATCCAGGATCGCGGCATATTGCCAGGAGACCGAACTCCACTGGCCCGGAAAGCGCGCCTCATATTCGGCATGAAACCGCGCCGGTTCGCGAAAGTTCACCTCGGGGGCGGCAAGGGCGGGGTCGTCGAAATCGGGGAACTGAAAGATCGCGCCTTCGAGGAAGTCCGGCGAGGTATGGGCGATGATGCGGTCGTGGAAATCCAGCGTGCAGGAGAGGATCTGGCCGCGAAACCCCTGGCGGTAAAGCTGTTCGCAGATCGGCAGGGTATAGTCGGGGTAACAGGTGTCGAGGCAGACGATCTCGGGCCCGCCCGACAGCATCCGTCGCACCAGCGGCTCAAAATCGCTGGTGGCAGGGTCGAAAAAGAACGGCTCATCGGTCATGCGGATCCCGGCGGCGGCAAAGGCGGCCAGGTATGTTGCGATCGAGGGCAGGCCGAACACATCATCCTGGGCGCAGATCGCGGCGGAGCGGAGCCCGGGGCGGTTCCGCGCCAGCCAGTCGACACCAGTGACATTATAGATCGGGTGGACCTCGGCCGGGGCGATGAGTGTCGTGGTCTCGGGGCTGAGATCAGAGGGCAGCAGGGTCGAGGCGAGCATCCCCGTCTCCTGCACCAGGGGCGCCGCCCCGGGCCAGGTGTCGCCTCCCAGCATCATGAGAAAGCTGACGCCATCGCGCCGGATCAGCTTTTGCGCGCCGACCCTCGCACGGGCCGGGTCATATTCATCATCGAAAGCCAGAATCTCGACCGGCAGCTGGCGCCCGCCAATGCGGATCCCGCCCGCCGCGTTGATCCATTCTGCCCAGAGCCGGCTGCCGTCCAGACCCGGTTGCCCCCAGGCGGCGACCGGGCCGCTCAGGGGGCCGAGAAAGCCGATCCGCACCCGGTCTTCCGCGGCCCCGGCGGCGCGCGGCCAGAGCCCTGCCGTCAGCGCGCTGACCGTAGCGCCCAGGGTTGCGGTGAGGATGTTGCGGCGGTTCGCGCCGCCAGGGCGGGGGCTTTTCAGCATGGCTGTCCGTTTCGGGGCTGCCAGCATCAGGGCAAAGGCCCGGTCTCAAGTCAAGTAATTTCACGCTCAGGAAACTGGGTGCCGGTTGTGCTGCGGAAATACCGGGCGGGGCCTAGTCCGGCTCTGACGAAAACACCGGCGCGAAATCGGCAGGGGCGAGGGTCGCATCGGCATCATAGCTGCGGATTGTCTCTGGCGTCACGGTGACGATGGCCGGGCCGGCATGGCGGATGTCAAGCTTGCCCTCAATCGCGCGGACCGCCATTTCCACCGCCAGCCGCCCCTGCAGAACCGGGAAATCGGAAGGGGCCGCCAGGATCTTGCCGCGCAGGATGCCGCGATGCACGGCATGGGTCATGTAATCCGAGACGATGCCGATATCGTCGCGCCCGCGCGCGCGCAGGATCGACACCGCCGCCTCGGCCATCGGGCCGGAGCCGACGAGGTAATCGGGCCAGGGCGCCGCCTCCAGCACATCCTCGATCAGAAGCACCTGTTCTTCGCGTCCGGTATCACCATGCCGCACCGTCGTGATCCGGGCGGAACTGCCCGCAAGCGCGGCCCGGAACCCCTCATCGACGAAACGCACCCAGCCCGCGCCTTCCGGCCCGGGAAACCAGGCGACCGAGACCGGTGCACTGCCTTTCGGGTGCCGCCTTGCCAGCGCGAGACCGGCGGCGGCGCCCATCTCGCGCCAAGGCACAGAGGCCTTGGCGCTGATGCCTTCGGGCGCGATATCATTTACCGCAGCGATCACCGGCATGGTCCGGGCGATCCGGGTCAGCGCCGGCGTCATCCCGTCGTAAGACACTGTGCCGATGATCAGCGCATCGGCCCCGGCGGCCACGCAGGCCTCGGCCTGTTCGATCTGGCGCGCGAGATTTGGATAGCCGCCGGCCTCATAGAGCGTGAAGCCGACACCGAGGCGCCGTGCCTCTTCTGCCATGCCGTGATTGACGCTGAGCCAGTAGGAATCCTTGAGATGCGGGTAGAGGATGCAAAGCTGCCAGGGCTGAGCGGCGTGATCCAGCGGCTGATAGCTGAGCGGATGGGTCGGGCTCGCGTCATCCATCGGGCGGTCATGGACCAGCAGGGACCAGGGTGCCCCGGTCGGCTCGGCGCGCAGCGCGCCGAACAACCCGCTAAGGGCAAAAATCACGCCTGTCACGGCAATGAGGGCGGCGGTCGGACGGGTCATATGCATTTTTCGGATGGCCTCGCGGCGGTTACGTGCCAGTTTCGGCGCAAATCCCAGGCAGGGAAAGAGGCGATTCAGGTGATGCAGGGCGATCTGGCGACAGGCGGGGGCAAAGGGGGCAGGGGGCTGGGCTCCCGGCTTCTGATGGCCTTTCTGGTCATCACCGGCCTGCCGCTGGCGGCGGCGCTGATCGGCTGGCTCGAACTCAGCGGCACGATCCGCGCCCAGGAAGAGGCCAGCGAGCGCACGATTCCCGCTTTGGCCGGGCTGCGCGGCTTTGCCGAATCCAGTGCCCGTATCGTGGCGCTGGCCCCGGAACTGGCCTTGGTGCAGACCGAGGCCGAGCGGCGCGAGCGTACTGCCTGGCTTTTTGATCAGGCGGATGTGCTGAACAGGCGGCTGGCGCCCTATCGGAACAGCGACCGCGAAGCGATCGCCGGGCTTGAGATCGCGATCCGCGATCTGCGCGGCGCGATTGGCGTGCTCGATCTGGTGGTGCAACGCCGCATTCTCGCGCGGCTTACCCTGCGCCAGCATATCGGCGAGGGCATCGCCGCCGCCGCCGAGCTTGGCGGCATTGCCGATACGATGGTCGCCAATGCCGAAGCCGCCGCATCGGCGACGATTTCCAGCCTTTACGAGATCGGCCCCGCCGGCGGAGAGGCGGGGTTTGCCGCCCTCGACAAGCTGATCGAGGTCGATCTGTTCCAGCTGAGCCTGATGTTCGAGATGCGCGCCCATGCCTCTGAACTGGGGCTCTTGCTCAACCGCCTCGCCACCGTGCCGGACCGGCCCTCAGGCGCGACCGAAGAGCTTGCGGGGCTGCGCCGGGTGATGGAGGAACGCCTCGCCATCGTTTCGCGCCGGGTGCAGACGATTGCCGATCCGGTACGGGCGAACCGGGCGCTGGCGCTTTTGACGGTGATCCGCGCCGGGGCGCCGCGCACGCCTGGCGCCAGGGCGCGCGGCGCCCCGGATATACTGGATGCGACCGCTGCGGTCCTGACGCTGGAGGGCCGCATCGCCTCGGCCGGGGATAGTGTGATCGAGGCAGTGGGGCGGATCGACAAGAGCACCGGGGTGCTGGCGGCCTCGGTAAGCGCGCGGGCGACCGAGGCCGGGACGGGCGTCCTGTCGGCGATCCGCTATGCGCAAAGCCTGCAGGCCTGGGGGGCGGTGACGGCGCTGATCATCTCGCTTGCGGTGTTCTGGTTCTATGTGCGCGGCAATATCTCGCGCCGGCTCGACCGGTTGTCTTTGTCGATGACGCGGCTGGCGGGGGGTGCAATCGGCGAGGAAATCCGGCCCCGGGGCCAGGATGAGATTGCGGCGATGGAACGCGCGGTGGCGGTGTTCCGCGCCCAGGCGATCCATAATGACGCGCTGGAGGAGGAGCGTGCGCGCCACCTCGATGAATTGCACCGGCACCGGAGTGAATTGCGCGACCTCGTTGACGAGCGGACCCATGCCCTGCGCGAAGAGGTCGCGGCGCATGAAATCGCCCGGGAAAAGGCAGAAGCGGCGGATCGCGCGAAATCGGAATTCCTCGCGATGATGAGCCACGAGATCCGCACGCCGATGAACGGGATGCAGGGGATGATCCGCTCGCTGCCGCGCGACGGGCTGACGCCGCAGCAGCTTGACCAGCTTTCGGCGCTGGAGCTGTCGGGCGAGCGGATGATGGGGATCCTCGGCGATATTCTCGATTTCATCCGGCCAGACCGCGATGAGGCGCGGGCGGCCAGCGCCGGTTTCTCGCTGCCGGATCTGGTTGCCGATGCGGAATGGCTGCTCAGGCCGGTGGCCGGGGAAAAGGGGCTCGCGCTGCAGATCACCCTGGCGCCGGATCTGCCCGGCCATGTGACCGGGGATCGCGGGCGGCTGCGGCAGATCCTTGTGAACCTTCTCTCAAATGCGATCCGATATACGCCCGGGGGCCAAGTGGCGCTGGCCGTGACCGCGACCCCGGCGGGGCCTGGCCGGGTGACTTTGCGCTTTCGGGTCAGCGATACCGGCCCCGGCATCGCGCCTGAGGCCCGCGAACGGATTTTCGAGCCGTTCGAGCGTGGCGAGGCACCCGCTGCGCGGCAATTCGGCGGCACCGGACTTGGGCTCGCGATCTGCCGGCGCTTTGCCGCGCAGATGGGCGGGCGGCTCTGGCTGGAAGAGGCGGCCCCGCCCGGCGCGATTTTTATGCTGGAACTGGAGTTGCCGGTCGCCGCAGCGCCCGCGCCCGCGCCTGTGATGGCCCCGGTCGATCTGCGGCCGCTGTCGCTGCTGGTGGTCGAGGATCACCCGATCAACCGCATGGTGGTGGCGGCGATCCTTACGCCGCTCGGGCATCGGTTGCAGATGGCCGAAACCGGGCTGGCGGCGGTCGATCTGGCGGCGGCGGGCGATTATGACGCCGTGCTGATGGATGTCGATCTGCCCGACATCTCCGGCACCGAGGCGCTCAGGCGCATTCGCGCGCTGCCTGATCCTGCCCGGGCTGACGTGCCGGTGATCGGGATCTCGGCCCATATCGCGGGCCGCGAAACCGAGGCGAGCCTTGAGGCCGGCATGGCGCTGATGCTGGCGAAACCGCTTTCCCCGCAGCGGCTTATGGCGGCGCTGGCGGATGTTTGTCGCCAGGGTGATCCGGTTTTGCAGGGCGCGCTGGCCGATCTGCCGCCCGATGTGGTGTCCGAACTGGCGGGGCTGTTTCTCAGCCGGCTTGACCTTGCGCTGCCCCTGATCCGCGCGGCAGCGGCGCGCGGCGATATGGCCACGCTCGCGCGGGAGGCGCATCAGCTGGCGGGCGCTGCGGCGAATTTCGATCTCGCCTCCCTGACCGGCTGCCTTCAGGAGACCGAGCGTGCCGCGCGGGCGGGCGGAGACCCGGGCCCGGCGCTGGAGCGGCTTGGCGCGCTGGTGGCCCGGGCGAAAACCGCGATGCGGGCGGATCTGGCGGCCTTGTCGGCTCAGTCCAGCGCGGCGGTGAACAAATAGCCTTCACCATGCGCGGTGGCGAGGATGCGGGGGCTGCGCGGGTCATCGCCAAGCTTGACCCGCAGCCTTTGCACCAGCACATCGACGCTGCGGATATTCACCCCGCTGCGGCGGGGCGAGATGGCCGATGCCAGCCGGTCGCGGTCCAGCACAAGGCCCGGAGCGGTGACGAAAACCCTGAGGAGTTCATATTCCGCGCGGGTCAGGGGGATCACGACCCCCTCTGGCCCGGTCAGCGCACGCGTCGCAAGGTCAAAGGTAAAGCCTTCAAACCGCAGCGATTTTCGCTCCAGCAGCCGCAGCGCCTGGGTGCGGCGTAGAAGGTTCTTGATCCGTGCCAGCAGCTCGCGCCGGTTGAAGGGCTTGCAGACATAATCATCGGCGCCAAGTTCCAGCCCGATGATACGGTCGACCTCGTCGGTGCGGCCCGAGATCAGGATGATGCCGATCTCTGAGCGCGCGCGCAGATCCCGGGTGATCTCCAGGCCGTCGCGACCCGAGAGGTTGATATCGACCAGCAGGAGATCGGGCGTGTCGCTCGCGAGCAGATATTCCGCCTCCTCGGCGGTATCGCATTCCGAGATCCGGTAGCCGAATCCCTCGAGATAGCTGGCCAGCGTTTTGCGGGTGACCGGCTCGTCCTCGACGATCAGGATATGCGCGGGCCGCGGACGCGGGCCTTGTGACGCAGATCGGGGGCTGGCGGTCATCTCGATCCTGGCCGGAATAGGGGATAGTTCTTTCTGTTAACAATCTTTCACAATTTAATCCAGCCTGTTCATCCTAAAGGGCTGACCCGGTAACAACCTCTGGCTAGCCTGAGGATCAGGAGAGGCCGAACCTCCCGACCACAGCCGCAGCGGGAAAACCCGCGCGGGCCTCACAACAGGGAAAAACCAGATGACCAGAACCAGCCGCCTGTCGCGGTCGGCAAGGCTTGCCCTTGCACCGATCTTTGTCGCCGCCAGCCTTGCAGGCGCGGCACAAGCCGAGGATTCCTCAGACCCGATCACCATTCCGATCCATAACTGGTCCAGCCAGATCGTCATGAGCCATGCCGTTGGCCAGATCTTCGAAGGCATGGGCAATTCCGTCGAATATGTCTCGACCGACAGCCAGGCGGTCTATGAAGCGATCCGGCTGGGCGATGCCGCGCTGGAGGTCGAGGTCTGGGAGGGCGCGTTCGGCGCCTCTTTCGATGCGGCGGTGGCGAAGGGTGGCATCCACGAGGCCGGCAACCACAATGCGGTAACGCGCGAAGACTGGTGGTATCCGCTCTGGACCAAAGAGGCCTGCCCGGGCCTGCCCGACTGGGAGGCGCTGAATGCCTGCGCCAGCGCCTTTGCTACGCCCGAAACCGGCGAGAAGGGGCGGTTTCTGGGTGGACCGGTCGACTGGCTGAAGCATGACGCGGAAAAGGTCAATGCGCTGTCGATGAATTTCACCGTGGTCAATGCCGGCTCGGCGGCGGCGCTCTGGGCGGAACTTGCGGCGGCGGAAAAGGACAAGACGCCGATCGTGCTCTTCAACTGGACCCCGAATTTCGCCGAAGCCGTCTGGCCGGGCGAATTCGTCGAATTCCCGAAATGGGAACCGGGCTGTGACACCGATCCTGCGGTCGGGCTGCATGCCGATAAGGTCTATGATTGCGGCAACCCCGCAGACGGCTATCTGAAGATCGCCGCCTGGGATGGGATGCCCGAAAAATGGCCGGCCGCCTATGCCGTCTTGCAAAAGATCAGCTTCACCAATCCGCAAATCGCGGAAATGGCCAAGCTGGTCGATGTCGACGGGATGGAGCCGGAAGATGCGGCGGCCGCATGGCTGAGCGCGAACGAGGCCATCTGGAAACCCTGGCTGGAATAAGCCCACAGGCTTTGTGACCCAAGGATAGCCTCTCAGGCCCGCCCCCGTTCTGGCGTTCAGGGGCGGGCTGCCTCAGCCCGGAGACCCGTATGACCGATATCCCGCCCCGCCCCGCCCCTGTCATCTCCTGCCGCAATGTCTGGAAAGTGTTCGGACCCCGCCCCGAGGCCGCGCTGGCGGCGTTGCGCGCTGATCCGGGCGCGCGCCCCGAAGGGCATGTGACGGCGGTGCATGATGTCTCCCTCGATATCATGCCTGGCGAGATGCTGGTGGTGATGGGGTTGTCGGGGTCCGGGAAGTCGACACTGGTCCGGTGCCTGTCGCGCCTCAATGAGATCACGGCGGGTGAGATCCTGATCGAGGGCCAGGATATCGGCAAGCTGAACGAGGCGGCGCTGATCGACCTCAGGCGCCGCAAGATGGGCATGGTGTTCCAGAGCTTTGGTCTGCTGCCGAACCGCAATGCGCTGGAAAACGTGGCATTTCCGTTAGAGATGCGCGGCCAGCCCCGGGCGGCGCGGATCGAGCGCGCCCGCGAAATGCTGGCGCTGGTGGGCCTTAAGGGCCGCGAGGGCTATTTCCCGCGCGAGCTGTCCGGGGGCCAGCAGCAGCGGGTCGGTATCGCACGCTCGCTCGCGGTCGAGCCGGATATCTGGTTCCTCGACGAGCCGTTTTCGGCGCTTGATCCACTGATCCGGCGCGAGATGCAGGATGAGTTCCTGCGGCTCAAGGGGATGCTGAAAAAGACCATCATCTTCATCACCCATGACTTCGACGAGGCGCTGCGCCTTGCCGACCGTATCGCGATCATGAAGGACGGGCGGGTCGAGCAGATCGACACGCCGGGCCGGATCGTGCTGCAACCCGCGACAGATTATGTCGCGCGCTTTACCGCCGAGATCGACCGCGCGCGGGTTTTGCATGTCTCGGGCCTTGCCGGCCCGGTGGCGGGCCGCGCCATCGAGGGGCCGGCGCTGCCCGGAGGCCAGACGCTGCGCGACCTCGCGCGCCGGCTGGTCAATGACAGCCGCGACTGGATCCCGGTGGCGGATGGCACCGGCCGTGTCACCGGTATGCTGGAGCGCCGCCACGCCCTTGATATCTTGCTGGGCGAAGCGGCATGAGCATGGTGGACCGGATCGACCTTTCGTCGTCTTCGCCCCGGCCGCATGCCGTCTGTCTGATGCTGGGCCTTGCAGCCGTGCTGATCCTTGGCCGCGATTTTCTGCCCGCAGAGCTGCTGCGCTTGCCGGATTGGCTGGTGGTGCCTTTCGCGCATTGGATCAACGCAGGGTTTGCCTTTCTGCGCGATGATCTGGGGCTGATGCAGGTCACCCGCGCCTTTGCCGCCATGCTGGAATGGCTGCTCGATGTGACGGCGAATATCCTTTACGGCAAGAACCGCTGGCCGAGGCTTGGCCCGCTGCCCTGGTCGGTGGTGGCGATCTCGATGGCGGCCCTTGGCTGGTGGCTCGGGGGATGGAAGCTTGCCGCGCTTGCGGGGGGCACATTCGTCTGGATCGCGGTTATGGGCCAGTGGCAATGGGCGATGGAGACACTTTCGGTCATCGTGGTTGCGGCGCCGTTCTCGGTGCTTGCCGGGCTGATCCTTGGCATTATGGCCTGGCGCTGGACGGCGGTGCAGCGGGTGCTGAACCCGATCCTGAATGTGGCGCAAAGCCTGCCGCATTTCGCCTATATGATCCCGGTTGTGGTTTTTATCGGGGTCGGCCCGAAAGCAGGGGCGATTGTCACCATCATCTTCTCGGTGCCGCCGATGATCCGGATGACCGGGCTGGGCCTGCGCAAAGTGCCCGAAGAGGTGATCGAGGCCGGCCGTATGTCCGGGGCCACGCCCTGGCAGCTTTTGACCCGGGTGCGGATCCCGACGGCACGCCGCGATATCCTGATCGGCGTCAACCAGGTGATCATGCAATGCCTTGCCATGGTGGTGCTCGCAAGCTTCATCGGCATGCCGGGGCTGGGGCAAAAGCTCTTGCAACTGTTGCAGGCGCTGAAGATCGGGCTTTCGGTCGAGATCGGCATCACCATTGTGCTGATCGCGGTGGTGCTTGACCGGCTGAGCCGGGCCTGGGCGAAACGTCAGCCGCTGCATCACGCAGAGGGGCTGTCCTGGGCGCGGCGTCACCCGGTTCTGCTGGTCTGGACGGTTGCGATTGCCCTGGCCTTTGCCCTGTCGCTGGTCTTTCCGCTGCTGGCCCAGGTGCCGCGCCGCGACGCGCTGAGCATTGCGGCTCCGGTCGATGCGCTGGTGGACTGGCTGATCCGGCTGGTCGATCCGGTCACCACCTGGCTCCGCTGGTTCCTGATCACCTGGGTGCTGATTCCGCTGCGCGATGCGATCCTGTGGCTGCCCTTCAGCGCGGTGCTGCTCGCGGTCGCGGCGGCGGGCTGGGCGGTCGGCGGCTGGAGATCGGCGCTGGTCATGCTGGGCTTCATCGGCGCCATCGCCCTTTCGGGCTGGTGGGACCGGGCCATGATCACCGTCTATATGGTCGGCTTCTCGGTCTTTCTGGCGACGCTGATCGGCTTTCCGCTGGGGATCTGGGCGTCAGCCTCCGAGACCCGCGCGAACCGGGTGCTGCTGGTCTGCGACTCGCTTCAGACCTTCCCGAGCTTCATCTACCTGATCCCGGTCGTGATGCTTTTCGGCGTCAATGACGTGGCCGTGGTGATGGCGGTGGTGACATTCGCGGCGGTGCCCCTGGTGCGCTACACGATCGAGGGGCTGCGCGGAGTTGCGCCGGAACTGATCGAGGCGGCGCATATGAGCGGCACGACAAGGCGACAGATGCTCTGGCATGTACAATTGCCGATGGCGGCGCCGGTGATGCTGGTGGGGGTGAACCAGTCGGTGATGTTCTCGCTGTTCATGGTGATCATCGCGGCCTTTATCGGCACCCAGGATCTGGGCCAGGAGCTGCAACGCGCGCTTTCGGCCAGCGATGTCGGCAAAGGGATGGTTCTGGGGCTGGCGGTTGCCTTCCTTGGCCTGGCGGTCGATCACCTGATCACCCGGCAGGCACAGCGGATGGGGACTGGGGCCGGCGGCTGACGCCGCCCCCTTTCCGCTTGCTGCGCGAGGCGGATGTCAGCCGTTGCGCCGTGACAGCGGTGATGCGGATGGATCAGATGGTTGCGAAGCGGCGGGATTGCGCCGCTTCGGGGGACGGGCCCCGGGACGGGCCAGGGCAGAGGGTCAGCTCTGGCTGCCGAACCGGCGCCAGGCCCAGGCCAGCGCCGCCATCACGGTGATGATCAGCCCATAGGTCAGCACTGTCGCATCCAGCCCGATCCGGGGAATGGCAAAGCCGGCCGCAACCACCGGCAGACCAAAGGCCAGGTAGCTCAGCGTGAACAGGGTGGCAAAGAGCTTGCCGCGCTCATCCGGTGGGCAAAGCGGCACGATGGTCCGCAAAGAGGCATAGAAACAGGTGCCGAACCCGGTACCTGCAAGTGTCAGCGCGATCAGGTACAGCGGCAGCACCCGGAGCCAGATCCCGGTCAGCGTCAGCGCTGTGCCAAGCGCCAGGGCGAAGGTGCCGTACAGCATCACCTGGCGCGGCGTGTAGCGGCGGGCAATGAAACAGGCCAGCGCGCCCATGCCGGACAAAAGCGTCACGACCAGCGCCTGGGTTACAAAGCTGGTGATCCCGAAAAACACCGAAATCACCGGCGCGCCCAGCGAGAGGTAAAGCCCTCCGGTCGCCCAGCCGGCAATGATGGCGGGTGTGCTCTGCCAGAAGGCCGCGCGGGTCTGCACCGGAATGCCCACCTGCGGACGCAAGGATTGCAAAAGTCCGGCATGACGCGGCGAGGTCTCGGGCATTTTCCACACGAGCGCCGCAAACCCCAGGCAGATCAGCGCGATCGCAAGAAAGACATCAAGGCGTGCGTCGATGGCATGTTCATCACCACACCGGCCAGCGGCGCCCCTGCTGCCATACCGGCCAGCGGGATGACCGAGTTGCAGACCTGGGCAAGGCCGGGGCGGCTTGCCGGTTCAAGATCGGTGACGGCGGCCGAGGCCGAGGTCAGCAACAGCGCGCAGCCAATGCCCTGGACCGCGCGGGCGATGAACAGACCCAGCGGCCCGCTGGCCAGCGCAAAGCCCAGCATTGAGCCCGCCAGCAGCACGAAGCCAAAGCTCAGCACCGGCCGCCGCCCGATATGATCCGAGGCCGAGCCGCCGGTCAGAAGCGTCGCCAGCAGCACAATCGCATAGACGGCAAATATCGCGGTCAGCGTCGTGGCCGAGAACCCCATCTCGCGTTGCAGCACCGGATAAAAAGGCGAGGGCGCGCTGGAGCTGGACATCATCACCCCTCCTGCCAGTGCCGCAATGATAAACCCCGCGCGGCGGCGGGAGGAGCTGGCAGGGCCCGGCTGGGCGGAAATGGTCATGGGGGGCTTTCGTGGACGTCGTCAGGGGGAAGTGGCCGGGCGGGCCGTAATGGTTCGATATTCTTCGAACGGATTTCTACTGACAAACCTGCAACTGTTCAACTATATTCGAACCATGGCCGATCAAGACAGTTTCACACCTCTCAGTCTTTACCACCCGCCCGGCGAGGATCTGGTTCTGACCGATATCCTTTTCGCGCTCAGCGACCCGGCACGCCTCGAGATCGTGCGCCAGATCGCCAGCGGCGCGCTGGAAATGGCGCAATGCCATCTCCAGAACCCGGATGCGCCGAAATCGACCAAATCGCATCATATGAAAGTGCTGCGCGAAGCGGGGGTAATGCGCAATGAACCGGCAGGGCGCGGGCGGCTTCTGAGCCTCAGGCTTGAAGATCTCGACCGGCGGTTTCCCGGGCTGATGCGGGCGGTTCTTGCCGAGAATCCGGGCTGATCGCTGCGGCTTACGGGTTGTCCGGCGGCGGAATGGCTGTGAAATGACGGGCGGGCCGGGCTTCCGCCGTCACAAAGATTGACCACAGCCAAAGCCTGCGCCTATCGTGAACCCATGGCCCCGGATCCGCGACGGGCCGGGAGAAACAATCGCACGGAAACCATCGGAGGGCTGGTTCGCTTTGCCCTGGATTTTCTGCCTGCGCGCCAGCCGCCATCGAAAGGGCCCGGTGCTGTGAGTAGCAATGTGCAATCCGTCAGGCACAGCGAGGATGTTCACCACCAGGCCACGCTGTTGCAGGCCTGGGAACAGGATTACATCCAGCTGCATGCCGGGGCCTTTACCGGCTCGCTCAGCACCTTCCGGCTGGGCGCGGCCCGGCTGTTTTCGGAACGGATGAACCGATCGGTCTTGCAGACCGGCGCGCTGCCCGCGGGGCGGCTGGCCTTTGGCCTGCCGGTCAGGGCAGGGGGGCGCAGCTGCATCTGCGGTGAAGAAGTCGGGCCGAACAGTCTTCTCGTTTTCTCCGGGCGGTCCGGGTTTGAATTCCTGTCGCCCGATATATTCGAATTTCTGGGCATCGAGATCGATGTGAACGGCTTTGCCGATCCGGTGTTCGAGGCGATGTTGCATCAGCTCGATACGGTCCTGTCCTCCGGGCGCCGCAGCCTGCCGATAGCAGGCGCCCGGGCCGCCAAGCTCGGGCGGCTCCTGCACGGGATCTTGCATGAAGAAGGGCTCGATCTGCGGCTGGAGGAACTGCCCGCTGCCGCCACCGCCTTCAGCCGCGGCCTTGTGGGCTGGATCCTTGACATGTTGCAGCCCGCCGGCACCGGTGAGGCGGGACGCAGCACCATCCGGCACTGGGACACGATCAATGCGATCCGCGCGCTGGTCGCCGATGGCCAGACCTGCCCGGTCTCGGTCGCAGAGCTGACGGTCGAGCTGGGGCTGTCGCGCCGCACCTTGCAGAATGCCTGCCAGGAGGTGGTTGGCCTCAGCCCGGTGCAATATCTGCGCGCGCTGCGGCTGTCTGAGGCGCGGCGGATGCTGCAAACAGACCGCCCCGTAACCGAAGCGGCAACGCAGTTCGGCTTTTGGCATCTCGGGTATTTCTCGCGCGATTACCGGCAGATGTTCGGCGAATTGCCCTCGGTCACCCGGGCCGGTGCGGTGCAGACCCTCCGTCGCCGCCAGTCAGGCCGCTGAAGCTGTCCTGTCCTGACCCGGGGTTCGGAACATTTTATTACCTTCCACAGGGCAAAAGCGGCGGTGGAGACGCGCCGCCCGCCGTTCGGTTACCTCGACTTTGAGGCGCCTGTCCCGGCGCGGCATCCGATGCGCAATATCCGGCAGGTGGTGAACGATGCACGGGCAGGCCTGGCTCATCCAGATCCTGCTCCACTCCGGGCGGCAGTTGATGGCGCAGAGGCATGATACCCCGGACAGTGAGGAAGCATCCACGCTTTCCGCCACCTTCCGCCAATACCTTCTGAGCCCTTGTTTCACTGGCTCAAATCGCTTGCGACGTTCCGTGGAGTTCCGCTGATGTTCACGGGAAGCCCGCGAAGAGCCTGACAGCCCGCATGGTGCAGACCGTCGCCAAGCCGGGAAAATACTTCGATGGGCATGGCCTATAATCTTAGGGTCGATCCGTCGGGAGGCAAGGTCTGGGTCCAGCGGATCGTGATCAATGGCAAGCGCTGCGAACTGGGAATGGGCCGCGTGGATTTCGTCACGCTGGCCGACGCGAGGCTCGCGGCCTTCGGCAATCGGAAGCTGGCCTGCGAGGGTGGTGATCCCCTTGGCGCCCGTCTTGGCGCCCGTCGATCCGCGCAGGAGGTGCTGACCTTCGAGGAGGCGGCGCGCAAGGTCCACGAGATCAACCTGCCGACCTGGAAGAGCCCGAAGCACGGCGACCAGTTCCTGAACACCCTTGCAACCTATGCCTTCCCGATCATCGGGAACACGCGGGCACCCGATGTGACCACTGCCGATGTGCTGGCAGTCCTGCAACCGATCTGGCTTGAGAAGGCCGAGACCGTCCGGCGGGTCAAGCAGCGGATCGGCACCGTGATGAAGTGGTGCATCGCCAAGGGATGGCGAAAGGATAATCCCGTTGATGCCGTGGATAAAGGGGTTGCGCCCACCGCAACCACCATCGTTCTTCCCGATCAGGGGGCTAACGGGAACGGCATCTATGGTGGACACCGGGGTGTCACGGTCCGGCTGCAGGGCATCGTCCGGGAGTTCCAGAACCTGCAGATGGACCGGGTTGCATGGTATGATCTGGACGGCATCAGCAATCACGCGGCGCCGTTCGATGCCCTGCCGCCCGATTATGCGGAGGGTGTCGACCGATTCTGCACGGTCACGGCGGCAGGCAACGATACCTGGAACGGGCACGGCCTCGGGTCGGTCGATGATCGCACCGATGGATACCCGAACATCAGCTGCCGCAATCTGTCCATAGCCCCCTATTCGGCATGGGCATGGGACGACAACAGGTCGTTCCATGAGAGTTCGAACGGGCGAGTCGACGGCGGCCTCTGCGAATTCGGCGGCTCGACCGGATCGGCCCCGGCACAGGGCGCTGAGGAGACCTGTTCTGGCACGGTGATGCGGCACAACGGCTGGCGCGGCCTCTTGCCCGAGGGCGATCCTGCCTATGTGGCAGATGCCGCGAATCTGGCGTTGCTGAATACTGAAGGAGACGATGGCAACGGCTGCTCTGTGCGCTGCCTCGGTGTAGTGGTCGGGGGGGGGGCGGCGTGGATTTGGCACATGGATCGGAGCCAAGCATCAACTCTGGCTGCAAAACACCGTAACCCGCGACTGCGGCGTTGCGCCGTTCGCCTCATCCGGCCCGGTCATCTGTCACGACAACCACCGGGATAATGGGTCCATCACGCTGAAACAGACCCAAACTGGCGGGCAAATCATCGGCCTGGCGGGAAGCGTTGTGCCTTAATCTGCACCGGCTGTTCCAGTGATACTCTGCCTCCCGCTTAAAAGTATCTGCGGCAGGGGCTGAGAAGATGGCCTCAAGGGAAGTCAGAGGGGGTTGCAACCCCCTCTGACACGGGGAACACCGCTAAGCCCCCCCGCCGGCCTGCCTACGCTTATGGCCGCTCCACCCTCGCGAGGGCGGCCCTCCTGGACCACAGCGAAATGAAAGAGTCACTGATTCCCGTCACCCCGGTTAAACCTGTCGCACCCTGGATGGGCGGATGCTGTGTGGAAACCGCTTGTCTGTGACAGTTGAACTCCGGTGTTTGATGGATCGCGCCGTATTTTCATGCCCCGTCTTTGGATTTCGGGAAACGGCTTTGCAGACCTGCTGTCTGACAGCAAATCTGGCGTCGGCGCGGTCGGATCGCTGGATCGGCCTGCCCGGTTCAACCGGTCGACGCTGGAACCGATGCTGGAGGATCTGCATATTCCATCGCCGGGAAGGGCAACACGCAAAAGCGGCTGAGTTGCTGATCCGTGGCGGCCTGGGGTGATCATCTGCCCCGATCCGCTCCGACCGCGCGTGGCAATGTCTGATGGGGGAATTCAATCCCTCTTCAACACCCGCCGCAAAGCGCTGCGAAGATGATCGAAACGGCCTGATCCTCGCAATCTTCGATCTCTTCCGAGCCGGCACCGGGCGCCTATCTGTCCAGTCCCTGCAATGGAGAAACGCCATGGAAAACGAGACCCGCGCCCGAGTGATCGCCGACGCCTGCAAAGCCGCAAGTGATCTTCTGTCACAGGCCGCCCCGCGCCTGATCAGACAGATCAACGATTGAAAAAGGGGCCATAAAAGGCCCCTTAAAACATCCATTAAACGAAAACTCGCCTGCTGCAATTTTGGCTGTCACGCCCTGCAAACTTCGTTGTCAGCTGTCAGTGACGACGCCTCAGGGCTGGCATTGTCAAATAATTCGATACCTTCCGCCATTGAGGCGTCAATCAGCGTTGAATTGTGCCCCCTGCTCGTCGCCCAAAAGGGCCCCTCTGGTGACCGGATGAGCCGGCCAGTGGTGGCGTAGTTTTCCAGCTGGCGCGGCCGGTCCGGAACGGCCGCGCCGGTGCAATTGAAGGGGGCCGATCCCGGTGCAGAGCGCCTTGCCCCCGCATCCAGACTCGCCCGGGCAGCATTCAGTACCTGCCGGGTGCTGCGCCTGGCTGCGCGCCTCAAGGGTGACGTGACTGAACAGCGAACTGCTTGTCGCGTCCGTCCCGCGCCTGCCGGCCTCCGCCGCGGAAGCTGACTCATGCTCTGAAGACCGGGTCGCAACAGGGCTGCTCCAGCGGCCCTGTAAACTATGGGTAAACTATGGCGCATTCAGCAGCCGGTCTGAAACTGGCGGGTGGAGACGCGGGCCGGCGGCGCCGCCCCGGGGGCAGCTTTGATACTGTTACAGCCCTGCGGCCTGGGTCAGATTGACCCTGAACCTGTCGCGCCGGCGCTGATAACGGCGGGTCATTTCGGCGCTGGCATGGCCGAGCTGCTTTTGCACATGGCGCTCATCGACTTCGGCAGAAGAGGCGAGGCCGGCGCGCAGGCTATGGCCGGAAAAGAGGGCGGGTCGCTCGGCCTCGGGCCGGTCGCCGCGCAATCCTGCGGCCTGGGCCGCGCGTTTGACAAGGCGGGCGATCTCGCGGTCATTCAGCCGCAGCGGCCCCGGTTCCTTGCCCTGGCCCGTGATGCGGCGGAACAGCGGTCCCCGCGAAATCCGCGCAAGGCGGAGCCACAGTTCCAGTGCCTCGACCGGGCAGGTGAGGGGCGAGGAGCCGCGCCCGATCTCGACCTCGCGCCAGCCGGTCTTGCCGCGCAGCCTGAGGAGAAGGCCGCCTGGCAGGACCTCGATCCAGCCCCGCCCGTCGCTGGTCTGGTCACGGCCCATATCGAGTCCGGTGATCTCAGAACGTCTGAGACCGCCGGCAAAGCCGATCAGCAGCATGGCACGGTCGCGCAGCCCCCGGAGCGTGGCGCGATTGCAGGTTTCCAGCATGGCGAGCAGATCCTCGGGCAGGATCGCCTCTTTCTGGCGCGGTGGTTCGGCATGGCTGTTGCGGATGCCGGCAAGAACGGTGGCGATATGGCGGTCGCGCCGGTCAAGCATCAGCCCGCGCTGCGTATAGGCCCAGACCAGCGCCGACAGCCGCCGCTCGATGGTTGAAACCGCGTTTTTCCGGCTGCCGACAGATTTCGCGCCGCTGGCGCAGGCGGTGATGTAAAGGCCAACCATCTGCGGATCGGGTGCAATGGGATCGAGGCCCTCGCGCCGGCACCAATCGGCAAAATGCTTCCAGTCCGCGGCATAGGCTTTGCGGGTATTGGCAGAGCTTGCGGCCTCGGCATAGCCGCGCGCGCGCTCTGCCAGATCGCGGAGTGCGAGCGGCTGGTGGTCGCGCAAGGCGGGGGAGGGGGCCTCGTCCGTCACGTGGGGTCCTCAGGGCGCTGGTGCTGTCCGTCTCGCCTGACAGCGGGCGGATTTAGGGCTGTTTGCGGGGTTCTGAATGGCTTTACCCTATCTGGGGGCATTCGGGCCGGGAGTTCAAGGCCATTGGCCGGCTGAGCAGATCGTCAGGGGAGCGCCTCGCTGCTTTTGACGCGGCGATTTTGGCGCGATGCGCCTCCCCCGGCGGCGATTGCTGAGTTACCGGTGATCATCGGAGGCCGACAGGCATTTGTTTTCGGGGTGGGCACATTGTCACCTCGCGCGAAGGAACGGCTCAGGCACAGGCGGTATTGTCGGTGACTCGCAAAAGCGGGCCAGATGTGGGGTTATGATGCGCTACGCCATTGTCAGAAACAGGTAATCAGATATCGTGGCGGACCGATGGCCAGAGGCAGTCAGGTGGTCTGAACCCTGGGATCAGCGCGGTTTTTCAGTGCTGAGGTGCAGGCCCGTGCCGAGGCATCGCCGGGCCGGGCTGCGGGGAGGTTCCAAAATAAGCCTGTCCGGGGCAAAACGCACTCAATTTCCATCCGGTGCTGCCACGCGACAGGTGCGGCGGTTAGTTTTCAGGGAACTGGCGTAAACCGCCGATATATGCGAGGCTGTGGCATGTCGCGTGCTCCGAAACCCTCCTCTATCCCCATGCCAGGCCCGCCTGCGCTGCCGCGCTGGATCCGGCAGGCTGTGGGTCGCGATGATATTGAAGCGGCGATGTTTTCTGCCGGCGCGGCGCTTGCTGCGCTGGATGTGGCAGCGCGCTCGGACGACCCGGTCGGCGCGCTGTGGCGCAAGCGGCTGGCGCTTGGGGCTGCGACGGCGGTTTCGGGGTTTGAGGGGCGGCGTGAAGGCGAGGCCCAGTTGCGCGATGCTTTCGCCCTGCGGCGTGTGGGGGATGATCCTGGCCCGGCGGGACGGATGCTGCTGGGCTGGCGCGCCCTTGGTGAGGCGCGGGCGCTGCGGTCGGCGGAATGGCCGGCGCGGCTGCCGGGGTTTTTCGATCTGCCGCCTGCGCTGGTCTCGGGGGGCCTGCAAGACGCTGGCGCCCGGTTTATCGGCCGCACACCGCCTTTGCGCTTTGCCGCGACTGCCGCGCGGGAGGTTCTGACGCTGGGTCCGGCCTGTCGCGGCCTTGCGCTCTGGCTGGCGGATGCGCTGCTGGCGCGGGCGCTTGGCTGGGAGCGTCCGGTGCCGTTGCTGGCGACACAGCTGCCGCGTGCGGCGTTTCGGCTCGAAGGGGAGGCCTGGCTGGCGGCCTGTGCGGAGGCCTGGGCGAAGGCGGCGGTTGCCGCGCATGATCTCTGGACCGGGCTTTTGCAGCGCGGGAACGCATTGCGCTCGGCGCCGTTGCGGCGGCCGGGAAAGGATACCGGCCAGATCATCGCCGCGCTTTTAAGCGAGGATGCGCTGATCGCCCGGGCGGGGGCCGAGGCCAGCGACCGCGCGGCGCGGCGGCTGTTTGACCGGCTCATCTCGCTGGGCCTGGTGCGCGAGCTGACCGGGCGGTCAAGCTTCCGGCTGTATGGGCTCTGAGATGGCGGATGCGCTGGAGACGCTGGATACCGAACTGGCGGCTTTGCCCCAGGCGCTGCGCTGGCGGGAATGGATGGCGCGGGTCGAGGCGGTGCTTTTTGCCGCATCCGGGCCGGTGACACGCGAGGTGCTTTTGCGGGTGGTCGGGCGGGACTGTCCGCTTGATCTCCTGATCGGGGATCTTGCGGCCGAGCTGAGCGGTCGCCCCTATGAGATCGCCCGCATCGCCGGCGGCTGGCAGTTCCGCACGCGGTCGCAATACGCGGCGGCGATCCGGGTGGCGTGTGGCGGCGAAGAGACCAGCCGCGACATGACCCGCAATGAGGCGCTGGTCCTGACCATCATCGCCTATATGCAGCCGGTGACGCGCGGCGGGATTGCGCGCCTGACCGGGCGCGAGGTCAGCCGCGATCTGATTGCCCGGCTGCACCGCCAGGCGCTGATCGCACGCGGGCCGCGCAGCCCGGAGCCTGGTGCGCCTTATACTTATGTCACCACGCCGGGCTTTCTGGCGCAATTCGGGCTGGAGACGCTGCGCGATCTGCCCGACCTTGAGGCGTTGGAGGATGCGGGGCTGCTGAAACCCCGCAATGATGTGGTGCTGGATCTGCCGGTCGCGGGGGAAGAGGCGGACTGAGCCGCCCCCCTTGCGATGGACCAGGGCCATGCAGCGCCTCGCCGATTGCCCGGGGCCGGGCCAGTGGTCACCCTGAATATGATCGGGACCGGCGATCTGATGGTGTTGAGCGGCATTGTTGCTTTTGGTTGTGTCTGTCCCTTTCGCGCCAGTCGTAAATGCATGCGAAGGGGCCCCGGTACCCCGATTGGTGTAGTGCCGTCCCGGGCATCCAGCCGTCTTCATCGGTGCGAGCCATACCCTGCGCGGCGCTGGCTGTGTTTCATACCCTGATGTCACGGAGGCCTTTGGCGGGGGGCCGTGCTGATCCCGCTCTGAACCATCCGTAAACTTCAGCATGATCTGTTGCAGGGAAGCTCCCGATTGCGCCCGGTTCTGTGCGGCGATGGCCGGATGGGTCAGGTTATCCATGCTTGCGGGCCCCATTGGTTCCGGTAACTATCACCTTGTCGTGAACTCTGGCCCGCCCTGTGAATTTCTAACTGCCCGACGGATGTTTGATATGCAGCGATTTGTTTATGCCGCCATTGCCGTGCTCATGAGCAGTACCACGCTTCTTGCGGCTGAATGTGATACGAAATTCGAGGCGGAGTTGCGGACCGCGACGGAAGGCATGCAGAAGCTCGACCAGGCGCGACGCCGGTTGCAGGCGCGCCTTGATGGCCAGCAATTCCGAATCGGCAAACTCGCACCAGAGGTGGATAGATCCGGTCTGTCTCCGGCGCCGGCCCTGTCCCAGGTCGTCTGGCCGGAGGTCGAGAATGGCGAAGGCTGCACGGTTGCGCCCGCGCGCCAGACCACGGCGGTGGTCGAGGTGACAGCGGCGCTTGATATCGCGAAGGGCGAGATCGAGGCGCGCGATTCGCAGCTGGCCGATCTTGAAAAGGGCGTGAAACCGGCGCCCGCCGTGGCGGCTCCGGTGCCAGAGGCGCCGCCGGTGACGGCTGAAACCCTGCCGGCCGGGCCGGAAGCGGTGGCCGGGGATCCGGCGCCTCAGGGCGCTGCTGCCACAGAAGACAGCGCAGAGATTGCGGCGGCGGCAAAACCGGCTGGTGACAGTGCCGCGACGGCACAGCGGCCCGAAGCCGCGCCCGAAGCCGCTCCGGAGGCTCCGGTCGTAGTGGCAGAGACGCCTGCAAAGGATGTGTCTGCGGATGCGGCGCCGGCAGAAGAAACACCGGATCCGGCGTCGGATGCCGCAAGCATCCAGACCGCCGGGGCCGACCCCGCGGCAGCGGCCGGAGACGATACCATGACCCGGGCCGAAGGCGAGGGTGACCGCGCGACCACGCCGGCGCCAGGGCCGATGCCGCTGACCGATCCTGAAAACCCGGAGGCCTTTATCCGCGTCATTGCGCAGCCGGGCATGCGCAGCTTTGACGCGCCGGGACGTGCCGATGGCGGAACCGAAGTGCCGGTTTTCACCACGCTTTATGTTTTCGAGCGTCGGGATGTCGATGGCGAAGCCTGGATGCGGATCGGGCGCACCATTCATCGCGGGCCGGAGGGCTGGGTCCGTGCCGATCAGGGCGTCGACTGGACCAGTATGCTGGTCATGCAATTCGCGCCGCGCGGCAAGCGCCAGCAGGTGCTGTTCTTTGAAGACGTCTCGGCGCTCAATTCGCTGGTTTCAAGCACGTTTTATCAACGCGAGGCATTGAAGCTATACGATTCCATTGCGGACCAGCGGGGTGAGCCCGAACCGGAATGGGACAGCCGGCTGGTCGCAATCGAGCCGCAAACGGCGGTGAGCTATGATTCCCGTCCCTATCTGCTGCCGATCCTCGACTGGCGCAGCGAGATGTTTGACGGGACCACCGACACGACGCTCGTGCGGGTGGCGGCGCTGCCGGCGGCGCCCTCGGGCACAATCGGGGCGCGCGACAGCGCGAGTTTCACGAACAGCGGTCGGCTGGCGGCGGAAAACAGCGGCGAATTCCGGGTCGGTGTGGTCTTTGTCATTGATACGACGATTTCGATGCGGCCCTTTATCGAGCGCACCCGCCAGGCGGTAGAATATTTCTATGACGCGTTCAGCGAATATGAATCCGCCGGCAATGTGTCTTTCGGGCTGGTCGGGTTTCGCGACAATATCGACCATAACCGCGAAGGGCTGGAATATGTGACGCGCATGTTCCAGGCGCTTGACCCCGATGTGCCGGCGCGCACCGTCCTGTCAAATATCGACCAGATCACCGAAGCGCGGGCCCCGACCAAAGGCTTTTCCGAGGATGCGATTGCGGGCCTTTCTGATGCGATCGACCAGAATGACTGGAGCCCGTACAATGCCCGGCTGATCGTGCTGGTCACCGATGCCTCGGCCCGGACCGGGGAAGGCACGGCGGATCCTGACATGACGCTGTCGCGGCTGCGGGAAAAGGCACGCCAGAACGGTATCGTGATTGTGCCTTTGCACCTGCTGACCCCGGAAAATGCCAAAGGCGATGCCGATATCGCGCGCGGGCAATATTCTGATCTGGCTGAAACCGGCGATATCAACAGCGACAAGTATATCGCGATCGACGCCACGGATGCTGAGAAATTCGCCCGCACCGTTGAAAGGCTCGCGACAGAAGTTGCCAGCAAGACGATGCTGGCCAATTCCGGGCAGCTGGTGCTTGACGAGGAGGATGAGCCGATCCCGGCGGATCTGACCGATCCCGAGGAAAAGATCGCGGCGGTGGTGACGAATGAGATCTTCCGTGCGCAGCTGGAAAGCCTTGGCCAGATCGACGAAGGGGCGGCGCCGGCCTTCCTCTCCGGCTGGGCCTCGGACCGCGACCTGACCTCGCCCGAGACCGAGACGCTCGAGGTTCAGGCCTTCCTCACGCGCAACCAGCTCTCGACGCTGGACAAGCGGCTGGCGGCAATCATCGAGGCCTTCCGCTCGGGCGGTGACAATCCGCAGACCTTCTTTGCCAATCTGCAAAAGCTGGCCGCCGAGACGGCGACGGATCCCGACAATATCCGCTCGGGCGACAGTTCCACCATCGAGGCGATCCTGCCTGCCTTCCTGAAGAACCTGCCCTATCGCAGTCAGGTGCTGAGCCTTGATCAGCGCTACTGGACCTCGATGTCGGTTTCCCAGCAGCAGGAGTTTATTGAAAGGCTCGAGGCCAAGCGCAGGATCTATCAGGATATCTTCAGCCAGACCAAAAACTGGGCCGATTTCGGGGCGGGTGATCCCGGGCTGGAGGCGACGCCGGTGCGCCTGATCCATCTGCCGTGAGGCGGGAGGATGGACCCGCTGCTGGCGCTTGAAGGGCTTAGTCTGCGCCGCCCGCCACGACAGGGCGCAAAGCCATGGCGGATGGAAGTGCCCGCCTTCACGCTGAGGCCCGGCGCGCGCATCGGGCTGATCGGCGAGAGCGGCTCGGGGAAAAGCACGCTGCTTGATCTGCTGGCGCTGATTTCGCGGCCCGCGGCGTTGCGGCATCTGTCGCTTGCGGGGGAAGATGTCACGCGGCTGGTTCAGCGCGGCATGGGCGGCGCGCTGGCGGCGCGGCGCAGTCGCCATATCGGCTATGTGCTGCAAGATGGCGGGCTCTTGCCCTATCTGACCATAGGCGGCAATGCGCGGCTGGCCCAGCGGCTAACGGGGCGCCGCGATCTGCCGCAGCTGGAAGAGATCGCCGGCCAGCTTGGCATCGCGGCCCAACTCGACAAACGGCCCGCCTGTCTCTCGGGCGGTCAGCGCCAGCGCGCCCAGGTGTTGCGCGGGCTGGCGACAGGGGCGCGGATCCTGCTGGCCGATGAGCCGACGGCGGCGCTCGATACCGACAACGCGCAGCGTACCCTCGCCGCGATTACCTCGGCGGCGGCGGGAACGGCCATGGTCGTCGCCAGCCACTGGCCGGACTTGCTGGCGCAGTTCGGCTTCGATCTGTGCCGGGTCCGGTTGCAGGAATATCCAGGTGAGCTGGTGGCCGAACTGATCCCGGAGGGATCGGTATGAGGCGGCTTCTTACGCTTTTCGGCCTCGCGCTGCGCGATCTTTTGCATGGCTGGCCCTCGACTTTGTGCCTGGTGGTGGCGGTTGCGGTGGCGCTGGTGCCGGTCTTGCTGCTGGGCGGGCTCAGCCAGGGTGTGGTTGAAAACACGCTGTCCCGGCTGCGGTCAGATCCGCGGATCCTCGAGCTGAAACTGGCCAATGACCGCGAGATTCCGCAGGACTGGTTCGACAGGATGGCGGGCGACAGCCGGGTCAGTTTCCTCCTGCCACGCGCACGCTACCTGGCGGCGACGGTGCGGCTGCGCGGTCCTGACAGCCGGGGTATCGCAGAGCCGCGCCTGATCCCGACGGCGGCGGGGGATCCGCTGCTGACCGGGCTGCCGGTGCCACAGGGCCTTGGCGAGACAGTGCTGACCGGGCGCATCGCCCTTGAGCTGAATGTCAGCGCAGGCGCAGAACTCGAGGTGATCATCCAGCGTCAGGTCGGTGAGGGGCGCGAGGCGGCGCGTCACCGGCTGAAGGTGCTGGCGGTTCTGCCCCGCGATCTGCTGCAAAGTGACGATATTTTCGTCGACCGCGATTTCGAGACGGCGGTGGAGCGCTGGCGCGAGGGATTCGCCGTGCCGGAGCTGGGCTGGGAGGCGGTGCCGGGCAAGGGGCTTGACGCGCCGGCGCGCTCTTTTGCCAGTTTCCGGCTCTATGCCGGTGATATCCGGGATGTTCCGGGCCTGCGCGATGATCTGATGACAGAGGGATTCGACATCACCACCCGCGCCGAAGAGATCGAAGCAGCGCTGGCGCTCGAGGCAGGGATCGGCTGGGTGTTCAGCGTGATCGGCAGTTTCACCGTGCTGGGTTTTGCGCTGACGCTGGGTCTGCACCTGGCGGCGGCGGCGATGGAGAAAGCGCGGGAAATCTCGCTCTTGCGGCTGATGGGGTTCGGCACGGGATCGGTGGCCGCGCTGCCATCGTTGCAGGGCGCGATGATCGCGCTTGCAGGGGCGGGTCTGGCGGCGGGAGGGGTGCTTGCCGCGCAGCCTTTCGTCAACCAGGCCCTGGAGGGGATCGGTGGGTTGCAGGGCGAGATCATGGCGCTGACGCCGGGTTTCGCAGGGCTTGCAGTGCTGATCGCCTGTGCGGCAGGGCTGATATCGGGCTGCGTTGCGGGCTGGCGGATCGCGCGGATGCAGATTGCAGAAGGGTTGCGCCATGACTGAACGGCTTATCGGCCTTGTGCTCGTGCTGATCGCAGCCCTGGCCTCTCCCCTGTGGGCACAGGTGCAGAACACCCCCGCGCCCTGGTGCCAGATCGACGATCCCGCCGCCTGGAGCGCGGCCCGGCGCGCTTTGATCGAGGCCGCAACCGAAGAGATCGGCGAAGTGCCCTGTCCTGAAACCGGCGCGGCCGGGATGCTGGCCGAAGAGATTGCGCTGCCGATGCCCTGCGGCCGGCATATGATGTTCCGCCGTGTCGATGTGCCCGCAACCCATCCGCTGGATCAGGTGGCGGGAAACTTTGGCCGGATCATTGATATTGCAGCGGAAACGCCACAATCGGTCTTGTCGAACAGCCCCTGGATCTCGCCTGTTTCGGGCGCGTTCAGCCTGACGGCCGATGGCAAGGCGGCGACCTCGGATCAGCTGGGCCAGCTTGGGGCCAGGGCCTATTATCTTGCGAAATACGAGCTGACCGAACCGCAATGGCGCGCCTTCGCCGATGGGTTGCTTGCGCTGGCGCCGGAGGACAGCCTCCTGGCTGATGCGCCGGCCTGCCTTGCCTATGACAGTGCGATCCGCGCCGGGGATCTGCGCCAGATCCAGGCGCAAGGCGGCCTCTCCTGGTTCGATGCGATCGCGTTCAGCCGCGCCTATACCAGCTGGATCATGGCGCTGGACCGCGACCGCGTGGCGCGGGGCGAGCCGCCGGTCATGCCCTGGGAACAGGGGGCGACCGGCTATCTGCGCCCACCCACCGAAGCGGAATGGGAATATGCGGCCCGCGGCGGCGCGACCTGGGTGACGGCGCAGAGCCGGTCAATCCGCTATTATTCAGTGAAAGATGCCAGCGGCAAAGTGCGCGAGCCGGATCTTAAGGAAATCTGTGCCGAGCCGCCCCGCAGCGATACGCCGCGCCTTGGGGCGGTGGGAACGCGGCTCCCGAATGTGCTCGGGCTTTATGACATGCTCTGCAATGCCGAAGAGATTGTCCTTGATCTGTTTCGTCCGACCCGGCCCGATGGGCTGGCCGGGCAGACCGGAGGCGTGGTCACCAAGGGCGGCAATTCGCTTTTCCTGCGCGATCAGAACACGGTCGGGCGACGGTCAGAGGCGGCAGCTTTGTTCACGACCTCGGGTGAGGGTGCTTCGCTTTCGATGGGCCTGCGGCTTGCCATCTCGGCGCCGGTTTTCCCGGGACGGCGCAATGCGGGGGCGGCGTTTTCCGAAGGCATACCGAACCAGCCCTTCGAGGACCAGCTGATGGCCGGGCGCGAGGAACTGCTGCAGGGCGGCGCCAGCATGGTCAGTCCGGATGGCGGTAAATTGTTGTCGGAAGAGATCGGGCGGCTCCGGCGCGAGATCGAAGAACGTGACATGTCGCGCGAGGAGCTGGGCCGCCAGACTGCGGAATTGCAGGTCCGGATCGACCGGCTCAGCGCCGATCTGGCGGTGAAGGACCGCGAGGCGGTGCTGTTCTCGATCCGCTCGGGTGTGGTCGCCGGCAATCTGATGGACCGGGTTGGGCGCAATGTCGCCAATGCGATGGACCAGCTGGCCGCGAATGAGGCGCAGCTGGGGTCTCAGGCCGAAAAACGCGAGCTGATCAGGCGCTTCCTCCAGCCAATTGCGGTTAATTCGAACCGGATTGACGAGGCGTTTGACCTTTATCTCCAGGTCCAGGTTGCGCTTGCCGCCCGCCCTGAACGCTATGCCGCCGACCGTATCAACGAGGTCGAGGTGCAGTTGCAGGCGGCGGGGCAGGGGACGCTGGGCGGCTCGCTTGATCTCTTTGAACGCCATCAGGTCGAGATCCGCAGGCAGCGCGGGCTGCTCACTGACGAGATGCGGCTGGGCTGGAAATACGACCTCGATACGACCCGGCGCGAACGTGAAGAAACCTATCCCAATTATCATTGATCTGATCTGAGGAGAAAACAAATGAAATTCAATGCAATGGCGCCTTTGCTTGGCGTATCCCGCGCCATGACCGCGATGGCGCTGGCCGGCCTCGTGCTGGCGGCAGGCTGTACCGAACAGATCGTTCTGGCCCCCGGCGCAGTTGATGCCAATGACGCCTGCGGCAAATATCTGACCGGAATTTCCGAGGCGCGTCAGACCGAGATCAACAAACAGGCGCAGAATGCGATGGCGGGCGCGGTCTTTGGTGCGATCCTTGGCGCGGCAGTTTCGAGCGGGGATGACCGGCTGCAAGGCGCACTCGCCGGGGCGGCGATCGGCGGGCTGACCGGCTTCTCGGCGACCTATTACCAGCAAAAACAAGCGAATGCGCGCGATGCGGCGACGCTTTTGGCCTCGGTCAACCAGGATGCCACGCGCGAACAGGCGCTGGTGACAAAGACCGGCGCGACTGTGGCCGAGCTGCGCCGCTGCCGCAGCGGTCAGACCGCGCAGCTGGCCGCCGGGATCAAATCGGGCAAGATCGACAAGGCGACGGGCCGCAAGGAACTCGCCGTGCTGAAAAAGCGGATCGCCACCGATAACAAGGTGATCTCGGCCACGTTCAACGGCATTGGCGAGCGGGTGGACAGCTATGTCGATGCGACGGCGGCCACGGCGGCGGTGTCGCGGGCTCAGGTGCTGGCGGCCTCGAATGCCTCGGCGCGCAGCGCGCGGGCGGCGACGCCGGCGGTGAGCAAAGTGACCACGAGCACCAAGAACATGGCGGCGCAGGATGCCAGGGCCAAGGCCGGGCTGGAAGCCAGCCTGAGCTCGATCGAAAAGCTGCTCGGATGAGGCGGGCCCGGCTCTTCGCGCCCGCCACGAAGGGCCGGCGCCATCAGCGGGCGAAGCCTCTGGCGGCGCTCGCAGTCGCGATCCTGACCATGGCGGTACCGGTGCCCGCCATGGCCGATATACCGGCGGAGGTGCTGCATGCCTTCGGGCTGAGACCGCCGGACCGGAATGCCGGGCGCGAGACGGCCGCGCTGCAGTCGGATCTTTTGTGGATCGGTCACTATTCGGGTCCAACTGACGGAATTCCCGGCAATGATCTGCGGGCTGCGATCCGCAGTTTCCAGGAGAGCCTCGGGCTGCGCAGCACCGGTGAGCTGACGCCGGATCAGCGGGAGATCCTGCGCAAACGGGCGTCGGCAACCTCGGTCGGGCAAAAGATCGAGGTCGAAACCTCGGACTGGACCGGGATCCGTATGGCGCTTCCCAAAGGGTTTTTCGGACCGCCGAAGGTCGCGGGAAGTGAGTTTCTCGACCTCACCTTTCCCAGCCTCGCGACGCTGAACTTCTCGCTGCAACAATCGCGGTGGGAAGAGGCGGTTTCGGCGGCGGCTTTTACCGATTACCTCATCGACAGCTTTAAGGAAAACGACAGCGACACAAAAATCCTCAGCCGCGATGTGGTCGGGGATATGGGCTATATGATGGCCGAGACAGGTGGAACCCGGGTCTATTTTGTCATTGCGACGCATCGTGGGGAAACGCGGTCCATCGCCATTTTTATCCCCGCTGAAAGCCATGCGGGCTTGCAGCCCCTGGTCCTGACCATGCTGGAATCGCTTGATCTTTTTGCCGGACCTGGGGTGTCGAAATCCGAACGCGAAGCGCGGCTGCGGGCCGGGGATTATCCCGGCGTCGACGACCAGCCGGTCTGGCTGCGCACGATGGTCGCGAATGGGTCGGGCTCGCTGGTCTCGACCGAAGGGCATATTCTGACCAACCATCATGTGATCGCCGGTTGCACCTCGCTGACCGTCAATGGCCGGCCGGCGCGGATGATCGGCGTGGATGTGCGCACGGACCTTGCCTTGATCCAGAGCGACCATTTCGCCAATCGCGAGCCGCTTTCCTTCCGGTCGGGCATGCCGGCTCTGGGGGAAAAGATCATCGCAATCGGCTATCCGGCGTTCCGGCTGATGCATGCGCAGAATGTGACCGATGGCATTATCTCGAGCCTGTCGGGGATAGAGGGGAATATCCTGCAGATGCAGGTTACGGCTCCGTTGCAGGGCGGAAATTCGGGCGGGCCCCTGCTGGACGCCTTTGGCCGCCAGGTCGCGGTGGTGGTATCGAAGCCAACCGCAGAACAGCATATGGAAAATGTCGCCTGGGTGATCCGGGGTGAGGTCGCGATGGAGTTTCTGGACCGCTACGACATCCGCTATATCCGGGACCGGGGTGCGCGGGCCGCGATGACGACCGAGGAGGTGGTGGCGCGACACCGGGGGCAGGCGCTCCGGATCGAATGCCATTGAGGTGGCCTGGGGCCGGTTGCTTCCCCGGATAACGGTGCCCGCGAGGATCTGGTTCACAATTTCTTTCATCGGGCCGCGCGGCCCGCATGGCCTCTTGCACTTTTGCGCTTACTGGATCACTCATCATACCAGTTGAGTGTGAGGAGAGAGAAGATGACCAGATTGGCCCTTTTCGGTGCCGGTGGAAAAATGGGGATGCGCCTGACGCGCAACCTGCTGTCCAGCGATTTCGATGTGACCTATGTCGAGGTCTCAGACGCCGGACGCCAGCGCGCGAAAGACGCATATGGTGTTGAATGCGTCGGCCCGGACGAGGCGGTCAAAAACGCCGAAGTCGTGGTGCTTGCCGTGCCCGATACCGCCATTGGCGCGGTCGCCCGCGATATCGTGCCGAAGCTGAACCCCGGCACGATGGTGGTTTGCCTGGACGCCGCGGCGCCATTTGCTGATCACCTCCCCGAGCGCGCCGATATCACCTATTTCGTGACCCATCCCTGCCACCCGCCGATCTTCAATGACGAATCCACTCCGGAAGGCCGCAAGGATCATTTCGGCGGCATCGCAGCGCAGCAAGGCGTGGTGAATGCGCTGATGCAGGGGCCGGAAGAGCACTATGCTCTGGGCGAGAAAGTCGCGAAAACCATCTACGCGCCGGTTGCCCGCAGCCACCGCGTCACGGTCGAGCAGATGGCCTATCTTGAACCAGGCCTCTCGGAAACTGTCTGTGCGTCGTTGCTGGTGGTGATGCGCGAGGCGATGGATGAGGTCATCAAGACCGGTGTGAGCTATGACTGCGCCCGCGACTTCCTGCTCGGCCATATGAACATCCTCGGCGCGGTGATCTTCGACGAGGTTCCGGGACAGTTCTCGGATGCCTGCAACAAGGCGATCGAATTCGGCAAGCCGGTGCTGATGCGTGACGACTGGAAGCGGGTTTTTGATTTCGAGGAGATCAAGGCCTCGATCATCCGCATCACCTGAAAAGGTGAAAGACCACCTGCCGCGCCCCGCCTCCTCCCCCCGGCGCGGCGGGTGCACCTCGTGACCGGGGAGGGGCGAGGAAGACCATGGCCCAGGACCAGATCCGCTTTCACTACCTGATCGAGACACCGGACGACCCCGAGCGGATGGCGGTGAAAATCGCGACCGATCAGTCGACCGGAACGTTTACCGATCTGCCGGGCGAGACCGCGGATGTGAAGGCGCGCTGCGCCGCGCGCGTGGTTTTGGTGACCGAACTGGAACCGGCGCAGGTCCCGGCCTGGCCGACCGATGCGCCCGGGCCGTTTCGCCGCGCCAATGTGGGGATCGACTTTCCGCTGGAAAGTATCGGGACGGATTTCGCCTCGCTGCAAACCATTGGGATCAATGCGCTTTATGCGACGCGTGGCCTGACGGGCGCGCGGCTTCTGGATATCGAATTGCCCCAGGCCTATGCGTCGCATCCCGGCCCGCAATTCGGGGTCGAGGGGTCTTACCGGCTCTGCGGCCTCGATTTTCCGGCAAAAACGCCGATCATTGCCTCGATCATCAAGCCGTCGCTGGGCCTTCTGCCCGAAGAGGTTGCGGGCATGGTGCGCGAGCTGTGCGAGGCGGGGGTTGATTTCATCAAGGATGATGAAAAGCTGACCTCGCCCGCTTATTCGCCCTTTGACGACCGGGTGGCGGCGATCATGCGGGTGATTGATGATCATGCGCAGAAGACCGGCAAAAAGGTGGTCTATGCCTTTGGTCTGTCTTCGGCTGATCCGGAAGAAATGCTGCGCCGCCATGATGTGGTGGTGAAACATGGCGGCCAGGCGGCGGTGGTCAATATCAATTCCATCGGCTATGGCGGCATGACGTTCTTGCGCCGCCGTTCACAGCTTGCGCTGCATGCACATCGGAATGGCTGGGATCTGATGACCCGCCACCCGGCGATTGGCATGGCGTTCCGGCCCTATCAGAAGATCTGGCGCCTGCTGGGTGTTGACCAGTTTCAGATCAACGGCATCGCCGCGAAATACTGGGAACCGGATGAAAGCTTCCTGCGCAGTTTCAAAGATATGGCCGAGCCGATTTTCTCGCCCTCGGACCGCGCATTGCCGGTTTGCGGGTCGGGGCAATGGGGCGGTCAGGCGACCGCGACATATCAGGGCACCGGCGGCGCGCTGGATCTGATGTATCTCGGCGGCGGCGGCATTCACGGCCATCCGATGGGGGCTGCGGGTGGTGTGCGCGCGATCCGCCAGGCCTGGGAGGCGGCGGCTTTGGGCATCGCGCTTGAGACCCATGCGCTGACCCATCCCGAACTCGCGGCCTCGCTGGCGAAATTCGGGAAGAAGTGATGTCGCAGGAATACGCGCTCGATTTCGCCTGGTATGGTGATGATTTCACCGGCGCCGCCGCCACGATGGAGGCGCTGGCCTTTGGCGGCCTGCCGGCGGTGCTGTTTCTGGAACCGCCGACCGCAGAACAGCTCGCCCGCTTTCCCGGGCTGCGCGGGGTGGGTGTTGCCTCGACCTCGCGCACGGAAAACCCTGACTGGATGCGGGAGAACCTGCCTGGGGCCTTCCGGGCGCTGGCGGATCTGGGCGCGCGGGTGATCCATTACAAGGTCTGCTCGACCCTCGATTCCGCACCGCATATCGGCAATATCGGATGCGCGCTTGAGATCGGGCTGGAGCTTTTTGACAATGCTTTCGTGCCGGTGGTGATCGCTGCGCCGCAGATGCGGCGGTATCAGGCCTTTGGGCATTTGTTTGCCGGGGTGGGTGCTCAGGTTCATCGGCTCGACCGCCATCCGGTGATGGCGCATCACCCGGTGACGCCGATGGATGAGGCCGATGTCGCGCTGCATCTGTCGCGCCAGACCGATGTGGCAATCGGCTGCCTGACGCTGGAGGATTACGCAAGCGGCGCGGATGCGGCGCTGGCCGCCCTGCTCGCCCGTGGCGTGCGGGCGGTGACTTTGGACGAGATGGATGCGGGGTCTGAGGCCGAGGCTGGCCGTCTGATCTGGCAGGTATCGGAACATGAACCCCTGTTCGCAATCGGCTCGCAAGGTGTGGAATATGCGGTGATCCGGCATCTGGTCGCGACAGGCCAGCATGTTTTGCCGCCGCCACCCACCAGTCGTGGGCGGGCTGAGGGGCCGGTCATGGTGGTCTCGGGATCGGTCTCGCCGATTACGGCGGCACAGATCGGCTGGGCGCGCGCGAACGGTTTCACCACTTTCGCGCTGGATGCGGCGGCGATGTGCCGGGGTGAGGATGTGGTGGCACCGTTGCGCGCAGCCGCCCTGGCCGCGCTGACGGCGGGCGAGGATGTGCTGGTCCATACCGCCGAGGGGCCGCAGGATCCGGGCGTGGCCGCTCTGGCGCAGGCGCTGGCGGAAACCGGCACCGATCCGGCGGCCTTCAATCAGCGCATTGGCGAGACGCTGGGCGCCTTGCTCGCGGGTCTGACGCGCGAGGCCGGGCTGAAACGGGTGGTGATCTCGGGCGGCGATACATCTGGTCATGCCACGCGGCAGATGGGGATCTTCGCGCTTGAGGCGCTGGCTCCAACCATTCCGGGCGCCTCGCTGTCGCGCGCCCATGCGGCGGGCGATTTCGACGGGCTGGAGATTGCGCTGAAAGGTGGTCAGATGGGCAGCGAGGATTACTTTGGCTGGATCCGCGAGGGGGGCGGCGCGCGCAGCTGACGCGCGCCGGCAAAGGTCAGGCCGGGATGCTCAGCCATGCGCGCGCGGCAGAGGAGCGCTGGATCGTCTCGACCAGGGTCTGGATCCTGAGGCCCGCGCGGAAATTGAAGGGCTCGGGCGCCTCGCCTGCGATGGCGCGGATATAGCCCTCGACCTCGATGGCTTTCAGATCGTTAAAGCCAAGCTGATGGCCTGGTGCCACGCAGAAACGCCCGTAAGGCGCATGATCCGGTGCGGCCTCGATCCGGCGGAAACCACGGCGGCCCGGGGCGTCATCGGTCGCGTAGAAATGCAGCTCGCTAAAGCGTTCCTGGCTGAAGGCCAGCGCGCCTTTGGTGCCGTAAACCTCGAAATCATGCTGCATCTTGCGGCCTGTCGCGATCCAGTTGCCCTCGACCGAACCCTGCGCACCGCTGGCGAAACGAACGAAGGCGCGGCCCACATCATCCACCTCGACGCGGCGGGTGCCACCTTTGCCATCGGGGCGGGATGGGATCAGCGTCAGGCAATCGCCCATCACCTCGGTGATCGGGCCGAGCAGGAATTCGGCTGTCGCCAGGGCATGGCTGCCGATATCGGCAAGCGCGCCGCCCCCCGCCGGGTCATGGCGGAAGGTCCAGGGCCCGTTCGGGTCAGCCATGTAATCCTCGGCGTGAAGACCGCGATAGCCCCGGATCTCGCCCAGCTCGCCACCCGCGATCATGTCGCGCGCCAGCCGCAGCATCGGGTTGCACAGATAGTTGAAGCCGACCTGGGTTTTCACCCCGGCCTTTTCGGCGGCCAGCGTCATCTCCAGCGCGTCTGTGGCAAGCGGCGCCAGCGGTTTCTCGCAATAGACATGTTTTCCGGCCGCAATCGCCGCCAGCGACATTTCCTTATGCAAAGCATTCGGCGCGGTGATCGAGATCAGGTCGATTTCCGGGTTTTTCACCAGGTCGCGCCAGTCGGTTGTCCAATGCGCGAAGCCCAGTTCGCGCGCGGCACGGGTGGCGGTTTCGACCGTCACATCGGCCACGGTGTGCAGCTCGAGGTCATAGGGCAGCTCGAATACTTTCGGCGCCGAGGTGAAGCCGAAGACATGGGCCTTGCCCATGAAGCCGGTGCCGATCAGGCCGATCCGGAGTTTGGGTTTATCCGTGATTTGATTAGCTGGCATTGGCGACATCCCGGTTGACGATAAGCTGCGGGTCGATGCTGCCCGCAAGGTAATTGACCGCATTCTCGATCGAGGAAACCGCCATTCGCGCCGCGCATTCGGCGGTGAGGCCGGCAATATGCGGTGACAGCACCGCATTGGGCAGATCGAACAGCGGAATATGCCGGGTAGGGGGTTCCTCGGCAAAGACATCCAGACCGGCGGCACCAATCTGGCCCGAGATCAGCGCCGCCGTCAGCGCGTCTTCATCGACCACTCCGCCGCGCGCGGTATTGGCGAGAACAACGCCGGGTTTCATCAGCGCGATCTCTGCGGCGCCAATGGTCGGGTGCTCGGCTTTCGGCACATGGACCGAGATGCAATCGGCCCAGGCCAGCGCCTCGGCGAGGGCGGTGACCTCGGCCACCGGGCCCTTCGGCCAGCCACTGCGCGAGAGCCAGGGGTCATAGGCGCGGATCTTCATGTCAAACCCCGCCGCCATTTTCGCCAGCCGCTGGCCGGTGCGGCCATAGCCGATGATCAGGAGGTTCTTGTCGGAAATCTCATGCGCTTCCAGCCGGTTGCGCCAGTTCCATTCGGACGGCTCGCGTACAGCGCGGTCGGCGAGCAGCACGCGTTTCGCGCCCGCGAGCAGCTGCATCATCGCATGTTCTGCAACCGAGACCGAATTGACATCGCCCACGATGGTCAGCGCGATGCCGCGCGCATTCAGCGCCGCAAGATCCACGGAATCGTAGCCGACCCCATGGCGCGAGACCACTTTCAGCCGCTCTGCTTTGGCGATGGTCGCGGCGGAAAGCGGCTGGGTGCGGATCACCAGCGCATCCGCCTTATGGATCAGCGCGGCGCAGGAAGGCTCGGAGACCTCTTCGACATAGTCGATGGTGAAGCCCTTCGTCTTCAGAACCTCCAGCAGCGCGGTGCCCGAAGGATGCAGCTTTCCGGCGATCAGGAGATGCGGCATCAATAGCCCCCTTTCGCGGCAATGGGGGCGGGGGCGGCACCGGTCAGATCACGCCATTTCGCGACCGAGGCCGATGCGGCGGCTGCCAGCAGCCGCGAGTCGCCGCCGACCGTGGTCAGATCGAACCCCCAGCCGATCGCACGGGCGGCGTAATCGGGAGTGCCGCAATGCAGGCAGGCCCGGATATTGTTTGCCTTGCAGACCGCGAGGATGTGCTGGATCAGCGCGATCAGCTCCGGCTCTTCGCGATCAAAGCCGATGGGGTGCTTTGTGCCGGTGGTGCCAAGCGTCAGATCGGCGGGGCCGATATAGATGCCGTCAAGGCCGGGGGTCGCGGCGATGGATTCAAGATTGTCGACACCGCCCTGGGTCTCGATCATCGCGAGCGCCAGCACCTGGTCATTCGCCGCCGACCCATAGCCACCATAAGCCACTGCCGCGCGGGTCGGGCCATAGCTGCGCTGCCCATGCGGCGGGTAGCGCGTGTAGCTGACGAATTCGGCGGCCTCGGCGGCGGAATTGACCATCGGGCAGATGATGCCCTGGGCGCCGGCATCCAGCGCCTTCATGATCGCGCCGGGCTCGCGCCAGGGCACGCGGACCATCGGCGTCACACCCGAGGCGCGCATCGCCTGCAGCATGGGCAGCACCGCCGTGTAGTCCAGCGCACCATGCTGCGCGTCGATTGTGATGCTGTCATAGCCCTGCGCCGCCATGATCTCGGCGGTGAAGGTGTTGCCGATCGAGAGCCAGCCATTGATGGCGGCGCGCCCTTCGGACCACTGTTGTTTCAGCCGGTTGGTGAACATGCCGGTTCCTTTATAAGCGCGATCTGGCCAGAACGGGGTTTAGTCAGAACAGGATTTGGGCGAGTTTGGTGTCGAGATAGTCGCGGATCCCTTCGGACCCGCCTTCGCGGCCCATGCCGGACTGGTTGGTGCCGCCGAAGGGCGCCTCGGAGGCTGCAAGGGCAAAGCTGTTGATCCCGACCATGCCGGATTTCAGCGCAGCCGTGACGCGCCGCGCGCGCTCGGGCGAGCGGGTGAAGGCATAGGCCGAAAGCCCCATGTCGGAGGCATTGGCGCGGGCGATGACCTCGTCTTCGCCCGAGAACCGGGTGATCGCGGCGATGGGGCCGAAGTTTTCCTCAGAAAAGACTCGCATCTCGTCGCGCACATCGGTCAGCACGGTCGGCTCGTAGAAATGGCCGGTGTTCAGATGGGCGGGGCGGCGACCGCCAAGTTTCAGGGTTGCGCCTGCGGTGAGCGCGTCGGCAACGATCGTTTCGATTTCTGAAAGGCGCCCGGCATTGATCAGGGGGCCCATGCCGGTTTCCGGGTCCATACCATCGCCCACTTTGATCTTTGCGGCGCGGGCGACAAAGCCCTCGACAAAGGCGTCATGCAGGCTTTCATGCACAAAGAAACGGTCGGCAGTCACACAGACCTGGCCCGCATTGGCGTATTTGGTCGCAACGGAAAGATCGAGCGCGGCCTCCAGATCGGCATCATCGAAGATGATCAGCGGCGCATTGCCGCCCAGCTCCATCGAGACCTTTTTCACGGTTTCCGCCGCGTCGCGGATCATCTGCTGACCCACCCGGGTCGAGCCAGTGAGCGAGACCTTGCGCACCCGCTCATCAGCCATGATCGGTGCATAGGTGTCGGCGGTTGATCCGACCACCAGCCCGACCGCGCCATCCGGCAGGCCAGCAGCGCGCAGGCAATCGACGATCACCATCGCCACGCCCGGGGTCTGCGACGACGGGCGCAGCACAACCGGGCAACCGGCGGCGAGCGCCGGTGCCAGCTTGCGCGCCGGCAAAGCTGCGGGGAAATTCCAGGCGGTAAAAGCGCCGACGATGCCGACCGGCTCATGGCTGATTTCGAACCGTCCGCCGGGCACCCGGCTGTCGACAATCCGGCCATAGATCCGCCGCGCCTCTTCAGCATACCAGCGGAACTGATCACAGGCGAGCACCCATTCCCGGCCTGCCTGGGCGATGGGCTTCCCGGTCTCGAGCGAGATCATCCGCGCGCCTTCATCGGCGCGGCGGATCATCTCATCGGCGGCGCGGTGCAGCGCGTCGGCACGGCCGAAACCGCCCATGGCACGCAACGGCCCCTGCGCCAGCGCCGCCGCATCCAGCGCCGCGCAAGTCTGCGCGACCGAGGCGAAAGCAACCGCGCCAAGAGAGACGCCGGAGACCGGAGAGTATACCTCTCCCGCGGTGGCGCCGGGGATCCAGGCGCCACCTGTGAACAGGCCGAAATTGTCGTACATGGGGTTACCCGATGTCTTTCGTGAGGATGGTGCGGCCTTCGGCCACTGATCTGATCGCGGCCTCGGCGAGGATCAGCGCCTGGCGACCGTCTTCAAAAGTCATCGGCGGCGCGATGCCGTTTTCGACCGCATCGACAAAGGCGCCAATCTCGGCGGCGAAGGCGTCGTCATAACGCTCGATGAAGAAGTTCAGGAGCGGCGGCGCGGCCTCGGTCTGTTCGGCGTTGAACAGGCGCACTTTGGTCATGGCGTGGTTTTCCGAGATCGCCATGCCTTTAGATCCGAAGGCCTCGACCCGCTGGTCATAGCCATAGACCGCGCGGCGCGAATTGTTGATGATCGCCTGCTTGCCAGAGGCGGTTTTCAGCACCACGGTGACAGTGTCGTAATCGCCAAGCTTTTCCATCAATCCGGGCTTCACGAGGCGCGAGCCGGTGGCGGAAACCTCGGTCACATCCTCGCCCAGCATGAAACGCGCCATGTCGAAATCATGAATCGTCATGTCGCGGAAGATGCCGCCCGAAACCTCCATATAGGCATCGGGTGCCATGTCGGGGTCGCGTGACGTGATGATGACCTGGTGCAGATCACCGATCTGGCCCGAGGCAATCGCAGCCTGCACGCCCCCATGGCCTTTGTCCATCCGGCGCACGAAGCCGAGCATGATCGGAACGCTTGTGCCTTTGATCTTTGCAGCGCAGGCATTGACGCGGGCGAGCGACAGATCAATCGGCTTTTCGCACAAAGCGGGCTTGCCGGCGGCGACCGCGGCCTCGATCAGATCGGCATGGGTGGCGGTCGAAGAGGCAATAAGAATTGCATCGACATCTTTCGACGCGATCAGCGCTTCGGCGCTGTCGAACCGGGTCACACCCAGTTTTTGGGCCACTTCGGCGGCAGATGGGGTATGAATATCATAGACACCGGCGAGTGTCGCACGCGGGTGTGCTGCGATGTTTTCGGCATGCATACGGCCAATTCGGCCCGTGCCGATTACTGCAATCCTGAGCATTGAGTCTCCTCCTCAACTTTGTTGCAATAATCATTGCTATGACGTTGCATTGTCAATATGCATTCCGTAAGCATTGAGAAAAGATACATCCGCAGGAGGAGGCGAGATGACCGGATCTACTGTGCGTCTGACTATGGCGCAGGCCCTTGTTCGTTACCTTTGCAGCCAGTTCACCGAGATTGACGGGCAGCGCGTTCCGCTTTTTGCAGGTGTTTTCGGTATCTTTGGCCATGGCAATGTGACCTGCCTGTCCGAAGCGCTGGAGACGGTGCAGGACCAGCTTCCGACCTGGCGCGGCCAGAATGAACAGTCGATGGCGCTGGCCGCGATTGGATTCGCGAAAGCCAAGCAGCGCCGTCAGCTGATGGTCGCGGCGACCTCGATCGGCCCTGGCGCGGCCAATATGATCACGGCGGCGGGTGTGGCGATGGCGAACCGCCTGCCGGTCCTGCTGATCGCGGGCGATACATTCGCGAACCGCATTCCCGACCCTGTGCTGCAACAGGTTGAACATTACAACAACCCGTCGATCACCGTGAATGACGCCTTCAAGCCGGTGGTGCGTTACTGGGATCGCATTGTTCTGCCGGAACAAATCATCCAGTCGCTGCCCCAGGCCGTGGCCGTGATGCTGGACCCCGCCGATTGCGGCCCGGCTTTCATCGGTCTGGCCCAGGACACCCAGGAAGTCGCCTACGATTACCCGGAAGTCTTCTTCGAGCCGAAGGTCTGGAAGATTCCCCGCCCGCGCCCCGACCGCGATTCGGTCGCCGCTGCTGTCGAAGTGCTGAAAGGCGCGAAACTGCCGCTGATCATCTCGGGCGGTGGCGTGCGCTACAGCCGTGCCGAACAGGCGCTGGCCGATTTCGCCGCCAAACGCGGCATCCCGGTTGTGGAAACCGTGGCGGGCAAGGGTGCTTTCACCCATGACCATCCGGTGCATATCGGGCCGGTGGGCATCCTCGGCTCGACCTCGGCGAATGAGCTGGCGCGGGAGGCGGATGTGATTCTCGCCATCGGCACCAGGTTGCAGGATTTCACCACGGGGTCGTGGACCGCGTTTTCGAAATCAGCGCAGTTCATCTCGCTGAACGCGGCGCGGTTCGATGCGATCAAGCACCGGGCGCTCTCGGTTGTGGGCGATGCGAAGGAGGGCATTCTGGAGCTCGACGCGGCTCTGGGCAGCTGGAAGGCTGACGCGGGACTCTTGCCGCGCGGCAAGAAGCTGTTTACCGAATGGAACAAGCTGCTCGACAGCCTGCAGGCCCCGACCGATGCAGCGGTGCCGTCCTATCAGCAGGTCGTCAATGTGGTGAATCAGGCAGCGCGCCCGGGTGATACGCTCGTCACTGCGGCCGGTGGTCTGCCGGGCGAGGTCGTCAAAGGCTGGCGCGTCAAAGACCCGCATACTTTCGACTGCGAATTCGGTTTCTCCTGCATGGGCTATGAGATCCCGGCGGGCTGGGGCGCCGCCATGGCGCAGGAAGGCCCGGGCGGCACTGGTGGCACGCCCATCGTGATGCTGGGCGACGGCACCTATATGATGGGCAACTCGGACATCTATTCGGCGGCGCTGACCGGCCATAAGATGATCGTGATCGTCTGCGATAATGGTGGCTATGCGGTGATCAACCGGTTGCAACAGGCCAAGGGCGTGCCGGGCTTCAACAACCTGTTGAAAGACTGTCGCATCCGCGACCGCAACAACCCGCTGCATGTCGATTTCGTGGCCCATGCCAAATCCATGGGCGCGGCGGCGAAACATGTCGAAAGCCTTGCCGATCTGCCTGCCGCCCTGGAATGGGCCTATGATCAGGACGGCGTGACGGTCCTGTCGATTGTCACCGACGCCTGGACCTGGACGCCGGGTGATGCCGACTGGGATGTCGGCGTGCCTGAGGTTTCGACCTTTGAATCGGTCCGCACCGCGCGGGCCAATCAGGAAAAAATTCGCAAACAACAGCGTATCGGGGTCTGATACCATGAAAGCGAAACTTGGAATTGCCCCGATTGCCTGGTGGAATGACGACCTCGCGGAACTGTCGGATGATGTGAGCCTTGAGGAATGTCTGCGCCAGGCCTCGGTCGCGGGCTTCACCGGTATGGAGACCGGCCGCCGCTTCCCGATGGATATGGCAGAGCTTGGGCCGATTCTCGACCGCTTCGGCATCTCGGTCTGTGGCGGCTGGTTCTCGGGCCTCTTGGTCGATGGTGATATCGAGGTCGAGAAGGACCGCATCGCGGAACAGATGGCCTTTTTCATCGCGGCCAAAGCGCCCTGCATTGTCTATGGCGAGACGGCGCGCTCGATCCAGGGCGTGCGCTCGGCACCGCTCGCGACAAAGGCGAAGCTGACTGAAACCGAGATGGCGGCTTACGGTCGCAAGATCAGCGACTTCGCCGACTGGTGCGCGAAACAGGGGATGCCGATCTCCTATCACCACCATATGGCGGCGGTGGTGGAGACCGAGCCGGAGATTGATCTCTTCCTGAAGCATTCTTCTGTGCCGCTCTTGTTTGATGCCGGTCACCTCGCCTTCGCGGGCGGCGATCTGATGCGGGTGATCGACAACCACCATGCGCGCTTCACCCATGTCCACACCAAGGACATCCGGCAATCGGTGATCGACGGCCTGGACCGTACGAAAGAGAGCTTCCTTGATGCGGTGATCAAAGGTGCCTTTACCGTGCCGGGCGATGGCTCGCTGGACTTTGAGGCGATTGTGAAAGCGCTGGCCCAGAAGGGCTATGAAGGCTGGTTCGTGGTCGAGGCAGAGCAGGATCCGAAAATCTCGCCGCCGCTGGAAATGGCAGTGAAGGGCCATAAAGAGCTGATGCGCGTCATGGCCGCCGCCGGCTATGAGGTGGCGAAATGAACCGGATCGACGGGAAAGTCGCGATTGTCACCGGCGGCACCCAGGGCCTTGGCGCGGCGATTGCCCGGCTCTTTGCCGAGGCCGGTGCCGCAGGCATCGTGATCGTCGGGCGCGGCGAGGAAAAAGGCCGCGCGGTCGCCAAGTCGATCTTTGACGCGACCGGCGTTCCGGTGGAACTGGTGCTGGCCGACCTCGGCAATATCGAGGATGTGGCGAAGATTGTCCCTGCGGCTGACAAGCGTTTCGGCCGGGTCGATATCCTCGTGAACGCGGCGGGCCTGACGGATCGCGGCAATATGCTCAACACCTCGCCGGAGCTTTTTGACCGCATGATCGCGGTCAATACCCGCGCGCCGTTCTTCCTGATCCAGGACGCGGCAAAGGTGATGATCCGCGAGGGGATCGAGGGCCGTGTGGTCAATATCGGTTCGATGTCGGGGCTGGCGGGCCAGCCTTTCCTCGCGCCCTATTCGACCTCGAAAGGTGCGCTTTCGACCCTGACCCGCCATGCCGGTTTCGCGCTGATGCGGCATAAGATCCATATCAACCAACTCGATATCGGCTGGATGAATTCGGATCATGAACGGGCGCTCGTGCTTTCGGAAACCGGTGACCCGGATTTCATCGACCGGGCGGCGGCGGCGAAACCCTTTGGCCGGATCCTCGACCCGAAAGAGGTGGCGCGCGCGGTGCTCTGGATGGCCTCGGATGATGGCGGCATGATGACAGGCGCGGTCATTCCCTTCGACCAGTCGGTCTATGGCGGCTATGACGACGCACCCGTGCCTGCGGGCGCGCTGGAGGGTTGAGCGATGCGCACGATCAAAGGACCAGGGATCTTTCTTGCGCAGTTTGCTGCGGATGACGCGCCCTATAATACGCTGCCGGGCCTCGCGGCCTGGGCGGCGGAGAAGGGTTTCAAGGGCGTGCAGATCCCGACCTGGGAGACGCGTCTGATCGATATGGAAAAGGCGGCGACCTCGGACGCTTACAGAGATGAGATCAAGGGCCTGCTGGCCGATCACGGGCTGGAAATCACCGAATTTGCTTCGCATATCACCGGCCAGCTGGTGGCGGCGCATCCCTGTCATGACGGGGTGCTGGATGCCTTTGCGCCCGCACATGTGCGTGGCAACCCTGCGCGCCGCCGCGCCTGGGCGGAAGAACAATTGCGTTTCGCGGCCCGCGCCTCGCAGCGGTTCGGGATCGACCGGCATGTGACCTTCTCGGGCGCGCTTTTATGGCCCTATCTCTACCCCTATCCGCAATGGCCCGAGGGGCTGGTCGAGGAAGGGTTTGACGAGCTTGCCCGCCGCTGGACGCCGATCCTCAATGATTTCGACGCGCATGGCGTGGATGTCTGCTACGAAATCCACCCGATGGAAGACCTGCATGACGGGCATTCCTGGGAGTATTTTCTGGGTAAAGTGAACAACCATCCCCGGGCCAATCTGATGTATGACCCAAGCCATCTGGTCCTGCAGGGCATGGATTATCTGAGTTTCATCGACCATTACCATGACCGCATACGCACCTTCCATGTGAAGGATGCCGAGTTCCGCCCCGATGGCAAATCCGGCGCCTATGGCGGCTATATGCCCTGGTCGAAACGCGCGGGCCGTTTCCGCAGCCCGGGCGATGGCCAGGTCGATTTCGGCGCCATTTTCACCAGATTGTCCACTTACGGCTTTGACGGCTGGGCGGTGCTGGAATGGGAATGTTTCATCAAAAACCCCGAAGACGGCGCGCGTGAGGGCGCTCAGTTCATCAGGGATCACATTATCCGCGTCTCGGACCGGGCCTTTGATGATTTCGTGAAATCCGGCGCGGACCGGGCAGCCAACCGGGCGATGCTCGGGCTGGGGGAAGCATGACGCGGCAATTGCGGCTTGGGATGATCGGCGGTGGTGAAGGGGCCTATATCGGCAATATCCACCGCCTGGCGGCACGGCTTGATGGCGCATGGGTGCTGGTGGCGGGGGCCTTTGACGCAGATCCCGCAAAGGGCCGGGCTTTCGCACAAAGCCAGGGCATCGCCCTGGATCGCAGCTACGGGACATATCAGGAGCTGATCGCGGGGGAGCTCGCCCGCGAGGACCGCGTCGATGCCGTCGCGATCTGTACGCCCAATTTCACCCATTATCCGATGGCGAAGGCGCTGATCGAGGCGGGCATTGCGGTGATCTGTGAAAAGCCGCTGACCGCCACGCTGGAAGAGGCCCTGGCGCTGGAGGAACTCGCCCGGGCGCGGGGTGTTTTCGTCGGCGTCACCTATACTTATTCCGGCTATCCGATGGTGCATGAGGCCCGCGCGCGGGTCGCGGCAGGTGAGATCGGCGCGGTCCGGACCGTGCAGGTCGAATATCCGCTGGAATGGATGGCGACGACGATTGAGGCTCAGGGCAATCCACAGGCCGCCTGGCGGACCGACCCGAAAAAGAACGGGCGCGGCGGCTCCATCGGCGATATCGGCACCCATGCCTATCACCTTGCGGGCTTTGTCACCGGGCTGCGACTGGAATCGCTGACCGCCGATCTTGCGACCTTTGTGAACGGTCGTTCGCTTGACGACAATGCGCATGTGATGCTGCGCTATGAGGGCGGCGCGCGCGGGCTTTTGTGGTCGAGCCAGGTCGCCATCGGCAATTCCAACGGTGTGCGGATCCGGGTCTTTGGTGGCAAGGGCTCGCTTGCCTGGTATCAGGAACAGCCCAATGAGCTGGTCCTGACCCCGCTTGAGGGCCGCGTGCAGACCATCAAGCGCGGCGCGGGCGATCTGTCACCGGCGGCGAAGGCGCGGACCCGTACGCCTCCGGGCCATCCCGAAGGCTATCTCGAGGCCTTCGCCAATCTCTATCTCGGTTTTGCCGAGGCGATCCGCGCCCGGGCAGAGGGCCGCGTGCCTGCGCCCATCGGCCAGGACCTGCCGCTGATCCAGGACGGGGTCAGGGGCGTCGCTTTTGTCGAGGCGGTTGTCGACAGCCATGAGGCCGAAGATCAGCCCTGGATCACGCCCGTCGCAGTTTGAGACCACGCGTTTGCCCCGGGGGAGGGGGTTTGTGAGATGACGAAAAAGCTGGATCTCGTGACCATTGGCCGGTCCTCCATTGACCTCTATGGGGCGCAGGTGGGTGGCCGGCTGGAAGATATGGGCGCGTTTCAGAAATATGTCGGCGGCTCCCCCACCAATATGGCGGTGGGGACGGCCCGGCTGGGGCTGAAACCGGCGCTGGTCACCCGGGTGGGCGATGAACATATGGGCCGGTTCCTGCGCGAAGAGCTGGCGCGCGAAGGCGTCGATACCCGCGGCGTGGTGACCGACCCGGAACGGCTGACGGCGCTGGTTTTGCTGGGGATCCGCGATGAGCATCAGTTCCCGCTGATCTTCTACCGTGAGAATTGCGCCGATATGGCGCTGTGCGAGGATGATATTGACGAGGCGCTGATCGCGGACACCCGCGCAGTGGTCGCGACCGGCACTCATCTTTCGCATCCGCGTACCAAGGCGGCGGTGCTGAAGGCGCTGGCGCTGGCCCGCCAGCATGGCGCGCGGACGGCGCTGGATATTGATTACCGCCCGAACCTCTGGGGCGTCGCGGGTCATGGGGACGGCGAGAGCCGTTTCGTCGAAAGCGCCGAGGTGACGGCCAAGCTGCAAACGACGCTGCATCTCTTTGATCTGATTGTCGGGACCGAGGAAGAGTTCCATATCGCGGGCGGTTCGACCGATACGATTGCGGCGCTTCGGGCCGTGCGCGCGCTCAGCAGCGCCACACTGGTCTGCAAACGCGGCGCGGCGGGGGCGGTGGCCTTTACCGGCGCGGTGCCCGACAGCCTCGATGCGGGCGAGACCGGGCCGGGGTTCCCGATCGAGGTGTTCAACGTGCTGGGCGCGGGGGACGGGTTCATGTCGGGCCTGCTGAAGGGCTGGCTGGATGATGAGAAATGGCCGCGCGCTCTGAAATATGCCAATGCCTGCGGGGCTTTCGCGGTGTCGCGCCATGGCTGTGCGCCGGCCTATCCTTCGCTGGCCGAACTGGAGTTCTTCCTGGATCGCGGTGTGACCCGCCCGGATCTGAGAAACGACGCAGCGCTGGAACAGATCCACTGGTCGACCAACCGCCGGGCGCTGCGGGGCGAAAGCCGGGGCAATCCGTGGCGGGATATCCGCGTCTTTGCTTTTGATCACCGGATGCAGCTGGAGCAGATGCAAGGCGCAACGCCGGCCAAAATCGGAGCCTTCAAAGAACTGTGCCTTCAGGCTGCGCAGGGCGTCCAGGCGGGCCGGCCGGGTTATGGCATCCTCTGCGACAACCGCCTCGGCAAGACCGCGCTGCATGCGACAGCGGGAACCGGGCTCTGGGTCGGACGTCCGGTGGAATGGCCGGGCTCGCGCCCCCTGAGCCTTGAGCCCGAGATCGGCGCGGATTACGGCGGGCTGGTCGAATGGCCGCTGGATCATGTGGTCAAGGTGCTGTGTTTCTGCCACCCTGATGACGATGCCGCGACCTGGGCGCAGCAGGAAGACGTGGTGAAACGTCTGTTTGCCGCAGCGCGCCGCAACCGGCTGGAATTCCTGCTCGAGGTGATCCCGTCCAAGGTGGCACCGGTCGATGACATGACCACGGCCAGGATCATCCGCCGCTTCTACGATCTGGGGATCTATCCTGACTGGTGGAAGCTCGAGCCGATGAAGAGCGCCGAGGCCTGGGCCAATGCCGTCGCCGCCATTGAGGATAACGACCCGAACACGCGCGGCATCGTGATCCTTGGCCTTGACGCGCCCGAGGCGGAGCTGGCCGCAAGCTTCCGCGTCGCGGCGGCGCAGCCGCTGGTCCGGGGCTTTGCGGTCGGACGGTCGATCTTTGGTGATGTGGCGCGGGCCTGGATGGAGGGTAAGGCGGATGACGCCGGGGCGGTCGCGGAGATGTCGGCGCGCTACAGCCGGCTGTGTGAGATCTGGGATCAGGCAAGGCGCGCCAGCGCCGGCTGATGCCCGCGCCCGCGCCAGTGACAGGAATCGTATCCATGAGCCAATTGCAACTGAAACCCTTCGGCACCACGGGCAAGGTGCATCAGGTCACCCCCGCTTCGGCCGGCTGGCGCTATGTCGGCTTTTCGCTCTATCGGCTGCGGCCCGGCGAGACGGCGGCGGAAGCGACCGGCAGTGATGAGGTGATCCTGGTCATGATCGAGGGCAAGGCCGCCTTCAGTGCCGCCGGTCAGGACTGGGGCCTGCTTGGCGAGCGGATGAATGTCTTTGAAAAGACCCCGCCGCACAGCCTTTATGTGCCGCCGGGGCAGGACTGGCGCGCGGTGGCCGAAACCGCCTGCACCATCGCGGTCTGTGCCGCGCCCGGCAAGGGCAATTACCCGGCGCGCCGGCTTGGCCCCGATGGCATCACCCTGACCGAGCGCGGATCGGGCTGCAATCTGCGGCTGGTGAACAATATCGCGATGGAGATGCATGACGTCTGTGACAGTCTGCTCGTCACCGAAGTTTATACCCCCGCTGGCAACTGGTCGTCTTACCCAAGCCACCGCCACGACGAGGATGATTTTCCCCGCATCACCTATCTCGAAGAGACCTATTACCACCGGTTGAACCCGGGCGATGGTTTTGCCTTTCAGCGCGTCTATACCGATGACGGGCAGTTTGATGAGGTCATGGCGGTGAAAGATGGCGATGTGGTGCTTGTTCCGCGCGGCCATCACCCCTGCGGCGCGCCCTACGGGTTCGAGCTCTACTACCTCAACGTCATGGCCGGCCCGCGCCGCAACTGGCGCTTTGTGGCGGACCCGGCGGTCGCATTCCTGATGAAGTGAGCCCTCGGCCATGAAAAAGGGCGCGGGATAAACCCCGCGCCCTCTCGCGTTTCGGACAGGTTCAGTAGGGGCTGTCGGGGAAGTAATATTCCGCCGCGTTCTCAGCCGTGATCAGCGGGCTGTCGAGCGTGTAGATGCCATGCACCGGCGATTGCACCGCATAGCGCGCGGCGGTGACGGTGATCGCGGGGATGATCAGGGTCGGCGGGTAGAAGATGTCAGCGTCGATCAGCGCGTCCCCATCCATGATCAGCTTGATCACCCGGTTCATCCCCGAGCCGCCCAGCAGCTTCATCCCCTCCGCACGGCCGGCCTGTTCGATGGCCGCTTTGGCGCCAAGCGCCGCGTCATCGTCACCGGCCCAGACCCCGTCGATCTGGGGGAAGCGGGTGAGGAAGTCCTGCATCACCTCAAACCCCTTATCGGGGTTCCAGTTGGCATATTGCATGTCGAGAACCTCGATCCCCGACCCTTCGAGGGCGGCGTTGAAGGCCTCGATGCGGATATTGTCGATGGCGGTCGGGATGCCGCGCATGACGACGATCTTGCCGCCATTGGGCAGCTTGCCCTTAAAGTAATCGGCGGCGATCTTGCCATATTGCGGGTTATTGCCGCCGACATAGAGATCTTCAACGCCCGGCTCGGACAGGCCACGGTCAACGGCGGTGATGAAGATGCCACGCGCCTTGGCGGCCTTGACCGGCTCGGTCAGCGGGTCGCTTTCCATCGGCAGGATTACCAGCGCAGTGATGCCCTGGGCGATCAGGTCTTCGACATTATTGACCTGGGCCTGGACATCGCCGGCGGTGGTCACCACGAAATCAAGCTGCGGGAAGGCGGCCTGCAAGGATTTGACGGTGCGCTCGGTGTGATAGTTCAGACCGCCGGTCCAGCCATGGGTCGCGGCCGGGATCGCGATGCCGATTTTCGCGACTTTTTCTTGTGCGCGGGCGGGCAGGGCGGCCAGCGGCAGCGCCATGCCTGCGGCCGATGCCACCAGCATATTGCGGCGGGAAAGGTGGGCTTTCATTGGGGGTCTCCTCCGGTTGAAAAACTCAGGTGCCGCTGCGCCGGCGTTGCAGCAGGACGGCGATGACGATGATGGTGCCCTGGAAGGCGCCATTGAGATGCGGGCTGAAATACGAGGTGAGGTTGAGGATATTCGCGACGAGGCCAAGGATCAGCACACCAACCACCGTGCCCCAGACCCGCCCATACCCGCCCGCCAGCGCCGTGCCGCCGATGATCACGGCGGCAATCGCCTCCAGCTCCCACAACATGCCGGTCGAGGGCGTGACGGCGCCAAGGCGCGGCACATAGATCAGCGTGGCGAGGCCCACGCAGGCGCCCTGCAGCACATAGGTCGCAAGCCGCACCCCATTCACCGGAATCGCGGAATAGCGCGAGACATCGGGGTTCGAGCCGATGGCCGTGACATGGCGGCCAAAGCGCATCCTTGTCATGACGAATTCACCGAGCGCGGCCAGCACCGCGAAGATGATCACCGGCACCGGGATCCCCAGCACCGCGCCATAATAGAGCCCGCGCCCGGCATCGCGCAGTGCGAAATCGAGCGAGATCGAGCCGCCATCCGACATCCAGGTCACCAGCGAACGCATGATCCCCATCGTGCCCAGCGTGACGATAAAGGCTTCGATCCGGGCGAAAACCACCAGCGAGCCGTTCAGAAGCCCGGCCAGCATCCCGATCACCAGCGCCAGCGTCATGCCGGTGATCAGCGCGGCCATCGGCGACATATGGGCGAGAAACCAGTTCATCCCCATGATGCCCAGCCCCGCCACCAGCGCGGCCATCGCGCCGACTGAGAGGTCCAGCCCGCGTGCGGTAATCACAAAGGTCGCGCCGATCGCGATGATCCCGATGATCGAGGACCTTGTCAGCACATTGAGGACATTCTCGGCGGTCAGAAAGGTCTCGCTGGACACGGCGCCGAGGATCACCAGCAGGATCAGCGCGATCAGCGGCCCGAGCTGGCCAATCCTCTGGCGCAGCGGCGTGGCGGCGGGGGCGAGGGTTGCGTCGCTCATGCGGGGATTTCCTTCTCTGTATCAGTGGAAAGGCCAAGGCCGAGGCGCAGGATATCGGCCTCGCTCACCTGGCCGCCCTCGGGCTGGCGGATGGTGCCTGCGATGCGACCGCGATCCATGACGAGGATGCGATGGGCAAGGCCGATCAGCTCGGGCAGTTCCGACGAGATCACGACAACGGCGCGGCCTTCGGCGGCGAGCCCGGCGATCAGGCGGTAGATCTGGGCCTTGGCGCCGATATCGACGCCGCGCGTCGGCTCGTCGAGGATGACGATATCCGGTTGGCTCGCCAGCGTCTTCGCCAGCAGCAGTTTCTGCTGATTGCCGCCCGAGAGCCGCCCCGCCGGGATCAGCGGATTGGCCGAGCGGATGTCGAATGTCTCGCGCGCCTTTGCATAGCGCGCGCGCTCGCCCGCCGGGTCAAGGAGCGGCCCGCCCGACAGGGCACCCAGCGTCAGATCGGCATTGACGATCTGGCTGGCCTCAAGCAGCAGACCCCGGCTTTTGCGGTCTTCGGTCAGATAGGCGATGCCCTTTGCCCAGGCCTCACGGCTTTTCGGCAGCGCCCGCGTCTCACCGCGCAGGGTAAAGCGGCGCGCGCGGGCGGGGCGCAGGCCCACAAGGCCCTCGAACATCTCGGTGCGGCCTGATCCGACCAGGCCTGCCACGCCGAGGATCTCGCCCGGATGGAGCGCAAAGTCCGCATCCCGCACCGGGGCGCCGATCTCGCGCGGCACGTCAAGCCCCTCGACCTCCAGGACAGGGGGGGCGACAGGCGCCGGGCTGCGGGGCAGGAAGAGGTCGGAGATTTCGCGCCCGACCATGGCGGTGGCGATGTCATGTTCTGAGACGTCTGAGGTGGGGCGGTCCATGGTGATGGTGCCATCGCGCAAAACCGTGACACGGTCGGCAATCTCGCGCACCTCGTCGAGCCGGTGCGAGGTGAAGATCACCGCGCCACCTGCCGCGCGGAAGGCGCGGATGCGGTCAAAAAGCGCGGCGGTTTCCTCGCGGCCCAGAACGGCGGTGGGTTCATCCATCAGCAACAGCGCGGGGCCCGCGCCAAAGGCCTTGGCAAGCTCAACCACCTGCCAGCTCGCCACCGGCAGATCGCGCATCGCGGCCTCGGGATGGATCTGCGCGCGCAAAAGCGTCAGCGCCGCCGCTGCCTGGTCGCGCATCTTGCGGCGATTGACCACGCCGAAGCGGCCCGGTTCGCGCCCGAGATGGATGTTTTCGGCGACATTCATATCAGGGATCAGCGCAAATTCCTGATGGACAAGCGTGATCCCCATCTTCTCAGCGCGGTGCAGATCGGCGGGAACCGGATTGCCCTGCCAGTGGACCGTGCCCGACCCCGGCGCCTGATAGCCGCCGATGATCCGCATCAATGTCGATTTTCCGGCGCCATTCTCACCCGCCAGCGCCACAACCTCGCCCGGACGCACCGCCAGGTCGATACCCGCAAGCACCCGGTTCGGCCCGTAGAAATGTGTAACATCGCGGATCTCAAGCCCGCCGCCCGTCGCAGATTGCTGCATGTCCTCCCCTTTCTCCCAGGCCGTGCGAGCGCGCCGCAAACCCTCTGCCGCTGATCAGCGCGCAGCTTTCACCGGCGCAAGAGGCGGAGCCCTTCGCGCTGAAATCAGGTAATTGGTGCGATCCCCCTCGGGTGTCAGAGCGGCTGCGACTTCCCCGGAACGCAGCGGTCTCTGACAGCCCCGGCATAGCAAGATCTCAAAGAATTGCAATACGGATTGCCAATGGTAAATACTGGCAATCCTGTGTTGCGATGCCGGCGATGGCAGGTCAGGGAAGGTCAGGGCCGCAAGGTGTCACAGCCCGACCTCAGCACGGAAGGCGGCAAGTTCGGCCGCGGTATCGGCGACGTTGTGATGTGGAGCGGGATAGGCGCCCTGGTTCACATCGGCGACAAATTCGCGGAAAGCCGAGATGCGTTCCGCCTGCAACCGCGCGAATTCGGCGGCGAAATTGCGGTAGCTTTTGGCGTGGCGCGGCTTATGGCCCGTGGTATAGCCCAGCACGTCTTCGGCAAAGAGATATTGCGCATCGGCATAGGGACCGGCGCCCATCCCGAGCATGACCAGCGGGGAGTTTTCGGTGATGATCTTCGCCACCCCGACCGGAACGACCTCAAGCTCGGCGCCGAAACAGCCGATCTCTTCCAGCCGTTTGACGTGATCCCAGACCGCGCGGGCGCTGGCGGCGGTCTTTCCGACCGCGCGGAAGCCACCGGTCCAGGTCGCTTGCGACGGGATCAGCCCGACATGGCCGACGACCGGCACGCGGTTGTCACAAAGCGCTTTCTGGATCTGCAGGGAGGCCGCGCAATAAAAGCAATCGCCGCCTATTTTGGTGAACTGAAAAGCGGCGCGCAGGTAATCCTCGGCGGTCACCAGGTCTCCGGCGGGGCCATAGGGCAGGCCGATCTGCACAAAGCAGTCACCCGCCGCCTCGCGCATCTCAGGCGTGAAATACTGCCCCTCGATCGACAGGAGGTCGACCCCCGCCGCTGCCGCCGCCGCCGCCTCATCGGGCGTGGTGACAAACAACATCGAGAGCTTGCGCCCCTGCGCCTTCATCGCGCGGATATCGGCAACGGTCGGTCTTGTGCTTTTCTGAACCATGATGTCCCCCGGGGATTTCTGTGCGTGATCTCAGTCGATCAGAATTTCGACCTGGCCGTTTTCAACCCGGGTCTGCCAGGTGTTGAGGTTCTTGCAGGCCGGCAGCCGCACCGCCTCGCCGCTTCGATAGTCGAACTGGCCGTTATGTTTGGGGCATTCGACAACGTAATCCATCACCAGCCCATCGGCGAGATGGATCGCCTCATGGGTGCAAAAGCCGTCGGTGCAGAAATAATCGTCATCGGGGCTGCGATAGATCGCATAGCTGCGACCGGCGTGATCCCAGCGGATCAGGTCTTCGGTGTCGATGTCATCGGCCGAACAGGCGGCAATCCAGGGCATGTCTTCTCCTCCAAAGATATCTGGCAATCGGGCGGGATGGGAGCGGGTGTCCGGCAGGGCTATTCGGCGGCGACCGGACGCGCCTGCGCGTCATAGCCTGCGATGCCGGGGGTGGGGGCACCAGGTTCCAGGTCGCCGTGATATTCGGCGCGGTAGGGCTGGGCGCTGGCGGGCAGCTCGCGCTTGACGAACCAGTCGGGGTTTTTGAACTGACGGATCAGGGTCGGGATGATCTCGCGGTAAGCCGACAGGATCGAGGGATGCGCGGGTGGCATGTCATGTTTCACCAGCTCATGCATCCGGGGCAGCGCGTGATAGGGCACCATCGGGAACATGTGATGTTCGACATGGAAATTCATGTTCCAGTAGATGAAGCGCGAGATGGGGTTCACATAGACGGTGCGCGAATTCAGCCGGTGGTCGAGCACGTTTTCCGCCAGGCCCAGATGCTGCATGTAGCCGGTCATCACCATATGCCAGCTGCCAAAAAGGATCGGCAGACCCACGACCATGAAGGGCAGGATCGACTGCATCCAGAAGGCCAGCGCCGCGACGCCCAGATAGATCACCGCCCAGATCCGGGCGATCAGGAAGGCGCGTTTGCGCTCGGGCTCCGGCACGAAGGATTTCGTGGTTTCGGGCATATAGCCGGCGATCAGCTGCAACGTGGTTTTTGCATTGCCCCAAAGCTCGAAGATCCCGAAGAAATTCAGGATCAGCCGGGCGACGACCGCCGGGCGCATTGCGATGATCTCGGGGTCATGGCCGACGATGATCGTGTCGGTGTGGTGGCGGGTATGGCTCCACCGCCAGGTCACCGGATTGCGCATCATGCAAAAACAGGCGACCTGATAAACCGCATCATTCATCCAGCGGGTTTTGAACGCGGTGCCATGACCGCATTCATGCCAGCGTGAGTCCATCGCCGAGGCATAGAGCACGCCGTAAATCAGCCAGAAGGGCGCCGACCACCAGGACGGCCAGAGCCAGATCCCCGCGCCCGCCGAGGCGATCATCACGCTGAAAAGGATGATCGTGTCGCGGATCGCGGGCTGATCCGACCGTGTCATCAGCTCTTTCATCACCTTGCGCGGCAGGTCGGTGTGATACCACTGCGCCGAGACGAGACCGATCTCCTCGGCCAGCCTGGCATCGCGCCCAAGCAGCGCGTAATCGCGGTTGGTATGGCTCATGACGTGATTCCCCTCCGGCACAGCGACGGTATCTGACCTCAGACCTGCGGCCTCTCCCGATCGTATTGCAACGAAAATTGCCGTTTTTCAGATTCGTTTATTGCAATTCACATCAGAATGATGATGGGTAATGATGGTTTTTGATGGATTTTGCCGATGCGCAAACGTGTGACGATCACCGATCTTGCCCAGGCCGCCGGGGTTTCCACCGCGACCGTCGACCGGGTGCTGAACGGGCGCAGCACGGTCAGGCCGGCGACGGCGATGCATGTGCTTGAGGTCGCCCGCGAGATGGGGTTTCACGCCGCGCCGCTGCTGGAGAAACGCCTGATCGGTGAAAAGGAAAGCCTGACCATCGGGCTGGTGCTTTTGCCGACCGAGCCGGAATTTTACCGCCAGTTCCAGGCCGAGGCCGAGGCGGCAGCCCTTGCGGAAACCGGCCTGCGGCTCCGTATCGTCACCGAATATGCCGCCAATTCCAGCCCCGCCGCCAGTGTTGCCGCGCTGGAACGGCTGGCGCCGAAAGTGCAGGTGATCGGCCTGGTCGCGGTGGATCACCCGCGGGTGACCGAGACGGTGGCCGATCTGCGTGCAAAAGGCATCCCGGTGATCGCGCTTTTATCCGACCTGGCCCAGGGGGTGCGCCATGCCTGTCTGGGGGTCAATAATCTCAAGGTCGGGCGGGTGGCGGCGGCGATGCTGGCGCGGGGCGTGCCGAAAGGGGCAGGGGGCGCGCTCGCGCTGTTTGTCGGCGGCCAGCTCTGGCATGGGCATGAGCTGCGCGAGACCGGGTTTCGCAGCTATATCCGCCGTGAGCGGCCGGATCTGGTCCTGCTCGATACCCAGATCAATCTCGACACCGATGATCTGACCTATGAGGCGGCAATTGCGCTGATGGCGCGGCACAAATCGCTTTGCGGCATCTATTGCTGCGGCGGCGGGCGCAATGGCGTGATCCGCGCGGTGCGCGAAGAGCGCCGCCATGGCGAGATCGACGTGATCGCCAATGAACTGACCGAGACCACCAGGCGCGCGATGGCCGAGGGCATCGTCTCGCTGGTGATCGACACGCCATTGCGCGAGATCTGCGCCTCGCTGGTCACCCTCGCCCGTCAGGCGGTCAGGGGCGAGGCGGTGGCGGAGGGCCGGGGCCAGGTTTTCCTGCCAATGCGGCTGATCCTGCCCGAGAGCATCTGACGGCGGCGGGCTGCAATGGGCCCTGAGCCTGCCGCCAGGAAGCAGGATTGAGCGGGCTTTGCGGCGGATCGAATCAAAGGCCGGGATGTGCCGGGCCCGGTTTTCTGCAAGGAAAATTGCAAAACCGCAATCGAAGCCCCCGCTGCTGCCCTGCGGGTGGCTTTCCTCGGGTAAGGTCGGAAAATTCAAATTCTCCAAAAAGATACATCATTTTTTCAGGTCAGAACCCCGCCCGCGCGCCAGATGCATCCGTTCGGATCAGGGCAGATTTCTGAATTAAAGGTTGACACACTCAAATTTCTGCAATCAATATTGCTAAAGTAATCAGGTTGCAATTTTACAGAAGCAGACAACCGGCATCGCGTGGAGGACGCGGGGCCGGCACGGTCGGCTGATGTCTTGCCGCCTGATCCGACAGGTCGACGGTGAAGGGAGAGCATCGTGAAGGATTTGGTCCCCGAGATCAGTCTTGAAGAGTTTCGCGCTCAGGTGGAGACGGTGACCACCATCGAGCATTGCCCCTCGGCCATCGCCATTGAAAAGAATATTCCGATCTATGATGGCGCGCGTGTCAGCGCAGAGATTTCACGCGAATGGGCGCGGGTGATCGGCGAGGGCGCCGGGGTTTTCGTGGTCAAAAACGCCTTTGCCGACAGGGGCGCGATTGATGCGGCCTCGGATGCGTTCCGCGCCATCATCGCGCATGAGCGTGAGACCGGCGTCGCGGCAGGCGATCATTTCGCCAAGGCCGGTGCCAATGACCGGATCTGGAACAGCCTGCAAAAGCTTTGCCTGCATGATCCGGCGGTTTATGCGCGCTATATGGCCAATCCGGTGATTGATATTGCCTGCCGCGCCTGGCTTGGGCCGGGCTATCAGATCGCGACCCAGGTGAACCAGGTCCGCCCCGGCGGCAAGGCCCAGGCGCCGCATCGCGACTATCACCTCGGTTTCATGTCGCCGGATCAGATGGCGCAATATCCGGATCATATCCACGCCACCGGCCCGACGCTGATCCTGCAAGGCGGTGTCGCGCATTGCGATATGCCGGTCGAGAGCGGCACCACGAAACTGCTGCCGCATTCGCAGCGCTTCCTGCAGGGCTATATCGCGGCGACCCGGCCGGAATTCCGCGACTATTTCGAGGCGGCCCATGTCCAGCTGCCGCTGGAAAAGGGCGATGCGATCTTTTTCAGCCCGGCTTTGTTCCATGCGGCGGGCGAGAACAAGACCACCGATGTCGTGCGGATGGTCAACCTGATCCAGACGGCAAGCGCATTCGCCCGCCATATGGAGGCGATCGACCGCACCGCCATGTGCCGCGCGGTTTTCCCGCATCTCGCAGCGCTGTCAGCCGAGGGCCGGCATGCGGTGATCGCGGCCACGGCGGATGGCTATCCCTTCCCGACCAATCTCGACACCGATCCGCCGATTGGCGGTCTTGCGCCTGAAACCCAGCAGGATCTGCTGGCGCGCGCGGTGTCTGAGGGCTGGGACGCCACAAGGCTCGACGCGGCGCTGGACGCGCAGGAGGCAAAACGCCGACCCTAACACCTGACAAACCAGAATCCGCCATGGCTTCCGGCGGTCACAGAGGGAAGCCGCAAAGGGAGGACTACCACAATGAAATCAATGCTGAGATCGGTCGCAATCGGGGCGGTTCTTGCGGTGACCGCTATGGTCAGCTCTGCAAAGGCAGAAGGCGAGCAATTCGTCTGGATCAGCCATGGCCCGGACAGCGACAGCTGGTTCAACGTGATCAAGAATGCGATCAAGATCACCAATGAGCAGATGGGCGTGAACACCGAATACCGCAATCCGGCAACCGGCGATCTTGCCGATATGGCGCGGATCGTACAGCAGGCCGCCGCCGCCGATGTTGACGGTATCATTGTCACCATCGCCGATTACAATGTGCTGGAAGGCCCGATCAAGGACGCCGTCGCCAAGGGGATCCCGGTCGTCACCGTGAACTCGGGCACCGTCGAGGAAAGCAAGAAGCTTGGCGCGCTGCTCCATGTCGGCCAGCCGGAATATGAGGCGGGTCTCGGCGCCGGTCAGCGCGCGAAAGAGGCCGGGATCACCACCTTCCTTTGCGTGAACCACTATATCACCAACCCGCAATCGGTGGAACGTTGCCGTGGCTTTGCGGACGGGATCGGCCAGGAACTTGGCAGCCAGATGATCGACTCGGGCATGGACCCGTCGGAAGTCGCGAATAAGGTCAAAGCCTATCTGACCGCAAACCCCGATACCGGCGCGATCCTGACCCTTGGTCCGAATTCGGCCGAGCCGTCGATCCGTGCGGTCAAGGAACTTGGCCTCGATGGCGAAATCTATTTCGGCACCTTTGACCTTTCTGCCGAAATTTCGGCGGGCATCAAGGATGGCACCATCAATTTCGCCATTGACCAGCAGCCTTTCCTGCAGGGTTCGGTGCCGATCCAGGTCCTGACCGCCTATGTCCGCTACGGCGTGGCACCGTCGAACTCGGTCTTCACGGGTCCGGGCTTCGTCACCAAAGAGAATATCGACTTCGTCGAGTCGCTCGCCGGCGAATATCGCTGATCTGGTGCAGGGCCGGGGCCCAAAACGCACCCGGCCCGTTTTACCTGTGGGGATTATCCAAATGACAGAAGCCGTCCAGGCTCAAAAAGACGAGCGCGTCAAAACCGTCTCGCCCTGGCGCCGCGCGCTGATCCGGCCCGAGCTGGGCGGCATTTGCGGCACCATCCTTGTCTTCCTTCTCTTCGGGGCAATTGCCGGCGATTCCGGCATGTTCAAAGCCGAAGGGATCATGAACTGGACCGTGGTCTCCGCGCAGTTCATGATCATCGCGGTCGGCGCCTGCCTCCTGATGATCGCGGGCGAATTCGACCTTTCGACCGGCTCGATGATCGGCTTTTCCGGCACGGTCATGGCGATCCTCTCGGTTCATATGGGCTGGCCGCTCTGGGCGGCAATCCTGTTCACCTTTGGCTTTTGCATGCTGATCGGCGCGCTGAATGGCTGGCTCGTGGTCAAGACCGGGCTGCCTTCCTTCATCGTGACGCTGGCGTTTCTCTTCATCCTGCGGGGTCTGACCATCTGGGGCTCGGTCTATTTCACCCGCCAGACCATCATCGGTGGCGTGGGTGAAAAAGCCCAAAGCGACTGGCTTGCGCCGGTTTTTGGCGGCAAGATCCTGACCGGATTTTTCACCTGGATGGGCGAGGCGGGCTGGATCGCGACCTTCACCCGGGGCTCTCGTGCCGGGCAGCCGGTGGTTGACGGCATCCCGATGCTGGTCGTCTGGGCGCTGGCGCTGGTGATCCTGGGCCATCTGCTGCTGACCCGCACCAGGTTCGGCAACTGGATCTTTGCCGCCGGCGGTGACGCCCAGGCCGCGCGCTATGTCGGTGTGCCGGTGAACCGGGTGAAAATCTCGATGTTCATGTTCTCGGCCTTCTGCGCCACGGTCTTCGCCACCTGCCAGGTGATGGAATTCGGCTCGGCCGCAGCTGACCGCGGGATGCTGAAAGAATTCGAGGCAATCATCTGCGTGGTGATCGGGGGCGCGCTTCTGACCGGCGGCTATGGATCGGTGATCGGCGCGGCTTTGGGCGCTGTGATCTTCGGGGTCGTGCAACAGGGCCTGTTCTTTGCCAATGCCGAAAGCTCGCTGTTCCGGGTCTTCCTTGGCGCCATCCTTTTGGTCGCCGTGATCATGAACACCTATATCCGCCGCATCATCACGGGAGAACGCTGATGACGACTCCAATCGTGGAAATGCGCAATATCAAGAAGAACTTCGGCCATGTAATCGCGCTGAACGGGGTGTCCTTTGATGTGAAGGCGGGTGAATGCCATTGCCTGCTGGGCGATAACGGCGCCGGGAAATCGACCTTCATCAAGACGATGTCGGGGGTTCACCGGCCCTCTTCGGGCACGATGGTGATCGAGGGGAAACCCGTCACCTTTGAATCCCCGCGTGACGCTATGGGGGCGGGCATCGCCACCGTCTACCAGGATCTCGCGATGATCCCGCTGATGTCGGTGGTGCGCAACTTCTGGATGGGGCGTGAGCCCGAGAAAGGCATCTGGCCCTTCCGCAATCTCGATATGAAAAAGGCCGAAGAGGTCACCATGTCCGAGATGAAGAAGATGGGGATCAACCTGCGCGGCCCGGATCAGGCGGTGGGCACCCTTTCCGGGGGCGAACGCCAGACCGTCGCCATTGCCCGCGCCGTCTATTTCGGGGCGAAAGTGCTGATCCTTGACGAGCCGACCTCGGCTCTGGGCGTGCGCCAGACCGCGAATGTGCTGGGCACCATCGACCGGGTCAGGAAGCAGGGCATCGGCGTTGTGTTCATCACCCATAACGTGCGCCATGCCATGGCGGTGGGGGATCGTTTCACCGTGCTGAACCGGGGCCAGACTTTGGGCACCGCGACCAAGGGCGATGTCGATGCTGCGCGCCTCCAGGATATGATGGCGGGCGGGCAGGAGCTGGCCGAGCTGGAATCCTCGCTGGGCGGCACGATTTAAGGAAAAGCGATGAGCTTTACGGACAGAAGCAATCTGCGTCAGCCCCCTCTGGGGCGGCGCCTTCGCCTTGGCTTTGTGGGCGGCGGGCGGGGCGGGCTTGTGGGCAGCTGGCATTTCTCGGGCGCGCGGCTTTCGAACCATTTCGATGTCGTGGCCGGGGCACTGTCTTCCCGCCCCGACACTGCGGCGCTCTCAGCCGCCGACTGGGTGATCCCGGCGGATCGCAGCTATACCGATTACCGCGAAATGGCGCGGGCCGAGGCCGCCCGCCCTGACGGGATCGACGCGGTGGCGATCTGCACCCCGAATGACAGCCATGCGGCGGTGGCGATTGCCTTTCTCGAGGCCGGGATCGACGTGATCCTGGATAAGCCGATGACGGCGATGCTGCCGGATGCCGAGGCGCTGGTGGCAGTGCAGCAAAAGACCGGCGTCAGCCTGACTATGACCTATCCGTTCTCGCATCACGCCATGGTGCGGCAGGCCCGCGCTTTGGTCGATGAAGGGGCGCTAGGCCGCATCGCCCAGGTACATGTCGAATATCTCCAGGACTGGAACCTGGCGGCGCAGCCCGAGAGTGGCGCGCCCTGGCGGCAGGATCCCAAACGGGTGGGCCGCAGCTCGATCGTGGGCGATATCGGGACCCATGCCTATCACCTGCTGCACAGCGTGACGGGCCTCGACGTGGCCAGTCTGCGTGCCGATATGTTCACCTGTGGCGGCGCGAAACCGCAGCCGGATACCGCCCATATCGGGCTGAAGCTCAGCAATGGTGCGCCCGCGACGATGCAGCTTTCCAATGCGGCGGTGGGGCAATATTGCGCGCTGCGGATCCGGGTCTGGGGCGACAAGGGCGCGCTGGACTGGGATCAGGAAAAGCCCGAAGAGCTGCGTTTCACCCCTGCCGAGGCCGAAGAGCGTATCTTCCGCAGGGGTGCCGCCCAGGGCATCCGCCCGGCAGCCGAAGCTCTGATCCATCTGCCGCGCGGCCATGGCGAGACGCTGACCGATGCCTGGGCCAATCTTTACGCCGAGGCCGGGATCGTGATTGCCGCCCGCCGCTCAGGGCGCGATCTGGGTCAGGCCTCGACCAGGCTCTCCGGTGTCGCAGACGGGCTCAGAGGCATGGATTTTGTCGAAGCCTGCGCCGACAGCCATGAGGCGGGCGGCATCTGGACCCAGATGGCGGATCGCGACTGATCCGCCGCTTTCATGTGGCCCGCTCCCTGGTCACATGATGGCCCGGCGTTCCCCCGCGCCGGGCCAGGCTTTTGATATGGTGACGAAATGCCGATCCTTGACACGCCTGCCGCGCTGATCGCCACCCTGATCGCGGTGATCCTTGTCGGGCTGTCAAAGGGTGGTCTTGGCGGCATGAGCCTTCTGGGCGTGCCGATCATGGCGATGGTGATGTCGCCGGTGACGGCGGCCGCGATCCTGCTGCCGGTGCTGGTGGTGATGGATGTGGTCAGCGTCGCGAGCTGGCGCAAATGGGTCGACTGGCGGCTGATTGCGCTTTTGATGCCCGGGGCGCTGGCGGGGATCGGCATTGGCTGGTTCACCGCCGAGATGGTCTCGGATGCCGTGGTGCGGCTGATTGTGGGCGTGGTGTCTGCCGCTTTCGTGCTGCGCGTCCTCGCGCAGCATCTGATGCGGCGCGAGGTGCAGCCGCGCGGTCAGCGCCCGGCCCAGGCGCAGTTCTGGGCCGCGATCGCGGGCTATACCAGCTTTGTCGCCCATGCCGGTGCGCCGCCATTGCAGATCTATATGATGCCGCTGAAGCTGGATCCGAAGCTTTACACCGGCACTTTGGTGATGTTCTTCGCGATCACCAATGCGCTGAAACTGATCCCCTATTTCGCGCTTGGCCAGTTCGGGGCCGAAAACCTCACCGCCTCGGCGCTGCTTTTGCCGCTTGCGGTTGTCTCGACCTGGGCAGGGGCCTGGGCCGTCCGGCGGATGCGGGCCGATATCTTCTATCAGCTGACCTATGTCTCGGTCGCCCTGGTCGCGGTCAAGCTGATCTGGGACGGGATCGCGGGGATTTAAGTCCCGGTCACGGTCGGAATACGGGGCGCCTCGACATTTTGCTGCACCCGCGCTGCCACCGCGACCGTCAGCGCCTGCGCCAGACACATTGGCGCCGCCAGCGAGCGCGAGAAGGTGTAATCATGTTCCGGCACCGGAAACAGCACGGTCGCCGATTTCGCCAGTGGTGACAGCGTGCTGTCCGAGATCGCCACGATCCCCACTCCGCGCGCGCCCGCCTCTTCGACGATGGACACGACCTCTTTCGCATAGAACCGGAACGAGACTGCCATCAGAACATCCTTCGGCCCCATGGTGCGGGCGACATAGGTCGAAAGACCGCCTGCGGAATCGAGGAGGATGCAGCGTTTGCCGATCATGGTCAGCTGGTAGCGCATCAGCTCCACCACCGGGAGCGAGCGCATCTGACCCACAAGGTAGACCGTCTCGGCCTCCTGGAAGAGGGTCGCGGCCTGGACCAGATCTTCCTGGCGGATATCGTTCAGCATTTCCTGCAATGAGGCGATATCGCGCACCACCAGATCGCTGAGGAAGCTCAGCTCTGAGCGCCCGCCCGAGGTGTGCAGCTCGGTTTCCAGCAGCTTGACCCGGGCCTCGAACCCCGGCGCAGCGGTTGCAAGGCGGCGCTGGAACAGCGCCTGCAGCTCTTTAAAGCCCTTATATCCCAGGGCCTGGGCAAAGCGCACAAAGCTGGACGCATGGATGCCACAGCGCTCGGCAATCGCATTGACCGATTGCACCGCGACCTCATTGGGGTTCTGGGTCAGGAAAACCGAGATCCGCTGATAGGTCTTGCTCATCTGATCATGGCGCTCATGGATGAGGCGGATCAGCTCTTCATAGTCTTTCGGCGGCGTCATATCGGTCATGCGGAGGTCTCCCGCCAGCATTTTGCAACAGGTTTTGCAAAAATCCAAGAGCCATTGCAGATCTGGCAGCCGCGATGCGGCGCCCCGACCACAGCCGGGGCGCCGTTGTTCTTGCGGTATTATTGCGCCGGCGTCAGGCGCCAGAGATTGTCGCCGGTCGGATCGTCTTCGCCGCGCGCCTTGTTCACCGCCCAGATCCGGCCCTGGCCATCGGCGCGGAGCTGGTTGGTCGCGTTGCCGGCGTCCAGATTGGCGAGGATTTCGCCCTGTCCATTGACCACAGTGATCGTGCCCGCGCCGCGATTGGCGATATAGGCGGCTTTCGAGACCGCGTCATAGGTGACGTTCAGCGGCTGCGCGCCGACCGCCACATCATGGATCACCTCGCCTTTGGCGACATCGACCACCAGCACATTGTCCGATTGCTGCGAGACAACGAAGGCAAGGCCCTGGGCCGCGTCATAGGCCACACCAGCGGCGCCTTTGGCCCCGGGCAGCGCGATCACTTTGACATCGCCCGATTTCAGATCGATCACGGCAAGCTCATTGGTGCTCATCGAAACATTGACCAGGATGCCCGAGGTCGGGTCGATATCCAGCGCCATCGCCGACCATGCGCCGCCGCGCTCGCCCGAAGTGATGGTGATCGGTGCCAGCTTCTCCAGCGTTGCGGTGTCGAACACTTCGATATTGCCGGTGCGGGTGGCCGAGGCATAGGCCCGGCCATTCGCCTCGTCGATCACCACATCGCGGGCATGGTTGACCGAGCCCGGCGCGAATTGCCGGACCAGCGAAAGGTCGGATTGCTTATAGACCGAAATGGTGTCCTGCCGGGTGTTTGTGACCCAGACGTTGCCATTCACATCATCCACACCCACGCCGTAAACCGCAAAAAGCCCGGCATCTTCGCCATTTTCACGCGCGGGCGCTGCTTCGGGTGTGACCTGGGCCAGCTGTTCCAGCGTATTGGCATCGAGCTTGGTCAGCGCCGATTGTCTGACCGGCGGGCGGCCGACCGCCGAGGTCACGAACACCGCATCCGAGGCTTTCGAATAGGCCACCTGATAGAGGCCGCGCGTCACCGGACCATTGGCGATGGTGAATTTATCCGCGCCCGAGAGCGGCACTTCGGGCGAGATTTTCAGCGTCACCACCTCGGCGGCGGCGGGCTTCTCGGCAATGACCAGGATCGGCTGCAACCCGGTTGCGGCATCGGCATCGACGTCAAGCTCAAAGCTGAATGCGCCTTCGGCATCGACCAGCAGCGGGCCGTCGGCGTTCAGGACATTGGGGCCGCGCATCAGGGTGATTTCCTGATCGGGGATCAGCCCTTCGCCCGAAATGGTGACCTTGCTGCCAGTATAGACCGGTGCGCCGCGCTCGGAGCTGGCGGCGCTGACGCGGCCCTGGAAATCCCGGACCGGGGTGAAGACGCTATCGGCTGAGACCGGGCCGGCCAGCAGAATCGCAAGGGTCGAGGCGCTGAGAAGCGGGCGGAATGCTTTGGAAAACATGATGTTTCTTTCTGACAAGAGGGTGCCCGGCCGGATTATCCGGCCGGGACATTTGCATCGCTCAGAAGGATTTGGTCAGGCCGACATAGAAGGCACGGCCGGGCTCGTTGAAGGTGTTCGACCCACCGCTGGTCTCGGTGCGGTAGATTTTCTTGTCCAGGAGGTTGGTCACACCGGCGGTCATGCGGGCGGTCTCGGTGACATCCCAGTTCATGCCGATATTGAACAGGGTGTAGCCGCCGCGCTCATTGGGGTCGGTGGTGACCGCATTGGACACAGAGCTGATCGCCGAAGGCTGGATCGGGCCGTAATGGGTGGCGCCGAGCGAGAAGCCCAGATCGTCACGGGCCTGCCAGTCAAGCGTGGCATTGATCGTGTAATCGGGGACCAGCGAAAGCGGCTGGCCGGTCGATTTGATCTTCGAGTCGATCATATAGGTGACATTGGTGTTCAGCGAGATCGTGTCGCTGAGCCGGGTGGCAAAATTGCCCTCGATCCCCTCGACCACAGCCGGCCCGGTGTTTTCCCAGCGGAACAGGCGGTTGGTGGTGGCGCCGGGGTTTTCCTGGATCTGGCCCGACTGGATCTTGTTCTTATAGTCATTGTGGAAATAGGTCAGGCTGGCATTGATGCCGTTATCGCCCTCATAGGCGAAACCGATTTCCTTGTTGACGCTGATTTCGGGGTCAAGATCGGGATTGCCGACCACAAAACAGGGGCCGGTCAGACGCACACCATTGACCCAGGGGCAGCCATTGCCGTTGGTCGTATAGACATAGCCCGGGTTCAGCTGGAACACGTTCGGCGTCTTGAAGGCGCGGGCGATGCCGAGCTTCATCTTCCATTCATCACTGAAACGGTATTCAGCATTCAGGCTGGGCGAGGCATTGCCGCCAAAATCGCTGGAATAGTCGTAGCGCAGGCCGGGGGTGATGATCAGATTGTCCGACCATTCGATATTCGCTTCGGCATAAAGCCCGATGCGGTTCATCGTGAGCACCGGGTCACGGCTGGCGGCATTGTTGATCAGCGTCGGGTCGGTGATGGTGCCGGGCAGGCTGGTGACGATCGAGACCGGATCGTCGATCTTTTCACGGCGGAATTCACCGCCCAGCGTCACCGTCGCGCCACGGCCGAAAAGATGCATCGGCAGGATCCATTCCGACTTGGCGGTGATGTTCTCCAGCGTGATGGTGCGGAAGGCAAAGCTGTCATTGATGCCATCGCCATCGGCATCGGCACAATAGCTGATCCGGCCCTCGCCTGCTCCGGCGACGCCTTCACAAAGCCGCGTATTGGTGGTGTTTTCCAGCTGGATAAAGCTGTTCGACGTGCCGAAATCATAGTCGCCGCGATGGGTGATCGCGAAGGTACGGCGGTACATCTTATTGGTTTCGGTGCCGATAAGCCCCAGGTAATCCTCGACGATATGGGGCTGGGTGGCCGAGTTCGCCGGCCAGCTGCCAAGCTGCGAGTCGCCGGCGAATTTATTGCCCTGGCGCGAGAAATTCATCTCGAAATCCAGCTCGTGGTTCTCGGCGACCTTCCAGGTGGCCAGCGCGCCGATATCCTTATTCGAAACACCTTCTTTACCGGCCAGAGGTGTCCCGCCGGTCGCGGTCGGCGGGTTGAGATCGGCCGCATCACCATTGGTCTTGTTATAGCCGCCGAAGATCCGCAGGCTGAGCCTCTCGCCCACCGGCCCTGCCAGCATGAAGGAGCCGCGATAGCTGTCGCCTTCCTTGCTGTTATTGGGCGCGGTGTAATGCAGCCCGACCTGACCGGTAAAACTGTCAGGGCGTTTGGTCACGATATTGACCACACCGCCCGAAGCACCCGAGCCGTAGCGCGCTGCCGCCGGGCCGCGAATGACTTCGATCCGCTCGATCAGCTCTGCCGGAACCCAGTTGGAATCGCCCCGGGTGTCGCGCTCGCCATTGCGGCCCATCTTGACCGCATTGCGCGAATTGACCGGTTTGCCGTCGATCAGGATCAGGGTGTTTTCCGGCCCCATGCCGCGCAGGTCGATCTGGCGCTGGTTGCCGCGCTGCCCGGACGCCGAGGCCCCTGTCAGGTTGACGCCCGGCATCTTGCGCACGACTTCCGAGATGTCATTCATCACCGGGGTTTTTGCCAGATCTTCGGCGGTGATGGTCGAGACGCCGAGCGCCTGTTTGATCTGGTCTTCGGCCGAGAGAACGATGGTGCCAAGTTCGACCGCCTCGTCCTCTTCCGTGCCCGACTGGGCAAGGGCCGGGGTCACCGAAAAACCGGTGGAAAGCAGCAGAAACAGCGCCGTGCAGGATGCAAGGCGCGATGAATGGGACTGCATCACAAGACTCCGTGGAATCGGGGTTTCTGGCTGGCTGAATGCGGGCTTTGGCCCGGTTCATGCCGCGACACCCGGGCGGGGCAAGCCGTTTGCGACAGAACTGTCGCGAACTGTCTCTGGCTGACGGGTTTCGCCGGGATTGTCCTGGAAATTCAGTCAGGAATGTGACAACCTCGCCACGTTGTCCGGGCCGGTGGTCGGGTTTACTATGGGTTTGGCTCCGGTCGGAGGAATCTCCTGGACATCATTCCGGAAGCCGAGGCTCCGGGGGCCCCTGGCGAATGCAGAAGACATCCATACCGAAACTGCTGGTGGTCGATGACGCCGCCGATATCCGCGATCCGCTTTGCCACTATCTCGCGAAGAACGGGGTGGAAGCGGTTGGCGCCGCATCGGCGGATGAGGCGCGGGCGGTTTTGCACGATGAAACGATCAGCCTCATCATCCTTGATCTGATGATGCCGGGCGAAGACGGGTTAAGTTTTTACCGCGCGCTGATGAACAGCAGCACCGGGGCGCGCATTCCGGTGATCATGCTGACGGCGCTGCACAGTGACGCCAATAAGATCCGGGGCCTCGATCTGGGCGCTGATGATTATGTGACCAAACCCTTTAATCCGCGCGAGCTGTTGTCGCGCATTCATGCCGTTTTGCGGCGGGGCAGCCTCGCAAAACCCGGGCCGGCGCGGGAAAGACGGCGTTTTGCCGGGATCGTGCATGATCCTCAGCTACAGGCGGTGCTGCTGCCCGACGGGGCCGAGGTCGGGCTGACCTCGGGCGAGAACCGGCTGCTTGAGGCGCTGCTTGATCATGCGGGCGGCGTCCTGAGCCGCGAGGACATCGCAAAGCTGATCAGCCGAAAGGGGGATACGACGACGATGCGTGCCGCCGACAATTGCATTTTCCGGCTGCGGCGCAAGCTTGGGGACAATGCGCGGGCGCCGAAGATCCTCCTGACCGACTGGGGTGGCGGCTACCGGATCGTGGACGATGTCCGGCCGGACGGCTGAGATATGCGGCTTCGTCTTCCTGACAGCATCCATGGCCGTTTCGCGCTTTTGCTGATTGCCTCGCTGCTGTTTTGCAATGTCGCCGCCGCCTGGCTTCTGGCGCAGGAAGGGTCGGCCTTTGACCAGGCGATCCGGGTGCAGCATGATATGGGCCGTCTCGTCGCGCTGATCGACACGATTGAAGAGACCGACCGCGAGACCGGCGAGGCGATCGTCACCCGCTCGATGACCGGCTATACCCGTTTTTCCATCGAACCTGACCCGCTGACCCGCAATGCAGGGGATGAGCTGGGTGATATCGCCGATGAGATCCGCCGTGCGCTGCCGAACCATGTGATCCTGGTGGCCCGGCCCGTCACCCGGCAAAGCGCCGACCTGCGCAGCCCGGCGCTTCTGATCATCTCGGTCCAGCTGGCCAAGGGCGTGCGTCAGGGGGAATGGCTCAATTCACTGGTCTATCCGCTGGGACTCTCGAATGTCTGGCGGCAGAAATCGACGTTTTTCATCCCGCTGATCGCCTCGCTTTCGGTGGCCCTGGCGATCGGGCTTTTCTTCCTGAACCAGATGACGCGCCCGCTGCAAAAGCTGGCCGCTGCGTCGCTGGCAGCAGGGCGGGGGGATCATTCGGTGCGCCTGACCGAAACCGGCCCGCGTGAGATCCGCGATGCGGCGACGTCGTTCAACACGATGCAAAGCCAGATCGCCGCATTTGAAGAGGACCGGCGACGGATGCTGGCGTCAGTCGGCCATGACCTGCGCACGCCGATCACCAGCCTGCGGTTGCGTGTCGAAGGGGTAGATGAGGATGCGCTGCGCCTGCCGATGATCCGCATCCTCGAAGATATGACGGTGATGACCGATGATATCCTGCGCTACACCACCGGGGCCGGGCCGGAAGAAGAGCGCCGCGAGACCGATCTGCGCGAGGTGCTGGCCGATCTTTGCGCGGGGGCGGGGGTACATCTCGCGGCGCATGAGCCGGTGATCGCTCCGGTGCAGGAGGTGGCGATCCGCCGCGCCGTTGGCAATCTGATCGACAATGCGCAGCGCTATGCGGGCTCGGCCCGGGTGAGCCTTGACCGGAGCCGGGGCGGGGCGGTGATTACGGTCAGCGATCGTGGCCCGGGGATCCCGCAGAACCGGCTTGCCGATGTATTGCACCCTTTCGTCCGCGGCGAGGAAAGCCGTTCACGCGAGACCGGCGGCATTGGCCTCGGCCTCGCGATCACCCGCAAGATCGTCGCGGCGCATGGCGGCACGATGGTGCTGAGGAACCGGGCAGGCGGCGGCCTGGAGGTGGAATTGCTGTTGCCCTCCGGCCCGGTTCAGCCGGGTTTGGCGGGCTGAGCCCTTCGCGGGACGGAAATCAGCTTTTGCCCCCAAACAGCCGGGCCCAGAATCCCGGTGGTTTTCCGGCTTCGGCATCCGCCGCAGGTGCGGCAGGCTGGCTGCGGGCGGCGCGGCGTTGGCCCGCTTTCACCTCAAGCGCGGCCCGGCCCGCATCGCTCAGCCGGTAGCGCCGCGCGGTGACGATGCGCAACAGGCCAAGATCGGTCAGCCGTTCGGCCAGGGCGACCACCTCTTCGCCACGCGGATCGTCTTTCAGCGACAGGATCCCGCCCGGCGCGGATTGTGCTTCGGCAAGCAAAGCCCTCTGGGGCGCAGAGAGGCCCTGTTCCGTCATAGCTGACCTGTCATGGCGCGCCGCCTGTTCCCTGACATCTTCCCCCCGGCTTCTGCCTTGCCGCCGAGTTTACCCCAATGCGGCACGAACAGCAGTGCAAATCTCGATGAGCGGCGCGCGAGGCGCACAGGCAGTGTCGAAACCACGCCCTGGCCCTGCGGCAGCCTGTTGGGGTAATTGATCGTATTGGTCTTGCGCCGCATACTCCGCTGCACGCGTCCGGGCCGCTTTCGCGCCCGCCGCCGAGGGGCGCTGCTCTGTCTCGGGCAGACCGGTGGTGAAGATCGATGAAGAGAACCCCGCGCCAAAGGCATTTCGATCGGCGCCGGGCGGATCCAGAAGGTGGCATCGCCTTCGACACGCCCCCGCGCGCCGCCGGTCACCTGGCCACCAGGCGCGGCGGCGGCGACAATGCGCTTTTGCATCGCGTCAAACGCGGCGTGGTCAGTCAGCGGCCCGGCCAGCGGCGCAGAGGTCAGGCGGGTCCGATGGAGACCGGGACCCAGGCCTTGCGCTGCCCGGGAAGCAGTGCCGGTGCGATGCGCTCCTGCACAAAGAGCCGCCTGAGCGTGGTAGAGCGCTGCCCGGCTGTTCAGATTGCCGGAACCACCTCTCATGCGACGCGAGCGCTGGCAGCGTAGTCTCTCTGACGGTTTCCAGATCACCGCATTGCCGCAAACCAGGGCCAGCACGGTGTTCCTGGATCAGGTCTGATAATCGGGTGCCGGGGCGTCTGGTCGCGATGACCAGACCATCAGGCAGGCGCGACAGGCCGATCGAAGAAGCGCAAATGTCGGTCATCTCCCGGACCTCGCCCAGCCCTGCAGAGGAGATCTTGCCCGCCCGGATTGAAACCAGCCGTCTGGGGTCTGCTTTTGGCGCGCGCGGTTCTTCGCCCAAAAGTGGCACCAGTTCGTCGCAGCAGGCGCGCGGTTTCTTCGCCGGTGACCAGCGAGAATGACGCAAGGCTGCCGCCGGTACAAAGTACCGGATCGAGCCTCAGGCGGGTCAGAAAGGCGGCGGCTGAGCCAGAGCGCCCGCCCGGGTCTTGTGCCGAGCCGGGCTGAGGTGAGGCCTTTGCGGAGTGATCCACTGCGGTTCGGCCCCGTCAGGGTTCACTTTCCCCCGGGCCGCCCGCAAGGCGTGAGATGCCGGCGAAGATCTGCTGCCAGGCGGCGTCATCCAGCCCGATCAGCCCAAAGCTCCTGAGGAAAAACACCCCTTCGCTGGCGAGAAAGGCAATGGCGGCGTCGCGGTCTTCGGGGCGGCTGACATCTAGCCCGCCCAGCCGCCTGTCATACCAGGCCCGGGTTTCCGCCACCTGGTCCGGGCTTTGGAAAATCGCGGTCATCATCATGGCCGAGCGGGCGAAATCGGCATCGGCCGCCGCGACATTGGCGCGGACATGGCTTTGGATCACCGCCTGCGGCGTCGGGTCAGGGCCAAGGCCGCCCAGCACATCGGTCTCGAAACTGTCCGACCAGCGGTCGACCATGGCGCGGATCAGGTTCTCTTTGGTGCCAAAGGCATATTGCACGCCACCGCGGGTGACCCCGGCGGCTTTGGCCAGAGCGCCAAAGCTCAGTCCCGCCGCGCCTTCAGCCGCGACAATCGCTTCGGCCGCATCAAGCAGTTTTTCTCGGTCTATGCTGCGCGGACGTCCCGACATCCTGGCTCTTTCGTTTCAATGCAGTTGTATTTATATTGCAGCCGGGGCGCATGACGCCCTCACCGAGTAACGGATCCTTCCGATGTCTGCCGCCAATCGCTGGCTTGTTCTTGCCATTATCTCAAGTGCTCTGTTCCTGATCGTCATCGATATGACGGTTCTCTATACCGCATTGCCGCGCCTGACCCATGATCTCGGTGCTACGGCAACCGAGAAACTCTGGATCGTCAATGCCTATCCGCTGGTCGTCGCCGGGCTTTTGCCGGGGCTGGGGACGCTCGGCGACCGGCTGGGCCATAAGCAGATGTTCCTTGCGGGATTGAGCGTCTTCGGTCTCGCCTCGGTGGTCGCCGCCTTTTCGCCCACGCCTGCGATGCTGATCTTCGCGAGGGTGCTGCTGGCGCTTGGGGCCGCGATGATGATGCCGGCCACGCTGTCTTTGATCCGGCTGACCTTCACCGATGAGAAAGAGCGCGCATTCGCCATCGGCATCTGGGCGGCGGTCGCCTCGGGGGGGGCGGCGCTTGGGCCGGTGGTGGGCGGCGTGCTGCTGGAATGGTTCTGGTGGGGCTCGGTCTTCCTGATCAATGTGCCGGTGGTGATCCTGGCGCTGATCAGCGGCGCAATGCTCCTGAAGCGGCGTCCGGGCAATCCGGACAGCCCCTGGGATCTGGCCGGTTCGGTCCAGGTGATGGTCGGGCTGGTCGGTCTCGTCTTTGCCATCAAGGAACTTGCCAAACGCGAGCCGGATCTGCTGGCGCTGGCGCTTTCGGCGGGGATCGGGGCGCTGGCCATGTGGATCTTCCTGCGCCGCCAGCTGCGCGCGACGCGACCGCTGATCGATTTCAGCCTGTTCCGCAATGCCCGGTTTTCGGCCGGTGTGGTGACGGCGCTGACCGCTTCGGCGGCGCTGATCGGGTTCGAACTGGTGTTCAGCCAGCGTCTGCAGCTGGTCGACGGGCTCTCTCCGCTGGAAGCCGGGCTGCTGATCCTGCCGATCCCGCTGGCCTCGTTCCTGTCCGGGCCGCTGACCGGGCTGGCGCTGCCGCGTCTTGGCGCGTCACGGGTGCTCTGGGGGTCGCTTCTGTTGTCGGGCTTCGCGCTGGCGGGTTATCTGGCGCTGCATCAGGGGCCAGCCTGGGCCTGGCTTGCGGCGCTGACGGTGATGGGTTTCGGGATCGGCGCGGCGATGACCGGCGCGTCGGTCGCGATCATGCTTTCGGCGCCGGAAGAGCGGGCGGGCATGGCGGCCTCGGTCGAGGAAGTGTCCTATGAGCTGGGCGGCGCCCTTGGCGTTGCGCTGCTGGGCAGCCTGATGTCGGCGCTTTACACCCGCAGCCTCGTTCTGCCCGAAGGCATCGCCATCGCAAACGAGGCGCGCGACAGTCTCGACGAGGCGCTGATCCTTGCAGCCAGCCTGCCGGGGCGCGAGGCCGATCAGGTGATCACCCTGGCCCGCGCGGCCTTTGAACAGGCCTTCACCGGGGTCACCCTCGCGGCCATTCTTGCCCTGATCCTTGCGGGGCTGGTGATCCGCCACAAGACCCGCGACGAGGCTGCCGCAGAAAGGGGCGAAGAGATCCGCCCGCATGCCTGACCGACTGGCCCGGCGCGGCGCCTGCTGCCGCGTCGGCAATCTGCCGCAATTCTGTCGAATTGTAATCATAAGGGGAGGATAGATGTTACGGGCCGCTGTGTTCTCTGGCGGTCTTCCTCGTGTGGAACCCTCACCATGCCAACGTATAACGGTTCGAACGGCAATGACGCCCTTACGGGCAGTAACAGCGCCGATACGCTTAACGGCCGCGCGGGAAACGACACGCTCTACGGCGGGGCTGGCAATGACGTTCTGAACGGCGAGGCCGGCGATGATCTTCTCTATGGCGGCGCGGGCAATGACTCGCTCTATGGCGGCGATGGGGCGGATACTCTGGCCGGCGGCGAGGGCGCGGACTACCTGAGCGGCGGCGCCGGCCTTGATATCGTTGATTATTCGGCCTCCAACGCGGCGGTGAATGTCAACCTGACGACCTGGACTGGCTCGGGAGGCCATGCTGCCGGCGACACTTATGCAGGCGTGGATGGCATTGTCGGGTCCAGCTACGACGATACGCTGATCGGTTATGACGAGATGGGGACCGGGGCCGATTCCTATACGAACCATATCAGCGGCGGCGCCGGAAACGACAGTATCGAGGGCCGCGGCGGCGACGATTCGCTTTATGGCGGCACCGGCAATGACACGATTTACGGCGGCACCGGCAATGATACGGTCGAGGGCGGCGAGGGCAATGATACGCTCTATGGCGATGCCGATAACGACATTGTCCGCGGCGATGGCGGCAGCGATCTGATCTATGGCGGCGCCGGCAATGACACAGCCTTTGGCGGTGACGGCAATGATGTTCTCTATGGCGATGCCGGGAATGATACGCTTTACGGTGATGCCGGCGATGACCGGCTTTACGGCGGCGCGGGGGCTGATCAGCTTTATGGCGGCGCGGGCAGCGACTCGCTTTACGCCGATGGCGGCAATGACACGCTTTATGGCGGTGTCGGCAATGACGTCTTTTATATCAATACCACGACCGGGCAGATTCTGATCGCCGATTTCGGCACCGGCAATACCGGGGCGATCAATGACGGCAACAGCCTCAACAATGACTTCGTCGACCTGACCGCCTATTACAATCACGCGGCGCTGGACGCCTGGAATGCCGCGCATCCCGGCCAGACCTATGGCAATCCACTGCAATGGATGCGCGCCGATCTGGCGGATGGGGTGCTGAACGCGGTCGCGGGCGGGCTGCGGATCCAGAATGGCGGCGCCACGGTCGACGCCATGGCGCTGAACACCGAAACGACCGGTGTGATCTGTTTCACGCGCGGCACCAGGATTGCGACGCCCAGGGGCGAAATTGCGGTCGAAGATCTGGTGGCGGGCGATCTGGTGCTGACGCTGGATCACGGGCCGCAGGTGCTGCGCTGGATCGGTTCGCGCCAGGTGAGCGCGCCGCAGATGCAGGCAGATCCGGGGCTGCGCCCGGTCCGGCTCCGGGCAGGAGCGCTTGGCAATGGTCTGCCGCTGCGCGATCTTATCGTGTCGCAGCAGCACCGGTTTTTGATGTCCTCGCGCATTGTCAGCCATCTTTTCGCGCGCGAGGGGATCTTGCTTGCGGCAAAGCATATGAGCGGCTTTGACGGGATTGCGATCTGCGAGGATGCGTCAGAGACCGAATATTTCCATCTGCTGTTTGATGCTCATGAAGTGATCCACGCCGAAGGGGCGGCGGCGGAATCCTTCCTGCCCGGGTCTGAGGCGCAGAAAATGCTGCGCCCCGGCGCGCTGGCCGAGATCCTGGCGGTTCTGCCAGGGCTTGCCACGCGCCTGCCCGATCCGGCGCGGCGGCTGCTGAACGGCCGCGAGGGCCGCGATCTGGTGCGGCGCCATCTCCGGCATGGGCTTTGTGCCTGTGATCAGATGCAAGGCGCTGCCCCGGAGATGCGGCACAGCGCCTGAGAAATGCCTGGCTCAGCCGGCGGCGCGGAATTCCAGCCGTCCGGCGATCCAGATCGCGATGATCGAACAGACTGCCCCGGACAGCAGGTATAGACCGGCAGCCGGCAGCCCAAGCGCCGAGGCCAGGAACAGCGCGGTGATGGGCGCGAAACCGGCGCCAAACATCCATGCCAGGTCCGAGACGATGGCCGAGCCGGTATAGCGGTTCTTGGCCCCGAACAGCGCACCGACCGCGCCCGAGCTTTGCCCGAAGCTCAGCCCCAGAATGGTCCAGCCCAGCAGCAGATAGACCACCTCTCCGCTGCGCCCGCCCGACAAAAGCACCGGTGCCGCGATGGCGAAAAGCCCGATCAGAACGGCGGTGGCCTGCAACAGCCGACGCCGTCCGAATGTATCGGCAAGCCAGCCGGAAAGGATCACCGCAAGGATCCCGTTCGCGGCCGCTCCGGCATCAAGCAGCAGATATTCTCCAATGGTTTCATCGGTGTAAAGGTTGATCCAGGACAGCGGGAACACGGTCACCATATGGAACATCGCGAATGTGGCCAGCGGCACAAAAATGCCGAGAATCACGGTGCTGCCATCTTCGCGCAGCGTCTGGCCCACCGGGGTCGGCTGCAATTCGCGTGAGGTATAGAGCGCCTGGAATTCATGCGAGGCGACGATGCGCAGCCGCGCGAACAGCGCCACCACATTGACCGCGAAGGCCACAAAGAACGGATAGCGCCAGCCAAATTCCATGAAATCCTGCAGGCTGAGGCTGTGGAGCAGATAGGCGAACAGCAATGTCGCGACGATCAGCCCGATCGGCGCCCCCAGCTGCGGCACCATTGCGTAAAGCCCGCGCTGATGTTCTGGCGCGTTCATCGCCAGCAGCGACGGCATCCCGTCCCAGGCGCCGGCCAGCGCCAGGCCCTGACAGATCCGCAGCACAGCCAGAATGACCACCGACCAGATCCCGACCGTGTCATAAGAGGGCAGAAGCCCCATCGCCACCGTGGCCGTGCCCATCATGAAAAGTGCGATGGTCAGTTTTGCCACCCGCCCGATCTGCCGGTCGAGCCACATGAACAAAAGCGAGCCGATGGGGCGTGCGACAAAGGCCAGCGCCAGCAGGCCAAAGGACATGAGCGTGCCCGAAAGCGGATCGGTGAAGGAAAACACCAGTTTCGGGAAGACGATCACCGCCGCGATGGCAAAGACGAAGAAATCGAAAAACTCTGACGCGCGGCCGATGATGACGCCGACCGCGATGTCAGAAGGCGACACGGAATGGATCGCTTCGTTGCTGGTATTGCTGCGGCCAGTTGCGGAAGGGTTCGGCATCTGAATGGGGTCCCGGCTGGTTCAGGAATTGGGCAGGATCAGAAGCGCCGGATCTGCCCCGGCCCCCTTTTGCAGGGGTCGCGGTGGGGCGCCTGTACTCACTTGCCCCTGAATAAGGTTTATCCGGCATATGGCAAAACGCCGCATGTTCTGCGCCGCCGCATGACGTTAGGCGAGAGAGGCCCGGGGGCCTGGCAGTCAGGCCCGCCCAGCGTGACCACTTCGGCAGATGAAGGCAGTCATATGAAATCATTTATAAAATCCCCGGCGACTCTTCTGATGATCGCGGTTCTGGCACTGGCGGGATGCAAGGCAGAAGTGCTGGCCCCGGCAGGAGACGTCGCCGCGCGGCAGCGCGATCTGCTGGTGCAGACAACGCTTCTGATGCTTCTCATCATCGTGCCGGTGATGTTGCTCACGCTGTTTTTCGCATGGAAATATCGCAGCAAAAACAAAGAGGCAGACTATCAGCCCGACTGGGATCATTCGACCAAACTCGAGCTGGTGATCTGGGCTGTGCCGCTTTTGCTGATCATCTGTCTGGGCGCGCTGACCTGGGTGGGGACCCATCTTCTGGATCCTTACCGGCCGCTTGATCGCGTAGATGTGAACACCCCCGTCACCGAAGACCACGAGACCCTGAAGGTCGAAGTGGTCGCGCTCGACTGGAAATGGCTGTTCATCTACCCCGATCAGGGGATCGCCACGGTGAACCGCCTTGTGGTGCCCGAAGATACGCCGGTTGAATTCAGCCTGACCTCATCCACGGTGATGAATGCCTTCTACATTCCCGCCATGGCCGGGATGATCTATGCCATGCCGGGGATGGAGACCAAGCTCCATGGCGTGCTGAACGAGCAGGGCGATTACAAAGGCATCGCCTCGCATTATTCCGGCGCCGGGTTTTCGGGGATGCATTTCGTGACCACGGTGACCGATCAGGCCGGGTTTGACGGCTTTGTCTCCGAGACGAAGGCGGCGGGCGGGATGCTTGACCGCGACACCTATCTGGCGCTCGCGGCCCCAAGCCAGAACGAGCCGCCGCGTGGTTATGCCGGGGTTGATCCGGTGCTGTTCGCGCGGGTCGTCAATATCTGTGTCGAAGAGGGAAAGATCTGCGTCGCCGAAATGATGCAGATCGACGCCGCAGGCGGCGCGGGGCGTGCCGGCGTCCTCAATCTGATGCCGAGATATGCCAGCGCCGATGGCCGCAGCCTCGCGATCCCGGTGCTCGGCGGCAATGCCAATATGATCCAGGGATTCTGTGGCCCGGATGAAGAAGCCCGGATGCTGAGCCAGCGCGTCGTCATCGCGCCGCGCGAAGTGACCGCGCCCGGCCCGATGCGCGGTGCCGGTCTGACACCGCCGTCAGGCCTTTTCGGCCGGGCCAACACCCAGTTCAGCCAGATCGCGCCGGAACCGGCTGCGGGCGAAGATTTCTGAAAGGACGCTGAGAAATGGCAGATGCGCCGGGCGCTCAGCCCACAACCTTTCTTCTGGGCCGCCTGAACTGGGAGGCCATTCCGAAAGACCCGATCATCTGGGTCACATTTGCCGGCGTTGTGCTGGGCGGCCTCGTGCTGCTGGCCGCGCTGACGAAGTTCAGGCTCTGGGGCTATCTCTGGAAAGAGTGGTTCACATCGGTCGATCACAAGAAGATCGGCATCATGTATATCATCCTCGCGCTGATCATGTTCGTGCGGGGCTTTGCCGATGCGCTGATGATGCGGCTGCAACAGGTCTGGGCCTTTGGCGGCTCTGAAGGCTATCTGAACAGCCACCATTACGATCAGGTCTTCACCGCCCATGGTGTGATCATGATCTTCTTCGTGGCGATGCCTTTCATCACCGGGCTGATGAACTACCTCGTGCCCCTGCAGATCGGGGCACGCGATGTGTCCTTCCCCTTCCTGAACAATTTCTCGTTCTGGATGACGGTGGGCGGCGCAGTGATCACCATGGCATCCCTGTTCATCGGGGAATTTGCACAGACCGGGTGGCTGGCCTTCCCGCCGCTGTCAGGGCTGCAATCAAGCCCCTATGTCGGTGTCGATTATTACATCTGGGGCCTGCAGGTCGCGGGTGTGGGGACCACGCTGTCGGGTATCAACCTGTTGATCACGATCCTGAAAATGCGCGCGCCCGGCATGACCCTGATGCGGATGCCGATTTTCACCTGGACCTCGCTTTGCGCCAATATCCTGATCGTGGCCTCCTTCCCGATCCTGACGATGACGCTGATCCTTCTGACGCTGGACCGCTATCTCGGCACTGCCTTCTTCACCAATGAAGCGGGCGGCAATGCGATGATGTATGTCAACCTGATCTGGATCTGGGGCCATCCCGAGGTCTATATCCTGATCCTGCCGCTGTTCGGCGTGTTCTCGGAAGTCACCTCGACCTTTTCGGGAAAGCGGCTCTTTGGCTACTCGTCGATGGTCTATGCGACGATCTGTATCACGATCCTGAGCTACCTCGTCTGGCTGCACCACTTCTTCACGATGGGGTCGGGGGCGAGCGTCAACTCCTTCTTCGGGATCACCACGATGATCATCTCGATCCCGACCGGGGCCAAGCTCTTCAACTGGCTCTTCACCATGTATAAGGGCCGCATCCGGTATGAGCTTCCGATGATGTGGACCATCGCCTTCATGCTGACCTTCACGGTGGGCGGCATGACGGGCGTGCTGCTGGCCGTGCCGCCGGCGGATTTCGTGCTGCACAACTCGCTTTTCCTGGTGGCGCATTTCCACAATGTGATTATCGGCGGCGTGCTGTTCGGCCTGTTTGCCGCGATCAACTTCTGGTGGCCCAAGGCCTTTGGCTACAAGCTGAATGTCTTCTGGGGCAAGGTCTCGTTCTGGTTCTGGGTTGTGGGGTTCTGGATGGCCTTCATGCCGCTTTATGTGCTGGGGCTGATGGGCGTCACCCGCCGTCTGCGCGTCTTCGATGACCCGTCTTACCAGATCTGGTTCGGCGTTGCGGCCTTTGGCGCGGTGCTGATTGCCATCGGGATCGCGGCGATGTTCGTGCAGATGGGTATCTCGATCTGGAAGCGGGGCGACCCTGCGATGCGCGACGAGACCGGCGATCCCTGGGACGGCCGCACGCTGGAATGGGCGACCTCTTCACCGCCGCCGGATTACAACTTTGCCTATACGCCGGTCAGCCACGGGCTTGACACCTGGTGGGATATGAAACGCGAGGGGGCCGCGCGCCCGACCGGCAAATATCACGCCATCCACATGCCGAAAAACACCGGCACGGGTGTGGTGCTTTCGGCGATTGCGACCGTCTTCGGCATGGCGATGATCTGGTATATCTGGTGGCTCGCGATCCTGTCCTTCGGGGCACTGGTCGTGGTCGCGATCTGGCATACTTTCAACTACAACCGCGACTTCTACATCCCGGTCTCTGAGATCGAGGCGAAAGAGGCCGCGCGCACCAGACAGCTGCAAGCAGCGGCGGGGAGCTGAGCGATGAGCGTTTTTTCACCCGCCAACCCCGCCGCGATCTATGCGCAAAACAACCCTGAGGCGGTCGCGAAATACTGGGATCAGTCTGAACATCACCCGGAAGAGGGGGCGTCGACCCCCCTCGGATTCTGGGTCTATCTGATGTCCGACTGCCTGATGTTCGCGGTGCTTTTCGCGGTCTATGGGGTGCTTGGCACCTCTTATGCCGCGGGGCCGGGGCCGAAGGTGCTGTTTGATCTGAACCTTGTCGCGATCAATACGGCGATGCTTCTCTTCTCGTCGATCACCTTCGGCTTTGCGATGCTTTCGATGTATGCCGGGCAGAAGGGGCGGATGCTGAGCTGGCTCTTTGCCACGCTGCTCTTCGGCCTCGCCTTTCTCGGGATCGAGATTTACGAGTTTTACCACCTGATCCATGAGGGCGCGGGTCCTGGCCGCTCTGCCTTCCTGTCGTCTTTCTTCGCGCTGGTCGGCACCCATGGGCTGCACGTCACCTTCGGGTCAATCTGGCTGGTGACCATGATGGTGCAACTGTCTGTCAAAGGCATCACCGGGCCGAATATCCGCCGGATGAGCTGCCTGTCGATGTTCTGGCACTTCCTTGACGTCATCTGGATCGGCGTTTTCACCTTTGTCTATCTGCTGGGGATGATCTGATGGGCGCGCATCACGACACGCATGGCCAAAGCGGGGGCCAGGATCATGGGCATGGCAGCCATGCCAGCTATATCAAGGGCTTTATCCTGTCGGTCCTCCTGACTGCGATCCCCTTTGCGGTGGTCATGACCGGCGGTTTTGAGAGCCGGCTTGCGACCATCGCGCTGATCGTGGGTTTCGCGGTGGTGCAGATCATCGTCCATATGATCTATTTCCTGCATATGACCACCAGGCACGAGGAAGGCTGGACCATGATGTCCACCATCTTCACGCTGATCGTGGTGGTGATCATGCTCGCGGGCTCGATCTGGGTCATGTATCATATGAACACCAATATGATGCCGCAGATGAACCACGAGGCCTTGCAGGGTTTCGGGTCGTGACGGCCCGGCGCAGCGGCGCGGCGGGTATCGTCGCGCTGCTGCTGGCGGCGCTGGTCTTTGCCGGGCTGATCGGGCTGGGCGTCTGGCAGGTCCAGCGCCTGGCCTGGAAGACAGATCTGATCGCCCGGACCGAAGCACGGCTGATGGCAAAGCCGGTGCCCCCCCCGGGGGCGGCGGATTTCGCGGCGATTGAGGCGCCGGAATATATGCGCCTTGCGCTGACGGGCCAGTATCTCGAAATGCCATCGACCCTGGTGCAGGCGCTCACGGTGCAGGGGCGCGGCTTTTGGGTCGTGAGCCCTTTCATCAGCTATGATGGCCAGTTCATCCTGATCAATCGCGGCTTTATCCCCGAAGCCGCCCGCGACATGCTGCCCGCCCCGCCCCGGGGCGAACAGCGCCTCACCGGGCTTTTGCGGTTAAGCCAGCCCGATGGCGCTTTCCTGCGCTCAAATGATCCGGCATCGGGCCGTTGGTTCTCGCGCGATGTCCTGGCGATTGCGGGGTCTTTGGGGCTGCCCCAGGTGGCGCCCTGGTTCCTCGATCTGGGGCAGCCGGGCGATGCGGCGGCGCCGGGCACGCTGCCGGTGCCGGGGCTGACGGTGGTAGAGTTCCGAAACAGCCATCTCGGCTATGCGGCCACCTGGTTCGCGCTGGCGGGGATATGGGCTTTTGGCCTGTTCATGCTGTGGCGACCAGAGCGCAAAGCAACTCTATAGCGCGCAGTTATACTTCGTGTGCAGCAGGATCTGCGAGGCCGCAGGCTGCACCGTGACACCCCGCGCCGCATCGCGGATCCAGAGCGCGGCCTGGGAAAGCTCGGCGGTGAAATCATGCGAGATCACGAAATCCATCACGCCGCTGCTCAGGAGATCGCGGGAATGCGGCGTCAGTTCATGACCCACGAAAACCGGATCACGGTCGCGGCCAAGCGCCTCCAGCGCCCAGGCGATGCCGCGATTGGCGCCGGCGACATTATAGATCGCCAGCGGCACGCCATGCTCGCGGAAATGGCTGATCAGCTGCTGATGCGTGGTCTCGGGGTCGTCATTGGCGATCACCTGTTCCTGAATGCGCAGATGCGGAAAATCGCTGCGCAATACGCGGCGAAAGCCCATCACGCGTTCTTTCTGACAGCGGAATGGCACGCTTGAGACGATGAGGATGCTGGCGCGGCTTTGCGAGAGGCGGCTGCCGATCAGCAAAGCCGCCACGCTGCCGGCGGCATATTGGTCATTGCCGACATAGGCGGCGCGGCGCGAGCTGGGCAGATCGCTGGTCAGGCAGACCACTGGCACGCCCTGGTGGCCCAGTTTGCGCAGCGCTGCATTGATCGCCGGATGTTCGCGCGCGACCACGATCACCCCGTCCGACCCGCTGCCACCCTGTTCGATCTGGCGGGCGAAAAGCGCCGGATCGGCCTCGCGGGTGGTCAGATAAAAGCCACTGATCCGCACGCCGGGAAGCGAGCGGTTCACCGCATCGGCGGCCGCATCCATCGCGGCGTTGAAGCTTGTGCCGGATTCGCAGAACAGCCGCAGATCCAGCGCCTCCTCGCGGCCCTGGTTTTCCTGGCTGAGCTTGTCGAGCGCCGCCACAACCCGGTTGCGGGTCTTTTCCCGCACCCCCGGCCGGTTGTTCAGCACGCGGTCGACCGTTGCAGGCCCAAGACCGGAAAGCCGCGCAACCTCTTTTACCGTTGGGCCTTTCCAGCCCTGAATGCGGGAATTTTCCGTCATTTCCGCCCCCCTCTGCCGCCCAAAGCCACCCGAAAACTGATGCGACATCAAATGATGTGATTTGCATCAGAAACAGCCGTTCAATCATCTTTCGCAACTTTGCCATGATTGCAATATTCATTGCACCCTTGGAGGAGGAGAAAAGATGATGACGTTCAAAGGCTGGATTCTGGCCGCGACCGCGCTTGCGACCACCGCCCTCACGGCGACCCTTCCCGACGCCGCCATGGCGCAAGATGGTGAAAAACTGCGCTTCGTCGTGGTCTCGCATATCGGGTCCAACGATCCGAATATGAACTGGCTGACCATGGCGATGGAGGAATTCGGCAAGAAATACCCCGATGTGGAAGCCGAATATATCTCGACCAACAATTATTCGATCCAGGAACATGTGCGGCTGCTGGAACAGGCGATTGCCACCCGGCCCGACGGGATCGCAGTGCCGATCGTCAGCCCGGACGCGTTTGAAGGCCCGCTGCGCCGCGCCATCGAATCCGGGATCCCGGTTGTCGCCTTCAACATCGCCGATGGCCGCCCCGAGGGCGAGCGCATTCCCTATGTCACTTATGTCGGTGGCGACGAGCTGCTGACTGGCCGCAAGCTGGGCGAATATGCCCTGTCGCAGGTCGAGGCCGGTGTGGTCCCCGCGCCGACCCGGGTGGTCTGCGCCAGCCATGACAGCGCGCATGAGGGGCTGAAAAAGCGGTGCGCCGGGATGCGTGAAGTGATGGAGGCGTCGGGCGCAAAATTCGACGAGTTGTTCATCGGGGCCGAACCCGCGACCGCGCGCAACACGCTGCAATCATATCTCTCGGCCAATACCGACACCAATTACATCTTCACCGTGGCCGGCTGGTCGGCACCCTGGGCCTGGGGGGTGGCGAATGAGATGGGGCTTTCGCCCGATGTCGATATGGAGGGCGTGACCGTTCTGACCGTCGATGAAGGCCCGGTCTCGATTGAGGGTGTCCGTCAGGGGCATGTGCTTGCCACCAACAGCCAGGGCTTCTGGCTGCAGGGCTATGCGCCGCTGGAATGGCTCTACTGGAATGTAAAACACGGTTATGCGCCGCAGCAGGACATTCTGACCGGCCCGATCATCATCACCAAAGAAAACGCTGACAAATGGTCTGATCTGGTCCGCAGCGTCTTTGGCGAAGAGGCCTATAACCAGCAAAACACCTGGTAATTCTGGTGCCACTGCCGGCCGGGGGGCGTCTCCCGGCCAGTCCTGCCAACGCGCCGCATATGCCCGCCTGCCAGAGGAAGATCCTCATGCAAACCCCCCTGCAAGCTCTCGTCCGGAGCCAGAGTTTCGGCGCCGTGATCGGTGTCGTGCTGATGCTTGCCGTCTTCAGCATTGTTGACTTCTCTGGCTGGTGGCGCAGCCAGACGCTGGCGAATGTGGCGCATTTCTCGGCCATACTCGGCCTTGTTGCGATGGGCCAGGCGCTGGTGATCATCACAAAGGAAATCGACCTCTCTGTCGGGTCGGTCTATGGGCTCACGGGCGTCGCCTTCATCACTTTCGAGCCGCAATATGGGGTCGGAGGCGCCATTATCCTCGCGCTGCTGATCGCGGCGCTGGTGGGGGCGGTCCAGGGCCTGCTGGTTGTGAAGGGAAAGCTTCCTTCGATGATCGTGACGCTGGGCGGTCTCTTTGCCGCGCGCGGGCTGATCTATGTCTGGACCGGCGGCTCGGTGAACAATTTCTCCCAAGCGGCGCGCATCAACCCGCTGACCCGGCTGTTCGGCGGCGAGCTTTTCGGGATCGAGGCGGCGATTTTCTGGATGATCGGCCTCTGTATCGCGCTGAACATCATGCTCTGGGGCACAAGGTTCGGGAACCGGCTGCTGGCGACCGGCGGCGCACAGGACAGTGCGGAATCGCGCGGCGTCAGATCGGATCACGTCAAGATCGCCACTTTCACCCTTTGCGCGCTCCTGGCCGGTTTCGCGGGGATCGTGACACTCGCCGACAAGCCGCAGACCCATGTGACGCTGGGCGATCTGATGGAGCTGGAGGCGATTGCCGCAGCCGTGATCGGCGGCTGCCTCCTGTCAGGTGGCCGCGGCTCGCTGGTCGGCGCGGTGCTGGGTGCCTTTATCATCACGAGCTTCCGCTACGAGCTGATTGCGCTTGGCGCGCCGTCCTCCTGGTTCATCACCTTTGTCGGCGTGGTCCTGATCGTCGCCGTCATTTTCAACCAGTCCCTTGCCCGCCGGGCAGGGCATTCTGTCTGACCCGAAAGGATCCTCCCATGTCCGGCACTCCGCTGATCCAGGTCAAAAACCTCCAGCTTTACTTCGGGGCCTTTCACGCGCTGAAAAACGTCTCACTCGATTTCAATGCGGGCGAGCTGATCGGCCTTGTGGGTGACAATGGCGCGGGCAAGACCACGCTGATCCGCGTGCTTTGCGGCATCCATAAACCGACCTCGGGCGAGGTCTGGTTCAATGGCGAGCGCGTGGAAAAATTCCACCCGAAACTCGCCATCGACCAGGGGATCGAGACCATCCAGCAATCGGTCGGCCTTTGCGACAACCTTTCGATTGCGCGCAATTTCTACCTTGGCCGTGAACCGGTGCGCCGGATCTTCGGCATCCCGATCCTCGATTTCAAAAAGATGCGCGAGATGTCGACCAGGGTGATCCGTGAATTCGGATTGCGCGACAATGTCTCGGCCGATGACGAGGTCGAGCGGCTTTCGGGGGGGGAACGCCAGTCGGTGAAAATTGGCCGCGCGGTCGAATTCAAGAACCGCGTTGTCATCATGGATGAGCCCACGAACCACCTTTCGGTGCGCGAGCGCGAACATGTCAATGAACTGGCCGTGGCCCTCAAAGAACAGGGCCTGCTGGTGATCTATATCACCCATGACATCTTCCAGGTCCACAAGCTCGCCGACCGCATCATCATCATGGAAAACGGCGAAAAGATCGAAGACGCCGCGACCAGCGCCATGACCGCCGACGCGCTGGAGGAAGTCATTCGCCAGGGCGGCCGCAAGGTCGAAAAGCGGGAGGCCGTCTGATGGCGGCGCAGGGATTTAAGCGCCTGGTGCGGCGCCATTCCGAGATCGGCATCTTCCTGATCGCGGGCCTCCTGGTCGTTTTCTTCGCCACCAGTTCCGATGGCCGCTGGGCCAATCTCTATAATTTCGCCACGATTTTGCAGGTTACGGCGACGCTGGGTCTGATGACCCTGGGCGTGGCGCTGGTGATCGGCACCGGCGAGATCGACATTTCGGTCGGATCGACCTTCGGCATGGGCGCGCTGGTCTACCTCTGGCTGGCGCTCAGGATCGACCCGGCAATTGCGATGCTGGCGGCGGTGACGGTGGGCGGGCTGATCGGCGCTTTCAACGGCTGGCTGATCACGAAAACCGGCACGCCTTCGCTGATCATCACGCTCGGGTCATTGATGATCTTTCGTGGCATCGCCATCGCGCTGACCGACGGGTTTTCCTTTTCGATCCCCTATGCGGCGCGGGGGGGATTTACCTATTGGCTCTTCGGCGGCGGCGATATTCTTGGCTTCAACACGGGCCTGATCTGGCTGCTGGTGAGCCTCGTGGTCCTGATGATCCTGCTGCGCGCCACGCCCTTCGGCAATCGACTGCTGGCGGTTGGCGGCTCGGCCGCAAGTGCCCATTCACGCGGCGTCCGGGTAGACCGGATCAAATTCTCGGCCTTCGTGATCTGCGGGCTGCTTGCGGGCCTCGCCGGAGGGCTTGAGGCCGGCAAGCTCGGCTTTGCCGATGGCTCGATGGGCCGGCTGATGGAGTTGCAGGCGATTGCCTCCTGCGTGTTGGGCGGTTGTCTGCTGGCGGGCGGGCGGGTGTCGCTGCCGGGCGCGCTGATGGGGGCCTTTGTGCTGTCGTCGATCCAGTCCTATCTGGTGGTGATGGGGGTCAGGCCGCAATGGTTCATCCTCACGCTGGGGGTGATCGTGGTGGCGGCAGCGCTTGGCGACCGGCTGCTGCGGCAATGGGCTGTGAAACGGTAGGGATGACACAGATGGTTGTAAGAATTGGGATCATCGGCGCAGGGGTGATGGGCGCGGATCATGCAAAGATCTTCGCCGAGGATCTGGCGGGGACGGAATTGCGGCTGATCGTTGATGCCGATCCGGCCCGCGCCCGCTCACTTGCCGACCGCTGCGGCGCAGAGGCCGGTACCGACCCCGGGGCACTGATCGCAAGACCGGATATTGACGCGGTGCTGATCGCCAGCCCCGATTTCACCCATGCGCCCTTGACGCTGGCCTGTCTGAAAGCCGGCAAGGCGGTTCTGTGCGAAAAGCCACTGTCGCCTTTATCCGTCGAATGCCTGCAGGTGATGCAGGCCGAAGAGGCGGGAGGCGTGCAGCGGGTGCAGCTTGGCTTCATGCGCCGCTTTGACCAGTCTTACCAGGAGATGCGCGCGGCGCTTTGCGACGGGCTGATCGGGCGCGCGGTGATGATGCACAACTTCCACCGCAATGTCGAAAACCCGGCCGCCGGTTTCACCGCCGATATGGCGATCACCAATTCCGCGCCGCATGAATTCGACGTGGCTCGTTTCGTGCTGGGAGCGGATTATGTCGCCGTGACGGCCTTCTCGCCGCACCTCGCGAGCGGCAAGGTCGGCCCCGTGGTGATGGTGCTGGAAACGGATCAGGGCCAGGTCGTCACCATCGAGGTCAATAACAACGCCGCCTATGGCTATGACGTGCGCGGTGAGCTGGTCGGGGAAACCGGTGCGGTTTCGCTTTCTGCCCCGCTGCATTCGCGCATCGACTGCGGCTTGCAACAGGTCACCACCTATGCCGCCGACTGGCGCCCGCGCTTTGCCGAGGCCTATCGCCGCCAGAACCGCGCTTTCATCGACTTTGTCCGCAGCGGGGTCTTCCCGGCGGATGGGGCCAGTGCCTGGGATGGATATGCCGCCTCGGTGATTGCCGAAGCCGGGGTGAGATCGCTGAAAGAGGGGCGACGGGTTGTCGTCGAAATGATCGCGCAGCCGGAATTCTACCGCAAAAGGACAGACTGACCATGAAGCTTGGTTTCGTAACGGACAGCCTCGGCGGTGACAGCTTTGAGGGCGTGCTGGAGACCGCCGCCCGTCTCGGCGTCGCGGGGCTGGAGGTCAATACCGGCGGCTGGTCGACCGCGCCGCATTTCGACCTTGCGCTGATGGCGCGCGATGCGGGCGCGCGCAAGGCCTTCCTGAAGGCATTTGCAGATCGCGGGCTGGAGCTGATCTGCCTGAATGCAAACGGCAATCCGCTGCATCCGACCGAGCCGCATCAGGCGGAATGCCTGCGCGACACCATCCGTATCGCGGGCGATATGGGGATCACGAAGATTGTGACCATGTCGGGTCTTCCGGCCGGGCGCGAGGGCGATCTGATGCCGAACTGGGTTGTGGCAAGCTGGCCGCCCGAGATGCAAAAGATCCTCGAATGGCAATGGCAGGAAAAGCTGATCCCGTTCTGGAGCGAGATATCTGATCTGGCGACAGCCTCGGGCGTGTCGCAGATCGCGCTCGAGATGCATGGCAATCAATGCGTCTATAACGTGCCGTCGCTTCTGAAGCTGCGCGAGGCGGTCGGGCCGGTGATCGGTGCCAATCTCGACCCGAGCCATCTGTTCTGGATGGGGGCCGACCCGCTGGCCGCAGCCGGGGCGCTCGGTGAGGCGATCTTTCATGTCCATGCCAAGGATACCTTCCTCAACGCGCCGAAACAGGCCACGACCAGCCTGCTGGAAAACGGCGGTCTGATGGATATTCCGGCGCGCAGCTGGTCGTATATCACGCTTGGTTTCGGCCATGGTGAGGAGTGGTGGCGGCACTTCTGCTACCGGCTGAAGATGGCGGGTTACGATGGCTGGCTTTCGATCGAGCATGAGGATGTGCTGCTGAATTCGCTCGAAGGGCTCGAGAAATCCATCACGCTTTTGCGCAATGTGATGCCCGCGCGCGATGCGGATTTCCGGCCTCAGGCGATCTGACCGCCCGGGATCCGGGCGCTTCTTTCCCCGGCCGGGCTGCTCCCTTTGCCCGACCCATGGCGGGGGCCTGTGCTTCACCGGCCCCCGCTGCCCGCCCCGGATTGCCCGCCAATGGGGGGTGGTGATGGTTCCGGCTCCGGACGGTCAGACCGGTTTGGTATGAGGCGGGGGCGCAGGTGGTGCATCCGGCCTCTGACCGCGCCCCTGGCTGAACCTCAACCGGATTCCGGCAAGCCCTTTGGGAAAAAGGATCACGCAGCCCGCCAGTACAAGCCCGATGCCGATCTCGCGCCAGTCGGACACTTCGCGCAGCCCCTCATCGGCCCACATCAGCAGCGCGGCCCCGATCAGGGGTCCCCAGGTGGTGCCAAGCCCGCCGACCACGATCATCGCAAGGATGAAGAGCAGCATTGCAAAAGCGAAGGCGGTCGGTCCGACCACGCCGAAATGCGCGGCATGAAAGGCGCCGGCAAGGCCGGTGAAAAAGGCGGAAAGACCAAAGACCCAGAGCTGATAGCGCATCCTCGACACGCCACGGGCCAGCGCGAGGCCGGGATTGTCGCGCAGGCCCCGGAAGGCCAGGCCCAGCGGGCCATGGATGATCGCGATGCAGAAAAGCTGTGCGGCAAGCAGCAGCACCAGCCCGGTATAGTAATGCCCGACATACCATTTCGAGCCGAGCAGATCTCGGAACCCCAGATCCCCGAACCGTGAAAAGCCGCGCGCGCCGCCGAACAAAGGCAGGCAGCCCGAGGCGGGGGTGGTGAAACAGGCGGTGTCATTCACGACCAGAAGATACATGACTTGGCCGATCGCCAGCGTCAGCAGCGCCACATAGGGGCCTTTCAGCCGCAGGCAGGCAAAGCCGATCACCAGCGAGACCCCAACCGTCACCAGGGCCGCCAGCAGCATCGCAGCAGGCAGCATCAGCCCGATATAATAGGCCAGCATCGCAGTGGCATAGGCGCCGACCGCGAAGAGCGCCATCTGCGCCAGTGAAAAGATCCCCGCAACGCCGAGGACAAGGTTCCACTGGCTCGCCACCACCGCCCATATGAAAAACACCGTCAGCTGCGTCAGCACATAGCGGGTGCCGGTCAAAAGCGGCACCGCCAGCATCAGCAGAAACAGCACCAGCGCAATCACGACATCGCGTCTGACAGGAGACCGGATCATAGCCGCACCACTTCTTTCTGGCCAAAGACGCCCTGCGGTCTCCAGATCAGCACCGCGATTACAAGGCACAGAAGGATCGCGAAGGCATATTGCACGCCGAAAATGTATTGGATGACTGCCTCAAGCATGCCGATGGCAAAGGCGGTCAGCGCGGCACCCGGCACATTCCCCAGCCCCGCCACGACACAGATGATAAAGGCCTTCAGCATCGGGTCCGCCCCCATATTCGGCAACAGCCCCGACATTGACGAGATCATGATCCCTGACAGTGCTGCCAATGCGCCCGACAGCATCAGGATCGTGAGGTAGATCCGGCGGATCGGCACCCCCATCAGCTGCGCCGCATCGCGGTTCATCGAGGTCGCCCGGATCGCCCGCCCAAGGCGCGAGCGGTTCAGCATTCCCGCCACCAGCACCAGCATCAGAAGCGCGGTGCCAAAGATCAGCGCATTTTGCCAGGGCAGGTTGACCTGGCCGAGCATGATACCGCCTTCCAGCTTCAGGCTCTGCGCCTGGGGTTGCGGGCCGAAAAGCTTGAGGATCACGCTTTCCAGCATCAGCCCGATGCCGATGGTGGCGATGAAAATGCGGGTCTCGAACCCTTCGCCGCCCAGCATCGGCCGCGCGGCGGCGACAAAGATCAGCCCGCCCGCCAGCGAACCCGCCGCCATTGCGGCCAGTGCGGCCAGCGGTGCAGGCCAGCCCATCGCCTGCATCGCCCACATCGCGATATAGCCGCCAAGCGCCAGCAGACCGCCTTGCGCCATGTTCAGCATGTTCAGCGCGCCGAAGATCAGCGCAAGACCAATGGTCGAGACCGCATAGACCGCGCCCAAAGTCAGGCCGGAAATCAGGATCTGGGTTGCAACATCCATGGCTCAGCCCCCCAGATATGTGGCGAAGATTTCCGGCGATGACAGGAATTCCTGCCCCGTTCCCGACCAGGCAATGGCGCCATTGTCGAGAAGATGCATCCGGTCGGCCATATCGGCGATGCGGATGGCGTTTTCCTCGACCACCAGAATGGTGCGCCCCGATTTCGCCAGCGCCTGCACCAGTTCATAGATCTGGTCGATCACGATGGGGGCAAGCCCGAGGGAGGGCTCATCAAGCATCAGGATCCGCCCGCCCGCCATCAGCCCGCGCCCGATCCCGACCATGCGCCGTTCCCCGCCGGAAAGGGTAGAGGCGGTCTGGGTCTGACGGTCGCGCAGTTTCGGCAGCAGCGTGAAGACCTCATCAAGGCGGCGCGCCTCGTCGCGCGCGGCTTCGGGAAGGTAGGCGCCCATCCTGAGATTATCGAGCACCGACATGCCCGGAAACAGGAGATCGCCCTGCGGTACATGGATGATGCCCGCCGCGACGATGCGGTCGGGCCGCGCGCGGGTCAGCGCCTTGCCGTCAAGGCGGATCTCTCCGGCGCGCGCCCGGGCAAGGCCCGAAATCGCGCGCAGCACCGTGGTTTTCCCATGCCCGTTCGGGCCGACAAGGGCCGCGAATTCGCCCTCTTTGATCGTCAGCGAAATGCCCCGGATCACCCGCTGCACACCATAAGCGACTTCGAGACCGCTGATTTCCAGAAGGCTCATGCGCCCCCCCTCCCGAGATGACCGCGCAGCCGCTCGGATGCGCCGGCCCCCAGATAGACATCGACCACGGTGGCATCTTCGACCAGCCCGCCGGGCGGGCCCTCGAATATCTTCTCACCGTGATGGAGGATCATGACGCGTTCGGACAGGCCGACGAGGAAGCGCATCACATGCTCGATCAGGATGATCGTCACGCCGCGCGCTTTCAGGCGGCGGACGCAGTCCATGATCACATCGGTCTCGGCATGGGTCAGGCCGCCGACCGGTTCATCCATCAGGAGGATCTTCGGATCGGTCGCCAGCGCCGAGGCGATCATCAGAAGCTTGCGGTCGATCACAGGCGCCTGTCCGGCCAGGGTTCCCGCACGCGGCCCGAGGCCCACGAAGTCCAGCGCCTGATCGGCGGCATCGCGCACCTCACGCGAAAGCCGCAGCCCGGGCATCGCCCGCGCGCGCCGCCCGAATTGTGCCGCCAGCCGCACATTGTCGCGCAAGGACATGGAGTCAAAGGCCGCATTCAGCTGAAAGGTCCGCGCAAGGCCGCGCTGACAGATGCGATCGGGGGCGTCAGCGGTGATCTCTTCGCCCGCCAGCAGGACCCGCCCCGCCGTTGCAGGTGAAAGCCCGGAAAGCACGTCAAACAGCGTGGTCTTGCCTGCGCCATTCGGCCCGCCGATCCCCAGCACCTCGCCGCGCCGGACCGTGAAGTCCAGCGCGTTGACGGCTTTCAGCGCGCCATATTGTTTGGTCACCCGCTCGCAGGCGAGGATCGGCTCGGACACGGTCATTTCAGCCAGGACGGTTTCACATAGGGGCCGGTTGCATAGGGCCAGGGCGCGATCAGCTTGCCGCCGACGCCTGCATCCTGGATCTGCAGGAACTGATGCGGCATGCCAAGCGAGGGGTCGTTGACCTCGGTCGGGAAGGCGCGGGCGGCGTTGTTTGCCGGGTTCATCCGGGTGGTACCGCAGACACCGCGATAGATGAGGTTTCGCATCCGGTCGGCGACCAGGCGGTTCTGATCTGGATTGTCCGGCTCTCCCGATCCGCCCGCCAGCGCCGCGCCCACGGCCCAGAGATACGCGCCGTCATAGGGCTGCGCGCCGGAATTATGCCCGGCAGTCTCGCCAAAGCGTTCTTTGTAGCGTTTCTCGAAATCGAGCCCGATCTCATCCTGAAGATCGCCCACCAGGGTGGCATAGATCACCCCTTCCGAGGCCTTGCCGGCAATCTCGCGGAAGGCGGGAACCATCGGGCCATATTGCATATAGATCAGCGAATTCGTGGGGTTGGGGGCGAATTGCACCATGAATTGCGCCAGATCGGCGGGGAAGAAATGGGTGATGCAGATCACTGCCGGCGGGTCTTCGCGCAGTTTCGCGAGCGTCGGCCCCCATTCCGAGATCGGCACGGAAACCGTCTCGAACATGGAAATCTCCCAGCCATATTCGGCGGCGCGTTCCTTGACGCCATTGGCGATATTCGCGGCATAGACGCCCGCCGAAAGGATCACCGCCATCTTGTTGTTCGGACGGGTGAATTCCTTATTCGCTTCGAGCGATTTGAGGAAGTCGAGGAAACCCGGCCCATACCAGTATTCCGCAGCACAGCCCTGGAAGGAGCCGAAATAGCGTTCGGGGTCGGATTCAATGAGGCTCGTATGGCCCAAAGTCGCATCGTAATGCACATAGATGATGCCGCTGTCGGCGATCACATCGGGGATCGCCGAGCCCGAGCCGACATTATAGCCGTTGATCACCGCATGGACGCCGTAGCGGTCGATCAGACGCTGTACGGCCTGGACATTGGTCGCGTCACCCATCTGCTTGGTGTCTTCGAACTGAGGCTCCAGCGGGCGGCCCAGAATACCGCCAAGCGCGTTGATCTCGTCACAGGCCATGATCAGACCGTTGCGAAATTCGACCCCGTCAGCGGCGGCGAAATCGGTGAGGGGGGCCGCCTGGCCGACCGGGATCGCGCTTCCCTGCGCGCGGGCGCCGTCATTCATGCCCGCAAGCATCGCGCCCGCCGCGCCGCCAAAGCCCGCGACGCCCTTGAGGAAAGTCCGCCGCCCGGGGATCACATTGGGGGCTGCCAGTTTCAGCGTTTTCATGATCATTTCCCTGTTGTTTTATATGTGTTTTTATTTGATCGCGTCGAGCAGGGCCGCCGCCCCGGCAATCATCGCGGCCTGATGTGGCTGCAATTCCTGCTGGCCCCAGCCTGCATGTTCGGCCCAGGGGTCGCTGACATGGGTGCGGATCCCACTCATTTCCTCGAGCACCGCAAGGCCACAATAAGGGGCATACATCGCCGAATAACCGCCCTCATGCGACATCAGGAGGCGCCCGCCGCAAAGCCGGTCGGCAGCCTCCATCAGCATGGCGGTCATCTGGCGATAGCCTTCCGATGTCACCATCATCCGCCCCATCGGATCGACCGCGCAGGCGTCAAACCCTGAAGGCACCACGATCAGATCGGGCCTGTAGCGCTCAAGCGCGGGCAGGACGACACGGCGGAAGGCCTCGAGATAGGCGCCGTTGCCACAGCCCGGCGGCAGCGGGATATTGAGATTGTAGCCCTCGCCCTTGCCGGTGCCGCGCTCGGAATGCAGGCCCGAATGGGTCGGGTAGAGCCGGTCCTGATGCAGCGAGATCGTCAGCACATCGCCGCTGTCATAAAACGCGTCCTGGGTGCCATTGCCGTGATGGACATCCCAGTCGACCGTCGCGACCCGGCCCAGGCCATGCGTCGCCTGGGCATGCATGATCGCCACCGGCACATTGCCGAAAAGGCAGAACCCCATGCCGATATTGCGCTCGGCGTGATGTCCCGGCGGGCGCACCAGGGCATAGGCATTCTGCACCTGGCCCGTCAGCACCGCATCCATCGCGGCAATCGTGCCGCCCGCCGCCAGCAGCGCGATATCGAAACTTCCGGCGCCAAGCGGCGTCAGGTATGAGGCATCGCCCCAGCCCGCCTCGCTGATCGCTTTGATCTTCGCGATATGGTCGCGGGTGTGAAAGCGGGCGATCTCATCCTCGGTCGCGGGGCGCGGCTTGATCGGCGCGAGGTAATCCAGCAGGCCAGAGACCTCGAGCAGATTGCGGATCCGCCGCTTGGTCTCGTGGTTTTCGACATGTTCGCCAGGCTGCACCGTCAGGCCTGGCGGGAAAACCAGGTTCCAGTTCTGGGTATTATGCCAGTGATACAGCTCATGCGACACGAGGCCGGTGGTCATCGCGCGTTTCTCCCGCCTGGATATTCCGTGCAGGAGGCTAGGCGAGAGGGCAGGGCTTGTGCGCCTCCCTTAGGGGTGGGGGGGACAAAAAATCTTCACCACCCTTTCGGGTGGGGGCCCGCCTGGTTCCCCTTGGCCGACAAGGCCAGCACTGCCTGGATGCGGCTGGAGACACCGAGCTTGGAGAAGATATTCTTCAGATGCCATTTGACGGTATCCATCGAAATCGCAAGCTGTTCGGAAATCTCGCGGTTCGAAGCCCCGGCCTGCAAGGCCGCCGCGACCTCGGCCTCTTTGGGCGACAGGAGCGGTGACGCGGCCTGGACCTGTGGCCCGGTTGCAGTTGCAAAGGGAGACAGCCGGGAATGAAGGCCCGTGACAAAGGCGGAAAGCGCCACATCGCGCGACCAGGACGGGATGCGCGGCCTTGCCCAGTCGATCACCCGCGCCAGCGCTGCACCCTCATCGAGCAGGCTGCGCAGCGCACCCTGACGAAAGGCGGTCTCGACCGCTTCCGAGATCGCATTCAGCGCCGCCATGCGTTCGCCGGCGTTCAGCGCGGCGATGGCGTTCACCGCCTGAACCTGCACCAGCCGTCTGAGCCGCCCCGAATAGCGCAGTCGCCCGACGATGCGGGTCAGACGCTCATGCGCGGCGGCGGGATTGTCTTCGGCGATCAGAACCCTGGAAAGCGCGATCTGTTCCATCTCATGCGCGGTCGAAGGTGCGCCAGGGCTCTCACAGCTGTCCTCGCTGACGCCGCGCGCCATCAGCACACCCCGCGCCAGCGCCGCATTGCCGCCGGCCAGCAAGAGCCGCACATGGTCATTCAGCGCCGATGCGACCAGCCTGCGGTAATGGTTGCGGGTGCCGGAAACCTCGGCCTCCGACAGGATCGCGATGGCCCGGGTCGTCTCGCCCCGCGCCGCCGACAGCCGCGCGGCAGAGAGGCGCACCGTCATCTCATGGACCACCAGGCCAAAAGCCTCCATCTCGCCGCGATGGTCGGCCAGGTGTCGCGCTGCGGCGTCGAGATCGTCGCTTTCATAGGCAAGCTCGGCCTGGAAGACCGCCGCCATCGCCTCGGCATAAGATCCCGCGCCAAGCGCCTCGCGGGCCATCCCGGCGCCAGAGGCGAAATGCTGCCGCGCGATCTGCAGATTGCCGGCGGATTTCTCGATCAGCCCGAGGATCAGCTCGGAATAGGCCATGCCAAAGACCGATCCCGCCTGTTCATGTGCCGCGCGGCCCCGGCTGCAGGCGAGGCGCGCGGGGCCAAGGCTGCCCAGCGAATATTCGCAAAACCCGAGCACATTGTTCAGCGTGCCGCGCAGGAAATGTTCCTGACGTGGCAGGCCGGGCAATAAGGCCTGCGCCATCCGCCGCGCCCGGGCAGAGCGTTCTCCGGCAGAAAGCGCGCCGACCCCCAGCACCTGCATCTCGGCCCAGAGCGCGGCATGGGTCTCGCGCGGCAAAGCTGCGTCAGACTGCATCTGACGCAGAAGATCGCGGGCGGCGCGCACGCAGGTCAGCGCCCGGCGTGGGGCGCTGGAATGGAAATAGACCCAGGCCTGGGCCAGCAACAGACGCGGGCGGCTGTCATTCACCCCCGGCGGCAGCCGTTCAAGCCAGGCGCGCAGCCGGGTGATCTGGCCGAGCTTGACCGCCGCCATGCAGCAGGTCTCGACCAGTTCCGCCGCGCGCAGCGTATCGCCTGCCGCAAGGGCATAATGCACGGCGTCGATTTCCATCCCGCGCGCCGAAAGGCAATCGGCGGCGGCGCGGTTCAGCGCCGGGGCCAGTTCAGCGGTGCGGGGCAGGCTGCGCAAGAGATCGGCAAAGAGGTGATGATAGCGGAAGGTCGTGCGCGAGGGCGTCAGCGCCACAAGGAACAGGTTCGCCTGGTCAATCCGCCGGATCATCGCCGCCGCATCCTGATGCCCGGTGACCCGCGCCGCAAGATCGGCATCGAACCATTCCAGCACCGCGCTGCGGCTGAGGAAATCCATCATATCGGCGGGCAGCCGCGACAGAACCTCCTGGCCCAGAAAGGCGGCAATATCACCGCCTGCCCCGGAAAACCGCGCCAGAAAGCCGGGTCGGTCACCTTCCTCATGCATCGCGAGACCGGCGAGTTGCAGCGCCGCGATCCAGCCCTCGGTCCGGGAATGGAGCGTCGTCAGCTCTGCGGGCTCCATCGTGAGCCCGAGGCTTTCATGCAGGAAATCCGCCGTCTCGGCCCGCGAGAAGCGCAGGGCGCTGTCGGGGATGCGGACCAGCTGGCCGCGCGCCCGCAGATGCGCCAGATGCAAAGGCGGATCGCTGCGCGAGATCAGCACGATATGGAGCCGGGGGGGCGCGTGGTCGATCAGCGATTGCAGGAAGGCGAGCGCTTCCGCAGAGGTCAGGCGGTGGAGATCATCGAGCACGAGGACCAGCGGTCGCCCCGCTGCCAGAATTGCCGCCACAAGGGCCGCCAGCGCACCGGTCGCAGACAGGGATTCCGAGGTGGTGAGATTTTGCAGCGCCATATCGGGCGCGGGCAAGGCGCGCCCGACCGCGCGGATCAGATGCAGGATGAACGACCTGCCACTGTCGGCCATCGGATCCAGCGAAAGCCAGGCGAAACCCGTCTCCTCAAGCCCGGCGCCCCATTGCGCCACCAATGTCGATTTTCCAAAGCCCGCCGGCGCGCGCAGGACCGTCAGCGGATGCGCCAGCGCCTGATCCATCAGCGCAAGGGCCGCCTCGCGGCGCAAGAGCGTCGACCGAAGGTGCGGGGGGTGAATCTTGGTGTCTATAACGGTCGCCATGTGCCGCAGTCCGGCGGGAATGCCGGCATTTGTCAACCTCGGCCAGGGGGCTGCGTCCAGCCGGGGCATTACAACCACTGGCAAGAAAGACACATTCCTGATGGGAAAATAAGCAAATGCCCTATGCACTGCCTGAAAAGGCGCATCTGGCCCTTGGAATTCCCGCATCCTGCGCTATTTCAGCCGGGCAACCCTTGCGCTTTTGCCTCGCCCGCCGGTCTTTGACCGCCGTGGACAGGCGGCCTCCGGCAGCAGTCAGCCAGAAATCCGGCCTCATTCTCCACCATCCCGCGATGGGAGAGGGGGCTTTGCGCGCGAAAAGGGGCCGTCATGGGCAAGAACGAGTTTATCGGCAAGTCTTCGGCGGCGGCTGGCGGCTGGGGCGCGCTGAAAAGCTGTGGCAAGCGGTTGCTTGCGACCGGCAACCCCCTGGCCGGCGCCCGGACCATGCTCAGGGCGAACCAGCCCGACGGATTTGACTGCCCGGGCTGCGCCTGGGGCGACCCGGAACATGGCTCTTCGTTTGAATTTTGCGAAAACGGCGTCAAGGCAGTGGCCTGGGAGGCGACGCAAAAGCGTGTCACGCCCGATTTCTTTGCCGCCCATAGCGTGTCTGAGCTGCGCACCTGGTCGGATTTCGAGCTGGAACATCAGGGGCGCCTGACCCATCCGATGGTCTATGATGCGGCCAGCGACCGCTATCGCCAGACCAGCTGGGACGAGGCCTTCACCGCCATCGGTGCAGCTTTGAACGCGCTGGATGATCCGGACCGGGCGGAATTCTACACGTCGGGGCGGGCCTCGAATGAGGCGGCGTTTCTGTACCAGCTTTTCGTGCGGCTTTACGGCACCAACAACTTCCCCGATTGTTCCAATATGTGCCATGAGGCCTCGGGGGTTGCGCTGACCGAAGCGATCGGAATCGGCAAGGGCACTGTGCTGCTGGAGGATTTCGAAGCGGCGGATGCGATTTTCGTGATCGGGCAAAACCCCGGCACCAATCACCCGCGTATGCTCGCCGATCTGCGGAAGGCGACCGCGCGGGGTGCGAAAGTGGTGGTCTTCAACCCGCTGAAAGAAAAGGGTCTTCAGCGCTTTGCCGATCCGCAGAACAAGCTGGAAATGATCTTTGGCGGGTCAGAGCCGACCTCGACCGATTACTATCAGCCGCGCCTTGGCGGCGATATGGCGGCGGTCAGGGGCATGGCGAAACTGGTCTTCGCGGCGGAAGCTGAGGCCCTGTCCGAAGGGCGCCCTTCGGTGATCGACCACGCCTTTATCGCAGAACATTGCCACGGATTCGAGGCCTGGAAGGCCGAGGTCGATGCCACCTCCTGGGATCAGATTCTCGGACAGTCCGGCCTGACGCTGGAGGAAATCACCCGCGCGGCCGGGGTCTATCTGGCCGCAGATAAGGTGATCTGCACCTGGGCGATGGGGGTCACGCAGCACCGTCATTCGGTCGCGACGATCCGCGAGATCGCCAGTCTGATGTTCCTGCGCGGCAATATCGGGCGGCCCGGCACGGGGCTTTGCCCGGTGCGCGGCCATTCCAACGTCCAGGGCGACCGCACGGTCGGGATCAATGAGAAAGCCCCGAAAGCACTGATCGATGCGCTGGAGCGCGAGATCGGTGTGAAAATGCCCCGCGCGCGCGGGCATAATGTGGTCGAGGCCATTGGCGCCATGATCTCGGGCCGGGCCAGGGCTTTCATCGGGCTTGGCGGCAATTTCGCGCGCGCGACGCCGGACAGTGATCTGGTGGCAAAGATCCTGCAAAGCCTCGATCTGACCGTGCATGTCGCGACCAAGCTGAACCATTCGCATCTGCTTCCGGGGCGGCTGTCTTACATCCTCCCCTGTCTTGGCCGCACAGAAATCGACAGGAATTCCAAAGGCATCCGTCAGATCGTCACGGTCGAGGATTCGATGAGCATGGTGCATGGCTCGGGCGGGATCAACATGCCTGCCTCGAAAGAGCTGAAATCCGAAGTGGCGATTGTCGCGGGAATAGCGGCGGCGACGGTCGGATCGGAACATGTCGACTGGGCGGGCCTTGCCGATGACAATGACCGGATCCGCGACCTGATCGCCCGCGTGTTGCCGGCCTTTGGCGATTACAACACAGCCGTGCGGCAAAAGCGCGGCTTCTGGCTGAGGAACCCGGCATCGGAGCGGGAGTTCAACACCGCCACCGGACGTGCGAATTTCTTCCCCGACCGGCTTCCCGATCAGACCGAATGGCAGCAGGCGGGGCCGGGGCGGCTTGTCCTTCAGACCTTCCGCTCGCATGACCAGTACAACACCACGATCTATGGCATGGATGACCGCTATCGCGGCGTCTATGGCGAGCGGCGGGTGATTTTTATCAACCGCGAAGACCTTGCCCGGCTGGGGCACGGCGCGGGAGATCTGGTCGATCTGACCAGCGAAGCAGCGGATGGTAAGATCCGCAGGGCCAATGGCTTCCGCCTCGTGCCCTATGACATTCCGCAGGGCTGCATCGCCGGCTATTACCCCGAACTGAACCTTCTGGTGCCACATGACGCCTGGGGCGAGGACAGTTTCACGCCGGTTTCCAAGTCGATCCTCGTGACGCTGCACCCGCAATGAGCACCGGGGCCGATCCCCGGGAAGAGCGCTTCATCGCGCTCTGCGAGGCGGTTGCCGGGCGGGGGCCATCGATGATGGCGGCGATGTTGCTGGTCACGGCGCATATGGGGATCTGTTCCGACAGCCGCAGTTTCGCACGGGTTTTCGGGGTCGAACATGCCCTGGTGTTGCGCGAACTGGTCGCGATGGAGGTCGAGACGCGGCTGGTGACGATCCTGCGTCGCGACCGCAGCCAGCGGGTGCATTATGCGCCCGGCGAGGCCGCAGAAGATCTGCTTTCCCATGCCGAAGCCGCCATTGCGGTCTGACAGAGCCTCAGATTTCCAGCACCGGCCCGCCATAGGCCAGCACATAGCTGTCCTGAGACAAAAGGCGCATCCCTTCCGCCGCCGCCTGGGCGACCAGCAGCCGGTCGAACGGGTCACGATGCAGCGGCGGCAGGGTCGAGAGTGCGAGGATATGTCGCCCTTCGACGGTCAGCTCCTCATAGCCCGCCGACAGGAGGCCGGCCCTGAGCACCCCCGGATCGGTGCGGAAATCCGGGAGGTCAAGGCCGCGCTTGATCGCCACTTCCCACAGGCTGGCGACGCTGAACCAGAGCCGGTTCGCCGGATCCTCGATCAGTGCCAGCGCCCGGGCCGGGATCAGATCCGGGCGCGCCGCCACCCAGAGCAGGTAATGGGTATCGAGCAGCAGATTCACGGCTGAGAACCTGCATCATCCTCAAAGAGGCCACGGATCAGATCGGCATCGCGGTGGTCGAAATCATCGGGCACGTCGATCTGCCCGGCGAGAAAGCCGGTGCGGCGCGGCGCATCCGTCTCGATCATCACCACTTTGACCAGCGGCTTGCCGGCGCGGGCGATGATAAAGGGCTCTCCCTGCACCGCCTCTTCGACGAGGCGCGAGAGATGTGTCTTGGCTTCATGCATATTGACGGTTTTCATCTCGGCACCCCGATCTGACTTAGTCTGTTAAACTTAGTCTGTTTTTTGTTTTGTGACAAGCTGTGTGTGCCAGCCTCACAGAACCATTGCCGCAGGCCTTCTGCCCTTCTATCATTTCGCGTGACAGTGCCGCTGCAGTCTGAGCTGCGGCCAGCCGATGAAAGGCGCGACTGTGACATTGTACAACCGCCCCCCCGAGGTTCAGAATTTCATTGATGTGACGCTGGCGCTGATGGCAGATCTGGCTGCGACCCCCGAGGCAAAAGCGGCGCTCGCGGGCATCCGCGACGGCGTGAAGCGGGTCGATCCGCAGGCCCCGCGCAGCCCCGGCCGGCAACCCGCCTGCGCGCATCTCGGGGCCGCGCTTGCCCATGCCGCGCAAACCCCGCAGCTCGCCCCGCTTTGCGCGGCGCTGGAGGCCGCCGAGCCGCATCTCGAATGGACGGGCGAAGAGCGCAATGGCCTTGCCTCCGGGAGCTATGCCGAAATCACGCTTCTGGGCCCGGGTGGACATGAAGAGCGGCGCGATGTCTGGCTGGGCCTGTCACTGCTGGCGCCGCATGTGCGCTACCCCGATCACAACCATGCGCCGGAAGAGGTCTATCTGGCGCTGTCCGAGGGCGATTTCTGGCGCGAAACCTCTGGCTGGTTCACCCCCGGAACCGGCGGCACCTTTTACAACCAGCCCTCGGTCCGGCACGCGATGCGGTCCGGCGAGGCGCCTTTGCTGGCGATCTGGGCGCTCAGGCGTGTCTGACACGGTGCTGCTGCCATGAGCGGGGCCAGTGAGTCGCAGCGCCTGCCAGTGCTGCCGCGGGAAATGCTGGTGCCGCCGCGGTTCGAGGCGCCGACCTGGGGGCTGGTTCTGCTGTGCTATGGCGGCTGGCTGGCGGCGGGGCTCTGGCTCTGGCCGGTCCTGCCCTGGCTTGCGCTGATCGTGATGGGCGTTGCGGTGGCGCTGCAATCCTCACTGGCGCATGAGGTGCTGCACGGTCATCCGACCCGGAACGCAGGGTTGAATGAGGCCCTGGTCTGGCTGCCGATCGGCATTTTCTACGCCTATCGCAGCTATAGGCTGACCCATCTTCAGCACCATAATGACGAGCGCCTGACCGACCCCTATGATGATCCCGAAAGCTACTATGTTGCGCTTTTCACCTGGGCGCGGATGCCCGGAGTGTTGCGGCTGGTGCTGCGGGTCAACAATACGCTGCTCGGGCGGGTGGTGATTGGCCCATGGGTTGCGGTGATCGGTTTCACCCTGGCAGAGGCGCGCCGGATACTGGCGGGTGACGCCAGGACCCGCAACGCCTGGGCGCATCATCTGGCGGGGCTGGCGGTGGTTCTGCCCCTTATTCAGTTCGGGATGGGCATTCCGGTCTGGCTCTATCTCCTGGGGCCGGGCTGGATCGGGCTCGGGCTGATCGCGATCCGCAGCTATTGCGAACACCAATGGGCCGAAGACCCGAACGGGCGGACGATCATCGTCGAAAGCTCGCTCCTCGCGCCGCTGTTTTTGTTCAACAACCTGCATTTCGTGCATCACAAACTGCCGCGCGTGCCGTGGTATCGGCTGCCCGGGGCCTATCGCGCCGCAAGGGAGGAGTGGCAGAGATTGAATGGCGGCTATGTTTTCCCCAGTTATTACAGCATATTGCGCGCCTATGCCTGGCGGGTGAAGGAAAATATCCCGCATCCCGCCTGGCGGCGGGAGGAGACAGGCGGTGCAGAATCGGGCAGAGATGACAAAGGCGTCTGAACCGGGCCGCCCCGCCGCCTATTGGTTCTGGTCTGGCCTGCCCGGACGGGATGCCATGCTGTCCCAGCTGACAGAGTTCCGTGATGCCGGGTTCAGCCGCATCTATATCCAGGCGCGGCCTTCGATGCCCTTGTCGCTTTACCTCTCGGACGGGTTTCTCGCGGCCTACCGTGACGCTGTGGAAATCATGGGCAGGCTCGGGCTGAAGGCGGGGCTTTACGATGACTATGCCTGGACCAGTGGTCAGGCGGGGGGACGTGTGGTCGATGGCGCGGATCACCTGCGCGAACGTCATCTTTTCTGGGCCGTCAGCACCCGGGCCGAGGCGCATATTTCCGGGATCACCGCGACGCTTGGCGCCAGCCTCGGCCCGGCGGTGCGCGACTGGATCCATGAGGGCGGCCATCCGGTCTGCACCGATTGGGATCTGGTCGCGGCAGTGGTTCTTCACCCCGATAGCCGTATCGAGGAGGGGGTGGCGCAGCTTACGGCGACGGGCGAGACCGGCGCCACGGCGCGGATCGACGACCTTCCAGAGGGCGCGCGCTGGATCCTTTTTGCTGCAACCCGCATCGCCAGCTCGCGGGTGATCAATTATCTGCTGCCCGAAGCCGGTCAGCGCTTTGTCGAGCGCGGGCTGGAGCCCTTTGCGACCGTACTGGCAGGGTTGATCCCCGACGTGGTGGATCAGCTGTTTTTCGACCAGCCCGCCCCGGTTCTGTACCGCTGGTACGAGGCCGAGGGGAACCTGCTGAACAGCTTCCTGTGGTCTGAAGACCTCGCCGCCGGCATTGCGGCGCGGGGGGCGATCGGTCCGCAACTGGCCGCGCTGCTCTTTGACACCGGGCCCGGGACCTCTGCCACGCGCAGCCATATCTGGCGTCTCTATACAAGGCTGATCGGCGAGGCGTTTTTCGCGCCGGTCCGGGCGTTTTGCGATCGCAACGGCCTTGCGCTGACCGGGCATGAGATCTTGCCGCATGTCGCCTCCTTCGCGCTGAATGGCGGGTTTTCCTCGATTGATCCGCGTGTGGCGCTGGCGGCGGATTTCTTCGGGATGGACGCCTGGCGCGATATCACGGCGGTCGATGCCAATAACCTCGGCCCGCAGCTGGCGCCGATGCTGGGGGACAGTATCGCCCGCGCCTCCGGCCGGCGCGGCTGTCTGACCGAGCTTTATCTGACAGCGGAGCGCAGCGAGACCCGTGCCGCCGGACAATGGGAGATTACACCCGCCGCCCTGCGCGCGCAGATGATCCGGCTGCATCTCCTGGGCGCGGGCCAGGTGATCCTGCATGCGCTTTATGCCGATGCGGGCGACGGGCGCTGTGAGCCGCTGGCCAATATGCGCTTTGATTTTGCGCCGGGCTATAATCTGCAACCCTGGTGGGGGGTGATGCGGGCGCTGAATGACGAGATCACCGGGCTTGCGGGGTTTCTCGCGGGCGCTGTGCCGCAGGCCCAGGTCGCGCTTTTCTACCCTTACGAGACCGCCCTGACCGAAGGGCCGCGCCATGATCATGCCCGGCTGTTTGGCGCCTGGGCCGAGGCGCTGTGGCAGCTTGGTCAGCCGCCGCTGATCCTTGACGAGGCGGGTCTTCAGCGCATCACCCCGGGCGCCAATGGGCCGAAGCTTTATGGCAGCCGCCTTGCGGCCCTCGTGCTGCCGGCGGTCACGGGCTTTGCCGATCCGGCAAGTCAGGCCCGCATTGATGCGCTGCCGCTGCCGGTCTGGCGCGGCGCGCCGGATCTGCCCTTGCTGCAGCGCTTCCTCGCTGACGAAGGGCCGGTGGTCACGCCTGAGCCCGGTCTGGCCCGTGATCTGGTCTCCCATCTGGCCGGGCGCGATGCGACGGGTGCATGGCGTCTGGTTCTGTTCAACGACAGTGGGGCGCCGCTCCGGGCGCAAGTCAGCCTCGCGGGCGGGTTTTACCACAGTGATGCGCCGGAGGCACTCGCCGCGCTTGATCTTTACCTCGAACCGCAGGAATTGCGCTGTCTGCGGCTGCGCGAGGCCGGCTTGCCCGAAGATCCGGCCAGGACGCTGACCGAGCCTGTGCCGCGCTGGCATCGCGAATTGCTCGACAGCGGCTGGACCCTGCAAACCCGGGGCGGGGCGCGTCGGATCAACGTTCACCGGGGCTGGCAGGATCAGGGCGACGCGGATTTCTCGGGCATCGGGATCTATGAGACCCGTTTCACCCTGGCAAAGCCTGCCGCGCCGCTGCTGGAATTGCCGGGCCTGGCCTGCGCGGCGCAGGTCTTTGTTGACGGGTGCCATATCGGCCGGATCTGGCACCCGCCCTGCCGGCTTGCCCTCGGCACGCTGGATGTGGGCATGCATCATCTCAGGCTTGAGATTGCCAATACCGCCGCGAACCGCTTCTATGCCGGCACCCCCTGGCAGGGCGCGCTCTGGCCCGATGCTTCGGGGCTGACCGCGCCGCCTGTGCTGCTGACGCCCGTTTCGTGAGGCCCCGATGTCGATGACCACGACCCTGCCGCTGTCGCGGCTCTGGTTCACCTGGGGCGAGCGGCCCGCCGAGATGATCTTCCAGCCGCTCGGGCTCAGGGTGACGCCGGTCCTTTATTCGACAAGGGCGCGCAAGACCTCGCTGATCGAGCCACGGGCGGATGTGGTGCGGCTGGGGCCGCATCGGACAGATGGTGGCTTCGCGGGGCTCGAGACCGATTTCGCCGGCACAAGGATCGGGTTTCAGGCGGGAACCACTGATCCTTTCATGGTCCGTGGCGCCTGGGAGGCGCACGAGACCGGCGAATGGGGGGCGAGGTTCTGGGTGGTGCTGGCGATATCCGCCGAGGGGGCGGATGCGCGGTTCGACAAGGCGGCGGGGGCGGTGCTGATCCGCATCGGCCATCGCTGGGCCGCGATTGTCAGCCGCGATCCGGCGATTGTCGTATCCGGCCATCAGGATCTGGGCGCTTTGCGTGAGGATCTGGAAGAGAACGGCTATTTCAGCCTTGAAAGCCGGGCTGACGCCGCCCCTTTGCTGGCATTGCGCTTCAATCTCGACATGATGCGAGACGGCGCCTGGGCGGCGGCGGTGGCCGACAGCGAAGCCCTCGCTGTGGCGGGGGCAAAAGCGGCTCTGGCCGCACCCGCGCCTGTGCCCGGGTCGCTGCATGAGGGCGCGGCCGCCGGTGCGCTGGAGGCCCTTCGCGACATCACCGGCTGGAACACGGTCTGGGACACCGAAAATCATCGCCCCTATACCAAAGTGACGCGGATCTGGAATCTCGGGCGCTACGCGGTCTGGTATAATGACCAATGCTATGCCGCGCTGCTGGCGGGTGTGCTGGACCCCGATCTTGCGCGGCAGAATATGGCAGTGGCGCATGGCGGCGCTACGCCGCAGGGGAATATCGCCTGTATCGTGACATCGAACGACGCCTGGGTGGATCGCAGCCAGCCGCCGCTTGGCGCGCTGGTGGCCTGGTCGCTGTTCCTGCGCCTGGGCGAGCGTTCGCTTCTGTCGGCGCAATATGAGATTTTGCTGAGAAACCATCGCTGGTGGCGGCTGGAACGCGACCCGGATCAGTCCGGGCTGATCTCTTGCGGGTCGTCGGATGTGGGCGCGGCCCTGTATCAGGGCACCCATTTCGGCGCCCGGAATGAGACGGGGATGGACAACAGCGCCACCCATGACGAGGCCGTCTGGCAGGCAGAGAGCCGCAGCCTCTCGACCTGGGATCTGGGGCTGAATTGCGTGGTCGCGCTGGATGCCGAGGTGCTTTCGCTGATCGCGGCTGAGCTGGGCGATACCGCCACCGCGACGGAAATGCGCGAACTGGCCGGGACGCATCGCCGGCTGATCCGCGAAAAGCTCTGGGATGAAAGCCGCCAGATCTTTGCCAACCGCCAGCGCGGCGGGGCATTTGTGAAATCGCTGTCGCCGACCAGCTTTTACCCGCTTTTATGCGGCGCGGCGGATGCCGGCCAGCAGGCGGCCCTGATGCGGCATCTTGAGGATCCGGAGACCTTCCGCAGCCCCTGGCCCTTGCCCAATGCCACCCGCGACGATCCGGCTTATCAGGACAATGTCTATTGGCGCGGGCGGATCTGGCCCAATGTGAATTACCTTGTCTGGCTGGGCCTGCACCGCGCCGGCGAGACCACGCGCGCCGCGCGTCTCGCCGCGGAAAGCCTCGCGCTTTTCCGCAGGAACTGGGACGAGGCGCGGATCGCGGGCGAGAATTACAACCCCGAAACCGGCGAGGTGCTCGACCAGGGCGATGCCGATGGGTTTTACATCTGGGCGGGGCTGTTGCCACTGATGGCGGTCGAGGAAATCTGCGGCTTTTCCCCCTGGACCGGGTGGAGCCTGCAAAACGGGCCCGATTGCCGGATGGGTCCGCTGGAAAGCCCGCTTGGGCCGGTGGTGGTGAGCCGGGCAGGGGGGGTGCTGACGCTGTCAGACCCGGCGGGTCAGGCGCGGCTGGTCAGCGATATCGCGGGTCCGCTCAGACATATTCGCTTTGGCGAGGGCTGTTTCAGCTGCGAAATTCCCGCTTGCGAGGCCGGCCGCCTGAGCCTGCCGCAGATCCGGAGGCCGGATGTGCTGGCGGTCGAGCTGGATGGCGCCCCGCTGCATCAGGGCCCCGGCGATGGCCCCTTGCAGCTGAGCCTGTCGGCGGCAAGACCGGCCCGGCTTTCGATCTGGTTTCGCAACACCCGGCATGGTGCTTGACAGGGACGGAGTTGCGCTGTCCCTTGCGGGGCAAGATCGCAGGAAGATCAGAGGCCCGGAGCCGTTCGCGCCCGCATGGCCTTCAGGGAGGGAGACGGGACATGAGACTCAGCAGACGCGCAATGGTGCAACTGATGGGCGGCACGGTGCTGGCAACGACGCTGCTGGGGCCGCGCCGCGCGCTGGCGGCGACGAAGATCACCGTGCTGAACTGGCAGGGCTACGGCACCGACGAGAAATGGGCGCTTGAGGCCTTTACCGCGGCGACCGGCATCGAGGTCGTGCATGACTATTTCAATTCCGAAGCCGAGATGATCACCAAACTGGCGACCAATCCCGGCGCCTATGATGTGGTGCTGATCAACTCGGCCCGGATCGCGCAGGCGGCGGGGCAGGGGCTGATCCAGCCGGTCGATTTCGCAAAGATCCCAAATGCGACGGGCCTCGCGCCGAAGCTCAAAGACCATGACAATATGCAATATGAGGGTGAGACCTTCGGCTGCGCCTGGGTCTGGGGGATGAACGGGCTGGGCGTCCGGGATGGCAAGACCGATCCCGACAGCTACGCCGCGCTGGCAGACCCGGCCTGGGCGGGCAAGGTCGCGCTGTTCGATGATGCGGTGACCGCTGTGGGCCTTGGCGCACTGGCGACCGGTCAGGACATGAATGACCCGAAAGATCTGGAGGCGGTGAAAACCTTCCTGCAATCGGTGCGCCCGAACCTGCACAATCTCTGGACCTCGGAAGATCAGTGGAACAAGGCTTTCGCCGCGAATGAGTTCGATCTGTCGGTCGCCTGGTCGGGCGGCGTGGTGCGCTCGTTCCGCAATGGCGGTCTGCCGGTGCATTTCGTGGTGCCGAAAGAGGGCGCGATCGGCTGGCTCGACGGGCTCGCCGTGCCGACCACCGCGCCGGATGTCGATGCCGCCCATGCATTCATCAATTACATGATCGACCCGGAGTTCTATTTCCGCTGGGCGACCGAGGTCGGCGCGCCGGCTTCGGCCAATGTCGATGCCATGGCGAAACTGCCCGAGGATGATCTGATGAAACAGGTCCATAAGGCGGAATATATCGACACGATGTCGATCATGTCGGCCTTGCCCGATGAACGCCGCGATGCGTTCAACGCGCTCTGGCAGGAAATGAAGGCCTATTACGCCGCGAAATGAGCGCAGGCCCCGCCACCACAGCCCCCGCCCTGAACATGGGCGGGAGGCGACTGCCGCCCTGGGTTGCGACCACGGCGCTTTTGCTGCCGGCCTATGGCTGGCTGATGATCGCGATCTTCCTGCCGCTCGGCGCGATGTTCCTGTTTTCCTTCATGACAGCCACACCCATCGGCACTAAGGAAATCGGCTACACGTTTGATCAGTATAAAATATTTTTCACCCAGCCCTATATGTGGCAGGTCGCCTCCTGGACCTTCCAGATCGCCTTTGCCACCACGCTGATCTGCGCGGTGACCGGGTTTCTGGCCGCGTTGGCGCTGGCGCGGTCCGGTCTCGGGCGGTCGCAATGGGTGTTTCTGATCCTGATCCTGCTGCCATTCTGGACCAATGGGCTGGTGCGGATCTTTTCCTGGACCATGGTGATCCGCGAAGGCGGGTTCCTTGACGCGGTCGTCCAGTTTATCCTGCCCGAGGCCGCATCGGTCGGCTTCCTCTATTCGCGCCCGGCCATCGTGCTGGGCCTGGTGCATGGCTATCTGCCCTATATGGTCCTGACCTGCTATATCGCGATCTCGACCATCGATGACGCGATTGTCGAGGCGGCGGAAAGTCTTGGCGCGCGGTGGTGGACGATCCTTGGCCGCATCCTGATCCCGATGGCAGCGCCTGGCCTGATCGCCGGTTCGGTGCTGATTTTTGTGCCGGTGGTGGGCGCGTTCATGGAGCCGCGCATCCTTGGCGGCCCGCAGGGCGTGACACTGGGCACCGTGATCGAGGACAGTTTCACGCAAGGCTTCAACTGGCCACAAGGGGCCGCGCTTTCCTTCATGCTGCTCGCGGTGGTGCTGGCAATTTTCGCGACCTTCTCCGGCGTGTTGCGCCGCAATGCGGAGTTGTGAGCGGATGAAAGCCTTTGGTCGCGTCTATCTCTGCCTGTTGATCTTCTTTCTCTACCTGCCCATCGGCGTGATGATCGCGATGGGCTTCAACGCCTCGCCCTATTACCAGCTGCCATTTGAATTCTCGACCCGCTGGTGGCATGAGCTGTGGCAGAATGCCGAGCTGCTCGAGGCCGGTAAGAACTCGGTCATCGTGGCCATAATCGTGACGCTGATCGCGACGCCGGTCGGCACCGCTGCCGCCGTGGCGTTGCACAGGCGCGAGTTTCCGGGCCGCAACTTCCTGCGCGTGATGTTGCTTCCGCCCATCGCCATCCCCTGGCTGATCACCGGCACCGCTATGCTGGTGATGTTCTACTGGAGCGGCATCGGTCGCGGCTTTCACGCCATGCTGATCGGGCATGTCGCGCTGGCCATTCCATACGTTGTGCTTGTGGTCTCGACGGGCCTGCAAACCATCCGCCAGGATCTCGAAGAGGCCGCGATGAGCCTGGGCGCCACGCCGCTCTTCGCCTTTTTCCGGGTGACTTTGCCGCTCTTGACCCCCTCGATCATCGGCGCGGCGCTGTTTGCCTTCGCGGTCTCGCTCGATCAGTTCGTGATCTCCTATTTCCTGGCCACGCCCGGCTATACGACGCTGCCGGTGAAAATCTATTCCGCGATCCGCAAGGGCTTCACCCCCGATATCAACATCATCTCGACGGTGCTTTTGCTCGCTTCGATGGCGCTGGTGCTGATCTATTTCATCTTCTCGAAGTTCGGAGCGAAAGATGTCCGACGTTAAGCTGACGGGCATCGCCAAATCCTATGGCGGCAGCCCCGTTCTGACCGATATCACCGTCGATTTCCCATCGGGGAGCTTTACCAGCCTTCTGGGCCCGTCCGGCTCGGGGAAGACGACGCTTCTGAGGATCATCGCGGGCTTCATCACGCCCGAGGCGGGCCAGGTGACGATTGGCGGCGAAGACGTCACCCGCATCCCGGTCTGGGCGCGCAATATCGGCATGGTGTTCCAGAGCTACGCGCTGTTCCCGCATATGAACGTGAGGGACAATGTCGCCTTCGGCCTTGGCCGGCGCGGGGTCAAAGGCGCCGAGGCAAAGCGCCGTGTTGACGAGGCGCTGGAGATGGTGCGGCTGCCGGGCTTTGCCGAGCGCCTGCCGAAACAGCTTTCCGGCGGCCAGCAGCAGCGTGTTGCGATGGCCCGGGCGATTGTGACCGGGCCGAAGGTGCTTTTGCTGGATGAGCCGCTTTCTGCGCTGGACCGGCGGCTCAGACAGGAGATGCAGGTCGAGCTTCTGAGCCTGCAACGCGAGATCGGTGTCACGACGATCTTCGTGACCCATGACCAGGAAGAGGCGCTGACCCTGTCGGATCAGGTGGCGATCCTCGACCGTGGCCGCATCGTGCAGATGGGGGCACCGGCGGCGATCTATGAACGGCCCGCCACCCGCTTTGCCGCCGAATTCCTTGGCGATGCCAATTTCTTTGCCGGTCTGGTAGAAGGTGGCGCGATCACCGTCGCGGCGCACCGCATCAGCGCGCCGGGCCTGCCCGAGGGCCGTGAGGTGACACTGGCGGTCAGGCCTGAAAAGATCAGCCTTGATGCGACCCATGAAAACCAGGTGCGGGCGAAGGTGCTGAACGCGATCTATGCGGGCGCCAACCTGACCTATCTGATGGAAGGGCCGGGCGGCCAGCGGCTGAAGGTCTTTGCGCAAAACAGCGACGGGGTGATCCTGCCCAACGGCGCCGAGGTCACGCTCAGCTGGCCCGCCGCGCATACGATCCTGGTGGAGGGCTGAGATGCGCGATATGCTTCATATGGTCATCGACATGCAGCGCCTGTTTGATGAGGAAACCGTCTGGCACACGCCGATGCTGCGCGAGGTGCTGCCGAATGTCGTGCGGCTTTGCGAGGGCTTTCGCGGCCATAACGCTTTCGCGCGGTTTGTCGTGCCCGAGACGGCGGAGGCCGCCACCGGCACCTGGGCGCGCTATTATCAACGCTGGGATATGCTGACCGGCGAAAAGATCGACCCTGCTCTGCTGGAACTGGTGGCGGAATTGCAGCCCTTTGCGGCGAAGGCGCTGGTGATCGACAAGCTGGTCTATTCGCCGTTCAAGGTCGCGGGCGTGACCGAGAGGCTATTCGCCGATGGCGTGCGCCATATCGTGTTTTCCGGGGTGGAAACCGATGTCTGCGTGCTTGCGGCGGTGATGGATGCGATGGATCTGGGCTTTGACGTGACGATTGCCACCGATGCCGTCGGCAGTTCCGCCCGCGAGGCGCATGAGGCGGCGCTGCGCCTGATCTATCCGCGCTGCGAGGATCAGATCCGGCTGGCGACGACTGACCAGATCCTCAGCGAAAGATAGCCCGCCCCGTGCCTTCGGGGCGGGCCTGTTTCAATGCGGCGCTTTCGACAGTCGCTGCACCACTGCGATGAAGCGGTCGACCTCATCGCGCGTGTTGTAGAACGCCAGAGAGGGCCGCACGGTCGTCTCCAGCCCGAAGCGGCGCAGGATCGGCTGCGCGCAATGGTGGCCGGTGCGCACCGCGATGCCTTCTTCATTCAGCGCAACGCCGACATCATGCGTGGTGTAGCCCTCCAGCGTGAAGGAGAGCACCGAAGCCTTGTCGCGCGCCGTGCCAATCAGCCGCACACCTTTGATGGGCCGCAGAAGATGGGTCGCGTAATCGAGCAGCTCATGCTCGTAGCGGCCGATATTTTCGATCCCCCAGCCCTCGACATATTCCAGCGCGGCACCAAGGCCGACCGCATCGGCGATGTTCCCGGTCCCGGCCTCGAACTTATTCGGCGCGGGCTGAAAGCGGGTGCGCTCGAAGGTGACATCCTCGATCATATTGCCGCCGCCTTGCCAGGGCGGCATATCGTCAAGGATCTCGGCCCTTGCCCAGACCGCGCCGATGCCGGTCGGCCCGAAAATCTTATGGCCGGAGAAGACAAAGAAATCCGCGCCGATATCCTGCACATCGACCCGCATATGGCTGATCGACTGCGCGCCATCGACCAGCGCTTTTGCGCCATTCCGATGCGCCAGATCGACGATCTCTTTCACCGGCACCACGGTGCCAAGCGCGTTCGAGACCTGGGTCACGGAAACCAGCTTCACCTTCGGCCCGAGCAGACGCTGATATTCCGAAAGGATCACCTGGCCATCCGCATCAACCGGGATCACCCTGATCTTCGCGCCAACCGCCCAGGCGAGCTGCTGCCAGGGCACGATATTCGCGTGATGTTCGAGGTTCGAGACGATGATCTCATCGCCCTCGCTGATATTCTTTGCGCCCTAGGATTTGGCGATCAGGTTGATCGCCTCGGTGGTGCCCCGGGTAAAGATCACCTCATTCACCGAAGGCGCATTGATGAAGTGCCGCACGGTTTCGCGTGCCTTTTCATAGGCATCGGTGGCGCGGGCGGCCAGCTCATGCGCGGCGCGGTGGATGTTCGAATTCTCATGCTCGTAGAAATACGAGACCCGTTCGATCACCTGGCGCGGTTTCTGCGTGGTGGCTGCATTGTCGAACCAGACGAGTTGCCGCCCGTTCACCCGCTCCTGCAGGATCGGGAAGTCGCGACGCACGGCATGGACGTCAAAAGCCCCGCGCTGCGGCTGGCTTGCCGGGGCCGGACGCGCGGGCGCCCGGTTGTCTGCGAGCAGTGCACGCAAATCATCCGCGCCGGGGAGGCCGAAGCTGCGGGCGGAAACCAGATCCTCGCGCGGCATATCCGGCGCTTTGGACTGGGGCGCGTAGGGCGTGGCATCGGCGAGGAAGTAGAAGGGCGATGCGCTGTCCGTTGTGGGCGCTGCACGCGGAGAGACCTGCGGCACGCCGAGCGAATGCCCCCCGAACCGGCCGTTCAATGCGGGTGGCACGATGGCGGCATAGTCAGGCAGACCATTCACGGCCGCCGCTTTCGGGGCGAGCGAGGGCGTTGAGGCCAGCACTGCCGCGCCGTCCTGCGGATTGGCTGGCGCGGCATTTGCCCCGGGCGCGAAGGCCCCGGGCAAAGCGGGGCCATTTGCGAGCGGCCCGGGCGAAAAGCCCGTCGGCTGCGGATTAGCAGGCACCGGGTTTGACGGCAAATGCCCCCCAAAAGCGGGAGCCCCATTCCCCGCAGCACCCGGAAGCGCTGCGAAGAATTGCGAGGCGAGGCTCGTCAGGGCAGCCACATCGGGCAGACCCTGCGGCACGACATCCGGCGCGGGCAGCGGGTTACTTATAGGTGTCGGGATAGTCATGGAACTTGCCGATCTCCACATCATCCAGCACGGCCAGGGCATCCGGCGATTGCACGACGAGGCTGCAATAAAGGCTGATCAGGTAGGATGCGATCGCCGAGCGGTTGATCCCCATGAAGCGCACCGAAAGCCCTGGCGCCTGTTCGCCTGCAAGGCCCGGCTGATAAAGGCCGACCACACCCTGGCGCTTGTCGCCCACCCGGATCAGGAGGATCTTGGTCTTGCCATCGACCACCGGCACCTTGTCAGAAGGGATGATCGGAATGCCGCGCCAGGCCAGGAATTGCGAGCCGAACAGCGACACGGTCGGCGGTGGTACACCGCGCCGGGTGCATTCGCGGCCAAAGGCGGCAATCGCATCGGGATGGGTCAGGAAGAAGGCGGGCTCTTTCCAGACTTTCGCGATCAGCAGGTCGAGATCATCCGGGGTCGGCGCGCCGGTCAGCGGGTAATTCACCTGATCGGGATGGACATTGGCCAGCAACCCGTAATCCGGGTTGTTGATCAGCTGGCCTTCCTGGGTTTCCTTGATCGTCTCGATCGCCAGGCGCAGCTGCTCTTTGACCTGGTCAAACGGGCTGGAATAGAGATCCGAGATCCGCGTGTGGACATCGACAATGGTCGAGACGCCATTCAGGAAATATTCACGCGGCGCCTCGTCATAATCGACAAAGGTCTGCGGGAGCTCAGACTCGTCTTCCCGCGCGGTGCAGGCGACATGCACATCCTGCGGGTTTTTGACCGTGTTGAGCCGGTAGATCCCGGCCTCGACCGGCAGCCATTGCAAGAGATGGACAAGCCAGCGCGGGCTGATTGTCGAAAGGATCGGAACGGTTTTGGTGGCATTTGCAAGCTGCCGGGCGGCGTTGTCGCCAAGCGCAGATTGCGGGGAGAGATCGGCCATAAGGCGCTCCGCTTGAGGGGGTGGGGGAGGAGGTGGTGTGAAACTATGTTCTCTTTTGTATATTTTTGGTGGAATAAACTTCCAATTCAATCAGTTTTTGTAGAATATTTTGCCATAAACGGGAGGGGATTCAGGCAATTTTGGCATGTCCGTTCTCTGGCTGTTCCCGCGATTGCGATCTGGCCTGCGACACCATGCTCCAGGCCGGAACATCGCCGGTGATCCAGACATTGCCGCCAAGGACCGAGCCCTGACCAATGGTCACCCGGCCCAGCACCGTGGCGCCGGAATAGATCACCACATCGTCTTCGATGATCGGATGGCGCGGCAGGCCCTTGACCACATTGCCCTGCATATCGGTGGGAAAGCTTTTGGCGCCCAGCGTCACGCCCTGGAACAGCTGCACCCGGTCGCCGATGATGGCGGTGGCCCCGATCACGGTGCCGGTGCCGTGGTCGATGAAAAAGCTCTCGCCGATACGGGCGCCGGGATGGATATCGATGCCGGTCTCGCCATGGGCCATCTCGGCAATCAGCCGCGCGATCAGCGGCAGGCCAAGGGTGAAAAGCCGATGCGCGAGCCGATGGTTGATCAGGGCGCGCAGCCCCGGATAGCACAAAAGCACCTCATCAACCCCGCGTGCAGCCGGATCGGCGCGGAAGGCGGCGACGACATCGGTGTCGAGGATCCGGCGGATCCCGGCCAAGCTCTGGATGAATTCGGCGACGATGGCCGGGGCGGCATCGGGCGAAGGCGCAGCCCCGGGGCCAAGATAGCGGCGCGCCCAGTCAAGCTCGCGCGCGGTTTCGCGGGTCAGGTCCTGCGCGGCGCGCGCCAGGGTGACTGCAATGAACTCATTCTCGTTCTCCTGGCGCAGATCGGCCGGGCCAAGCCGCATCGGGAACAAAACCGCCCGCAGATCGGTGACAATCGCCGCGACACGCTCGGGTGAGGGCAATTCTCGCGGCCCCGCTTCTTCAAGGCGCAGATGTGAGACGCGCCAGTCATGGCGGGCTTCGGCGAGGCCGGCGACGGTCGCCGAAATATCGTCCGCGAAACCGGTATGGTCGCGGGCAGGGATGGGCATTGCTGTCTCCGTAAAACCAGGGATGGCGTGGCCGGGGAACCGGGGGGAGCCGGGGGGGGGGCGGCCGGAAGGGCGTCGTTTTAATCCTGGTGCCAGGGCAGGCCGTGAAAGCGCCAGCCGTCGGCGGTGCCGCGCTGGCCAGCAGCATCCAGCTCGCCCTCGAAGCCTTCGGCCACGCTGAAGGCCTGGGTCCAGCCGGCTTTGGTCAAAGCCCCGGCCGCCAGCGCCGATCGTTTGCCGCTGCGACAGATAAGCAGGAGCCGCACCGTTTTATCCGGCACCAGCGCCGCCACCTGGCGGGTGAAATGCGGGTTGCGGTTCATCGCAGTTCCGGTCGCCCAGGCGACATGCAGCGTGCCGGGAACGCGCCCGACATAGGCGCGCTCTTCCACTGTGCGCACATCGAGGATCACCGCCTCGCCGCGCGAGACAAGATCCCAGGCAGTGCGGGGCGCGATGACCCCGGCAAAGCCATCCTGCGCCACGGGAACCGCGGAAAAGCTGGTATCGGCACGAAGATTCATCATCACACTCCCAGTTTTCTGGCCCTGGCTGCGGGATCCGCAAACCGCCGGGCCGGGCCCGCAACAGGATCAGGATAGCGCTGGAAATCCCCGGTCAGGAACAGGTTTTCGCCCCGTTTTGCCAAAGGGCGCCAAACTTGGAACAGGCCGATTGCGGCGCCTGCGGAAGAGATAAAATTTCTCTTCCGCAGGCGCCTTTTGGGGAAGGGGCGATCTGCGGCTGCCTGGAGCTGCGCAGGCCTCAGCGCCGGAAATTCCCGCGAATCTGTGGCAAAACCGTTGGATGAGTCCCGTCGGGCGCGCTCAGCCCGGAGCGACCCGCAACATCGGGCGCGCCTGGGTGACCATCGCGCCAGGGGCCACGTCTTCCAAAAGCCAGACGCCGCCGCCGATTACCGCGCCCTGGCCGACCGTGATCCGGCCAAGGATCGTCGCCCCGGCATAGATCACCACATCATCGCCGATCTGCGGATGGCGCGGCTGCCCTTTGACCAGCGCCCCGGTGCCATCGTCCTGGAAGCTCTTGGCACCCAGCGTCACCTGTTGATAAAGCCGCACATTGCGCCCGATCACCGCTGTCTCGCCGATCACCACACCGGTGCCGTGGTCGATGAAAAACGCCGGCCCGATTTTTGCGCCGGGATGGATGTCGATCCCGGTCACGGAATGCGAATGCTCGGCCATGATGCGGGCGATCATGCGGATGCCGGCACGGCTCAGCTCATGCGCGATGCGGTGATGCAGGATCGCGGCCACACCGGGAAAGCAAAAGGCGACCTCGTCAAGGCTCATCGCGGAAGGGTCGCCCTGCCAGGCCGCGAGGATATCGGTGTCATGCAGATCGCGGATGATCACCAGCCGTTCAAGGAAGGCGCGGGACAGCGCCTCGCCCCGGGCGCGCGCCGCTGCCGCTTCGGCATCGGGGGCCAGCATCAGCTCGGTGATGACAAGATCGGCAAGGCGCAGACGGATCGAGGCCAGCATCTGCGCGATGAAGGTATCCGTGGCCTCGGGCGCGAGGTCCTGGGGGCCGAAATGGCGCGGGTAAAGCGTCGCGACGATATCGTTCAGCAGTTTGATGATGGCGCGTTTCGAGAGCAGGCGCGGCGTCGGGCGCCCGTGATACCGCCGCTGCTGCGAGACGATGCGCAAAAGGCGCAGGCGTTCGGTCAGGCGGGCGATCAGCGCGGCGTCATCCGCCGCCGCCTCGTCACCGATGGTTTCCCCCGGGGCTCCGTCCATCGAACTCTCCGTCACTGGCACTGTGCGCGCTGCGCCGGATGGCTAACGAATGTGCCCCCCGCTGCCAATGGAAGGATCTTTTCTTCTTTGCGCCTTTGGGAGAAGGGATTTCTCCCGTCCTTCCGGGCCGAGTGCACGGGACCAGTCGGTCGGCGGGGCTGTTGCCCCGGTCAGCCGCCCGGGACGCTGCAGAATCCCGAGTGCGGCGCCCGCGTTCAGCAGGCCCGCAATCTGCGGGCTGATCCGCTGCTGCGCGCGCAACGCCGTCAGTCCCGGCAGGCCCGAGAGCAGGAACAGCCCGAAATGGAGATCATAAATCCCGATCCGCCACAAAAGCGGCGCCATGATCAGCCCGGCATCGCTTTCCGGCGCCGTCTTTGGGGCGAGAGGTTCCAGCGCGCGCAACTCCTGGCGCAGGGCGTAGATGGTCAGGTCCAGATCAGCCGGAAAGGCCGCAGGGTCGATTGCCGCCAGCCGCGCCTGGGCGGATTGCATGGCCCCGAGCAATGGCAGGGCAGTTCCGGGCATATCCGGCAGCGCGGCGAGCAAGGCGGCGGCATCATGCAAGGGCACCGGATCCGCGTCGGGCGCAAAGAGCGCCGGCAGCGGGCCGCATTCATCGCGCAGGACAGGCAGCTGCCGCGCCCGCAGCACAAGCTGCACCGCATCGGCCAGGGCATGATCTGCCGGGGCGATCAAGCGCCAGGGTTTACGCATGGCGAGACGCTCCGGCGGGTTTCGGAATCAAGGCGACGGCTCTCACCGGTGGCCAGCGCGAGGCGGGCATTCCAGGCCGCAAAGCCTGCCACCAGGATCAGATCGGTGATTTCCTGATCATCAAGCTTTTCCTCCTCCAGTGTCCAGAAGACCTGGCGGCTGGCTCTGACCGGGATCGCCGCCAGCGCCGAGGCTGCCGCGATCACGCCACCAGAGCGGCCCCCGAGCGGGCTTGGCAGCCCCTCTTCCAGCAGGACCTCGACCTCGCGCTTGCGCCTGAGGCCGGCAGCGGCGCGACGGGCATGGGCGGCGGCGGTGAAAAAACAGCCGATGCGGCGCGCGACGGCGGTGGCCGCGAGGTCGCGCTCACCCTGGGCGAGTCCGGCACCACGGCGGCGGGCGAGAAATTCCGCTGACGCTGTAAGGACGGGCCCCGCATCCCCGGTCAGCACGGCAGGCAGAAAGGCAACCGGCTCTGTCTCGACCGCCGGCAGCTGGATCGGCGTCGGGATTGCCGTCTGCGCGGCTTTGCGGGGCCGCCATTCGTGGCGACGGCTGGTAAAACGGTCCGGCAGGCGGGAGGCGGGCGGCTCAGTGGACGGTGTCCCGCAGGGGGCCACGCCCTGGCCCGGAATCCCCGGTTCGGGCAGCATTGGGTCAGCCATAGGCAAACCCGGCGGGCCGGTCCTGGGCGGTCGTGCCTGTGCGCTGAAGATGGCGGGCATGCGCATAGGCCCTGAGGCCACTGACCACCGGGCTCAGCGCACCGATCCAGGCAATCAGCCGGTTAAGATCCAGCGTCTCGGCGGGCAGCCAGTCGGCCCGCTCCAGCGCCTCATCTGCCGCGGGCGTGATGTCGCGCGGGTGCAGCGTCACCAGATGCGCATGTTCCAGCGCCGCCGACAGGCGCCCCCCAAGCCGCAGCCGCAGCGGCGGATCGGCGCGCCAGGCCGGCCCGTCCAGATCCTCGGCCGAAAGCGGGCCAGGGGGCCAGGTGCCGTAAGGCCCGGGCAGAGCCGCGTTCTCCGCCTCTTCCGCAATCAGGAGAGCAAGCTCGCTGTCCGCCGCCTGAAGCAGTACGTGAAGATGGGTGCTGACCGCTTCTTCGCCATGCAGATGCGCGGTGAAAGCGGCAATCGCCAGCGCCTCGGCCCGCGCGGCGCCGCTATGACGCAAGAGATCCTGATAGCCCGATTCAAGGCCCGCCAGCAGTTCTGGCCGGTTGCGCAAGGCGCGCAGGATCGGGCTGCCCGGCGGCACCGACGCCAGACGTTCGGCAAGGGTTGGCCGATGCAGCCAGGGTTCGTGGCGGGACATAATTCTTCCTCTCGCATCCGGGAACAGGCGGGTCTGAAGGCAGTCTTGCATAAACACGATAAAATAAGACGTGTTTATTTCGGGCAGGCAGAGAAGAAGCGCGCGGCGGGGGCGGGTCTTAGGGGGAAATTCGCCCTCCATCACGCGAGGGGCGCGCGCAAACAGCTGGGGCGCGGGAGAATCACCTTCCCCCGCGCCCCTTTCGCGTTGCGCCGTTTTCAGCGGTCTCAGTTCCAGTCGTGGCGCGGCGGCTTCACGCCGTTCAGCGCCCAGTTGCCCACGAGGTGGTATTTCCAGCGTACCGGATCATGCAGCGTATGGACGCGCGCATTGCGCCAGTGGCGGTCAAAGGCGTGTTTTCGCAAGGAAGACCTGGTGCCGCCCAGCTCGAACAGCCGGTTGGTGGCTTCGATCGCGACCTCGGTTGTCAGCACTTTGGCCTTGGCCACTGCGACTGAGGCAAGCGCCACATTCTCCTCATCCGGCGCCGGTTTCGCAGCATCGAGCACCCTTCCCGCGCGCTCCAGCAATGCCTCGGCGGCGGATTGACGGATCTCCAGTTCGCCGATCCTGAGGATGGTCAGCGGGTCTTCCGAAGCGCGTTCGACCCCGGCATCGATCCAGGGACGGGCGTGCTCGCGCACAAAGGCGATGGTGTCCTCCAGCGCGGCGCGCGCAATGCCCGCATCAATTGCCGCAGTGGTGATCTGCGCGAAAGGGCCGGCAAGGGTCGGGGTCTCGTAGGATTTGTAACTCGGGATCAGGTTGAAATCCTGCACCCGTAGGCGCTCCAGCAGCACCGTGCCACTGGATGTGGTGCGCTGGCCGATACTGTCCCAGTCATCGACCACCACGAGCCCCGGCGTCTCACGCGCGACAAAGGCCAGCTGTGCGCGATCCTGATCATCCAGCGCCAGCACGCCGAGGTAATGGGCGTAAAGCGAGCCGGTGCAATAGCCTTTGCGGCCCGAAATCAGGTAGCCTTCGCCGTCACGGGTGAGGCGGGTTTGCAGATCGGCCACGTTCTTGCCGCCGGTCTCGGACAGCGCATTGGCGAAGCGATGACCTTGCAGCACGAGGCCGAAATAATGCCGCTTCTGCTCTTCCGTCCCTTGCAGTCGCAGGTCTTCGAGGAGGCAATAATGGTTCTGCGGGATCTGCCCCAGCGACGGATCCGCAGCCGAGATGATCGCGATGACTTCGGCGAGTGTCGCGTAAGACACCTCGGCCCCGCCATAGGCTTTGGGCACCTGAATGCCCCAAAGGCCGGAATTCGAGAAATGGTCGACCACTTCAGCGGGGACCTGGCAGGTGGCGTCGCGCTCTGCCGCGCCGGGGCGCAGGAAGGCCGCAACCTCATGCGCGATCCGGATTGCCTCTGCATCATCGCGGATCACATGGGCGGCGGGCGGGTTGATCGGGTAATTCGCCGAGAGGGTCATGCTTTGGTTGCCTTCACATTGCCGCCATGGCCGCCGCCGCCAAAGACGGCGGGCGCGCCGAAGGACGGGCGCAGCGGAGCGGTCGCCGGTCTGATGCCAAGTTCGGGGAACAAAAGTTCCGCGACCGTATAGGCCTCTTCCAGATGCGGGTAACCCGAAGCGATCACGGTATCGATGCCGATCTCCTGGTATTCGCGCAGCCGTGCGGCGACCGTTGCGGGAGATCCCACCAGCGCTGTGCCCGCACCCGAGCGCACGAGGCCCACGCCCGCCCAGAGGTTCGGCGAAACCTCAAGCCGGTCGCGGCGGCCCTCATGCAGGCGGCGCATCCTCTCCTGACCCACCGAATCCGACTGGGTTTTCTGCACCGCCTGGGCATTGGCAATGGTCTCATCCGAGAGATGCGAGATCAGGCGGTCGGCGGCGGCCCAGGCCTCCTCATCGGTTTCCCGCACGATGAAATGCAGCCTTATGCCGAATGTGACCTCGCGGCCCTTTGCCGCCGCCGCCGCGCGCACCGCTTTGACTTTTTCGGCCACCTGGGCAGGGGGCTCGCCCCAGGTCAGGTATTTCTCGACATAATCGCCGGCAAAATCATGTGCGGCCTCGGACGACCCCCCGAAATACAAAGGCGGGCGCGGTTCCTGGAAGGGCGGCAGGCCCAGCTTTGCATGATGGGCCTTGATATGTTTGCCGTCGAGATGCGCCTCGCCGGTTTCGAGCAGGCTGTTGAAGACGTCGAAAAACTCGCGCGCATGGGCATAGCGCTCGTCATGCGGCAGGAAGATGCCGTCCCCCGCCAGCTCTGCCGGCGCGCCGCCAACCACGATATTCAGCAAAAGCCGCCCGCGCGACAGCCGGTCGAGCGTCGAGGCCAGTCGCGCGTAATAGGCCGGAGACGCGGTGCCCGGGCGCACGGCGACAAGGAATTTCAGCCGTTCGGTATGGGCGGCCAGGTCGGCCGCGAGGATGAAGCTTTCCTCGCAGGCGACCGAGGTTGGGATCAGCACGCCGGAATAGCCTAAGCCATCCGCCGCCCGGGCGATCTGGCGGAAGTAATCCGGGTCGCCGGGCCGCGCGCGCAGGTCGCTGCCCAGATAGGCACCATCGCCGGAGGAAGGGATGAACCACAGGAAATCCAGCGGTTTTTTCGGGTTGGTCATGTGAGGCTCCGGCGGGGTGAGTGAGAAGATGTCTCCTGCCAGAGGTAACCCTGGCAGGAGACGGACGGCGCGCAGGCATGAGGAGGTTACGCGCCCCGTCTTTTCGGGTTTGTATGCGCGCGAAGGCGTCAGAAGGCGGGGAAGATCTGGCCCTTGTAACGGTCAAGGATGAACTGGCGGGTCTCGTCGCTGTTCAGCGCTTTGGCGAGGATCTTGATGCGCGGATCCTCGGTGTCACCGGGGCGGGTCACGAGATATTCGCTCCAGACGTTATGACCGTCCCGGCCATTGTCGATGAACAGCGCCTTGTCGATATCGAGACCGGCCTCGAAGACGTAGTTGCCGTTCAGCGCGCCCAGATCGACCTCGTTCAGCGCACGCGGCAAAAGCGCGGATTCCAGCTCGACGATATCGAGGTTTTTCGGGTTCTCGGAGATATCCTTCAGCCCCGGCAGCGGGTCATCGGGCGAGGTCAGCGATTTGAATTCGCCCAGTTTGATCAGGCCCAGCTGTTGCAGGAGCAAGAGCCCGCGCCCGCCATTGACCGGGTCATTCGGGATCGCGACTTTCGCACCATCCTGCAACTCATCAAGCGATGCGATCTTGGTCGAATAGGCGACATAGGGCTCGATATGGACCGGCACGATGACGGTCAGATTGTCGCCGCGCTCGCGGTTCCATTCGTTGAGGAAGGGGCGATACTGGTAGTAATTGCCGTCAAGCTCGCCCGAAACCAGCTGCGCATTGGGCTGGATGTAATCGGTGAAGACGCGGATATCGAGGTCGATGCCTTCTTTCGCGACAATGGGTTTCACGAATTCGAGGATCTCGGCATGGGGGATGGCGGTGGCGCCGATCACCAGGTTTTCCTGTGCCTGACCCGCGCCTGCAAGGCCGAAGGCGGCGGCGGCGGCAAAGACCAGGGTTTTCAGTTTTGACATGGAATTATCCTTTGGAATGAAGCGGTTCAACGGCGCGTGAAACGGGTGACGAGGCTGTTCCCCGAGGCCTGGATCAGTTGCACCAGCAAAATGAGGACCACGACGCAGATCAGCATGATCTCGGTCTGGAAGCGGTGATAGCCGTAGCGGATCGCCAGATCGCCGAGGCCCCCGCCGCCAATGGCGCCCGACATCGCGGTGTAATCCACAAGAACAATCGCGGTGACGGTGACGGCGGCGATCAACCCGGGCAGGGCCTCGGGGAGGACCGCGCGAAAGATGGTCTGGGCAGGCGAGGCGCCCATGGCAAGGCTCGCCTCGATCACGCCGCGATCCACCTCACGAAGCGCGGTCTCCACCAGGCGTGCGAAGAAGGGCGAGGTGCCGACGACCAGAGGAAAGATCACGCCGCGAATGCCCAGCGAGGTGCCGGTGATCAGCACGGTAACCGGCATCAGCACGATCAGCAGGATGATGAATGGCACCGAGCGGATGATGTTCAGCACGAATGACAGCGCGCCATAGCCGATGGGCCTTGCGAAAGGCTGCCCCTTGCCGGTGACGAACAGCAGGATACCCAGCGGCAGCCCGATCAGTATCGTCAGCGACAGCGAGATGCCGACCATGGTCAATGTCTGGCCGAGCGCGGTGCCGATATCGGCCCAGTTGATCCGGTCAAACCACATGGAGATGCCTTTCGCGTTCGCCGCCATGTTCTGCGCCACGCTCTGCGCCATGCTCCGCGACCGTCGGGCCGCCGCCGATCAGCTCGACCGTGACGCCCGAGGCGCGCAGGGCCGCCACTGCCGCCCCGCCATTGCCACCCGACAAAGCCACCGCGAATTGCGCATAGGGCGTCGTGCGGATATGGCCGACACGGCCGCCGAGAATGGCGAAATCGCTGCCGAAATCGCGGGCGATGCGCCCGAGGATCGGCTGATGTGCCGTGGCGCCGGTCAGGGTCAGCCGCAGGAGCTGGCCCGTCGCCTGTGTGGCGGGAACCGCATTGTCCCCTTCGGCCTCGCGCACCAGGGCGCGGGTCACGGGATGGGCGGGATGCAGGAAAACCGTCGTGACCGGGCCTTCCTCGACCACGCGGCCTTTCTCCAGCACGGCCACCCGGTCACAGGCGCGGCGGATCACCTCCATCTCATGGGTGATCATAACAATGGTGACGCCAAGCTCGCGGTTGATTTCCTGCAGAAGATCCAGCACCTGGCCGGTGGTCTGCGGATCAAGCGCGCTGGTCGCCTCGTCGCATAAAAGCACCTTCGGGTCATTCGCCAGCGCGCGGGCAATGCCGACGCGCTGTTTTTGCCCCCCCGAAAGCTCGCGCGGGTATTTCTGCGCGTGATCCGCCAGGCCGACCCGCTCCAGCAGCGCCGCAACCTTTGCGGTGATCTCTGCCCGGCTCAGCCGCCCGGCCAGCTCCAGCGGATACGCGACATTCTTTGCCACCGTCCGCCCGCTGAGCAGGTTGAAATGCTGGAACACCATGCCGATCGAGCGGCGCAGATCGCTTAGCGCAGTTCCTTTCGCATCGGTGACCCGCGCGCCATCGATCACCACCTCACCCGAGGAGGGGCGCTCAAGCAGGTTGATCAGCCGCACAAGTGTCGATTTCCCGGCGCCTGACGCCCCGATGATGCCGTAAATCTCGCCCCGGCCGACCGAAAGATCGATGCCGTGCAGCGCAGGCGCCGCGCCGCGCTTTGAGGCAAAGCTCTTGGTGACCGCCTCAAGACGTATCATTCTGCGGCACTGCGGGCTGCGGCCTCGGCCAGTTTCACCGCCTCGATATCGCGGTAGCGTTCGGCCGGGTGGTTGACGGGCAGATAGGGGCCGGCGCCGAACAGCTTTTCGCGCAGGGTTCCGGGCTTATATTCGGTCGGATAGGCGCCGCGCTTTTGCAGCTCGGGCACCACCAGATCGACCACATCTTCAAACGAGCCCGGCGTTACCGCATAGGCGATGTTGAAACCATCGACATCGGTTTCCGCCACCCAGTCCTGCAAAATATCGGCGATCTGCGCCGGAGAGCCGACAAAGACCGGACCCTGGCCGCCGATGCCGCCGTATTTTGCCAGCTCATCCACGGTCCAGACCTTGTCCTTGCCGCCAAAGGCATCCAGCATGGAATGGATCGCATTGGTCTCAACCTTGCGGATCACTTCGCCGGGCTGGTAAGCGCCGAAATCGACCCCGCTCCAGCCCGACATGAAGACCAGCGAGCCCTCATATGAGATGTACTTGCTGTAATCCTCGAATTTGGCGCGGGCCTTTTCCTCGGTTTCATCGGTGATGATCGTGATCAGCGTATAGACATAGATCTGTTTCGGATCGCGGCCCTCTGCCGCCGCGCGGGCGCGGATATCGGCGACATAGGCCTTCAGCAGCGCCTTGGACGGCGCGCCGACGAAGACGCATTCCGCATGGGCCGCCGCGAAAGCCTTGCCCGGGCCCGAGGCGCCGGCCTGGTAGATCAGCGGCGTGCGTTGCGGCGACGGTTCGGTCAGCCCATAACCTGGCACCTCGAAATATTTGCCCTTATGGCCGATTTCATGAACCTTTGCCGGATCGGCGAAAACGCGGCCTTCGGCGTCTTTGACAACCGCGCCTTCCTCCCAGCTGCCTTCCAGCAGCTTGTAGATCACTTCGAGATATTCCGAGGCGACCTCATAGCGGTTGTCATGCTTTTTCAGCCCGCCCTGGCCGATGTTCTTCGCGCCGCTCTCCAGGTAAGAGGTCACGATGTTCCAGCCCACGCGCCCCTTCGAGTGGTGATCCGCCGTCGCGATACGGCGGGCGAAGGTATAGGGGTGCTCGAATGAGGTTGAGGCAGTGATCCCGATCCCCAGATGTTCGGTCGCCAGCGCAATCGGCGCGGCGAGCTGGATCGGGTCATTCACCGGGATCTGGGCGCCATTCCGGATCGCGCCCTCGTTATTCCCTTTATAGACATCATAATATCCGATCACATCGGCGATGAAGATACCGTCGAAAATGCCGCGTTCCAGCGTGCGGGCCAGATCCTGCCAGTAGTCGAGATCCTTGTATTTTACCGACCGATCGGTCGGATGCGCCCAGAGACCGGGCGACTGATGGCCGACGCAGTTCATGTCAAAGGCGTTGAAACGGATCTGGCGGGTCATCTTGCAGTCTCTCATCTGATCGGCGGTCGGATCGGCAGGGGGATGCCGGGCAGCCGGTTAAACACGACATGTTGTGCCGTGATTACCGCGCCTGAGGGGCCGGAGGCGATTCCAAAGCCCGCCCCTCAAAGAGAAGGATCTCCTGGTAAGGCCGCCCTGTGCAGCCTGGATTTTCTTTGCCAAGGGCATCGCTTTTTTCGATGTCTTATGTTTTTCAATAGGTTGCTCTGAAACAGCGGACCAGAGACTCAGGGCCGGATTTCCACGGCACCAGGCGGCCTCGCCCCCGGATTTGCCCCGCAAAGGGGAAGGGTATTCCCCGTCAGGAGAATAGTTTTCCCTAAGGGGGGAGGGCAACAGTGGCCGTCTTCTGCGCAGAAAAGGCCTTTGGAATGGCCGGAGGGGCGCTGACCCTCGTATAACTCAGCCTCAGATCTGACGGGGTACGCCCCTCAGGCCATAGTACTCACCGCCCCACATCGCCCAGGAAGTCGCGACATGAGCCACCCGATCGAGGATACCCCGCCAAGTCAGGCCAACCCTCCCGCCAGCCCTGAGATCTTCTGGTTCCTGCCGACCTCGGGCGATACGCGCTATCTGGGCACTTCGGATTTCAGCCGCCCGCCCGAGAATGGCTATATCCGCCAGATCGCGATCACGGCCGACCGGCTGGGCTATGACGGGCTTTTGATCCCCACGGGCGCAAGCTGCCAGGACCCCTGGGTGACGGCGGCGAGCCTGATTGCCGAGACGAAGCAGATTAAACTTCTGGTCGCGCTGCGCACCTCGATCATGGGGCCGACGGCCTCGGCCCGCCAGGCGGCGACGCTGGATCAGGCACTTGGCGGCCGGCTTTTGCTGAATGTGGTGCCGGGCGGCGATGCGACCGAGCTCGCGGCGGATGGCGTCTTTCTGAAACATGACGAAAGGTATGAGGCGGCGGATGAATTTCTGACCGTCTGGCGCCGGATCCTTGCGACCGATGCGCCGGTCTCGTTCAAGGGCAAGCATCTCAGCGTCGAGAATGCGCGGAATTTTCACCCCCCGGTGCAGCGGCCCTATCCGCCTTTGTATTTCGGAGGCTCATCGCCGGCAGCGCATGACCTCGCCGGGAAACATGTCGATGCCTATCTGACCTGGGGCGAGCCGCCCGAAGCCGTGGCCGAAAAGATCGCCGATGTGCGGGCGCGGGCTGCAAAGCACGGGCGTCAGGTCCGGTTTGGCGTGCGCCTGCATGTGATCGCGCGCGAGACCGAAGAGGAGGCCTGGGCCGATGCCGACCGGCTGATCTCGCATCTCTCGGATGAGGATATCGCGGCGTCCCAGACCAATATGTCGAAGATGGACAGTCACGGCCAGGCCCGGATGCAGGCGCTGCATGGCGGGCGCCGCGACCGGCTGGTGGTGGGGCCGAACCTCTGGGCAGGGGTTGGCCTTGTGCGCGGCGGGGCGGGCACGGCTTTGGTTGGCAATCCGCAGCAGATTGTCGACCGGTTGCGCGAATATCAGGCGCTCGGGGTCGATACATTCGTGCTGTCGGGCTATCCGCATCTGGAAGAGTCCATCCGTTTTGCCGAACTGGTCTTTCCGCTTCTGGGCAGGTCTGCCGTGACCGAACGCAGCGCCCAGACCGGCGGGGCCTTTGACATCCGCGCGCGTGCTTCGGCCAGCTGAGAGGGGCCCTGAAATGACCGAACAGCGCCCGATCGCCGCCCCTGAAGGGCGGCATGTCGCCATCGTGGGGGCAGGGCTTTCCGGATCGGCGCTGGCCTGGCATCTGGCCCGGCTGAGCCCCGACGACACACTGCGCATCACCCTGATCGACCCGAGGCCCGAGCCTGGCGGGGGGCTCGCCTATTCCACACCCGACCCGGACCACCGTCTGAACGTGCCGCATGTGAAGATGACACTCGACACCTCCGAGCCGGATCACTATGCGCGCTGGCTGGCATCAGACGCCGCGCCTGCCTTTGCGGCGGATGCGCTGCGCCCTGACGGTGCGATTTTCACACCGCGCGCGGTGTTTGGCGCCTATGTGCTGGCGCATTTGCAACCCTTTCTCGATGCCGGTCGGATCGTGCATCTGCAAAGCCGGGCTGTCAGGGCCGCGCGCACCGCTGGCCGCTGGCAGATCGGGCTAGAGGACGGGCGCGTGATCCGGGCCGATGAGCTGGTGCTTGCGGCCACCCATCCCGGCCCCGGCCTGCCGCGCGGGTTTGAGGCCCTCGCCGGGACGTCCGCGCTGATCGCCGACCCCTATCTGCCTGCTGCGCTGGACGGGATCGGCCCGGAGGAAGAGCTGTTGATCATCGGCTCGGGCCTGACCGGAGCCGATATTGTCGCGAGCCTGATGCGGCGCAACCACAAGGGGCGGATCCGGCTTTTATCGCGCTCGGGGCGCCGCTCGCAGCCGCATGGGCCGGTCCAGGACGAGGGCAGCGCCGATTTCACCTTTGATCCTCCGGTCACGGCACTGGCGCTTTTGCGCCGTATCCGGGCCGAGCTGGCGATTGCCGCAAAGGCCGGGCTGACCTGGCATCCGGTCTTTGACCGGCTGCGGGGCCAGGGCCCGCGGATCTGGGCCGCGCTGCCGCTGCCCGAGCGCCGGCGGCTGTTGCGCCATCTGCGCGGGCTCTGGGATATCCACCGGTTCCGTATTGCGCCGCAGACCCATGCAAGCCTGCTCGCAGCCGAGCGGTCAGGCCAGCTGGTCGCGCTGGCCGGCCGCGTGACGGGGCTTGAGCGTGAAGGCGCGCGGCTGCGCATCAGCCTGCGGCTGCGCCGGGGCGGCGCGCTATGCTTCACGGCGGATCGGGTGATCCTTGCCACGGGACCAGCACATGGGGCAGTCACCGCAACCAACCCGCTTTACGCCGATCTTGCGCGTCAGGGGCTGATTGCGGTCGATCCGCTTGGGCTTGGCCTTTCGGCGACAACAGAGGGGGAGGCGATTGATGCAAAAGGCCAGCCGCAAAGCGATCTTCTGATAGCCGGGCCGCTGGCCCGCGCCGCTGTGGGCGAACTAATGGGGGTGCCCGAGGTTACCGCCTGGGCCGAAAAGCTGGCGGCAAAGCTGGCACAGGCGCCGGTCCCCGCCTGACCAAAGTCCCTGCCTGACCGCAGTCTCTGCCTGAGCGCAGCTATGATCTGAAAACGCCCCGGAATTCCGGGGCGTTTTGCGTTTTACAGTTCAGTTCCAGGGATGGCGCGGCGGGTTGACGCCATTCAGGTAGTAATTGCCGACATGGTAGAATTTCCAGCGCACCGGATCATGCAGCGTATGGGTGCGGGCATTGCGCCAATGCCGGTCCAGCGCGTGCTGCGCCAGCGTCGAGCGGGTGCCGCCCAGCTCAAACAGCTTGTTGGTCGCGTCAATCGCCACCTGAGTGGTCAGCACCTTGGCTTCGGCGGTCTTGATCGTTGCGTCGGTCACGTTTTCTTCGGTCGGATCGGCAAGGCCCCGGTCGATGGCACGCCCGGCAATCTCGAGCAGCGCATCCGCGGCGTGAAGGTGGATTTTCAGCGTGCCAATGGCCTGAATCGTATAGGGATCCTCGCCCGCGGTCTCTTTGCCGCTGTCGATCCAGGGCCGGCTTTGGGTGGTCACAAAGCGGATCGTCTCGTCGATCGCATTGCGCGCGATACCGGCATCAATCGCGGCCTGAATGATCTGCGAGATCGGCCCCTGCACCGTCGGCACCACCGAAACATCCTGGAGTTTGACCGCGCGCGCCTTCGGGACCCGCACATTTTCCAGCCGGACCGAACCGGAGCCAGTGGTGCGCTGGCCAAAGCTTGACCAGTTATTGGTGATGGTCAGCCCTCTGGTTTCGCGGTCGGCAAAGACGAGATAAGCACCGTCATCCCCGATCGAGACAATTGGCACGATATGCGACAGGAGTGCGCCGGTGGTGTAGAATTTCTCGCCATTCACCACGGCCTCATCGCCCTCGAAACTGACGCGGGTCTTGAAATCGACGACATTTTTGCCGCCGAATTCCGAGAAGGCATTGCCAAAGCGCAGCCCCTGCAACGCCCAGCCAAAGATCTCACGTTTTTCGGCATCGGTTGCGTCAATGTCGATCAGCCCGAGAATGGCGATATGGTTCTGCGCGATCTGCGCCACCGACGGATCGCCTGAGGCGACAATCGCAATCACTTTCGCAAGCGTGGCATAGGACAGACCCGGTCCGCCATATTCCTGCGGCACGATGATCGACCAGAGGCCGCTTTGCGAGTAAAGGTCCAGCTCGCGCAGCGGCAAAAGCCCCTCGCGGTCGCGCAGCGCTGCGTCCTTCGCCAGCTCTGCCGCCAGCTCTGTCGCGACGCGGATCGCATCCGCTTCGTCCTTCAGCACATAGGCCGGCTGGGACGGGCGCGGGCGGGCGGGTACCGGGTCATCGGAATTGACACGCGGATGCAGGGTATAGTCGATCTGGTTCCCGGTCAGAGAGCCCATGGCGGTTCCTTTTTCACAGCAGGGTCCGGACCCGATGCCAGATAAGGGCAAATGGTCAAGACATTGATATATCAATAATTTGCTGATGAAATCTGCCCGCAATCCGGGTGTCGGGCAAGCCGCGCCCGTTCTCTTCCGCGCGCCTGCGCGGGCGGTTTCTTCTTTGATAGGACCCGCTGCGAGAGAGTTGTTTCCCCCGCAGCGTCCGATGGTGAATCAGTCCGGGCGCGCCGGCTCAGACCTCCTGATCATGGGAGGGCCTGTCCCAGAGATTGACGCCGCCCTCGACCGCATGCAGATCGATCTCGGCCAGCTCTTCCGGGCTGAAATCCAGGTTCTCCAGCGCCGCGACATTTTCCGCAACCTGTGCCGCGCTCGAAGCCCCGATCAGGGTCGAGGTCACGCGCGGATCGCGCAGGGCCCAGGCCAGCGCCAGTTGCGCAAGGCTCTGGCCACGCCGCTTCGCGATCTCATTCAGCGCCCGGGCGCGGGCGAGGTTTTCGTCGCTGAGATGTTCCGGGCGCAGCGAGCCGCCGCCCGCCCGGTTCACCCGCGCATCTTCGGGGATGCCGTTCAGATATTTGCCGGTCAAAAGCCCCTGCGCCAGCGCGGTGAAGGCAATGATCCCGGTGCCGGTCGCTTCGGCGGTATCGAGAAGATCCTTTTCAATCCAGCGGTTGAACAGGTTGTAAGAGGGCTGGTTGATCAGAAGCGGCACCTGGCGGTCACGCAGAAGCGCTGCGATCTCGCGGGTTTTCGCGCCGGAATAGGACGAGACGCCGATATAAAGCGCCTTTCCCTGTTTCACCGCCGTCGCCAGCGCATCCGCCGTCTCTTCCAGCGGCGTTTTTGCGTCGAACCGGTGCGAATAGAAGATATCGACATAGTCGACGCCCAGCCGTTTCAGGCTCTGATCAAGGCTCGACAGCATGTATTTTCGCGAGCCGCCGCCCTGACCGTAAGGGCCGGGCCACATATCCCAGCCGGCCTTGGTCGAGAGGATCAGCTCATCGCGATGCGCCGCCAGATCCTCGCGCAGGATACGGCCGAAATTGATCTCGGCCGCGCCATAGGGAGGGCCATAATTATTGGCGAGATCGAAATGGGTGATGCCGTGATCAAAGGCGCTGAAGACGATTTCGCGCTGCGTCTCAAGCGGGGTTGTATCGCCAAAATTATGCCAGAGCCCCAGCGAGAGAGCCGGCAATTGCAGGCCGCTTTTGCCAGTATAGCGGTATTTCGCACGGTTGTTGTCATAGCGGTCGGCGGCGGGGATATAGCTCATCTCGGGCTCCGGAGATCTGCGGCCAGCTGCCCCGTCCGGCACAGCCAGGACCGGGCAAATGTCGGTTTACACATCTGGGCCATTCCTATCGCTCCGGGCCCGCAATGGCCATTGGTTTTGACACGTCCCGGTGCGAAACCTGCCTCGCCGCGCGCGCTGTCACTGGCCGGGCGGGCGATATGCCAGACACCCCGGGAGGCGCGGAACTGTAACCAGCAGGGTAAGCGCAACCACCCCCTCGCGCCGGTTATCGCTACACTTGCGCGCAGGATTGCGTTTCAGATTCTCAGACCTCTTCGCGTCTCCTCTTCTGCTGCCAGGCGAACCCGGTGGGAGACAGCCTCCCGTTCCTCGTATGCTTTTGTTTCGGATTGCAGACCATCCCGTTGCACTCGAACACGTCCTGCCCAGCCTCTTCGCATGCCCGGCAGAATCTGCGCCTGATCCTTTCACGACAGAGCAGGTCCAAGAAACGTTCGGCGACTCATCCCGGAGCGGAGCGGGGGGCTGGTCGGGCGCCGGGATCTTCATTAGAAACGGCTGATCCCAGAAATGATCGCGAGACACTGTCAGATTTCGACATTCAGATTCGAACCGGGATGGAGATACTTCTGATGCCTGACCACAGCTTCATCGTCCCGGCCGGCCCGTTTCGGTTTGTTGCTCTGGATGTCGAGACGGCCAATTCGGATCCGGGGAGCATCTGCCAGATCGGCATCGCCTGCGTCGGACATGACGGCTCGGTGACCGTGTTCAGCACTCTGATTGATCCGGTGCAGAGTTTCGCGGGGTTCAATGTGCAACTGCACGGGATCGGACCCGACCAGGTGGTGGGCGCCCCGAGTTTTCCCGAGGTGATGCCGCTGATTTCACCGCTTCTTGAGGCGCATCTCATCATCCAGCACAGCACCTTTGACAGCAGGGCCATCAGTGGCGCATGCCGTGCCGGGGGGCTTCCCGATCCTGGCTGGCGATGGGCGAACAGTGTGACGATCGCCCGCCGGGCCTGGCCGGAATTCTGTGGCAATGGCGGCCATGGCCTTGGCCATCTGAAAAAGGCCCTGACGCTTGACTTTGCCCATCATGACGCCGGCGAGGACGCAAAGGCCGCGGCAATGGTGGTCTTGCGGGCGGAGGCACAGACCGGATTGTCGCTGGAGGAGCTGATTTCGGCTCCGCGCAGGCCGCCGGCCCGCAGGCACGGGAACCTCAGCTCCAGGCAGGATGTCAAGGTGGAGCAAGCTTAGCAGCACAGCCGGCGGGGCGCGCGCGGATCAGCTTGCAGCGGCTGAAAACGACCGGTCCTGCCCAGGCCTTTTCGGGTCTGTTCGGGATCGTCAAGGTCCTGGGCGGAGCCTGGCTGGTCTGTCTTGGCAGGGAGCGTGACCTGCTGCTCCTGTGACGCCAAACCCAGCCGGCTTGTTTCAGGAGGTGTCACCCGTCGCGACTTTCAGGCGGCGGCGCCGCAGACGGGCGCCAGGCGGGGTCGAGGGTCAGGGGTTTTGCCCTGCGACTATGGCAACCCCGGACCACCGGCCCGCGCGCCGGTCCTGGTGGTCTCCCTGTCCCGAGGACCGGATCCCTGATAAGGTGGGGGCGGTCGCACATACAGCTAATCTGACCGGGCGGTCAAAATTTATGCGGCGGAGGGGCTGTCTCTTGCGCCAGGCGCATGGCAAAAGACGAAACCGTTGACTTGCGGGCCTGGGGCTCTCACCACTGGAGAGAGCAACAGGATCAGCCACAGGGGGCCATCATGACCAGGGATCTTCGTCTTTCACGCCGCTTTCTTCTGCAATCGGGGGTGATCCTCGGAGCGTCCTCGCTGCCTTTGCTGCGGCCTGCCTATGCGGCAACGCCGGTCAGGGTCGCGGGCGTGCATGGCTCGCCGGTGGAAAACGCCTGGAATTCGGTGCTGCATAAGGCGCTTCTGGAGGCGGCGGCCGATGGCACCATCGAATACACCTTCTCGGAAGGGATTTCAGCCACCGACTACCCGCGCGCGATGCGGGAATATGCCGAAGCCGGCAATCAGCTGATCATCGGCGAGACCTTCCCGGTCGAGCGTCAGGGCCGCGAGGTTGCTGCCGATTACCCGGATACCGCCTTTGCCATGGGCTCGTCCGGCGGGCCGGAAGGGGATAATTTCGGCACATTCGGCACCTGGAATTATGACGGCGCCTATCTCGCGGGCATGCTTGCCGGCAAGATGACAAAGTCGAATGTGGTGGGGTCTGTCGGTGCTATCCCGATCCCGGAAATCAACCTTCTGATCAATGCCTTCGCCGAGGGCGTCAAGGCGGTGAATCCCGAGGCGAAACATCTCGTCGCCTGGATCGGCACCTTCTTTGACCCGCCGAAAGCCCGCGAGGCCGGGCTTGCGATGATCGATGCCGGCGCGGATATCCTCTTTGGCGAGCGGATTGGCACGGCGGATGCAGCGAAAGAGCGCGGCATCAGGGCGATTGGGTCGCTGATCGACTATACGCCGATGTATCCCGACACGGTTTTCGCCAATGCGCTCTGGGGCTTCCGTCCGATCCTGAACGCGATTGTGGCCGATGTGGCGGCGGGCAATCCGACCGGCAAGGACTATACCGCCTTCGGCCTGATGAAAGAGGGCGGCAGCGATATTTCCTATGTGACCGGTGTGGCGTCTTCCGAGGCAGAGGCCGAGATGGAGAAGGTCCGGGCCGAGATCAAGGCCGGCAGTTTCACCGTGCCGCAAAACTTCGACGAGCCGAAGTAAACCCGGATGGGATCCGATGCGACAGCTTTGGCCTCGGCGATTCGCCGGGGCCATCTGACGGCGGCGGAGGCGATGGAAGCCTCTTTCGCGCTTGCAGAGGCACGCGCGGATCTTGGCGCGCTGGCACATCTGAACAAGCCGCGCGGGCGGGCGCTGGCAGGTGAATTCGACGCGCTTCCCGGCAATGCGCCGCAGCGATATGCGGCCTTTGGCGGCGTGCCGCTGGTGGTCAAGGATCTCGGCGCGCCGTTTCTGGGCTTTCCGGTCTGTGCCGGATCGGCATTGTTTTCGCGGGATGGCCTCGGCGAACACAGCCAGCTGGCCGCAAGGTTCCGGGCGGCGGGGCTTTGCCCTTTCGCGCTGACAACGGTGCCGGAATTTGGCCTTTCTCTGGCCTCGGAGCCGGCGGTCGGGCCGGTGGCGAAGAACCCGCTGGACCCGCAGCTCTCGCCCGGCGGGTCTTCGGGCGGGGCCGCGGTGGCGGTGGCGGCGGGGATCGCGGCGATTGCCCATGCGACCGATGCGGGCGGCTCGATCCGGGTGCCGGCGGCGGCCTGCGGACTTGTCGGGCTGAAGCCCGGGCGCGGATCGGTGCCGGGCGGCCCGGGCTTTGGCAACCATCTCGGCGGCATCGCAAGCGAGCTGGCGATCTGCCGCTCGGTCCGCGATGCGGAGGCGATCTTTGCCGCCGCGACCATCGGCGGCGTCCATGGGCCTTTCGCCAGCCCCTTGCTGGAAGAGGCGAAATCCGGCCCCCTGACCATCGGGCTTGTCACTGATATGGGCCCGGACTGGCCGGTCGATGAGGCGAGGGTGGAGGCGGTCGAGGCGGCGGCGCGGGTTCTGGCCCGGAACGGCCACCGCATCCGCCCGCTGGAGGGCGAGATGGTGACGGACCTTGCCGCCCGCAGCGGGCGTATCTTTGCCGATATTGTCTCGATCAATCTCGCGGAACTCTCGTCGCGGCTGGATTTCGCCCAGGCCGAACAGATGACCCGGGCGGTGGTGGCGCGGGGACTTGGTCTGACGGCAAGCGCGCTCTGGGCCAGCCTGAACGAGATGGTCTATGTCGCGCGCGATCTGTGGCGGATCTTTGACGGGGTGGACCTGCTGCTGACGCCGATGCTGTCCGGGCCACCGCTGCCCGCCGGATCCTTTCCGACCGGTCATTCGGATACGGATCTGCATTTCGACCGGATGGCGCGTTTCGCGCCGCTGGCGAGCCTTGCAAATATCTCTGGCGCGCCCGCGATCACGCTGCCTTTCGGCGCCGATGCGGCTGGGCTGCCGCTGCCGGTGCAGCTGATTGCGCCGATGGGGCAGGAGCGGCTGCTTTTGTCCATCGCCGCCCGGCTTGAGGTCGAAGAGCGCTGGACCCATCCCTTTGCCGTCGCGGGGCTGACATGAGTGAAACCGTTCTCGACATCTCCCAGGTCAGCAAAAGGTTCGGCGCGACGCTGGCGAATGACACTATTTCGCTGAGCCTTGAACGCGGTGAGATCATCGCGCTTCTGGGCGAGAATGGCGCAGGCAAGACGACGCTGATGTCGATGCTCTTCGGCCATTATACCCCTGATTCCGGTCATATTTCGGTGATGGGACGGGTGCTGCCGCCGGGGCGGCCCAAAGCCGCGATCCGCGCAGGCATCGGCATGGTGCATCAGCATTTCTCGCTGGCCCCCAATCTTTCCGTGCTGGAAAATGTGATGACCGGCACCGAGAGCCTCTGGCGCCCGTGGTCTGACCGGGCAAAGGGCCGGGCGCGGCTCATGGAGATTTCCGCGCGTTTTGGGCTGAAGGTCAGCCCCGATGCGCGGCTTGGTGATCTGTCGGTGGGTGAGCAGCAGCGGGTCGAGATCCTCAAGGCGCTTTACAATGATGCGAAGATCCTCGTGCTGGATGAGCCGACCGCTGTTCTAACCAATGTCGAGGCCGAACATATGTTCGGAAACCTAAAGGATATGGCGCGGCAGGGGCTTTCGATCATCTTCATCTCGCATAAGCTTGACGAGGTGATGGCGACCGCTGACCGGATCGTGGTGCTGCGCGGCGGGCGTGTGGTGGCAGAGCGCCGGGCGGTCGAGACCTCAAAGGCGGAACTTGCCGGGCTGATGGTCGGGCGTGAGGTGAAGCGGCCTCTGCGCGAGCCGGCCACCCCGGGTGCGGTGGTGCTGGAGGCAAAAGCCGTCACCCTGCGCGAGGGCGGCGTCGAGCGGCTGAAAGCGGTCGATTTCCATCTGCGCGCGGGCGAGGTGCTGGGGATCATCGGGGTCTCGGGCAATGGCCAGGCGGCGCTGGCGCGGCTGACCGGGGGGCTTGCGCGGCGCAGCGCCGGCGAGATCACGTTGTTTGGCCAGCCGGTCGGCGATCTCTCGGTGCGCGAGGTGGTGGGCGCCGGGATCGGCCGCATTCCCGAGGACCGCAACCATGATGGCGTCATTGGCGAGATGGCGATCTGGGAAAATGGGGTGCTGGAACGGCTGCCGGAATTCACTCGGGGCGGCCTTGTGGACCGCAAGGCGGGGATGGAATTCGCACGCCGGATCATCGAGGGCTTCGACGTACGCGGGGGCACGCCTGCGAGCCGGATCCGGCTCTTGTCGGGGGGCAATATGCAAAAGCTGATCCTCGGGCGGAACCTGATCGAACATCCCAAAATCCTGATCGCCGCGCAGCCGGCACGGGGCCTCGACGAGGGCGCGGTGGCGGCGGTGCATGAGCGCATCCTTGCCGCGCGTCGCGCGGGGACGGCGGTGCTTCTGATCTCGGAAGATCTTGATGAGGTCATGGCGCTTGCAGACCGCATTCAGGCGATCACCGGCGGCCGCCTGTCGCCGCCGGTCCGCCCGGAAGGGATCAATGCGCGGCAGCTTGGCCTGATGATGGCCGGCGAATGGGGAGCGGCAGAACATGCGGTTTGAACGGCGCGAACATATCCCGCCGGCGCTGGCGGTGCTGACGCCCCTGATCGCGGTCGCGATTTCGCTGGCGCTTGCGGGCGGGCTGATCGCGCTTGCGGGTGCGCCGGTTCTGACCGCGTTTGGCAAGATCATCACCGGGGCCTTCGGCTCGAAACTCGCGGTGACGGAGACTCTGGCGCGTACTGCGCCGCTGATCCTGACCGGCCTCGCCGCGGCGGTCGCCTTTCGCGCCCGGCTGTGGAATATCGGGGCAGAGGGGCAGCTTTACCTTGGCGCTATCGCCGTGGCGGCGGCGAGCGCGCATCTGTTCGGCGGGTTGCCGGGGGTGGTGCAGATCCCGCTTCTGTTCGTGACCGGCGCGCTGGCGGGGATGGTCCTCCTGCTGATCCCGCTCTGGCTCCGGCTGCGGTTCCAGGTGGATGAGGTGGTGACGACGCTGCTTCTGAACTTCGTGGCGCTTTTGTTTGTCTCGATGCTGATCGACACGGTGCTGAAAGACCCTCTCGCATTCGGCTGGCCGCAATCGGTTCCGGTCGCCTCGCAGGCCGAACTGCCAAAGATCATCCCGCGCTCGCGCCTCCATATCGGGCTTCTGGTTGCGGTTGTGCTGGCCTTTGTGGTGCATTTCATCCAGTCGCGCACGGCTTTCGGGCTGCAATCGAGGGCGGCGGGGCTGAACCCTTCGGGCGCCGCTTTCGCGGGTGTGCCGCTGGGACGGACGCTGCTGCTGGTCGCGATGCTGTCGGGGGGGCTGGCCGGGCTGGCCGGCGCGGTCGAGGTGATGGGGATCACCTCTTATGTCACGACCGAGCTGTCGCCCGGGTATGGCTATTCGGGGATCGTGGTCGCGATGCTTGCCGGGCTGAACCCGCTGGGCGTGGTTCTGGCGGCTTTGTTTACGGCGGTGATGTTTGTCGGCGCCGATGCCATGAGCCGCTCGCTCGCGGTGCCGTCTTACATCGCCGACGTGACGGTGGCGCTGTCTTTGCTGACCATGCTGGTTGCGATTTTCTTCACCCAATACAGGATCCGCAGATGAGCGATATTCTCGATATCCTCGCCTCGGCAGGACTTTGGGCGGCGGTTCTCAGGATCGCCACGCCGCTGATCTTCGCCACGCTCGGCGCGCTGTTATGCGAGCGGGCGGGCGTTCTGAACCTTGGCATCGAAGGGATCATGACCTTTGGTGCGATGATCGGCTGGTTCGCGGTCTGGAATGGGGCCGATCTCTGGACCGGGCTCTTTGTTGCGGCTTTGTCGGGGATGGTGTTCGGGGCGCTGCATGCCGCACTTACGGTGACGCTGGGGCTGTCGCAGCATGTCTCGGGGCTGGGCGTTACGCTCTTCGCCTCGTCCTTCAGCTATTATCTCTTTCGCCTGCTGGTCCCGGTCGAGGGCACGCCGCCGAAGATCATCCCTTTCCAGCCGCTGCATATTCCGGTGCTCTCCGATCTGCCGTTTCTTGGTCAGGCCGTCTTTACCCAGACCGCGCCGACCTGGCTCGCGATTGTGCTGGCGCTCGCCCTGGCCTTCACCCTTTTCCGCACGCCCCTTGGCCTTGCGATCCGCATGACCGGCGAGAACCCGCATGCCGCCGAGTCCCAGGGCATCAACCCGATGGTGATACGCTATGGCGCGGTGATCGCCGGATCGGCGCTGATGGCAATGGGGGGCGCGTTCCTCACACTTTCCGCCTTTGACAGTTTCATCCCGACCATGGTCCAGGGCCGTGGCTGGATCTGCATCGCGCTGGTGGTCTTCGCCTCCTGGCGGCCGGGGCGGGCGCTGGCGGGCGCGCTTCTCTTCGCGTTTTTCGACGCCTTCCAGTTGCGGCTGCAAACCGTTATGGGCGGCGCGCTGCCCTATCAGCTTTTCCTGATGGTGCCCTTCGTGCTGTCGATCCTCGCGCTTGCGGTGATGGCGCGTCGCGCGCGGGTGCCACAGGCATTGATGCAACCCTATCGGCGCGGCGAGCGTTAAGGAGTGACCATGTTCGACACCATCATCCGGGGCGCCAATCTGCCCGATGGCCGCGACGGCTATGATATCGGCATCCGTAAGGGAGAGATCGCGGCGGTGGAAAAGCAGCTGCCCGCCGAAGCCGGTGAAGTGATCGACGCCGCTGGCCGTCTGGTCTCGCCCGCGTTTTGTGACCCGCATTTCCACATGGATGCGACGCTCTCGCTGGGGCTGCCACGCATGAATGCTTCCGGCACGCTGCTTGAAGGGATCGCGCTCTGGGGCGAGCTCCGGCCCAGGCTGACCCGTGAGGCGCTGGTCGAACGTGCGCTGCGCTATTGTGATCTGGCGGTTTCCCAGGGGCTTTTGCATATCCGCACCCATGTCGACACCTCTGACCCCCGCCTGGTGACCGCCGAGGCGATGCTTGAGGTCCAGGACCGGGTAAAGGACTATATCGACCTTCAGCTCGTGGCCTTCCCGCAGGATGGCTATTACCGCATTCCCGAAGGGGTGAAAGCGCTGGAGCGCGCGCTGGATATGGGCGTGGGCATCGTCGGTGGCATCCCGCATTTCGAACGCACGATGGAGGAGGGGCGGCTCTCGCTGGAAGCCCAGTTCCGTATCGCGGCGGATCGCGGCCTGCCGGTCGATATACATTGCGACGAGACCGATGATCCGCTTTCGCGCCATGTCGAAACCATGGCCGCGCTGACCATCCGCTTCGGGTTGCAGGGCCGGGTGAATGGCTCGCATCTGACCTCGATGCATTCGATGGACAATTATTATGTGTCGAAACTGATCCCGCTGATCGCCGAGGCGCAGATGACTGCGACGCCGAACCCGCTGATCAATATTATGCTCCAGGGCCGGCATGACAGCTATCCGAAACGGCGCGGCATGACGCGGGTGCGCGAGCTGATGGCGGCAGGTGTCAATGTCTCGCTGGGCCAGGATTGCTGCATGGATCCCTGGTATTCGATGGGCTCGGGCGACATGCTCGAGGTTGCCCATATGGCGGTGCATGTCGGACAGATGGGCGGGATCGCCGAGAAACATCAGATCTTTGATGCGGTGACGGTCAATTCGGCAAAGACCATGGGGCTTGACGGCTACGGGCTTTCGCCCGGATGCAAGGCCAATCTCGTGATCCTTCAGGCGGCGGATGTAACCGAGGCGATAAGGCTGAAACCAACCCGGCTTTACGTGTTGCGCGAGGGGCGCGTGATCAGCCGCACCGCGCCGCGCCTGCCATCATTGTCGCTGCCCGGTCGCCCGGCGCAGATCGATCCGGGCCTTGATTACCTGCCGCCCGGCAAGGGCTGAGACGCTCCGGCAACGCCGCCTGCCAGCAGCCTTTCGCGCAGATGCAGCGCGAGCGGTGACAGCGGGCGGCGTTTGAGATCAAGCAGGTAATAGCGCGAGACGCGGATATCATTGGCGGTTGGCAAGACCAGAAAACCGGCATTGAGCGGCGGGCGGATCAGCAGTTCCGCCACCTCGTCCGACAAAGGCGCGATGGCATCTGATTGCGCCAGATAGGCGAGCGTCAGCAGGGTCGAGGGGCTGTTCACCACATTTGCGGGCTCCGAGAGGCCAAGCGCGGCGAATGCCGCCAGCGCCGCCTCGCGGATCGGTGCCCCGCGTTGCTGCATGATCCATTCGTAGGTTTGCAGCTCGGCCAGCGTCACCACCGGCGCGCGGGAAAGCGGATGCCCGAGCCGCACCATCAGCGCCACTTTCTCATCCTGCAAGGGCAGGATGTTGAAATCGCGGCTGTCGAATTCCGGCAGGATCCGTGCCAGCACGAAATCCATCTCGCCCGCCGCCAGATGGGTCAGGAGATCGCGGGATGGCAGCACATCCACGGTGATATCGGCTGTTGGCGCGGCCTCTTTCACCTCGCGCACCGCCGTTACCAGATAGCGCACCGCAGGCCCTGTCACTGCCCCCACCCGGACCGACCCGCCATGCCCATCGCTGAGATTGCGCAGCTCGGTCGCCATCGACCCCATCTCGCGCAGGATCACACGCGCCCGGCGCAGCACCGCGAGGCCTGCCTCGGTCGGCTCCATCCCCTTGGGCAGGCGGAAGAACAGCGGGGTGCCGATCTGACGCTCGGTCTCGGCCAGCATCCGCGAGGCCGCAGGCTGGGTCATGCCCACCGTCTCGGCTGCCAGCTGCAACTGGCCGCTCTCGGCGATCTCATGGATCAGCCGCAGCTGGCCTGTCTTCAGCATCAGACGAGACTTGGAGAGGGACATAACAATTCCGGTATGCAGACTGCCTGAGATGTCATTTTACCATCATATGGAGGGAAGGCTAGTCTTTCCGCCAGACCGTTGGAGGACGGCACAACACGGGAATCGCCCTGCCGGACCTGTGCCGCGGCGATACCGAAAGGGAGGAAGACATGAAGTTCAAAGCAGCCACGGTCGCATTGGCGGTCGGTGCCTCGTTCCTTGCATTCGGGGCCATGGCCGAAACCATCGGTATCGCCATGCCGACGAAATCCTCGGCCCGTTGGATCGGCGACGGCAATTCCATGGTCGAGCAGTTCAAGGCCGCCGGTTACGACACCGATTTGCAATATGCCGAAGATGATATCCCGAACCAGCTTGCCCAGATCGAGAACATGATCGCCAAGGGCGTTGACGTGCTGGTGATTGCCTCCATCGATGGCACCACGCTGTCGAATGCGCTGGAAAATGCTTCGGCTGCCGGCATCAAGGTCATCGCCTATGACCGTCTGATCCGCGACACCGATGCGGTCAGCTATTATGCCACCTTTGATAATTTCAAAGTGGGCGTGCAGCAGGCGTCGAGCCTGGTGAAGGGCCTGAAAGAGCGTTTCCCGGACCAGAAGCCCTGGAATGTCGAGCTGTTCGGCGGCTCGCCTGACGACAATAACGCTTTCTTCTTCTATGATGGTGCGATGTCGGTCTTGCAGCCGCTGATCGATGACGGCTCCATCGTGATCGGTTCCGGCCAGGTCGGTATGGACAAGGTCGGGACCCTGCGTTGGGACGGTGCCGTGGCGCAGTCGCGGATGGATAACATCCTCTCGGCCAATTATAACGACAAGACCGTTCATGGCGTTCTCTCGCCCTATGACGGGCTGTCGATCGGCATCCTCTCGTCGCTGAAAGGCGTGGGGTATGGGTCGGGCGATCTGGCGATGCCGATCGTCTCGGGTCAGGATGCGGAACTGCCCTCGGTCAAGTCGATCCTCGCAGGTGAGCAATATTCGACCGTCTTCAAGGACACCCGCGAGCTGGCGCGCGTCACCGTTGGCATGGTCGATTCCATGCTGAAAGGCGGCGAGCCGGAGATCAACGACACCACCACCTATAATAACGGTGTCAAAGTGGTGCCGTCTTACCTGCTGGAGCCGGTCGCGGTGGATGCCTCGAACTGGGAAGAAGTGCTGGTTGGTTCGGGCTACTACAAAAAAGAAGACGTTCAGTAAGCCTCAGATCCGCAGCCACTGACCGCGCCGCCTCCGTCCCTGAAAAAGGGTCCTCCCCGGAGCCGCCGGCGCGGTCACCTCCCCCCGAACCCCGGAGAATACCCATGACCGCGCTTCTGGAAATGCGCCGCATCGGCAAGAGCTTTCCCGGTGTGAAAGCGCTGGATCAGGTTAATCTGACAGTCGAGGCGGGCGAGATTCACGCGATCTGTGGGGAAAACGGCGCGGGTAAATCCACCCTGATGAAGGTGCTGTCGGGTGTCTACCCTGCCGGTACTTACGAGGGCGAGATCCATTACGATGATGCGCTTGCCAGCTTTCGCTCGATCCGCGACAGCGAGGCCAAGGGCATCATCATCATCCACCAGGAACTGGCGCTGGTGCCGCTTTTGTCGATTGCCGAGAATATGTTTCTCGGCAATGAGGTCGCCTCGCGCGGTGTAATCAACTGGGCGGATGCCTGGGCGCGGACCTCAAAGCTTTTGGCCAAGGTCGGCCTGCGCGAGAACCCGCAGGTGCCGGTGGGCAAGCTGGGCGTTGGCAAGCAACAGCTGATCGAGATCGCGAAGGCGCTGGCGAAAGATGTGCGTCTCCTGATCCTGGATGAGCCGACCGCCGCTTTGCAGGAAAATGACAGCGCGAAACTGCTGGATCTGATGCTGGAGCTGAAGGCCCAGGGTGTGACCCAGATCATCATCAGCCATAAGCTGAACGAGATCCGCCGGGTCGCCGACCGCGTGACCGTGATCCGCGACGGCACCACGGTCTCGACCATGACGAAAGACGAGATCACCGAAGACCGTATCATCCGCGATATGGTCGGGCGCGATATGGAAAACCGCTACCCCGCCCGCACCCCGAAGATCGGCGAAGTGCTGATGGAGGTGAAGGGCTGGAACGTGACGCATCCCGAACAGCCGCGCCAGGTGATCTCTGATGCGGGTTTCACCGTGCGCCGGGGCGAGATCCTCGGGATTGCCGGGCTGATGGGATCGGGGCGCACAGAACTCGCGATGAGCCTTTTCGGCCGTTCATGGGGCAGGAACATCACCGGCGAGGTCCGGATCAAGGGTGAAAAGGCTGATCTTTCAAGCGTTTCCGCCGCGATCCACGCCGGGCTTGCCTATGTCACCGAAGACCGCAAGAGCCTCGGCCTGATCCTGCCCGAGCCGATTGCGAAGAATGTCAGCCTCGCCAATCTGAGCGGCATTGCCGAGCGCGGCGTGCTGTCGAGGGGGCGTGAGGCCCAGGTGGCCGAAGGCTACCGCCGCGCGATGCGGATCCGCACGCCCTCGGTCTATCAGCAGGTCGGCAATCTTTCCGGCGGCAATCAGCAAAAGGTGGTGCTGTCGAAATGGCTCTTTACCGAGCCCGATGTGCTGATCCTGGACGAGCCCACGCGCGGCATCGATGTCGGCGCGAAATACGAAATTTACAACATCATGAATGATCTCGCCGCCCAGGGGCGCGGCGTGGTGATGATCAGTTCGGAAATGCCCGAGATCCTTGGGATGTGCGACCGGATCTGCGTGATGAATGAGGGCCGGATCATCGGCGAGCTGAGCCGCGACGAGGCCAGCCAGGAAGCGATCATGGCGATGATTCTGAGAGATGGGATTCTGAGGGATGGGATCCTGCGCGATGGCGCAGCAAACGGGGAAAGAGTGGCCTGATGTCGGAAGAAAAGGGAATTCGCGCGCATCTCGGCGGGCATTTACGCGAAAACGGCATGTTGCTGGCGCTGCTGGCGATTGTGGCCTTTTTCACCATCCTGTTGCAGCTGCGCGAGCAACCGGTCAATTTCCTGCAACCGCTGAATATTGCGAACCTCTTCCTGCAAAACGGCCATGTGATCATCCTGGCTCTGGGGATGCTGCTGGTGATTGTCGCCGGGCATATTGACCTCTCGGTCGGCTCGGTCGCGGCCTTTACCGGCGCCTTTGCCGCATGGGCGATTGTGACGCTTGGCCTGCCGGTCTGGCTGGCGGTGCCGATGACGCTTGTGGTGGGGGGGCTGATCGGCGCGGCCCAGGGCTATTGGGTGGCCTATTGGCGGATCCCGTCCTTCATCGTGACGCTGGCGGGGATGCTGGTGTTTCGCGGCGCCACCATGTGGATGCTGGCGGGCCAGAATATCGGCCCCTTCCCGCGCGAATTCCAGTTCATGGCCAATGGCTATCTGCCTGACCTGACCGGGATCGGCAAACCGCATGGACTGACGCTGATCCTTTCGGCGGCGGCGATCATGGTGCTGGTCTGGCTGGGGCTGCGCGCCCGGGCCCGCGATGCGGGCTTCGGCATCGCCCCCGAGCCGATGGGTTTTTTCACCACCCGCATGGTGGTGCTGACGCTGGCCATTGGCTTTGTCGGCTGGCAGCTGGCAAGTTTCCGCGGCTTTCCGGTCGTTATGGTGATCCTGGTCGTATTGACGGTGATCTATGCGTTTTTCACCGAAAACACCGTCGCGGGCCGCCGTATCTATGCGCTTGGCGGCAATGAGAAAGCGACGAAACTTTCAGGCATCCGCACCGAACGCATGGTCTTCCTGTGCTTTGTGAATATGGGCGTACTGGCGTCCCTTGCGGGGATGATCGTGACGGCGCGGCTGAATTCCGCGACGCCCAAAGCGGGGATGGGGTTCGAGCTCGACGCCATCGCCTCGGTCTTTATCGGCGGCGCGGCAATGTCGGGCGGCTCGGGGACCATCATCGGCGTCGTGATCGGTGCGCTGATCATGGGCGTGATGAATATGGGCATGTCGATGATGTCGCTGGGCATCGACTACCAGCAGATGATCAAGGGCCTCGTGCTGCTCGCAGCGGTCTGGTTCGACATTTACAACAAGCAAAAACGGGGCTGAACCGATGTTCCTCTCGCAAATCCGCCATGAAGACGGCAGCCGCGCGGTTGTGTTCCGCCAGGGCGATGCCGCGCATATCCTGCCGGGCGTGACCTCGGTGGTGGAGCTGGCCGGGGCCGCGATTACTGCCAGGCGCAGCCTCGCCGCCGAGGCGATCTCGCGCGGAACCGGCGAGGCGGTTGATCTGGCGGCAGCGCTGGCCGAGGGCCGGGTGCTTTTGCCGGTCGATCACGCCGACCCGGCGCATCTGCATCTGACCGGCACCGGGCTGACGCATCTGGGGTCTGCGGCCACCCGCGACGCGATGCATGCCAAAGCCGACCCCGACACGCTGACCGACAGCATGAAGATGTTCCGCATGGGGCTGGAGGGCGGCAAGCCCGCTGAGGGCCGCATCGGGGTGCAACCGGAATGGTTCTACAAGGGCAATGGTTACAACGCGGTTGCACCGGGTGCGGCGCTGGTCTCGCCGCGTTGCGCGCTGGATGCGGGCGAAGAGCCCGAGGTCGCAGGCCTCTATCTGATCGGCGAAGATGGCACGCCCTACCGGCTTGGCTGGGCTCTGGCGAATGAGTTTTCCGACCATGTGACCGAGCGCGGCAATTACCTCTGGCTGGCGCATTCGAAACTGCGTCCTGCAAGCTATGGCCCCGAGATGCGCCTGGGCGATCTGCCGCAGGACATCCAGGGCACCAGCCGCATCCTGCGGGGCGGTGCTGCGATCTGGGAAAAGCCCTTCCTCTCGGGTGAAGCGAATATGTCCCATTCGGTGGCGAACCTCGAACATCACCATTTCAAATATGATCTCTTCCGCCAGCCCGGCGATGTGCATGTGCATTTCTTCGGCACCGCCACGCTGAGCTTTGCCGATGGCATTCGCACCGAGCAGGGCGATGTCTGGCAAATCTCGGCGCCGGGCTTTGGCGCCGCCCTCGAGAACCCGCTTGACCAGCACCCGGCCGAAACCGGGCCGGTCAAAGTCACCCCTCTCTGAAAGACGCGTCCCATGTCTGAGAAACCCGAATTCAAGCCAGCACCCTGGCCCCGCAAGCTCCGGTCAACCCATTGGTATAGCGGCACTTCGCGCGATACGATCTATCATCGCGGCTGGATGAAGAACCAGGGCTATCCGCATGACCTGTTCGATGGCCGCCCCATTATCGGCATCATGAACACCTGGTCGGAGCTGACGCCCTGCAACGGCCATCTGCGCGATCTGGCGGAAAAGGTGAAGGCGGGGATCTGGGAGGCCGGCGGCTTCCCGGTCGAGGTGCCGGTGTTTTCGGCCAGCGAGAACACCTTCCGCCCGACCGCGATGATGTATCGCAATATCGCCGCCATGGCGGTTGAGGAACAGATGCGCGGCCAGCCGATTGACGGCGCGGTGCTGCTGGTGGGTTGCGACAAGACCACGCCATCCCTGCTGATGGGCGCGGCCTCGACCGATATTCCGTCGATTGTCGTCACCGGCGGGCCGATGCTGAACGGCTATTTCCGGGGCGAGCGGGTGGGGTCTGGCACCCATCTGTGGAAATTCTCCGAGGCCGTGAAGGCAGGCGAGATGACCCAGGAGGATTTCCTCGAGGCCGAGGCCTCGATGAGCCGCTCGACCGGTACCTGCAACACGATGGGCACCGCTTCGACGATGGCCTCGATGGCCGAGGCGCTCGGCATGGCCTTGTCGGGCAATGCCGCAATTCCGGCGGTGGACAGTCGCCGCCGTGTCATGGCGCAGATGTCGGGGCGCCGCATCGTGCAGATGGTCAAGGATGACCTGAAACCCTCTGACATCATGACCAAAGAGGCGTTTGAAAACGCGATCCGCACCAATGGCGCGATTGGCGGATCCACCAATGCCGTGGTGCATTTGCTGGCGATTGCAGGCCGGGTTGGCGTTGATCTGACGCTGGATGACTGGGACCGTTGCGGGCGCGATGTCGCGACCATTGTGAACCTGATGCCTTCGGGCAAATATCTCATGGAAGAATTCTTCTATGCCGGCGGTCTGCCGGTGGTGCTGAAATGGCTCGGCGAGGCCGGCAAACTGCATAAAGACGCGCTGACCGTCTCGGGCGAGACGATCTGGGATGAGGTCAAAGACGTCCGCAACTGGAACGAGGATGTAATCCTTCCGGCCGACAAGCCGCTGACGGCCCAGGGCGGCATCGCAGTGGTGAAGGGCAATCTGGCACCGAAAGGGGCGGTGCTGAAGCCTTCGGCGGCAAGCGCACATCTTCTGACCCATCGTGGCCGCGCGGTGGTGTTTGAAGACATCGACGACTACAAGGCCAGGATCGGTGACGAGGCACTCGACATTGACGAGACCTGCGTCATGGTGCTGAAAAACTGCGGGCCCAGGGGCTATCCCGGCATGGCCGAGGTCGGCAATATGGGCCTGCCGCCCAAGGTTCTGCGCAAGGGGATCACCGATATGGTGCGGATCTCTGACGCGCGGATGTCGGGAACGGCTTATGGCACCGTGGTGCTGCATACCTCGCCCGAGGCGGCAGCCGGAGGCCCGCTGGCGGTGGTCCGCAACGGCGATATGATCTCGCTGGATGTGCCGAACCGCGCCCTCACGCTGGAGATATCGGATGAGGAACTGGCGGCACGGCTGGCGGAATGGCAGCCTCCGGCAGAGCAACCGGCCTCGGGCTATGCCTGGCTGCATCACACCCATGTGCAGGGCGCGGATACCGGCGCGGATCTTGATTTCCTCAGGGGCTCGCGGGGCCGCGACGTGGGTAAGGACAGCCATTGATGAAAATTGCATTGGTTGGCATCGGAAAGATCGCGCTCGACCAGCATGTGCCGGCGCTGAACGCGAGCCCGGACTGGGAGCTGGCGGCAACAGTCTCGCGGTCCGGGACCGTCCCGGGGGTCGAGGCCTTCACGCGGATCGAAGACATGCTGGCGGCGCGGCCCGATATCGGGGTCGTTTCGCTGGCACTGCCGCCGGTGCCGCGCTTTGCGGTGGCCGAGGCGGCGCTGAAAGCGGGTCGCCATGTGATGCTTGAAAAGCCACCGGGCGCCAGCCTTGCCGAGGTCCAGGCGCTGGAACGGCTGGCCACCGAACAGGGCGTCACGCTCTATACCAGCTGGCATTCGCGTGAGGCCGAAGCGGTCGCGGCGGCGAAGGCCTGGCTTAAGGGCAAGACCGTGAAAAGCGGCCATATCACCTGGCGCGAGGATGCCCGCAAATGGCACCCCGGCCAGGACTGGATTTTTGAGGCCGGTGGCATGGGGGTGTTTGATCCCGGCATCAACGCGCTTTCGATCCTGACCGAGATCCTGCCGATGCCGGTGCATCTGACCGGGGCGGAGCTGGATTTCCCTTCCAACCGGGCCGCCCCGATTGCCGCGCGGCTGCGTTTCGCGCAAGCGATCACCGCCGATTTCGATTTCCGCCAGGAAGGGCCGCAGACCTGGGATATGGAATTTATCACCGACCAGGGCGATATCGCGCTGCGGATGGGTGGCAACCTTCTGGAAATCAACGGGAAACCGGCAGGGGGCGAGAATACGATCATGGGGGAATATCCAGCGCTTTATGCGCGGATGGCGGGCCTCGTGCGCAGCAAAACATCCGATATCGACCTGCGCCCGATGATGCTGGTGGCCGATGCGTTCACGCTCGGTCAGCATAACCGGGTCGAGGCATTTGAATTCTGACCCCGCCCCTTTTGCGCGCGGGCAGCAATAGCCGGAAGAGGACCGGCTTTCATTTCAACGGGAGGGAAAGACATGACTGTTAAGACTTTGCTGGCAGGTGCCGCCATTGTCGCGCTTGGGGCCGGGGCCGCTATGGCCGATGGTAAGGTGATCGGCTTCTCGCAGATCGGCTCGGAATCGGGCTGGCGCGCGGCGGAGACCTCGCTGACCAAATCGCAATCGGAAGAGCGCGGCTATCAGCTGCAATTCTCGGATGCGCAGCAAAAGCAGGAAAATCAGATCGCGGCTTTGCGGTCTTTCATCGCCCAGGGCGTTGATGCGATCCTGATCGCGCCGGTCGTCGCCACCGGCTGGGATGCGGTGCTGCAAGAGGCCAAAGAGGCCGAGATCCCGGTTGTCCTGCTGGACCGTATGGTCGACAGCGACCCCTCGCTTTACCTGACCGCTGTCGGTTCGAACCTGGTGCATGAGGGCGAAGTGGCCGGCAAATGGCTCGCAGACACCGTTGGCGACAAAGACTGCCGCATTGTCGAGCTGCAAGGCACCACCGGCTCTTCGCCCGCCATCGACCGCAAAAAGGGTTTTGAGCAGGGCATCTCAGGCCATGCGAATCTGAGCATCGTGCAAAGCCAGACCGGCGACTTCACCCGTTCGCTTGGCAAGGAAGTCATGGAAAGCTTCCTCCAGGCTGAAAATGGCGGCAAGGATATCTGCGCGCTCTACGCCCATAATGACGATATGGCGGTCGGCGCGATCCAGGCGATCAGGGAAGCCGGTCTGAAGCCGGGCACCGATATCCTGGTGGTGTCCATCGACGGGGTTCCGGATATCTTCAAGGCGATGGCCGATGGCGAAGCCAATGCGACCGTCGAGCTGACCCCGAACATGGCAGGCCCGGCCTATGACGCGCTGGAAGCCTTCTGGAAAGACGGCACCGAACCGGCCAAGTTCATCCAGACCGAGTCGAAGCTTTATACCCAGTCGGATGATCCGGCCGGTCAATATGAGGCCCGCAAGGATCTGGGTTACTGATTGCCTTCGGGTGGGCCGGAACCTGGCCCGCCCCTCTTTCGCAGGAAAGACCTTTGGGATGACGCTCCTCTCCATTCGCGCGCTGACCAAGACCTTCCCCGGCACGAAAGCGCTGGACGGGGTGAATTTCGACCTGCGCGCCGGTGAGGTCCATGCGCTGCTGGGCGAGAATGGCGCGGGGAAATCAACGCTGATCAAATGTCTGACCGGCGCCTATCAGCGCGATGCGGGCGTGATCACGCTGGACGGGGTCGCGATTGCGCCGCGCTCAACCGTCGAGGCGCAGGATCTGGGCATCGGCACGGTCTATCAGGAGGTCAATCTCGCCCCAAATCTGACGGTGGCGCAGAACCTTTTATTCGGGCGCGAGCCGAAACGTTTCGGCCTGATTTCGTCGCGTGCGATGCGGGGCGAGGCGAAGGCGATCCTCGCGCAATATGGCCTTGATCTGAATGTCGACCGCGATCTGGGCAGCTATTCTGTGGCGATCCGCCAGATCATCGCGATTGCACGGGCGGTGTCTTTGTCGGGGAAGGTGCTGATCCTTGACGAACCGACCGCGAGCCTCGATGCGAGCGAGGTGCGGATGGTGTTTGACGTGGTGCGGTCCTTGCGGGCGCGCGGCCTCGGGATCGTGTTCGTCTCGCATTTTCTGGATCAGGTTTTTGATCTGACCGACCGGGTCACGGTGCTCAGGAATGGCCAATATGTGACGACCGAAGACACGGCACGCCTGAACCGCGTCAGGCTGATCGAACATATGCTGGGCCGCACGCTGGAAGATCAGGTGCTGCATTCGCGCCCGGCTGATCGCGGCCCGCGCCCCGAAATGCTGCAATTCCAGGGCTTTGGCCGCCGTGGCGCGGTGGAGCCCTTTGATCTGACCGTGGGCGAGGGCGAGGTGATCGGCCTTGCCGGTCTGCTCGGATCGGGGCGCAGCGAAAGCGCCGAGGCGCTATTCGGGCTGAAACCCGCGACAAGCGGCGAGGCGAAGGACAAGACGGGCAAGCTCGACCTGACCTCGCCGTCGCGCGCGATCGCGGCGGGGTTTGGCTTCGCGCCGGAGGATCGCAAGACCGGTGGCATCATTGCCGATCTCTCAATCCGCGAGAATATCATTCTGGGCCTCCAGGCGCGGCGCGGCTGGGCAAGGCCGATCCCGCGCGCGGAACAAAACCGCATCGCGGATGATTATATCAAGCGGCTCGATATCCGCACCTCGGGGCGCGAAAAACGCATCGGCGAGCTGTCGGGCGGCAATCAGCAAAAGGCGGTGCTGGCGCGCTGGCTGGCGATGAATCCGCGCTTTCTGATCCTGGATGAACCCACACGCGGCATCGATGTCGGCGCCCATGCCGAGATCCTGCATCTGATCCATGAGCTGGTGGCCAAAGGCATGTCTTTGCTGGTGATCTCATCCGAACTTGACGAGCTGGTGGCGGTGGCGGACCGGGTGATCGTCTTGCGGGACCGCCGTCATATTGCCGAACTCAAAGGCGATGAGGTCTCGGGAGAGCGGATCATGCGCGCCATCGCCGGCGCGGAGGGGGGCTGATGGCGGATCTGCTGAAACGTATCGCGCCGCAGCTGATCGCGCTGGCCGCCCTGATGGCGCTGGTCTCGGTGTTCTATCCGGGGTTCCTGTCGGTCAGCTATAGTGACGGGCGGCTGGTCGGGCCGGTGATCGATATTCTGAAACGCTCGGCCCCGGTGGCGCTGCTCGCGGTGGGGATGACGCTGGTGATCGCGACGCGCGGCATTGACCTGTCGGTGGGCACGATCATGGCGATTTGCGGCGCGGTGGCGGCTTTCGGGATTTCGGCGGGCTATGGGCTGCCGCTTTCCCTGGCGCTGGCGCTGCTGGCGGGGCTGGCGGCGGGGCTGTGGAATGGCGCTTTGGTGGCGATTGTCGGGGTGCAGCCCTTTGTCGCAACGCTGATCCTGATGACCATGGGGCGCGGCATCGCGCAGCTGATCACGGAAGGCCGCATCCTCACCTTCACCGACCCGGCTTTTGCCTTTGTCGGATCCGGCACCTTCCTCGGTCTGCCGGTGCCGGCCTGGATCTGGTTTGCCACTGCCGTTCTGGTCACGGTGCTGATGCGGCGCACCGCGCTTGGCCTCTTGATCGAGGCGGTGGGCATCAACCGCGCAGCCTCGCGCGTGGCGGGGGTCAATGCGACCGTTCTCCTGATCGCAGTCTATATGGCGATGGGGCTATGCGCGGCGCTCGCCGGGCTGATCGTCACGGCGGATATTCGCGGCGCGGACGCCAATAATGCCGGCCTCTGGCTGGAGCTTGACGCCATCCTTGCCGTGGTGATCGGGGGCAATTCGCTGCTCGGAGGGCGGTTCTCCATCGCGGCCTCGGTGATTGGGGCGCTGATCATCCAGACGATTTCCTCGGGCATCCGGCTTGCGGGCTTTCCGTCGGAATATAACCTCGTGATCAAGGCGGTGCTGGTTCTGGTCATCCTGGTGCTGCAATCGCCGAGGATCGCGCGCGAATGGGCCTTCTGGCGCGAGGAATTGCGCCGCGGCCAAGCGCCAAAAGGAGCCGGCCAATGAATTCCCGCGCGCTGCCGCTTTATGTCACCATCGCGATTTTCCTGATCGGCTGGGTGATCTGCTGGCTGCAATTCCCGAATATGCTCTCGACGCGGGTGATCGGTAACCTGCTGACAGATAATGCCTATCTCGGCATCGTGGCCGTTGGGATGACCCTGGTGATCCTGTCCGGCGGCATCGACCTTTCGGTCGGATCGGTGATTGCCTTTTCGGGCGTGTTCATCGCCGTGGTGCTGCGCGACACGGACCTGCATCCGCTGGTGGTCTTCGCGGTCCTGCTGGGTCTGACCACGGCTTATGGCGCGGCGATGGGCTGGCTGATCGACCGGCTGGCGATGCCTGCCTTTATCGTCACGCTCGCCGGCATGTTCCTCGCGCGTGGAGCCGCCTATCTCTTGTCGATTGAATCGGTGCCGATCACGCATGAGTTTTACCAGTCGCTCACCAGCGCCTATTGGCTGATGCCCGGCAAGGGGCGGCTGACGCTGATCGGGGTGCTGATGCTGGCGACCTTCGCCATCGGCATTGTGGTGGCCCATAAGACCCGCTTTGGCGCCTCGGTCTATGCGCTTGGCGGCGGTGAGGCGACGGCGCGGCTGATGGGGGTGCGCCAGGGCCGGACCACCGTGCTGGTCTATGCCTTTTCCGGGCTGATGTCGGGCCTCGCCGGGATCGTCTTTTCGGTCTATACCGGCTCGGGCTATTCGCTGGCGACGGTCGGGACGGAACTGACCGCCATCGCCGCCGTGGTGATCGGCGGCACGCTGTTGACCGGTGGCGCGGGCTATATGTTCGGCACGCTGATCGGTGTTCTGACCATGGGGCTGATCCAGACCTATATCGTGTTTGACGGCTCGCTTTCCTCCTGGTGGACGCGGATCGTGATCGGCCTCTTGCTGCTGGTCTTCATCCTTTTGCAAAAGGGCCTTGTGAAACTCTCCGAGGCGCGGCTGGCGGGAGGCCAGGCATGATCCAATTCGACACCCGTATTTGTGAGCTGGGCGAAGGCGCCTTCTGGCACCCGGAACGTAAGCAGTTCTTCTGGTTCGATATTCTGAACCGGCGGCTTTTGACTTCGGGGCGCGACTGGCGGTTCGACCGCATGGTTTCCGCCGCCGCCTGGATTGATGCCGACCGGCTGCTGATCGCCAGCGAAACCGGGCTGCTGACCCTTGATCTGGAGACCGGCGCGATAGCTGATCTGATCGCCGTCGAGGCCGACCGGCCCGACACAAGGTCGAATGACGGGAGGGCCGATCGTCAGGGTGGCTTCTGGTTTGGCACCATGGGCAAGCGCGCCGAGACCGGAGCGGGGTCGATCTATCGCTTTTATCGCGGCCAGGTCACGCGGCTGTTTGCCGATATCTCGATCCCCAATGCGATTTGTTTCGCGCCTGACGGGCGGCTGGCCTATTTCGCCGACACCGCGCTTGCACTGGTCTGGGCGCAGCCGCTGGATGCCGACGGCTGGCCGGTCGGAGAGCGCCGCATCTTCCTCGACCTGAATGCCGAGGGGCTGAACCCCGATGGTGCGGTCACCGACAGTGAGGGCGGGATCTGGATCGCGAAATGGGGCGCGGGGGCGGTGATGCGCTACCTCCCCGATGGAAGCCGTGCCCAGGAGATCGCGGTTGGCGGTCAACACGCCTCCTGCCCGGCCTTTGGCGGTGCCGATCTGGGTGACCTGCTGGTCACCACCGCGCGCGAGGGCATCAGGGCGCCCGACCAGCATCAGGGTCTGCCCTGGCTGGTCCGCCCCGGTGTGAAAGGCCTGGCAGAGCCGGGAGTGATCCTGAAATGAGGTCTGAGATTTTCGGCCACCTTCCCGATGGCCGTCCGGTCAAAGCGGTGCGGCTGCGCGGGGCAAAGCTCTCGGCGACGCTTTTGACCATGGGGGCGACGGTGCAGGATCTGCGGATGGAGGGCTTCGCACATCCTCTGGTGCTGGGGTTCCCGACGCTTGCCCCCTATTTTGGCGAGGGCCTTTATGTCGGCGCCCTGGTCGGGCGGGTTGCCAACCGGATCGGGGGGGGCCGGTTCACGCTTGACGGGCATGAGATCCGGGTCGATGCCAATGAAGGCGGCAATCTTCTCCATGGCGGCAGTGATGGCATTCACCACCACATATGGGATATCGAAGATCTGGGTGCAGAACATGTGGTATTCACCCTGGATCTCGCCGATGGGCATATGGGCTTTCCCGGGCGGCTTACGATCCGCGCCGAAATCTCAGTTGCGGGCGATGCGCTGAGCTTTGATCTTGAGGCCCGAAGTGATGCGGCGACACCGGTAAGCCTCGCGCATCACGGCTATTTCTGCCTTGATGACAGCGGCGATATTCGGGGCCACCGGCTTAAGGTTGCGGCGGATCACTGGTTGCCGGTCGATGCCGCGCGGATCCCGACCGGTGAGATCGCGCCGGTCGACGGCACCGCATTCGATTTCCGCGCAACGCGCGTGATCAGCCCGGCGGGCTATGATCACAACCTGTGCCTCTCGGCCCGCCGCGAGGCGCTGCGCTCTGTGGGCCGGCTCGAAGGTCAAAGCGGCCTCCTTATGGAGATCGGGACCACCGAGCCGGGTCTGCAGATCTATGACGGGCGGCACTTCACCGGAACCCTCGGGCTGGACGGGCGGAGTTACGCCAGCTATGCCGGGATCGCCCTGGAAACCCAGGGCTGGCCGGATGCGGTCAACCATCCGGCGTTTCCGGACACGATCCTGCGACCAGGCGAGATCTGGCGCGCGCTTACACGGTACAGGTTTTACGAATGACCGCGCTGATCGCCATCGACTGGGGGACCACCAGTTTCCGCGCCTGGGCGCTTGGGCCGGCGGGCGAGGTTCTCGCGGCGACCGAAGCAGGGCAGGGGATTCTCGCCGTGCCGGGCGCCGATTTCGATCGGGCCTTTGAAACGGCGCTGGCGCCCTGGCTGGGCGCGGGCGTGCCGGTGATTGCCGCCGGCATGATCACCAGCCGCAATGGCTGGGTTGAGACGCCCTATCTGCCGCTGCCGCTGGATGCGGCGGCACTTGCCGGAGCCCTGGTGGAACATCGCACGCAAGGCGGCCAGCAGATCCATTTCGTGACTGGCGCGGTGTCGGACCCGGAGGGCGATCTTCCCGATGTGATGCGCGGCGAAGAGACCGAGGTGATCGGCCAGATCGCAGCCGGCGGCGGTGACGGCGTCTACGTCCTGCCGGGAACCCACAGCAAATGGGTACGGGTCGAAGAAGGGCAGATCCGTGGCCTGAGCACCTGCATGACCGGTGAGACATTTGCGGTCCTGCGCCAGCATTCGATCCTCGGGCGGCTTATCGCGCCGGGGGTGGGTTCAGAGGCGGCTTTCCTGCGCGGGGTCGGGGCCGCGAAAGCCCCGGGCGCGTTGATGGCGCGGGCCTTCTCGGCCCGCAGCCTAGTGCTGATGGGGCGGCTCGCGCCGGAAGAGATCGCCGATTACCTCTCGGGGCTGCTGATCGGTGATGAGATCCGGGCCGGGCTGCAAGGCCTGGCTGACGGAACAAGGGTGACCCTGATCGGGCGCGGCGATCTGGCGGGGCGCTATGCCCGCGCCTTCGCGGCGTTCGGGGTGACAGCGACGGTTGCCTCCGAAGGCATGAACCGGCGCGGGCTTTTTGAAATCGCGAAACGCGGAGGGCTGATCTGATGATGGAGTTTGCAACGGCGTTCAAGGCCTGTCCGCTGGTGGCGATCCTGCGGGGCATCCGCCCGGATGAGGCGCTGGCCCATGTTGGTGAACTGGTCGGGGCTGGCTTTACCCTGATCGAGGTGCCGCTGAACTCGCCCGCGGCGCTGGAGAGCATCGCTGCGCTGAGTGCGGCTTTCGGAACCCGCGCGATCATCGGGGCCGGCACCGTGCTGACCGCCACCGATGTTGAAACTGTGGTAAAAGCCGGCGGCAGGCTGATCGTCGCGCCGAATATCGACCCTGGCGTGGCAGCCGCAACCCGTGCGGCCGGTCTGGTCTATGGCCCCGGTGTCGCCACTCCGACCGAAGCCTTTGCCGCCATCCATGCCGGGGCGCATTTTCTGAAGCTCTTTCCCGCCGAGATCATCCCGCCGGTCGCCGTCAGGGCGCTCCGGGCGGTGATCCCGGCCTCGGTGCCAATGCTGGCGGTGGGAGGGATCTCGCCCGCGACCATGGCCCCCTATTTTGCTGCGGGCGCGAGTGGTTTTGGCCTTGGATCGGGGCTGTATCGCCCGGGCCAAAGCGCGGCCTCGACCGGCACACAGGCGCGCGATTATATCGCCGCATTGCCAGGCTGATCAGATTCGGGTGCTCCCTTGCGCTCTTTGATCGGGATTTGAGTCTTCAGCCCTGTTTCAGAGACTATGACCGGTGAACCGGACAGCTCTGCCACAATTTGGAAACATTACACGTGAGGGCCGCTTTTAGGCTTGCGTTAACAGATTGGAGGGCGCAACCGTTCAACTTGTACGACTGTCTTACTCTGAACCGGGAAAAGGGATCATGACGGAGCTCATCGACCTGAGCGAGGTTGCCGGCCAGGCCGGTAAATTCGACTGCTTCCTTGAACAGGTGCGGGATCGCTTTGGATTCGATCATGTTGCCTATCTGGGGTCAAACCCGGTTGCCGGCACGATGCATGGCTATGTCACCTATCCTGAAGAGTGGAAGCGCCATTATACCCAACAGGCCTATCACCTGATTGATCCGACCCTGCGGATCGCGCAGCGCAGCATCGCACCGATCGACTGGTCGCGGATCGAACAAAGCGAGAATTTTCGCGTTGTTTTCTGTGCTGCGCGGGAATTCGGGATTTCGGACCGTGGGGTAACAATCCCGGTGCGCGGGCCTTTTGGTGATACCGGGATGCTCAGCGTGACGCGCGACACCGGAGATCAGGAATGGCATTCGATGATCGCCGAGCATATCGGAGATCTGCAATCGATCGCCGTGCATATGCATGACGCCGTGATGAATTCCGATGCGTTTTCCAATGTCCTGCGCCGCACGCCGCTGTCTTCGCGTGAGGTGGAAATTTTGCAATGGACCGCTGCCGGCAAGACCCAGCAGGACATCGCAGATATCCTGAATATTTCGCATCGTACCGTCGAAGTGCATCTGCGCTCGGCGCGCGAGAAGCTTTTTTCGCTGACCACAGCCCAGGCCATCGCAAGGGCAATTGCACAACATCTGATCTATCCGATCTGATACAGCGCGGGGCGCGACCCCATTGACCGCCAGGGCAGGAGCCCGTGGCGGAGCATGCCGTTTTTCTGGCGTGAAAAGGCAGAAAAAATCTTCATAAGTACGGGATTCCCCGAGTATCGGGCGGCACAACCAGTGGTTAACGTCTGAGGACATGTGACAATGGGGGTTGCCATGATCATCGTAATCGACGCCGTAAACAAACATCTGTTTGAAGATGTTCTTGACGATATGTACCGGCTGCGTGCCCGGGTTTTCAGTGACCGTCTGGGTTGGGACGTGAGTATCGAACAAGGGCGCGAAATCGATCGCTTTGATCATCTCGACCCGCTCTACCTCGTAGGGCTGGATACCGAGGGCGAGGTCATTTCCTGTGTGCGCCTGCTGCAGACCACCGGCCCGCATATGCTGTCGGATGTGTTCAGCGAGATCCTTGACGGCGAGGCACCGCTGCGGTCGTCGAGGATCTGGGAATCGACCCGTTTCTGCGTCGATACCGCCCGGCTGTCGCGGGAAGGGGCGGATACCACGGTGTCGCGCGCCACTTGCGAGCTGATGGTCGCCACGCTCGAGACCTGCCGGAATGCGGGTATCTCGGACATCATCACGGTGATCGATCCGGTGATGAACCGGGTGCTCAAGCGCTCGGACAATGCGCCTTATGACTATGTCGGCACCGTCAAGCCGATGGGCAAGGTTTCGGCTCTGGCCGCCCTGCTCGATTGTACGGATGAGCGGATCGACCGGGTTCGCAATTTCGCGGCGCTGCATGGCAATGTGGTGCTGAGTGATGCGGCGGCACTGGAGCTCAGGCCAGTGACTGCCCAACACGGGCTGAAGAACAGAGAGGTGACAGTGCTCCCCGGTCAAACCGGCTCTGCTGCCCTCAGCCCGGTGATCGGCCTGGGTCACGTTCCAGGATGATCGGCGACGGTCACTGCTGGAATCCCTGTCCCGGTGGTGACCGTAACCCTTTCTGCACCTGGTGCAGGTGAATGCAATCGACCACCCCCCGCCGATAGGGCGAAGGGGTTCGGACGGAAACAGGAGGTCAGGCGATGGCTGTAATCGCAATCGTGGCCGGTGGCGTTATTGGGTTGATACATGGGCTGATTGGCCTTGTGACAGGGCTGGGTGTTGGAGCGGCCCTGCTGGTCTGGATCGTCGCGGGTACTTTGTCGGCGCTGCTGATCTTCCGACAGTTCCTGACGGGGGAGGCCGGCAATCGTCCCGACCGACAGATGGATGCGGTCTATGACGACCTGCTGTCGCTTGGCGAAGATGAGATCCGCCGCGCGTCACTGGCGGCGACAGATGCGTCCAGCATGTCGCGGCTGGTCAGGATCTATGCCGAGCGTGACGCACAGATTGCTTCGGCGCGGGAATATCGCCGGGTCAATCGCTGAACCAGCCTGGCTGGCCCTATGTGCGGCCGGCCAGTTCTTCTGAAATCCGGTTCTTCTGAACGGCTGTCGCTCTGAAATCCTGCTTCGCTGAAGCGCGGCGAAAGCGCTCAGTTCCGGCGCCGAAAGATCCGTGCTGCCGATTGCAGCACCAGTTTGCCATCGGTGCAGGCACCGGCGCAGCGAACATAGGCCAGCGAAAGGGCCGTCCGCTCACTTTCGCTCAGACTTTGGCCTGCGGGATGAAATGCATCCGGAGTGACAATCCCGGGACGCACCGCAAGCAGCCGGTTATCGGGTTTCTCCCGCCGGTCCGTGGCCGCAACTGCGACCGCGCGCGGCCCGATAAAGGACATGTCCCCGCGCAGCACATTCAGCACCTGTGGCAGAAGATTGAGCCCGGTTGACAGCAGGGCCGCGCCAAGCGGCGTCAGATGTCCCGCATCCGCAGCATTGGCGTGCAACAGATCCGCTGCCGAAAGGTCCCCCCGGATCACGCGAAAGCGGTATTGCCGGAAGATGCGCCCGTTCAGGCCGAGACAGCTCAGCCGCATCAGGGCAGGGCCGCCGGAGCCCAGTCGGATCGCAACGGCGATCATCAGCATCATCGGCAGGGTGATGGGCAAAGTGATCAAAGCGAGTGCGAAGTCGCACAGGCGCTTCACCCCCCTGCGGTTTGGGAAATTTGCAACCCCGGAAGGGGATTCGCTCGAGGACATGAATGATTCTCGCCGGGTGACTCTGTGAATTTTATTTCAGACAATAGGTGATGAGTAATTCCACATCGGAAGAATTGCAATTTATATGACGGTCTTCGCTGGAAACAGTTTTTTCCTGGTTAACAGGTCTTTGGAAGATTGAACCCGGATTTCGGGATCTGCGCCGATCCGCGCCTGCGTCAGCCGCTTTCTGCGCAGGCGAGACCAGGGGCAGAGAAATTCCACTCTGTTCCTATAGGGGAAACGATGAAATTTCTGTTTGCAAGTGACATCTTGGAACAATATTCCGGTTTTGGCTGGTAATCTGGAACCGAATTGGTGCTGGATGGTTGCCGTTGGTACCTCAGCCAGGGCTGGCCAGCTGATCATGATGCCAACACAAGACGGACCCGATATGAGCTATACCCCTGCGACCCGAGCCGAACCCTTCGCGCGCGAGGAAGGCTGGCGCGATGTGCTGGTGATCGGCGGCGGCGCGAGCGGGGTGCTTTTTGCCGCGAATCTGTTGCGCCAGAACACCGATCTCAGGGTCACCGTGGTTGAGGGGCGGCATCTTCTGGGCTGCGGAATCGCCTATTCCACCAGTGATCCGGACCATCTGCTGAACACCCGCGTCCATAATATGAGTGCCTATCCCGATGAGTCGGATCATTTTCTGCACTGGCTCGAGGAAAACGCGGCCGGCAGTTATGACAGCGAAAGCTTCGTCGGACGCGCCACCTATGGCAGTTATCTCTCCTGCCTGCTGGCGCCCTGGACGGCATCGGGGCGGCTGGTCTGTATCAAGGCCGATTGTCTCGGGATCAGCGAGCGCGAGGGCGGCGTGAAGGCCGAGCTGGATGACGGGCGGCAGCTGAAAGGCGCCTATGCGGTGCTTGCGACCGGGCATGTGGTCCCGAAGGAAGACCCATCCGGGCTGATCTCGGGCGCCTGGTCGGTCAATACGCCGCCGGGTGACGGGGCGCCGGTTCTGATCATCGGCACCGGGCTTTCGATGGTAGATCAGGTGCTTTCGCTGGAACGGGCCGGGCATCAGGGCCAGATCATCGCAATCTCGCGGCGCGGGCTGTTGCCGCGCGCCCATGGTCCGGGGGCGGCGCTGAAGATCGCGACCGAAACAGTGCCTCTGGGGGCACCGGTCAGCCGGCTGCTGGCCTGGCTGCGCGGCCTCGTGGCGGATGCAGTGGCCGAAGGTGGCGCATGGCGGTCTGCGGTCGACGGGATCCGGCCTTATGTCAGCCTGATCTGGCAGAATATGGATCTGGACCAGCGCCGGCGTTTCCTGCGCCATGCCGCCACCTGGTGGGAGGTGCATCGCCATCGCATCCCGCCGGCCTCTGCCGCGCGGCTTGAGGCTGCGATGAAAGCGGGGCGGCTGAAGATCGAACGCGCCGGCTTTATCCGGGCCGAACCGGCGGGGTCTGACGCGGTGACCGCCGTCATCCAGCCGCGTGGTGCGGCGGGCCCGGCGCGGCTGGAGGTGGGGCGGATCATTGACTGTCGTGGCATCCGCAATGACCCGGAAAAGAACGCCTCGCCATTGATGGCAGGGCTCTTGGCGGATGGGGCGGCGCGCGTTGATCCTTTGCGCATCGGCTTCGAGGTCTCGCCCGAGGCGCGGCTGATCGGGCGGGATGGCGCGGCCTCTGACCGGCTTTTCGCGCTTGGTCCGGTTTCGCGCGCCATGTTCTGGGAGATCACCGCGATCCCCGACATCCGCGTGCAGGCCGGCCAGATGGCGCGCTATATCGCGGCAAAGGAAAACGCTGCCGCCCGCTGAGACCCGGTGGTCTGAGCGGGGACCGGTCAGTCGCGCCGGTTGTGGGAAGCGAGGAAGGTCTTGGCGATCAGGGCGATGATCGCGATCATCGTCAGGGTCGAGGCCGCCGCAAAAGCCGCCACGGAGGTATTCATCTCATTGTACAGAAGCTCGATCTGCAATGGCAGCGTATTGGTCTGCCCGGCCACCCGGCCCGAAACGACCGAGACCCCGCCGAACTCGCCCACCGCGCGCGCGGCACACAGCACCGCGCCATAGAGCAGCGCCCAGCGGATCCCCGGCAATGTGACATAGCGGAAGACCTGCCAGCCTTTCGCGCCCAGCGTCACGGCGGCTTCTTCCTGTTCCGAGCCTTTCGCCAGCATCAGAGGCAGCACTTCGCGCGCGACAAAGGGGGCGGTGACGAAAAGGGTGACCAGCACGATCCCCGGCAGGGCGAAAAGCACGGTGATGTCATGTTCGCGCAGGAAAGGGCCGAGGAAACCCTGGCGGCCGTAAAGCAGCAGGTAGCAGATGCCCGCGATGATCGGCGAGATCGAAAAGGGGATCTCGACAATGGTCATCAAAAGCCCGCGCCCCGGAAAGCGGAAACGTGCAATAGCCCAGGCGACCGCGATGCCGAAAGCAACGTTGACCGGCACCACGATGACGGTGACGATCACCGTCAGCCAGATCGCATGCAGCGTGTCGGGCGTGGTGATCGCGGCCCAATAGCCGCCAATCCCGGCTGCGAAAGCGCGCCAGAAGATATAGACCAGGGGGGCCGCGATCAGGAAGGCGGTGCTGACCAGCGCCAGTGCGATCAGCACCCGCGCGGTCCAGCGCTCGCCCGCATTGGCGGCACGGCGGCCGGCTGCGATCTGGTCATGGGCGTTCATCGGGGTCACGGTCATTTGCCACCCTCGCGGTAGCGCGCGGCGCGGATCTGGAACAGGTTTGAGATCAGCAGCAGCAAGAGCGCGAAGACCAGCAGGATCAGCGCAATCACCGAGGCGCCGCGATAATCATATTCCTGCAGCCGGATAAAAGCGAGGAGCGAGGCGATCTCGGTCTTGCCGGGCAGGTTGCCCGCGATAAAGACCACCGCACCAAATTCCCCCATCGACCGCGCCATCGACACCGTGCAACCCCCGAGCCAGGCTGGCAGGATCGCGGGCAGGATCACCTTTGAAAATGTCTGCCAGGGCGTGGCGCCAAGGGTCTTTGCGGCTTCCTCCAGCGCGGGGTCGAGGTCTTCCAGCACCGGCTGCACCGCGCGCACCACGAAGGGCACCGAGGTGAAGGTCATCGCGATGATGATCCCGGGCAGCGCATAAACGACCTGGATGCCCATGGCTTCCAGCGGGCCGCCAAACCAGCCGGTCGAGGCGAAAAGCGAGGTCAGCGCGAGGCCCGCCACGGCGGTGGGCAATGCGAAGGGAATATCCATCATCGCGTCAAGGAAGGCACGGCCACGAAACTCGTAGCGCGTCAGCACCCAGGCCATCAACAGCCCGTAAAACGCATTGATCACCGTCGCAATCGCCGCCGCCAGCACCGTGACCCGCAACGCGTCGAGTGTGCGGGCCGAGGTGAGAATGCGCACGAACCTGTCCCAGCCGATCCCCGCGCCCGAAATCACCAGGGCGATGATCGGGATCAGGATGATCACGCTGACATAAAGAAGCGTGGTGCCGAGGCTCAGTGCGAACCCCGGCAGAACACGCTTTGGCCTGATGCGGACAGAAGCGACGGTCATGGGCAGATCAGTTCTCGAAAACCTGGTCGAGAATGCCGCCTTCGTCGAAATGCTTGGCCTTGATCTCGGCCCAGCCGCCCAGCACGTCGACGGTCAGCAGTTTGACCTCGGGGAATTGTGCCGCAACTTCAGCCGCCACATCCTTATCGGTGACGCGGAAGTTCTGCGCTGCCAGAACGCGCTGCGCTTCGGGGGTGTAGAGCCAGTTCAGATAGGCGGTCGCAACCTCGACGGTGCCGTTCTTTTCAGCGTTTTCCCTGACCAGCGCGACCGGGAAGGCCGCGAAGAGGCTGGTGCCGGGGGTCACACGCTCAAGGCCCGGATACTGGGCGACGATGCCGGCGGTTTCGGCCTCGAAGGTGATCAGAACGTCCCCGATATTGCGCTCGGCAAAGGTCTGGGAGGAGGCGCGCGCGCCGGTGTCGAAGACCGGAACGTTGGACAGAAGCTTCTTCACGAAGTCATTGGCCTTGGCCTCATCGCCGCCATTGGCTTCCAGCGCGAAAGCATAGGCCGCGAGATAGGTATAGCGCGCATTGCCCGAGGTGCGCGGATTGGCGAAGACCGGCTGCACATCGTCGCGCACCAGATCGCTCCAGTCCTTGATGCCTTTCGGATTGCCTTCGCGCACCACGAAAGCGGGCAGCGAATAATAGGGCGAGGCGCCATTCGGGAAGGCATTGCGCCAGTCGGCATCAACGAGGCCGCCATCGACCAGCACGTCGATATCGGTCTCCTGGTTGAAGGTCACGACATCGGCGTTCAGACCTTCAAGGATCGCGCGGGCCTGGGCCGAAGAGCCGCCATGGCTCTGATCGACGGTGACATCGCGGCCGGTGGTTTCTTTCCAGGTTTTGGCAAAGACCGGGTTCAGCGCTTCGAACAGCTCGCGACCGATATCATAGCTGACATTGAGGATCTTGTCCTGGGCCAGCGCCGGAGCGGCTGCCAGAACCACAACCGCCGCAGCGGTGCGCAGCGAAGAGATCAGGCTCATTTCTGTTTCTCCTTAAGGGGAATAGCATTAATTTCAGAGGGCTGCCCCGCCTGGCCGCGCTGGCCGGGAGGCGTTTCGGTAAAAATGGTGCCGGTCTCGACCCGCAGCGTGACGCTTTGCCCTGCCGAGAGGTTCGGGGCCGCGCGGCGCAGGATCTCGACCGCAATGTCCTGACCTTCGGGCCCGGTCAGCACCGGGCGCAGCAGGGCGCCGGTCGAGGTCACCTGTTTTACCCGCCACAGCCCGGCAGGGTCGGGCACCGGCGTCAGATCGGCGGGGCGCACGAACAGGGTCGCCGCCCCATCGGGCAAAGCGCGGCGCTCAATCCGGGCAGTGTCGATCCCGGGCGCCGTCGCGCGGCCCGCAGCAATCCGCACCGGCAATTCGATGGTTGCCCCCATGAACCGCGCCACGAAAGGCGAGGCGGGGTGGTCATGGATCTGGTCGGCGGTGCCGATCTGTTCGATCCGGCCTTCGCCCATGATCACCACCCGGTCGGCGAGCTCGAAGGCCTCGTCCTGATCATGGGTGACGAAAATCGTCGTGGTCTCTGATGCATCATGCACAGACCGCAGCCAGGATCGCAGATCGCGGCGCACGGCGGCATCCAGCGCGCCGAACGGCTCGTCAAGAAGCAGGACGCGGGGGTCAATCGCCAGCGCCCGGCCAAGCGCGACACGCTGGCGTTGCCCGCCCGAGAGCTGGCCGGGAAGCCGGTCTGCCAGATGCGGGATCTGCAGGAATTGCAGGAGTTCGGTGACCTTGCGTGCGATCACCGCCTTGCCCGGGCGTTCGGCCCTGGGCCGGACCGTCATCCCGAAGGCGATATTGTCGCGCACCGACATATGCGGGAACAAGGCGTAGTGCTGAAAGACGAAACCGATGCGGCGGTCGCGCGCGGCGATCGACAGCCAGTCGGCGCCATCGACCTCAAGCCGGCCGGAATCGGGCCAGTCGAGACCGGCGATGATGCGCAGCAGCGTGGTCTTGCCCGAGCCCGACGGGCCGAGCAGGGCGATCAGCTCTTTATCCTCGACCGCGATGTCGATGCCTTTCAGCACCTCATTGCGGCCAAAGCTCTTGCGCAGCTGGGCGATTTCAATGGCCATTGCCGACTCCGGTTTCAGCACCCCTGATTGCACCGACCCGCGCCACTAAGCAAGGAACGCCAGGGCCGGAAACCGGCAAGGGAAGAGAATGGTTTTCTCCTGCAAAGGGGGTTACGGGGGAGGGAAGCACCGGTTTGTTCCCATTTCGCCAATATTGCCCCGACCGCAGCCCGCCGGGCCATGATGGCGTTCTTTTATGCGAAAGCGGGGCAGGGAAGGGCATGATACTCGACCATTGTTGTCGTTATTTGATAGCGGCTGCGACAGGCTGGCACAAGATCACAGTTCGGCGGGAAACCACGTTCTGCTTTCGCAATCCGGCGGTGTGAGAGAATTTCATTCTTCCGCCGCGTGACCACCTGACTTGACCAAAGGGGCTTTGGGATGCTAGCGAACCCCCCGACGACGCGCCGATTTGAAGCTCAGATTGCGGGCGCGAAAGAAATGCAGCTAAAGCGGAGGCGCCTCTGGCCCTTCGGTAACCTGAAGGAGGGGCCCATGGCCAAAACCGCCACTGCGTGCGATTTCGCGATCCCTGTCGACTCGATCAACAGCCTGCGCGCCAGTTTCCCCGGCATCTCGCTGATTTTCGAGATCGACCTTGCCGTCGAGGATTGCTGGGACGGGCTGGAGCATCTTGCCGGTGAGTTCCGCCGGGCGGGGGCGCGGCTGCGGCTTTTGCGCGCCACCCAAAGCGGGGTGATTTCCTGTACCGTGGTCGATGGCGGCAGCGATCTGAGCCAGCTTGCGCAAAGCTTTGCATCGGCGCGGGGGGTCTCGGTCTCGGGCTGGACGACCCGGATCCAATACGACTGATCCGCCCCGGTTCAGCCGCTGTGCCAGGGACTGAGGCTTTCACGAAAATTCGCGGCGATGGCGGTGTAGCTTTGTCTGCGCGGCGCGTCACGGCGCCAGACCATGGTGAGATTGCGCGTCAGCACCGCCCCGGACAGCGGGCGGGCGACCACAAGCTGTTCGCGCAAAACCTCGGACCGGATATAAAGCGCGGGCAGAAGCGAGATCCCCATCCCCGCCGCGACCATCTGGCGCAAAGTATCCAGCGTGGTGCCCTCGTAATCCCGGGCAAGCCGCGCCCCGGCCCAGCTGCACAGCCGCGTCGCCGCGCGTCTGAGCGCCGGCCCGCCGTCAAAGCCCAGCACCGTCTCGCCCGCAAGATCGGCGGGTGCGATCTCGCTTTGTCCGGCGAGGCGGTGATCGGCCGGGATCACCGCAAGCAGCGGCTCGGTGATCAGGGGCGCCTGTTCCACATCCTCGCGCCGCAGGTCCTCGCCCAGCAAGATCACATCGAACGTGCCGTCAAGCAGTTGACGGATCAGGGTTTCCGTTCGCTCCTCGCGCACATGGACCCGCATTTCGGGCCAGGCGGCGCGCAGGCCGGGCATCGCGACCGACAGCACATAGGCCCCCACCGTCTGCACCACCCCGATCCTGAGCGAGGCCTGGGGCGCATCGGGATCCCCCCTGCGCGCGACCTCGCGGATATCCTCGATGCGGTCGATCACCTCACGCGCACGCCGCGCCACATCGCGGCCGACGGGCGTCAGGCTGACCCGGGCACGGCTGCGTTCGACCAGCTGCGCGCCAAGGCGCTCCTCCAGCGCCCGCAGCTGCATCGACAGCGTTGGTTGCGCCACATTGCACAGCTCGGCGGCGCGGCTGAAATTCAGCTGGTCCGCGACGGCGACGAGGTATCTGAGCTGTTGGAGCGTGGGCATCGCCGAAGTTTAGGCGCGGGCGGGGCGGCTGGCAATCGTACAGACGGGCCGGGCCATTCTGACGGATTTGTGACATGCCCTAACCAGGATCCTGCGGGCCACAGGCGTCCTTGCTGTGACGGCCGGAACTTCACCTGCCGGTGCTGCAACTCTGTCGCGGAGCCGCCAATGGCCATGGCGCTTTCCTTTACGGCAAGGACAGAGCCGCGGGGAACCCCGCCGGCTCCTGGTTGCGTTTGGCCGAAAAATAGTGCTGTTCTCGCGGCGTATACGGTTGCGAAGCGTAGGATGATGCGTCACGGCGAGAGGTCTTTGCCCCAAAGCGAGGCCGCAAGCGACAGGGCCGTTCAGGCCCAGGCGGGCGAAACAGGGGTCGGCGGGAGCCGGGCCGCGACACATGCTGCCGGTCTGGTTACACAGGCGCCGGGATCTGACACGACAACCGGAACCGATCCCCTGGTCGAAAGGGCGCGCGCCGGTGATGCCGGTGCTTTCGAGCTGCTGTTGTCGCGCCATTACACTTTTATCTTCCGCGTCGCCTGCCGCTGGACCGGCAATCGCGCCGATGCCGAGGATGTGACGCAGACCATCTGCATGCGGCTTGCCACGACGATCCGCAGCTTTGACGGCCGCGCCTCCTTCCAGGGCTGGCTTTACCGTGTGACGCTTAATGCGGTGCGCGACCAGCAGCGTGCCGGCGCGCGGCGGGGCCGTCTGGTGGCGGCGGCGTCGCTTCTGACCGATGATTTCAGCAAGGGCGATCAGGAGGATGCGCTGCATGTCGCCGATATCTGGCGTGCAGTGCGGGCCTTGCCCGAAAAACAACGCGATGCGATCCTGCTGGTGCATGGAGAAGGCCTGGCCCAGGCCGAAGCCGCCCGCATCATGGGCTGCAAAGAGGTGACGGTGTCCTGGCATATCCACCAGGCCCGCAAAGCGCTGAGGGGGGTGTTGTGACCAGCTGCCGCGACCCCCGTGATACGGCCCCGACCGATCCGCTGGACCGTCTGGCGGATCTGGCCCTGCCTGATCCTGATCCGGCGCTGATGCAGGCCGATATCGCCCGCGCGCGCGAGCGTTTTGTCGCCGCCGGCCTCTCGGCTGCTGCAAGCGAGCCATCATTAATCGCGCGCTGGCTCTCGCCCTTGCGGCTCGGCATGGCGGGGTCGGCGGCGACGGCCAGTGTGATGGCGGCCTTCCTTCTGCTGCCCCAGGGACAGCTGCCATTGGCGCAGATGCCGGATGGATCGGACCGCAAAACTGTTGCGGCCGAAGGCGCGGCGCCCGAAGACGAGCATGCCGTGGCGCAAAGCGATATGGCGCCGGATGCTGTGCCCGCGCCCGCTCCAGCAACGGCTGCGTCCAGATCTGCGGCGGCCGCGCCGCGCGATGTGACGATCCCCGTAGCGCCGCTGCCTGAGCCGGATTATCCACCCCTCGCCGCTGCGCCGCCCGCAAGCGGGGGCAATGGGTCGGCCCGCCCGGCTTACGAAGCTGCAGCGGAAGCGATTGCCAGTGCCGCGCCAGCGGCGCCTTCGAGAACCCTGCCACGCCTTGGGGCGAAGCCACGCCATGCCCCGGGCGATGCGGCGCTGGTGGATCTGGCTCTGCCAGAGGAGGAAGCGGAGTTCTCCGGCTCGCTCAGTTTTTCGCTGTCCGGGGATCAGGACGGGCTTTTCCTTGACCGAGAGGAAGGCCGGCTTGCGATTCCGGTCTGGGAAACGGCGCCGGGCATGACAATCCAGATGACCGATGTCTATCTCTTGCCCGCGCGGCGCGGCTTCCCGCAGATTCTGATGATGAAGGGTCAGCTGGGCGACCAGGAGCCCTGGCAGATCTTCCGGGTCAGCGCGGATGCTGTGACCTTTGACAAGGTGATCACCGACCTGGTCAAACCGGCGCGCAGCCCCGGTCAGGTCGAGGCAATCCTGAACCGCCTGCCACCACCGGACTGAGCAGAGCTCCCGTCACCCGGGGCAGGAAGCCTGAGACCTGAGGCCTGAGACCCCGGGCCGGACAGGGACGGGTCCTCGCTTCAGCGAAACAGGCTGCGGGTTCTGGCCGACCCGGTCACTTTTGCAGCGCCCGGCAGCGAGACTCCGCTGCGGCGCAGAAGCGGAAAGCGCGGCTGGCGCAGCGGCGCCTGGTTGCGGAGCGTTTTGTTGAGGCGCTCTTCCAGCAGCGCCTGAAGGTCAGCTTCAATGGCCCTGGTGAAATCGGGCCGGGCCTCTGATGATTGATCCGAGGTGGTAAACCCGCTCAGGAGGGCAAAGCAAAGATTGCCGGAGATCACATAGGTCATCATCACTGCGATAAAGCCCCCCTCCAGGAGCCAGACCAGCACCGATGCTGCCAGGGCAGCAAATCCGCTGAGGATAATCACGATTGCGACCATGATACGTCTCTTCTTCGAAGGCACGGCGTTGCAGCATTCTGCCACAACTCAACCACGGGTAGTTGGGACGGCAAATCAGGCAAAAACGGGGCAAAGTCCTGGTTAATTCGTGCAGGGCGGGTGATCTCTTCCCGGAAGCGGTGCGATAAAACGCCACGCCTGCGCAGACGCGGGGGCGCGAACAGGGAACTGTGCCGGGGTCAGGCGGTCAATATGGGCAGGGTGATTTCCTGCTCCATCCCGCCGCCCATGCGGTTGCGGATTGCTATCGCTCCGCCGAAACGCGACAGGATCTCAAATGCGATGGCAAGGCCCGGCCCGGCACCTGGCTGCACTTTCTGCCGCCCCGGATCGACGCGGAAGAACGGTTCAAACACGCGGTCGATCAGCGATTCGGGGATGCCTGGCCCGTGATGCTGGATGGTAGCCACCGTCATTGCGCCCTCGGGCCCGAGGCTGACCGTGCCGCCGCCGCCATGGGTGGCGGCGTTTGTCATCAGGTTGCGCAGCGCCCGTTTCAGCGCCAGCGGCCCGGCGCTGACCATGACCGGCATCATTCCCGCCAGGATCATCTGCAGGCCGATCCCGCCCATCTCCAGGGCGGCCTCCTCCATCAGCCCGATCGGGCGGCTGAGGCGGCAGGCAGCATACCAGGAGACCGCAACCGACCCCACCACGATCATCGCAATCCAGATGTCGAGGATCAGCCAGCGACCCTCGGACGGGGCGGGGTCGGGAACGGGGGTCAGAAGCCAGCCCCCGCCCGGCAGCGCGACCGAAGCGGTGAGAAGGTTTCCGTCTCGGCTGACAAGGATCCGGCGCTTTGGACCGGTGCGCAGGAGTGCAAGCGTGCGGAAGATGCTCATCCGTTCCAGCACCTCGCCCCGGCGGGCCGCCCGCGACCTGCCCTCCCGCCGCCCCCCGCCGCGCCCCGGCCTGAGTGACCCGCGCCCGTTCCGTTATCTGGTCCCTGCCGGTTTCGCCGGGGCCAGGCTCTCAGTCGCAATTTCTTCGCCGAAAGGACCAACACCATGCGCCGTCTGATAGCGCTTGCCAGCGCGGCTGTCATTGCCCTCGCAACCCTCCCTGCTTTCGCGCAGAGCCGCGCCCGCACTGCCTGCCTGACGGATCAGGCCCATTGCACCGGCATGGGGCCGGGCGGCGGTCCGAAACCCTCGCAAAAGGCGCCCCCGAGCAGGGCTGCGGCGCGGCAGTATGGCGGCCAGACGGTTGCTAAAGAGCAAGATAAAACAAAGCCCGCCCATGCCCACCCGCAAAAAGGCGTCAGCGCGCGGGGGGCCAGCCTTTCCGACGCGCCTCGGCCAGCCGTTTTCAGCCGCCGGCGCGGGGCCAGGAATATCGTGTTGTCGCAGATCATCCGGTGCTGGCCGACAGCCAGACCCTGCGCGTCGTCGCGGTGAGCGGGCTTTTGTCCTCGCTTTTGCACTGACTCGGTCTGATCTGGCCCCATCCCGAGGCAGGATGATGAAACCTGGTGGCTCAGTCGCCGGCCTGACCGCGCTCGCCGATCCTGGTGGATTGAACTGGTATCTTCGCGCGGCAAAGCGCCGGTCCTTATGCCGACTTTTGCGAAGGCCTGAACCAGGATCACCGCCAAAATCCGCGACCGGCCGAGCGCCGGCAGATCGATGGTGACCGGCATCGAAAGACCCGGCCCATATCGGGCCAGACCCGAATGAGGCCGCCGCCGGTGTTCCGAGGTCCGAAGGTGAAGCGGCTCTCGTATCATCGCCCTAACATTCGATCCGTGGTAGCTCACGCAGTTTCGCATGCTGAAAAGAGGGCACAACCGTATTTCTGCGCGTCGATCTGGCCATCTTTACCGGCGGTCCCGTGGTGTAGCTGCTGCGGTCTGGTGCTGGCCCATGGCGCGACAATCCCGCTTCCGCGCTTTCGGGCGGCCATCAGCCGCGGACCGGCTTTTCGATGCCGTCGGGTATCCCGGCCTTCCTGTGCCCGAGGCTGATCGGAATCACCTTCGGCTGCCAGACGGTCCGCGCGGCCACGCACCGGAGCGCATCACGCCCGGGAAATTCCGCTCTTGCGGGCAGTGAGTTGCGCATTTGCGCGGTTTGCTGCGCCGGAATGCCGCGACGCGACGAATATTATTCTTCCCCTCTTTGCAGCCGATCCTGCCCATGGGGCCATGATCGGACAGTAGCAATCTGCTGCAAATGCGGGCCTTCAGAAAACAACGCCTCTGTTCTCGGCATTCCACTGTCCCGGACAGGAGACCCGCGCGGAGGCCCGCGAAAGAAATCCACTGCGGTTTGTCTGAATTTGGAATGGCCTGGTGCGGTGTTCGGGCTTTATCACGACGGCACTTGTCGGGATTGAGGAAAGCTTTATGTCCGAACTTCATATCGTGGGTCTTGCGGGGAATATCACCGCGCCGTCGAAAACACGTGCGCTGGTCGGGCAGGCGCTGGATCTGGCCGGGGCCGGGTTGCATGCGCGCACGACCCTGTTCGACATCGCCGATTTCGGCGAGGATCTGGGCCGGGCGCGGCGCGCCGATGACCTCAGCCCGCAGGCGCGGCAAAACCTCGATACGCTTTTGAATGCCGATGCGCTGATCGTCGCGACGCCAATCTACAAGGGCTCTTACCCCGGGCTTTTCAAACACCTGATCGACCTGATCGACCCTGCCGCGCTGCTGCGCAAGCCGGTGCTGATCGCCGCGACCGGCGGGGGCGAGAAACATGCGCTGGCGGTGGAACATCAGCTGCGGCCGTTATTTGCCTTTTTCGAGGCCCGGGTGCTCTCGACCGCCGTGCATGTCTCGGACCGCGATTTCAGCGAGGGACAGCTGGTATCGGACCCGGCGCTGAACCGGCTCGCCCGGGCCATTGACGAATTCACCACGATTTTCCCCGCTGCCGCGCGGATCCGCGCCGCCGCAGAATAAGCCGCCGCCAAATAACCCGTCTCGCCGGATAACCCGTTGCACAGGGGCTGCACATGACCTCCGATCCCG
>NZ_JAEFCF010000020.1 GCF_016405985.1 Paracoccus sp. IB05
TCCTTTGAAGAGAGCATCGCTCTCAGAAGACCGGAACAGAACCGGGACAGGTCCAGACGGCACCGGTCCCGGTTTGGTGCCTGTGAAGCCCAGAGGTCACCTGCTGCAGAGGTCCCGCCCTCTCACCGCCTCACCTTTTCGGCGCAGGCGGCGTCTGGCGCGGCCCGCTGTCAGACATGTGATCGCAATACCGTCGGAGACAGCACAAAAGCCTCCGCTTTCAGAAGACCTTTCCTGCTGCCGGGAAACGGAAAGGTATCCGCCACCCATTTCAGTCAGCTCGCAGCCAGTGCCCTGCTGCGGTCAGGCGCACGCAGCAGGGTCAGCGCCTGATCAATCGCGGCGGAGCGATCCATCAAGGCCTTCAGGCTTTCCGAGACCGACGCCTGCACCTCGTCAATGCGGTCAATTGTGGCGGTCAGCGCGGTCTGGCTGTCCTGGGTCTTGCGGCTTTCCACGCGGGCCAGAATGCGGATCGTATCAAGGCCAAGGATCATCCGCCTGAGGTCCATACTGGCCTCATTGAGGATCCCCGCCAGCTTGCCGGCCTCTTTAAGGGAAACCTGCGCCGAGGCGCGGGAATCGCGGATCACCCCTTCCAGCACCTTGCCTTCGACCCGGCGCTCTTCCCCGTCTTTTTCGCGTTCAACCCTTTCGCCATTATTGTAAATCTCGACCAGCTCGCCCTGGAGCCGCGAGGTGCCGGCAAGGATCAGGCTTCGGCGCACGGCGCTGGCCATCTGGCCGCAAAGATTGCCCTTGCCCGATACGAATTCCGAAAGGCGGCGCGAGATCTCTTCCGAGGAATTCTTGTAATTCACGGAAATCTGGCTGATCGGCCCGCCCTGGGGTTCCAGCCTGGCCGCAACCAGCCGCATATTCACCGGCAGCAGCACCAGATCGGAAAACTGCGACACCAGCCGCGCCTGTTCCGACAGTGTCTCGACAAGCAGGGTCAGGAGCGAGGCCAGCGCCTCGGTGCTGCGATCCACCGGCCGTTTCAGCTGCATATCCCGCGAGCGGATTTCCGTCGCCAGTGCCTGGGCCGCAAAGGCATCATAGCTGGGGAACCCAAGCTCCGCGAGCCGAGCCAGCAGGATCTGTGACGAAGCCTCGGGTGTCAGCCCCTCGCTTTGTTCGCGTTCGCGCAAACCGGCATATTCCGACCGGATCTTTTCAAAAATCGGGCTGGAGGGGCGCAACCTCACCGAAAAGAACCCCCCTTCGCAGGGCATTGCCGCCGCGAGGACCCAGTAATAGCCGCCATCCGCCTTGCGGTTTTTAACATAGCCGACCGCAGGCTCGCCCGCTTTCAGCATCTGCCAGAACAGGTAGAAGAACCCTTTCGGCATATCGGGGTGGCGGATAACCCGGTGCGGTGCCCCGATCAGATCGGGCCAGGGGATCCCTGCCATACGTCGGAACACGGAATTCCCCGACCGGATCAGCCCGCGCGGACAGGTGCGCGAATAGATCAGTTCGGAAAAGGCGAATTCAGCCTCACAATTATCGGTCAGCTCGGTCGGGCGGGTCACATCGGCACCTGTCGATCAGAATCACCCCATAGTGCCGCCAGAGGTTTAAGGACTCCTTTCCAGCCGCCTCAGCTGCTGTCGCCCTCGCGCCGGCCCGGCCCGAGGCTCATGCCGCCGCCCCCCATGCCGCCGCCGCCCATACCGCCGCCACCGCCGCCAGAGCCGCCGCTATCCCCGCCACGCCCCCCGGATTTCCCCGCCGCAGCGCCGCCCCGTGTCGGCCCCTGGGACGGGATCACCACATCCCCCGGCACCGGCTCCAGATCCAGCGCCGCGCGGATATAGGCGCGCAGCGAGATGACCAGCGCCGCCGTCGGCACCGGCCGCCCCGCCGCCATATCGGCCGCCGCCGCGGCCGCAAGCCGCACCTGCTCCTCTGTCCCGAGCAGGATGATGTCCGACAGCGCCGCCTCGACCGCATCGCGCACCACCCGCGTGCGCTCCAGCCGGCTGGCCGAAGAGGTGATCACCTCTGCCCCGGCGCCCTCGGCTTCCAGCCGGGCCCGCAGGTCCCGCAAATGGGTCGGATCGACGGTCAGCGTGCCCGTGAATGATCCGCCCAGCACCTTGTAAGCCGCGATCAGCACTTTCAGCCGCTCATTGATCTGACGGTTCATCCGCTGCTGACGCTGCTGAAGCGTCAGCATCATGACAATGCGGATCCCCACACCGATCAGCGTCACCAGAAGCAAACTGGCCACCGTCGCCAGCAATGTCTGCCATGAGGTGAAATCCACAAACCGCATATTGCCCCCCACTGCCTGAAGCTCCGCTCATTTTCTGTCCATAAATATCCCGCGGGGGTCCGGGGGCGCGAAGCCCCCGGCGACAGGCCCCTACTCGCGATGGAAGAAATTATAGACCGTCTCGGCCATCGCCTCGGAGATCCCCTCCACCGCCATCAGATCCGGCAGGGCCGCCCGACTGACCGCCCTGGCCGAACCGAAATGCGCCAGCAAGGCGCGTTTGCGCGCCGCCCCCACGCCCGGGATCTCATCAAGCGGCGTTGCGCTGACCACTTTCGCGCGTTTTGCCCGATGCGCGCCATTGGCCCAGCGATGCGCCTCATCGCGCAGACGCTGGATGAAATAGAGCACCGGATCGTTGCGTTGCAGCGCGAAGGGGCGCTGACCCTTGCGGTGGAATTCTTCCTTGCCGTGATCGCGGTCAATGCCCTTCGCGACCCCGATCACCTGCATCTCCTCGATCCCCAGATCGGCGAGGATCTCTTCCACCGCCGAGATCTGCCCGGCGCCGCCGTCGATCAGCAAGAGATCCGGCCAGGCATCGGACTGCCGGTCCGGATCTTCACGCACCAGCCGTTCAAACCGCCGCGTCATCACCTCGCGCATCATGCCGAAATCATCGCCGGCCGCGCCGGCCGCGCCCTTGATATTGAACTTGCGATATTGCGATTTCAGGAAGCCCTCCGGACCAGCCACCACCATGCCGCCGATCGGATGCGCGCCCTGGATATGGGCATTGTCATAAATCTCAATACGGTCCGGCGGGCCTTCCAGCCCGAAGGCCTCGGCCAGCCCGTCAAGCAACCGCCGTTGCGTCGCCGATTCCGACATTCGCCGCGCAAGGCTTTCACGGGCATTCCTCGCGGCATTCTCAACCAGCTCGGCCTTCTCGCCCCGCTGCGGCACCGCAAGCTCGACCTTATGACCGGCCCGCTCGCTCAGCGCCGCGCTGACCAGATCGGGGTCTTCCGGCGCATGCGACAGCAACACGAGGCGCGGCGGTTCCTTATTGTCGTAAAACTGCGTCAGGAAGGCCTCGATGATCTCGGCCTCCTCCGCGCCCGAGCCGGTTTTCGGGTAGAAATCCTGATTGCCCCAGGACTGATTCGCGCGGATGAAAAACACCTGCACACAGGCCTGGCCATGATCGAGATGCAGCGCCACGATATCCGCCTCGGAAACCGTGCGCGGATTGATCCCCTGCGAAGTCTGCACTGCTGTCAGCGCCTGGATCCGGTCGCGCAAAGCCGCCGCACGTTCGAATTCCAGCACGTCCGAGGCCTTTTGCATCTGCCCCGCCAGCTCGGCCTGGATGGTCGAAGATTTCCCCGACAGGAACCGCCCGGCATCCTGGACCAGCGCATCATATTCCGCCTCGGACACCTTCCCCACGCAGGGCGCGGCGCAGCGTTTGATCTGATATTGCAGGCAGGGCCGCGTCCGGCTGGCGAACACGCTGTCGGTGCAATTGCGCAGCAGGAACACCTTCTGCAACTGGTTCAGCGTCCGGTTCACCGCCCCGGCGCTCGCAAACGGCCCGAAATAGCTGCCCTTTTCCTTCCGCGCGCCGCGATGCTTTTTCAGCTGCGGGAAATCATGCGCGCCGCCGATCAGGATATAGGGGAAGGACTTGTCGTCCCGCATCAGCACATTGTAGCGCGGCTTCAGCTGCTTGATCAGATTCTGTTCCAAAAGCAGCGCCTCGACCTCGGTCCGGGTCGTGAGGAACATCATCGAATGGGTTTCCGCGATCATGCGCTGGATGCGGTTCGAATTGCCGGTCGGGCGCGCATAATTCGACACCCGCGCCTTCAGATTGCGCGCCTTGCCGACATAAAGCACCTCGGAGGCGGCATTGAGCATCCGGTACACCCCCGGACTGCCGTCCAGCAGCCGCAGATAGTCCTGGATCACCTCATATCCGCTGCGTGTCGCTGTGCTCATGCCCTGCCCCGTGGCGCATCCGCTGACATATCCGTTGCCGGCAAAAGACAAATGCAGAAGGTCACGATTCTGCCTCCCCGCTGCAATGAACCAGAGCCAGGAGCAAGAGGGAAGAAGTCCACCGTTTCTGTGGATAAGTTTGCGGAGAAACTTTCCGGAAGCCGGAATTTTCCTTGTTTTCGGCTGGCCTCACCGATTTGCCTAATTTTTGGGCACTTTCATAAGGCATTGAAAAACAGGAGAATATTTTCTCACTCACGACAAGGCGTTGAGAAATCAGGCCTTTTCGTAACAGGCTTGTGAAGGAAGGGGCGAAAGTGGACAAGTTAACGCCCCTGCCCCGGCCGGAACGCGCCCGGGCCCCGGGCGCCGAGGTGCTGGCCGGCATCAACCGCGATCATCTGGCCGGTCACGGCGGGGCTCTCGGTCAGGTAGCCAAGCGCGGAAGTGATGTCGCCCAGACCGACGCCGCGCTGCAAAATCGTGCCGCGGCGTTCCGCGCCATAATCGGCCTCGGACTGGCTCTCCGCGATCAAAGTCGGCCCCGGCCCGATGGCATTGACGCGGATATCGGGCGCAAGCTCCTGCGCCGCCGTTTGCGTCAGCGCCCAGAGGCCCATTTTGGCAATCGTATAGGTCGAGAAATCCGGCCCCGGTGCCAGCACCCGCTGGTCGATCATATTGACCACCATCCCCCGCGCCAGCCGCTCGCCTGCCGCATCGGTCAGCGCAGGCAGGCATTGGCGGGCAAAGCCCTGGATCAGCAGATAGGGTGCGCGCAGGTTTGATCCGATATGACGATCCCAGCTTTCGCGTGTCGCTGTGCGGATCGTGTCCGGCCCGAATATCGAGGCATTGTTCACCAGAAGCGTCAGCGGCCCAAGCTCTGCCGCCGCCTGCGGGATCAGCGCCTCACAGGCGGCCTCATCCAGCAGATCGGCCTTTAAGGCCACCGCGCGCCGGCCAAGCGCGGTGATCTCTGCCACCACCTCTGCCGCCGCCACCCCGGACTTCTGGTAATGCACCGCCACATCCCAGCCGCGACCGGCCAGATAGAGCGCCATCGCGCGGCCAAGCCGGCGCCCGGCCCCGGTGACCAGCGCCGTCTTCACTTTTTCCCCTTGCGGCAGTCACAGGGCGAGCGCCCCAGCAATGGCCGGCCACACTGCCCGCATTTTCCGGCCTTTGCCGGACGCCCGCGCAGCATCCGCGCATCGGGGAACAGGATCTTGCCGATCATCCCGACCAGAGCCATGGCGCAGAGAAAAACGAGGATGATTTTCCACACCATGTCAGAGCCCGTAACGTGCAAACATCGCGCGCTCCTCTGCGGCAGCCAGCGCCGCCTCGCCAAGGTTGAGGCCGAAACGGCTGAGCAGCCCGCGTTTGCGGGTGGTCACCGGCAGCAGGCGGACCTTGTCGCCGTAGATCTCGCGCAGCTTCGGTTTCAGATGCGCGACGCCATCGACAAGGCCCAGATCCACCGCCTGCTGGCCCAGCCAGATATCGGCGTTGAAGAGATCGGCCCCGGCATCCAGCCTCGCCCCGCGCCGGGCCTTTACATGGGCGATGAAATTCTCGTGCAGCGGCGTCAGCAGCGCGCGGATGCGGGCGACATCCTCCTCGCTCTGGGGCCGGAACGGGTCGGCGAAGCTTTTCGACGTGCCGGCGGTATGGACGCGGCGCTCGATCCCGTGGCGGGCAATCAGATCGGTCAGGCCAAAGCCCGCCATGATCACCCCGATCGAGCCGATGATCGAGCTTGCATCGACCCAGATATCATCGGCGGCGGTCGCCAGCCAATAGCCGCCCGAGGCCGCCACATCCTCGACAAAGGCATGGACGGGGATTTTCTTCTCATCGGCCAGGCGGCGGATCCGCGCCGCGATCAGGCTTGATTGCACCGGCGAGCCGCCAGGCGAATTGATCGCCAGTGCCACAGCCGCCGGCCTGCCGCGCGAAAAGGCGCGTTCGATCGCCTGGGCGAGGCCGGCATCATTGAGCGCCCGCCCTCCCTGACCGATCTGTCCCTCGAGACGGATCACCGGAACCAGCGGCGGTTTTTTCAGAAAGGGGATGAATTTGCGCATGGCCCAGAGCTAAGGCCTCTGCCCCTTCGCGGCAAGTCCCCCACCGCCGTCACGCAGCTTTGCACATCAGACGCGGCAGGCTTAGCGCGGCAGGCTTAACGCGACAGGGCTCCGCCTGGCCGCAATCTGCGGTATTGGCACCGGGCATATACACATCATTCAGGGCGGCAGACGGGTCTTTCGGGGCCACATAGCTTGTAGCAAAGCCCCGATGCGGCTAATCAGAAGTCCAGCCAGAGGATATCATGCGCATTCTGATCACCAATGATGACGGCATCAACGCCCAGGGGCTTGACGTGCTGTACGAGATCGCCACCGAGATCGCCGGACCGGGCGGAGAAGTCTGGACCGTCGCCCCCGCTTTCGAGCAATCCGGCGTCGGCCATTGCATCAGCTACAACAAGCCCATGGCCATCGCGAAACTCGGCCATCGCCGCTATGCGGCTGAAGGCAGCCCCGCCGATTGCGTGCTGGCGGCGATCTATGATGTGCTCCAGGGCGCCAAGCCCGATCTGGTGCTGTCGGGCGTGAACCGCGGCAATAACTCGGCCGAGAATGTGCTCTATTCCGGCACCATCGGCGCCGCGATGGAGGGCGCGCTGCAAGGCATCCCCGCCATCGCCCTGTCGCAATATATGGGGCCCGAGACCGACGGTCTTCCCGATCAGTTCGAAAGCGCGCGGGTCCATGGCGCCGGGATAATCCGCCGCCTGCTGGAAAATGGCATCTGGACCGAAGATGATTACCGCATCTTTTACAATGTGAATTTCCCGCCACTGCCCGCGGCTCAGACCAGACCCCTGCGCGTGGCCGCCCAGGGCTTCCGCCGCGACACGGCTTTCTCGGCCGAAGGTCAGGTCTCGCCCAATGGGCGCCGGTTCCTCTGGATCAAAGGCGGGCCGCAACACAGCCCCACCCTTCCCGGGACCGATGCCGAGGTGAACCTTGCCGGTCATATCTCGGTCACGCCTTTGCGCGCCGATCTGACCGCCCATGACCTGCTCGCCGATCTGGCGGCGCGCCTCGGATGAGCGCATGGCAGCCGGAGGATACGGAAGATGAGGCCTCCGGCAGCCATGCCGAACGAAAAATGCGTTTTCTCTTTGCCTTGCGCTCGCATGGGGTGACCGACAGCCGCGTGCTCTCGGCCATGGAAAAGGTGGATCGCGGCCGCTTTGTGAAAGGCGTCTTTGCCGCGCGCGCCTATGATGACATGCCGCTGCCAATCTCCTGCGGCCAGACGATCTCGCAGCCCTCGATTGTGGGACTGATGACCCAGGCCCTCCAGGTCGGGCCGCGCGATACCGTGCTCGAGATCGGCACCGGCTCGGGCTATCAGGCGGCGATCCTGTCCTCGCTGGCGCGCAGGGTCTATACGGTCGACCGCTGGCGGCGCCTCTCGCGCGAGGCGCAGGAGATTTTCGCATCCATGGGCCTGACCAATGTGACAGCGCTGGCGCGGGACGGGTCTTTCGGTCTGCCCGATCAGGCGCCGTTCGACCGCATCCTCGTGACCGCCGCCGCCGAAGACCCGCCGGGACCGCTGCTCGCGCAGCTGAAACCCGGTGGCATCATGGTGCTGCCGGTCGGGCAATCCGATACGGTACAGCAGCTGATCCGGGTGAAACGGCTGCCGAATGGCTTTGACTACGAGGAACTTCGCCCGGTGCGGTTTGTCCCTCTGGTCGAAGGGCTCGGGAATGAGTAGAATCACCTGAAACAGGCAGAACCGGGGGCAAATCCCGGAAGAATGAGGCTAAAAGGCAAAAGGCGGAGCAGATGACCCAGATTTCCCATGATCCCGTAAGGCGCAGCGTTTTGCCAGGCGAAGGCAAGGGACGGACGCGGCTGGGGCTGGTTCTCATGTCCTGTGCCACGATGGCGCTGACCGGCTGCGTGAACAACAATAATTTCGACTGGGATCTGCGCGGCGGCCCCGGCGGCACCTCGGAAGAGGCGCGCCAGGCAACGGCTTCGCGCCCGGTCCCCGATGGCAATGGCGTGCTGTCCTACCCTGGCTATCAGATGGCCCAGGCGCGGCGCGGCGAGACAGTCTCGACCATGTCGTCGCGGCTCGGGCTGAGTGCGAATGATGTGGCGCGCACAAACTCGCTGCAGATCAACGATCCGCTGCGCGAGGGCGAGCTTTTGCTGCTCCCCGGCCGGGTCGCCGCCGCGCCGCAGCCAATGGTCGCAACTGCCCCGGTCGACATCACCGCGGGTGCGACTGCGGCGCTTGACCGGGTGGAAAGCTCGGCCCTGCCGCCACCGGCCAGCACCACACCGGTGGCCGCGACCACGCCCGGCGGCGGCAAGGAACCGACCCGCCACACGGTGAAACGCGGCGAGACCGCCTTCATCATCGCGCGCGCCTATAATGTCTCGGCGAAATCGCTGGCGGAATGGAATGGGCTGGGATCGGATATGGCGATCCGCGAGGGTCAGACGCTGATCATCCCGGTCGCCACCGGCGCCGCCCCGAACCCCGAGCCGAAACCCTCGGCCCCGGGCTCCGGCAGCGCGACCCCGGTGCCGCCCTCGGCCTCGAAACCGCTGCCCGATGAGAAGACGACGCCGACCGGCACGAAACCCGCAGGCACCCCATCCTCTCCTGATATGGGGGCAAGCCGCACCGGCGCTTCGGCCTCGCGCATGACGATGCCGGCCTCGGGCAGCATCGTCAAAGGCTATGACCGAAAGTCGAACCAGGGCATCAATATCGGCGCGGCGGCGGGCTCTGCCGTCAAGGCCGCAGATGGGGGCACGGTGGCCGCGATCACCCGCGATACCGAACAGGTGCAGATCGTGGTGATCCGGCATTCGAACGGGCTGATGACGGTCTATGCCGGCGTCGACCAGCTGAAGGTGAAAAAGGGCGACTCTGTGAGCCGTGGCCAGCAGATCGGTGTGGTGCGCTCTGGCAGCCCGTCCTTCCTGCATTTCGAGGTCCGCAAAGGCGTCGACAGCCTGGATCCGATGCCGTATCTCCAGTGACACTGGCGGATGGGGGCGCTGCCCCCGTCTGCTGGCGCAGACTCCCCCGGGATATTTTCAGACAGAAAATGAGACGGGTCTGGCTCATTTTCTGTCCCTCAAATATACCCGCCGGAGGCTTCCGCAGCCTGCCAGAAGAACCGCGGTCAGAGCTTTGAAACCAGCACCTTGTCAATTCTGAGTCCATCGAGATCAACCACCTCGAAGCTCAGCACCACGCCATCCGGGGCCTGCAGGGCAAAACGCTCGCCAAGGCCCGCCATATGGCCGAGCTGGTGCAGGACCAGACCCGCCACTGTGTCATATTCACCGGCCGCGTCGCGCGGCAGGCCCATACGGTCACAAAATTCATCGGCCGGCATCCAGCCCGCCACGAGGAGCGAGCCGTCGGCGCGCTCGAAGACCGGCGGCTCGCGCGGGTCCGCCCCGGCCTCGGCGCCGGTGATCGCCTGCAAGAGGTCGCTTTGCGTGATCAGCCCTTCGAAATTGCCATATTCATCATAGACCAGCGCCAGATGCTCGCCCGATCTTTGCAGCACCGCGACCACGTCCAGCGCCTCCATCCGGTCCGAGATCACCGGCACATTGCGCAAAAGTCTGCGCAGATCCGGCAGGTCGCCCCGCGCCAATACCCCATAGAGATCCGCGAGCCGGATCACCCCCAGCACATCCCCCGCCGCATCGGCGACCGGGATACGGCTCTGGCTGATCCCGCTGACCCGCGCTGCCACCTCATCGGGCTCCAGATCCACCGGCAGCGTCGTCACCTCCTGGCGCGGCGTCATCAGCGCGCGTGCCGTGCGGTCCGACAGCCGCATCACGCCCGAGATCATATTGCGCTCCTCCTCCTCGAGAACGCCGCCCTGCTGCGCCTCGGTCAAAAGCACATTGACCTCTTCTTCGGTGACCCTGTTGCCGCTCTCGCCGCGCTGCCCCAGAAGCCGCAGGATCAGCCGGCCGGAATTTTCCAGAAACCACACGACCGGCGCCGCCACGACCGACAAAAGCGCCATCATCGGCGCGACCTTTGCCGCCACCGCCTCGGGATTGCGCAAGGCGATCTGTTTTGGGACCAGTTCGCCGATGATCAGCGAGACATAGGTGATCGCGATCACTGCACCCCCGACCCCGATCCGCGAGGCCCAGGCATCGCTCATCCCCCCGGCGGCCAGCCAGGCGGCAAGGCGCCCGCCCAGCGTATCCCCCGCCAGCGCGCCCGAAAGCACCCCGACGCCGGTGATCCCGATCTGCACCGTCGAGAGGAACCGCCCCGGATTTTCCGACAGCCGCAGCGCCTGGGCCGCGCCGCGCGACGTGGCGGCCATGCTTTTCAGCCGCGCCGGCCGCGACGACACCACCGCCAGCTCTGACATCGAAAAGACGCCATTCAACGCGATCAGCGCCAGAAGGACCAGGATTTCCGTCAGCATCGGGCCGCCCTTTCTTTGCGCAACGGGCGCAAAGTGGCCGGCCCGCGCCACATTCAGTCTGTTGTCACACCGCCAGCGTCACGCCTTCGCGCGCTGCCAGATCGCAGAAGAACTGCCAGGCCACCCGGCCCGAGCGCGAGCCGCGCGTCGCCTGCCATTCAATCGCTTCGGCCCGCAGCCGTTCGGGGCTGACAGTGACGCCATGCGCATCACAATAGCCCCGGATCATCGTCAGATATTCGTCCTGGCTGCAGGGATGGAAGCCGAGCCAGAGCCCGAACCGGTCCGAGAGTGAGACCTTTTCCTCGACCGCCTCGCCGGGATTGATCGCCGAGGAGCGCTCATTCTCGATCATATCGCGCGGCATCAGGTGACGGCGGTTCGAGGTGGCGTAGAACAGCACATTTTCCGGCCGGCCCGAGATCCCGCCATCCAGCACCGCTTTCAGCGATTTGTAATGCTGGTCGTCATGGCTGAACGAGAGATCGTCGCAGAACAGAAGGAACCGCTGCTCCGGCGCCGCGCGCAGATGCGACAGGAGCCGCGCGACCGTCGGCAGGTCTTCCCGCGCGAGTTCCACGATCTTGAGGCTCAGCCCTTCTGCGAGGATCTGCGCATGGGCGGCTTTGACGAGGCTCGATTTCCCCATGCCGCGCGCGCCCCATAAAAGCGCGTTATTCGCGGGCAGGCCGCGCGCGAAATGGCGGGTGTTTTCCAGAAGCGTGTCGCGCGAACGGTCGACGCCCACCAGCAGCGAGATATCGACGCGCGAGACATGCGGAACCGGGTCAAGCCGTTCCGGCCCCGTGGCCCAGACAAAGGCCTCGGCTTTGGTGAAATCAGGATCGGGCAAAGGCGCCGGAGCCATTCGCTCCAGCGCCGCTGCGATCCGGGTGAGTTGGGGGGCAAGATCGCCCCCGCTCAGAGTATCCGTCATGCTTCGTCCGCGTCCTCTTCCCATTCGCCATTCGCACGTGCCTCGGCTTCCTGTTTCTTCTCGAAACGGCGCACGAGGAAAATGGAAACTTCATAGAGCGGATAGACGGCGGCGAACAGGATCAGTTGCGACATGATATCGGGCGGGGTGACGACTGCGGCCACGATCAGGATGATCACGATGGCATAGCGACGCACGCCGGCCAGGCCCTTTGCCGTCACCAGCCCGGCGCGCCCCATCAGGGTCAAAAGCACCGGCAGCTGGAAACACAGACCGAAGGCAAAGATCAGCTTGAGCGAAATATCAAGCGTCTCATTGACCTTACCCTGGAAGACGATGCCGATCCCGCTGCCGGTCGCAGCCGGCACCGCCGGTGCCGCGCCAGGGAGCACCACCTGTGAGCTGTCATGCAGCGCCCCCGCGACCTGGCCGAAGACCGCGTTGAACATCGAGGTGACGGAGGCAAAGCCCAGGAAGAACTGCATCGCAATCGGGGTGACGACGAATTGCGCGAAGGCGGCCCCCAGCAGGAACAGTGCCGGCGAGGCCAGCAGGAAGGGCAGGAAAGCGCGCTTCTCGCTTTTATAAAGCCCCGGCGCCACGAAACGCCACATCTGATAGCCGATCACCGGGAAGCTGACGACCAGACCCGCGATCACCGAGACATGGATCAGGGTAAAGAAATACTCTTGCGGCGCAGTATATTGCATCACCGGATTGGGGTTTCCGAGCGCGCGCATCGCATTTTCGATCGGCTTGAGCAGGAAGCCAAGGATCGGTTCCGCCACCACGAAACAGGCCAGCATCGCGACGAGGAAGGCCCCGACCGACCAGAGAATGCGGTTCCGGAGCTCGATCAGATGTTCGATCAGCGGGGCGGAGCTGTCTTCGATCTCCTGGGTCATGCCTGATCCTCCGCCTTATCGAGGCCAGTTTTTACAGCCGGTTTTGCGGCAGGCTTGCGGGGCTTCGCGGCGGTTGTGCCGGTCTCGGCCTTTGCCGCTGCCGTCCTGGGTTTTGCCGCCGGCTTTTCAGACTTCGGGGCAGGTGCCGCCTTCGTCTTTGCGGCGGTCCTCGTGCTGGCTCTGGTGCCGGGATCCCCGGCAGCTTCGGCCTTCGCCGCCGCGACCTTGCGCTTTGCGGCGGGTTTCGCGGCGGGCGCCGCGCCCAGCGGTGTGCTGGTCACCGGCGGCGCGATCATCGTCGCCGGGACCGTCTCTGGCGCATCCTCGAAAGCACTCGCCGTGCTTTGCGGCGGAGGCGGCATGTTGCGCAGCCGCTCTGCCGCTTCGCGGGCGATGGCCTCACGTTCGGCGCGTTTCAGTGCAAGATCGGTGGTGTTCGGGCCGGCTGAGACAGCGGGAGAGACAGGCGCATTGGGATCGGGGATCGCTGCGGTCTCAGCCCCTGCGGGATCGGCCGCAACGGCGGATCCAAGCCCGACCGCCGCAGCAGGTGCCACAGCGCCGCCCGCCGCCGCCGTCGTGGCAGCCGTGCTGCCCCGCGCGGTCTTGAGCGGATCCCATTTCTCGAACTTATCCGCCGCGGATTTCACCGCATCAAGCCCCATGCTTTTGGGGCTTGTCACCTTGCGCAGGTCATTGGCGACATCCTGGACACCGCTTTCTTTCGCGGCATCTTCCATTGCGCGCGAGAACTCCCGCGCCATGGATCTGAGTTTCGCCGTGAACCGCCCCAAAGTGCGGAACATCTCGGGCAGGTCTTTCGGTCCGATGACGACAAGCGCCACCACACCAATGACCAGAAGCTCGGACCAGCCGATTTCCATCCGCGCCTCTCCTTGAACTGCACGTCTTGCGCAAACTGCGTGTTGTCTGCCGGATCAGCCCGGCACCAGGGCCTCCGGCCGGTCACAAGACCGGCGGCGGAGCCTGCGACAGGCTCACCCGCCCCCGCCCGCCCGGCCTTTCAGCGGCGGGCAAAGGGGGCGATGACCCTTGCGGCTCAGACCTTGTCTTTTGCCACGGTCTCGGCCGGGGTCACATCCTTGGCGACCTCGGCGCGCTCTTTCTCGATCTCGGCAGTGCCATCGGACACGCCTTTCTTGAAGGCGGTGATACCCTTGCCGACCTCGCCCATCAGCGAGGACACTTTGCCCTTGCCAAAGAGCACGAGAACAACAACGGCGATAAGCAGGAGGCCGGGAAGGCCGATATTCTGAAGCATGGAAACCTCCATCCAAACGGGGCCCCGGTGGTTGACAGCCAGGGCGTGATTCACGTCTTCGCGGCCGCTGTGACCGCGATATGTTCCCAGGGTAGGGCCAATCGACGGGCGGATAAAAGAGCCATTCCACTTGTGCCCTCCGGTCAACTGACAGTATTTTGTCAGTTGCCCTGACGGGCATGCCCGGCCCGGGCGGCACCACTGGAGGCACTGGCACAGGCGCCCCAGGGCGGAGAGGTCGATGAGATGAAACGCGATGCCCGGCTTTACGACCTCGTGCAGATCCTGCGCGACGGCAAGCTGCATACGGCGGAAGAGCTGGCGGTCAGCCTTGGTGTCTCGACCCGCACAGTCTGGCGCGACATGGCAATGATGGCGGCGACCGGCCTGCCGGTGACGGGCGAACGCGGGCTGGGCTATATCCTGCGCTCGCCACTGATGCTGCCGCCGACCGTGCTGACGCCCGATGAGCTGGAAGCCCTCGCCTGCGGGCTCAGACATGTCGAGGCCAGTGATCCCGGCCTCGCCCGGGCGGCGCGCAATCTGCTTTACAAGATCTCGACGCTCTTGCCCCAGGCCGGGATAGGTCCGGACGATATGGACCCGGCGGATGAGTGACCCCGCCGGGGGAGGTGATCAGATCGTCAGATTGGTCGCCCCGCCATCCGCGAGGATATTCTGCCCGATGATGAACCCGGCATGGACGGAACAGAGGAAGGCGCAGGTCGCACCAAACTCCGCTGCCGTGCCATAGCGCCCGACCGGGATCGAGGCTTCGCGCTGGCGCTTTGCATCTTCAGGGCTGAGCCCGGTTTTGACCGAGACCCCCTGATCCAGCGCCACGGCGCGGTCGGTGGCATGGATGCCGGGCAGGAGATTGTTGATCGCAACCCCCTTCCCCGCCACCTGGCGCGCGGTGCCGGCGACAAAGCCGGTCAACCCGGTGCGCGCGGTGTTCGAGAGCCCCAGCACATCCACCGGCGCCCGCACCGAAGCCGAGGTGATATTGACCACCCGGCCCCAGCCCCGCTCCATCATCCCCGGCACCAGCGCCTGCATCAGCGCGATCGGCGTCAGCATATTCGCATCAAGCGCGCGGATGAAATCGTCGCGGTCCCAGTCGCTCCAGACACCCGGAGGCGGGCCGCCGGCATTGGTCACCAGAATATCCACCGCGCCGGTGGCGTCCAGCACCCGCGCCCGTGCCGCCGCATCGGTGATATCCGCAACAACCGGCGTCACCGAAACCCCATAGGTTTCAGCCAGTTCCGAGGCGGTTTTCACCAAAGCCGCCTCGCCGCGCGCGCAGATCACCAGATCGACCCCCGCCGCCGCCAATGCCTCCGCACAGCCCCGGCCAAGCCCCTTTGACGCCGCCGTGACCAGCGCGGTCTTGCCCCTGATGCCCAGATCCATGTCGCTTCCTTTCGCGCTTTTACGGCGGCCAGCCTGACAATGCCCCTTCCGGGTTGCAAGCCCCCCTTCGACCACAGCGCCTTGCGCAAGGGCGCTGCGGCACAGGATCGGCCTCTGCGTGACGCGGTTATGCGCGGCCGGGGCCAGACGCACAGTCGCGTCGGGGTGAACGCCATCGCGGTCGCGCAGGAAAATCCAGGAAAATGCGCGTCTTCCCGGGCGACTGGCGCAAGCCGCGTTTGACCCCGCGCGACGCGGACTGTTATACATCAGCGTAATAACCAGTCGGAAACACCTTGCGGTCAAACCCGGGCCGGCGACCTCCAGGGGGCGGGACGGGCGATTTTTGGGGCCTGATTTCAGATTGGCAGGCCTTGTTTTCATGGGCATAGTTTCAGGGCAGATCCGGCAAAATGACCTCTTTCCCCGACCAGGACCCCAGCCAGAACCCCAGCCAGGACCACCGCGCCGCATCTGCCGCAACAGCGGGCGGCGCAGCTCCGGGCCAGGCCTGCCAGGTTTTCGCGGCCGGGGATATTTTCGTCTCTTCCGGTGTGAACAGCGGCGACGGGCTCGGCCGGCCCGATGACGTCGAAAGCGGCGACATCTATCAGCTTGAGCAAGGCACAGCCCCGTCGCGCCTGCTGATTGAGGCCGCCGGTGACTGCGGCGCGCAGCGGGTTGCTGCCGGCTCGGCGGTCGGTCAGGCGGGGGATCTCGTGCGGCTGATCGCGCGCTACACCCTGATGGCCGATGATGGCGACCGGGTGGAACTTTTGCTGATCCAGATCGGCGAGGACGGGGCGGACGCGCTTTGGGTGCTGCCGCTGTCTCCGGTCTCGGATCGCGCGGAATATGCGCTGCTGGCGGTCGAGATCTCGCCCCGCGATGCCCGACTGACGGCGATGATGAGCCTGTCCTTCGCGCGCGGCACCAGGATCTCGCTCGCCAGCGGTCAGATGGTCGCAATCGAGACGCTGCGCCCGGGGATGAAGCTTCTGACCCGCGATCATGGCCCGCAGGAATTGCGCCATATCGGGCGGGCAAGCCTGCGCGCCATCGGGGCCTTCGCGCCGGTCGTCATCCTGGCCGGAACGCTGGGCAATTCCGGCGATCTGATCGTCGGCCAGCATCACCGGATGTTCCTTTACCAGCGTCATAAACTGCCGGGGCTGGCCACGTCCGAGCTGCTGGTCCAGGCCCGCCATCTGGTTGATGAAGAACATGTTTTCATCCGCGAAGCCGGGGTGACAGACTGGTTCAGCCTGATCTTCGACCGTCATGAGATCATCTATGCCGAGGGTATCCCGGTCGAAAGCCTGATGGTGAACGACGCCACCATCTCGCGGCTGCCACCGCAATTCGCCTCCGAGGTGCGCGCGCAATTCCCCGGCCTCGCGCATCTGCAGCATTTCGGCACCGAGGCCGGGCGGCAATTCCTCGAATCCATCGGCGGCCCGACACATTGGCGCAATCGTGGCGCAGGCGGCGACCGGAACACAGCGCCCGGCGTCACCGGACAAAGCACGGGACAGAGCAGCGGGCAAAACAACAAACCGGGCTGACCGGCGCGCGGATCAGCGCCAGAGGCCGCGCCAGCCGCCAGGTTTTGGCAGGGATCGGGGGTCGAGTTTCGCCTGTATCCCCGCGCTTTGCGTGCCGATATTCCACAAAAGCGCACTGTTCGGGATCGGAATATCCGTGCCAATCGTCGGATCCATGACCCCGGTCACAATGCCCTGAAAGGTCAGCCGCCCGTCTTCCATCACCGCAATCAGCGAAGAACTTGCCCCGGGCGCGGCATCGCAGGTGAAATAGATCATGCCGTTATCGGGCCGCGTCTTGCGCTGTTCACAGCCCTGCCAGGAAAACTCCCAGCCGTTTTCCTGCGCGAACCGCCCGTCATAGCCGATCACCCAGACCGGCCCGGCCGGGTTCTGCCGCGCAGACCAGGACATCGACCCGCGTAAGCCCCCCGCTCCCCAGGCGAAATCGGGCATGATATCATCCGAGACTGACTCGGTCAGCCGATAGGCGACCCAGTCCCCGACCCAGGGCATCCCCGCGCCTGCGCGGGTAAAGTTCACCGGATCCGGCTCCAGATCGACAATCCTGTTTTCGAATTCCATGCGGCGGACGGCCTCGTCGCCACTTTGGTCCGAAACGTCAGGAAAGATGTAAGAGGCATTGGGCAGGAAAATCGCGTCAAGGCCCGGGTCGCAATGCACCTGGCCCGGCCCCCTTCCGGTCAGAAGATGCAGCGAGGTCACCGCGTAATCCTGGCCCTCCACCGTGACCAGCACCGCGTTCGATCCCCAGCCACAATCCGGCACATCAATCCAGCCGATGCGGTTCGCCGCCGTCAGGATCTCGCGTTCGGTCGGGCTGAGGTCTGCGACAGGCTTCGCGCGCAGGTCCGACATCGCTTCGCGCGTGCCATTGTCGGTGAACCAGGCCGCCTGCACCGGAAGCGCGGACACCAGCGCGAAAACAACAGCCAGAAGACGCATCGACCAGATCCCCGTAACACACCTGCGCAAAAGGCAAACATGCAGGCCCCGCTTTGTCCAGCCCGCAACGCCTGACAGGTTTCGGGGGCGGATCTTTCCCCCGGCCCGCCTGCGCGATAGACGGCGACAGCGACAGGCGCTAAAAGCCCGGCCATGCTGGACAACGCCCCCACCCTTCCGCCCGAGATTTCCCGCCGCCGGACCTTCGCGATCATCGCGCATCCGGACGCTGGCAAAACCACGCTGACCGAAAAGTTCCTCCTGTTTGGCGGCGCGATCCAGATGGCGGGCCAGGTGCGCGCCAAGGGCGAGGCGCGGCGCACGCGCTCGGACTTTCTCAAGATGGAACAGGACCGGGGCATCTCGGTCTCGGCCTCGGCGATGTCGTTTGAATATCGCGAGTTCCGGTTCAATCTGGTGGACACGCCCGGCCACTCGGATTTTTCCGAAGACACCTATCGCACGCTGACCGCCGTCGATGCCGCGATCATGGTGATCGACGGGGCGAAAGGCGTGGAAAGCCAGACGCGGAAACTGTTCGAGGTCTGCCGGCTGCGCGATCTGCCGATCCTGACCTTCTGCAACAAGATGGACCGCGAGGCGCGCGACACATTCGAGATCATCGACGAGATCCAGGAGAATCTGGCGATCGACGTGGCGCCGGCCTCCTGGCCGATCGGCTCGGGGCGCGATTTCCTCGGCGCCTATGACCTGCTGAATGACCGCCTTGAGCTGATGGACCGCGCCGACCGCAACAAGGTCGCGGAATCGGTCAAGCTCGACGGGCTGGATGACCCGCGCCTTGCCGATCATATCCCCGCAGACCAGCTGGCGCAGCTGCGCGAGGAAATCGCCATGGCGCGGGAATTGCTGCCCGCCTTTGACCGCGAGGCGTTTTTGCAAGGCGCGATGACGCCGATCTGGTTCGGCTCGGCGATCAATTCCTTTGGCGTCAAAGAGCTGATGGAAGGGATCGGCAATTTCGGCCCCGAGCCGCAGCCGCAAAAGGCGGCCGAACGCGCCGTGGCCGCCGAAGAACCAAAGGTCACCGGCTTTGTCTTCAAAGTCCAGGCCAATATGGACCCCAAGCACCGCGACCGCGTGGCCTTTGTCCGCCTCGCCTCGGGCCATTTTGAGCGCGGCATGAAGCTGACGCATGTGCGGTCCAAAAAGCTGATGGCGGTGACCAATCCGGTGCTGTTCCTCGCCGCCGACCGCGAACTGGCGGATGAGGCCTGGGCCGGCGACATTATCGGCATCCCGAATCACGGTCAGCTCAGGATCGGCGACGCGCTGACCGAGGGCGAGACGCTGCGCTTCACCGGCATCCCGTCTTTCGCGCCCGAGCTCTTGCAAAATATCCGCGCGACCGACCCGATGAAGGCCAAGCACCTGGAAAAGGCGCTGATGCAATTCGCCGAGGAAGGTGCTGCCAAGGTCTTCAAGCCCGCCATCGGCTCTGGTTTTATCGTGGGTGTGGTCGGCGCGCTGCAATTCGACGTGCTCGCCTCGCGGATCGGGCTGGAATATCAGATCCCGGTGCGGTTCGAGCCCTCGCAATTCGCCTCGGCGCGCTGGATTTCGGGCGACAAGGACGAGATCGAAAAGATGGTCAATCTGAACAAGCAGCACATCGCCACCGATAATGACGGTGACCTCGTGTTCCTGACCCGGCTGCAATGGGACATCGACCGGGTGGTGCGCGACTATCCGGCGCTGCGTCTGACGGCGACGAAGGAAATGATGGCCTGATCGCGAGGGTGCCCGGAATACCAACTCCGGAATACCAACCCGGGCGCGACAGCGCTGCATCACAGGCTCAGACCGGAAAAGGCCGGGAGATCCCCTCTCCCGGCCTTTTTTCAGTCAAAAATCAAATATGTCGCCGAGGATACTACCCATTCCGCGTTTGCGCCGCCCCCGGTTACGGTCATCATAATCTTCGTCATCGTCATCATAGCGTTTGCGGCTGCGGTTGCCGGACATGTCCTGATCCCTCGGATCCGGCACCGGCGTATGGCGCCCGCTCTGGTCAAAGCCCATCCGCTCTGACGCGCGGGCGGCGGGAGAGACAGAGCGGTCCTGCGCAGGATGCGGTCTGGCCGCTTCGTTGACCGCCGGCGGAGGAGGTGGCGGGCTGGCGCGCTGCGGCTCGGCCTGGGCCACAGCCGGCATCGCCTTGCTGGCAGCAACCTCGATCAGCTTATCCAGCTCTCCCCTGTCGAGCCAGATGCCCCGGCATTTCGGGCAGTAGTCGATCTCGACCCCCTGGCGCTCTGTCATTAGCAGCGTCTCGTTGTCGACCGGACATTTCATTCTCGTCTCCGAACTGGTTTTCCTTTGCGCATGTCGGGATAGCCGCTCTCCCGCGCAAGCCCCGCGCGCCCTTAATCTGCAGCCGCCCGGCGAAACAGGCGCAGATCCGCTGCCTGCGCCCGCCCCGGGCACCCCTTTGCACAGCTGCCAGAGCGGAACCAATCCGCCGGAAACACGCCGCACTCGCAACCAGAAGGTCACAATCCGGCACAAAAAGGTGCCTCAGATTGACCATTGTACAAAATCGCGCTATCTGGCGCCGGAACCCGCAATCCGGCGGGCTGTTCCGATGGGGCGCCTGAAATCCTGCGTCCCGCCCCCACTCGCGGCCGGTCCTCATGACCCTTGCCGCCACTATTGGACGCATATGACCAAATTTTCCGACCTCGCCCTTGATCCCCGGGTTCTCCAGGCCGTTTCCGAAGCAGGGTATGAGACGCCCACGCCGATCCAGGCCGAAGCCATTCCCGAAGCTCTGAAGGGCCGCGATGTGCTTGGGATTGCCCAGACCGGCACCGGCAAAACCGCCAGCTTCACGCTGCCGATGATCACGCTGCTCGGCCAGGGCCGGGCGCGCGCGCGGATGCCGCGCAGCCTCGTGCTGGCGCCGACGCGCGAACTCGCCGCCCAGGTGGCCGAGAATTTCGACACCTATGCCAAACATACAAAGCTGACCAAGGCGCTCCTGATCGGCGGCGTGGCCTTTGGCGAACAGGACAAGCTGATTGACCGCGGCGTCGATGTGCTGATCGCGACGCCGGGCCGGCTGCTCGACCATTTTGAACGCGGCAAGCTCTTGCTGACCGGCGTGCAGATCATGGTGGTCGATGAGGCCGACCGGATGCTTGACATGGGCTTCATCCCCGATATCGAGCGCATCTTCCAGCTCACCCCCTTCACGCGCCAGACGATGTTCTACTCGGCCACCATGGCCCCTGAAATCGAGCGGATCACCAATACATTCCTGACCGCCCCCGCGCGGATCGAGGTTGCGCGTCAGGCCACCACCAACACGAATATCGACCAGAAGGTCGTGTATTTCGCACCGTCGCGCAAAGACCGGTCCTTCACCGAAAAGCGCGCCGTGCTGCGCGCGCTGATCGCAGCCGAAGGCGAAACCTGCACCAATGGCATCGTGTTCTGCAACCGCAAGATGGATGTGGATGTTGTCGCCAAATCGCTGAAATCACACGGTTTCAACGCAGCCCCCATCCATGGTGACCTTGACCAGTCGCAGCGGACAAAAACGCTCGATGCCTTCCGCGACGGCGCGCTGCATATCCTCGTGGCCTCCGATGTGGCGGCGCGCGGGCTTGATATTCCGGCGGTCAGCCATGTGTTCAACTTCGATGTGCCCGGCCATCCCGAGGATTACGTGCACCGCATCGGCCGCACCGGCCGCGCCGGCCGCCATGGCCGCGCTTTCACCCTGGCCACACCCTCGGACGCCAAGCAGCTGGCCGCGGTGGAAAGCCTGGTGAAACAGGAAATCCCGCGCGCAGAGCTGCCCGAAGGGCTCGATCTCGAAAGCGCCGGTTCGTCGCGCACCAGCCGCGAACCACGCGGCGAGCGGTCCGACCGCGGGGAACGCGCTGAGCGTGGCGAGCGTTCGCGCGGTGGCAAGGGCCGCGAACGGTCCCGCGGCGGGCGCGAGCGCGCTCAGGACGAAGACCGTGCCGCCGCCTCCCCCCAGGCCGAAACCGTCGCGCCGAAGGCGCAGCCCGAGCGCAGCGAGGCCCCCCAGAAAGAGGCCAGTGCCAGGGACAGCTCCGGACGTGAGGGCGGCGCGCGCAGCCCGTCGCACAGCGAAGCCCGGCGCGATCCGGTCTCCCGCGACGGCAACCGCGATTCCGCCGGCCGCGAATCGGTCACCCGTGACGCTGGCAGCCGTGATGCAGGTGGCCGTGATGCAGGTGGCCGCCGTAACGACCGCCGCGACCGCCGCGACGATGGCCCCGCCGTGATCGGCATGGGCGACCATGTCCCCGACTTCCTGCTGCGCAGTTTCCGGATCAGCACGCCCGCCCCTACCGAGGACGGCGCGGCGGAAGACAATCTCGCCCCGGACCACAACCCGGAAGAGACCGCCGCACCCGGGGCCGCATCCGGGGCCGCAGCGGCAGCACCGGGCGCCGCCAGCGCCCCGGAAAGCACCCCGGCTCCCGCAGAGGTTTCCACTGTGGCTCCGGCGGCCACAGATGTGGTCGCAGATGAGGCTGGCGAAAGCGAAGCGCGGCTTCAGTCTATCTGACTTCAGTCTGCGCGCATCAGAGCTGTTATCTGATGCGCGCAAACACTCCGCCCGGGCCATGTCACACCTGAAATCGGAACGACAGCGCAGCTCAAAACCCCTGAAGCCGACAATTCTGCACGAGCGTCCCCGCCCGAAAACGACACTTTGCCCCTCTCGCCGTCCCGAAACCACCCGCTATGTCTCGCCGCCACTGGCCTGCCCGCGCGATCAGCCCGACTGCTCTCCGCCAGACCAGACAAAGCGCTCCCGATACCCTGGCGGAACCGCAGCTCCCGCGCGACAGCGCCGCTCAGGAACGCTGATCCTCCGCTCTCCCGTCACAGAGATGCAAGAGATCGCAAAGGCGAAATCGCACCGGCCCCGCCCGAGCGCCACTGCCTCCCGACAAGTCTCCGGCAGTTCTGGCCACAGCCTGCGCGTCAGCTTCGAAGAGGCCACCGCCGCAGACCGCGGGTCTCTGTCCGCGATCTATGAGCGCAAGTCAGGCTATGATCAGGGCCGGTGATCGCGCCGCAGGGCATGGTCCGGGGGCACTGGCTGTGACCTGAGGCGCCCGTTGAAGGAAAAGCGGTTCTGGCAACCGGGAGCGGTCTGAGCCAGCGATCCGGATCTTCCCGGCCTGCCCGCATAAGCACTTACATTTCGGGAATAACCAATGGCGCAGCCTGCACAATCGATGCCTCAGCCCCGTGCTTTCGGCCTGTTTTGGCTTCGGGCAGGTCGTCGTGACCCTGAATTTGCGAGAGGTGTGCCCGGAGCACCGGATGGAGGGGCGTGTCGCGGAACCGTCTCCGTGACGCTCCGACCGGGCGGTGTTGCAGTAAGGGTGATCTCAGGTCTCGGGTTGTGTCCTGGCGTTTTCAGCCCGACGCGCGGATCTGCGATATAGGGTTGAGGCGAAGCGTGGCACGTTTCGGGATGGCGCGGTCACGCGCGCAAAGGAAGCTGGTCATGTCGGTCGATATGGCACCGGCTTTCAGACAGCCGGTGATCGCGTCACTGGCTGATCCCCCGCCGCCGCCGCGGTCGAAGGGCGCTTAATTTGCCGCGCAGTTTCACGGAGATCGCCGGACTGCCGCGTGGCACCGATGCCGGTGCAGTGCTCCTTCCGGATCTTGCCGGACTGATCGTGCTGACGATCAGTCCGGCGGGCTGCCACAAGGTCCATGACCGGCAGGCTGCCCTGGGCATGCCCGATTGGGCTTCACGCCCAAAAGGACGAAATGGTGCTGTTCCGCCCGCAGCGCGGCAAGCGCTGGCCGGCACATTCATCGCGATTGCCAACAGGCGTAATTCAGGCCGGCGCAACGTCGTTGCCGCCCGCGCGTTCAGGCTCACCGTCCACCCCTGCCATGCCTGTCGCCGTTGCGACGCTGGCGGCATTCAGAGCGGGAGACCAGGCTGGCTGATCGGAGGCGAATTGCCGGCCGAAACCACGCCCGCCCATGTCGCGGTCTCCGGATATGCAGAGCCTCTGCCGCTTGACGATCTCTGGCCTTTTGGGCGTCGCGCCGGACCGCTCTGCAGGGGCGAGCTGGTGTGAGACAACAGCCCGTCATCCGGCCCCGGCCTTCGCCCAGGTGGTGCCCCGCATCAAACGATCCGGCCACTTTTTTATGGGCGAGACCCGGGCACTGCGCCGCAAAGATCGCGGATGCTTCGGCGGGGACCTCGCCTGCGCTTACACCTCGCCTCAGAGCCGATTCACGCTTTCACGGCAAGGTCTCGCCTGGACACGCCCCGGACAGGAACCGCTCCCTGGTCCATTGGCCCCAGACTAAGCCCGGACGGCTGCAGTCAGAGGCCGAAAGAAACCTGCTGTTCCCGTCCAAATCTGCGCCGGGCAGACCCTCAGGGCGGCAGTCATGGCAAAGCCCGCCTGTGGCGGGCTTTGCCATGACTGCTAAAGTCGCACGGCCAAAGGCCGTGCTCTTCGCTCCCCATCCGGGGCCGGGCCTCTGGCCCGGCCCCGGATGGGGAGAACCCGAAAAAAGGCAGATCGGGCGCGGAGGCGCAGGATCCGTCAGCCGGCTGAAGCCTGCCGCGCCAGCCTTGACCTCATTCCGGCAAAAGACGCGAAACCACCACGGTCACTTCCGGCTTCTTGCCGATTTCCTCCACCGCGACCTGGCGGATGATGCGGCGCATATCATCCTCGACCTTATCGTCGTTTTTCAGAACCTTGCGCCCGGCGCGGCCCATCCATTCATCAAGCTCGGCCTCCATCGTCTCGGCCAGATCGCGCCCGCCCTTGCCGGTCGGCGTCAGCCCCATGATCTCGACCCAGGGCTCGCCCAGCGGCTCGCCCGCCTCATCAAGGATCACTGTCGCCAGCACATGCCCGTTCAGCGCCATGCGGATCCGGTTGCGGATCACCCCGTCCAGCGCCCCGATCAGCACGGTCCCGTCCAGATAAAGCCGCCCGGTCTCGACATATTCAACGACCTTCGGATGCTCGCCGGTCAGATCGACCATCATCCCGTTGACCGCAACCTGCGTCGCGATCCCGCCCTCGGACCCGATCCGCGCATGTTCGGTCAGATGCCGGTGTTCGCCATGCATCGGGATCAGCATATCCGGCAGCAACAGCCGGTGCACATGTTCCAGATCCGGACGGTTCGCATGGCCCGAGACATGATAGAGCCCGCCGGCATCATCGACGACCCGCACGCCCTTTTCGGAAAACTCGTTCCAGATCTTGTAGACGCCCTTCTCATTCCCCGGGATCGTGCGCGAGGAGAACAGGAAGGTATCGCCCCTTTTCAGCTCATGGCCCAGATATTTGCCGCGCGACAAAGCCGCCGCCGCCGCCCGCCGCTCGCCCTGGCTGCCGGTCACCAGCAGCATCAGGTTGCGGCGCGGCACTTCCAGCGCTTCCTCGGTCGAAACCACGCGGGGGAAAGAGGTCAGCACCCCGGTGGCCTCGGCAACCGAAAGCATCCGCTTCATCGACCGGCCCATGACGCAGATCGTGCGATCCGCCGCCACAGCCGCCTCGGCGAGCGTCTTCAGCCGCGCCACGTTCGAGCCGAAGGTGGTCGCAACGAACATGCCTTCTGATGCCTTGATCAGCTCGGCCAAAGGCTCCGCCAAAGTCGCCTCGGACCTCCCCGGATGGGTCGAGAACACATTCGTCGAGTCACACATCAGCGCCTTGACCGGTGCCTCTTCGGCAACCGCCTGCCACAGCGCGTCATCCCAGGCCTCGCCCACAACCGGCGAGCGGTCGAGTTTGAAATCCCCCGAATGCACCACGCGCCCGGCCGGCGTGTCGATAATCAAAGCCGCCGATTCCGGGATCGAATGCGAAAGCGGCACGAATTGCACGCGGAACGGCCCGGCCTCGACCACATCAGGGCGCGCGCCCACGGTGACAATCGCATCGGTCGGATGACCCAGCTCATCCATCTTCAGCTTGCCGATGGCCGCGGTGAATTTCCGCGCGTAGACTTTGGCTTTGAGCTTCGGCCAGAGATGGCCAAGCGCGCCGATATGGTCCTCATGGGCGTGCGTTATGAAAATCGCCTCAAGGCGCGAGGCGCGTTCTTCCAGCCAGGTGATGTCGGGCATGATCACCTCGACCCCCGGAGCCCCGTCCATATCGGGGAAAGTCACCCCCATATCCACGAGGATCAGCCTCTCCTTCCCCGGTGCGCCATAGCCATAGACATAGGCATTCATCCCGATTTCGCCGGCACCACCCAGCGGAAGGTAGATCAGCCGTTCACTCTTCATGCGTTTTCCTTGTTGTACTCATGGATCAGGACGAGGCCATGCATGGTCAGATCATCCTCAATCGACTCGAAAATTTCAGTGTCCTGGGCGAAGAGCGACGCAAGGCCGCCGGTGCCGATCACCTTCATCGGGCGGTCGCGTTCCTCGCGGATGGCGCGCACGATGCCTTCGACAAGGCCGATATAGCCCCAATACACGCCTGACTGCATACAGGCCACCGTATTCGTGCCAATCGCCTGCGCGGGCCGCGTCACATCGACATGGGGAAGCGCGGCCGCCGCCATATGCAGTGCCTCAAGGCTCAGGTTCACCCCCGGCGCGATCACACCGCCGATATAGGCGCCATCGGTATCGACGACGTCAAAGGTGGTCGCGGTGCCGAAATCAACCACGATCAGATTGCCGCCATGACGGTCAAAGGCGCCAGCGGTATTGACCAGCCGGTCGGGGCCGACTGTCGTGCCCTGATCGACCCTCGGCTGATGCGGCAACAGGCATTCGGGCTTGCCCACCACCAGCGGGCGGCAGTCGAAATAGCGGTTCGACAGCACGCGCAGATTGAACACCACCCGCGGCACGGTAGACGAGATGATCACCTCGCCGATCTTCACCTCCAGCCGGTTCAGCAGCAAAAGCGAGGAGAGCCAGACGAAATATTCATCCGCCGTGCGTTTGTGATCGGTGCCGATGCGCCAGGTGGCGATGAACTTCGCCCCGTCCCAGATCGCAAAGACGGTATTGGTATTGCCGCAGTCGATCGCGAGAAGCATCCGCCGCTCCCTGGGGTTCGTGTCAGAAAAACACATCCGCTGCCGGAATGGCAACGGTGCCAGAGCCCATGCGCAGAACCAGATTGCCGTCCTGGTCGATGGTCTCGAATATGCCCTCGCGGGTCTCGGATCCGGTGCGGGCGATGATCTTCTCGCCAATCCGCGCGGCGCGCGACAGCCAGGCGGCGCGGATTGGCGCGAAACCCTCGGTGCGGAAAATGGCTTCCCAATGCGTCATCGCAGGCGCCAGCGCATCGAGGAAGCGCGCGGGCGTCACCCGCACCCCGGTTTCCCCAAGGAGCGAAACCGGCGCCACCGCGCCCGGCTCTACCGCCGAAGCCGGCGGCGCATGGAGGAGATTCACGCCCATCCCGATCACCAGCATCGGGCCAGAGGCCTCAAGCAGGATCCCCGTCAGTTTGCCCCCATTCAGAAGCACATCATTGGGCCATTTCAGCGCGAAACCCGTGCCATTCCCGACCACCGCAACAAAGGCGTCATATAGCGCCAGCGCCGCGATGAAACTCCGCAGCCCCAGCCGCGCAGGGGCTTCGTCCAGGCGTTGCGCAAGGCTGCCGTAGAAATTCCCCGGCGGGCTGGTCCAGGGCCTTGCCCGCCTGCCCTTCCCTGCCGTCTGCTCGCCCGCCAGAATCCACAGAGGCCCCCGAAGATCGGGGGCCTGCCGGAAGGCCTCGAGATTGGTGGAGTCGACCGAAGCCAGCTCGACCCGGGTTACCAGGTCAGAGCACAAGCGCTTTTGCCGCCGTCAAAGCCGGCTCCTCGATGCCGAAGAGATTGATCGCCCCCAGGACAAGGATCGCGGCAACCGCCATCATCAGCACCCATTGCACCGCCGACATACGGCTTTCCGCCGGATCTTCGGTATCGCCGAAATAGATGAAGTAGACGACGCGCAGATAGTAGAAGGCGCCGATCACCGAAGCGATCCCGCCCGCCACCGCCAGCCAGACCATGCCCGCATCCACCGCCGCTTTCAGCACCGCGAATTTGGCGTAGAAGCCGATAAAGGGCGGCACACCTGCAAGGCTGAAGAACAGCATCAAAAGCGCCAGCGCCTTCAGCGGCTCGGTCTTCGAGAGCATCTTCAGGCTGGCAATATCGGTGACCGGGCGGCCATTACGCTCCATCCCGAGGATGAAGGCGAAGGAGCCCACGCCCATGGTGACATAGATCACCATATAGATCAGCATGGCCTGGACGCCCTGTACGGCCTGATCAGCCGTACCGGTGGTCGCGGCGGCAAGGCCGATCAGCGCATAGCCCATATGGGCGATCGAGGAATAGGCCATCAGGCGCTTGATGTCTTTCTGACCGATCGCGGCAATCGCGCCGAGATACATCGACAGAACCGACAGCGCCGCCAGCACCTGGCCCCATTGCGCCGGGATCGAGCCGAAGGCATCCCAGGCCAGCCGCGCGATCAGCGCCATCGCGGCGACTTTCGGCGCGGTGGCGAAGAAGGCGGTCACCGGAGTGGGCGAGCCCTCATAGACGTCGGGCGTCCACATGTGGAAGGGTGCCGCCGAGATCTTGAAGGCAAGCCCCGCCAGCATGAACACCAGGCCAAAGAGCAGCCCCAGCGAGACATCGGCCTGAAGTGCGGCGAAGATGCCGTCGAATTGCGTCGTTCCGGTAAAGCCGTAGACCAGCGAGGCACCAAAGAGCAGCATCCCGGAAGACAGCGAGCCGAGGACGAAATATTTCAGACCGGCTTCCGAGGATTTCGCAGAATCGCGGCGCATTGCGGCGGTCACGTAAAGCGCGAGCGACTGCAGCTCGAGCCCCATGTAAAGCGCCATGAGATCACCGGCCGAGACCATCATCATCATGCCGGTCACAGCCAGGGTCACGATCACCGGATATTCAAAGCGCAGCATATTGTAGCGCTGCATATAGTCCTGGCTCATCACCAGCACGGCGGCCGAGGATACGAGGATCGTCACCTTGGCAAAGCGCGCAAAGGGGTCGTCGTTGAACATGCCGTGGAAGGCCGTCCGGCTGCCCTCGCCGCCAAGGCCGATCCACAGCGCAAGCGCCACGAAAAGCCCCGCCGTGGCCCAGACCAGCGGCACCGCCACTTTGTCCTTGCCGGTGTAGACACCGAACATGAGCGCGGCCATCGCGTAAAGCGCGAGGATCACCTCGGGCAGAACGGTGTTGAAATCAACTGCGGTCATTGTCGCGCTTCCTCAGTGCATTGCCGCCTGCTCAGCCAGAACGGGCAGAGCGGCACGGTAGTTCTCGATCAGATGGGTCACGGACGGGCCGATGATATCGGTGACCGCGCTCGGATAGATGCCGAGGAACAGGGTCATCGCCACCAGGGGCGCGAAGATCAGTTTCTCACGCGCGGTCATGTCGGTGATCAGCTTCAGGCTGTCTTTCGTAAGCGTGCCGAAGACCACCCGGCGGTAGAGCCAGAGCGCGTAAGAGGCCGAGAAGATCACGCCCGAAGCCGCGAAGAAGGCGATCCAGGTGTTGACCTGATAGATGCCCATGATCGTCAGGAATTCACCCACGAAACCAGAGGTGCCGGGAAGGCCGACATTGGCCATGGTGAAGAACATGAAGACCATCGCATAGGCCGGCATCCGGTTCACAAGGCCGCCATAGGCGTCGATCTCGCGGGTATGCATCCGGTCATAGATCACGCCGACACAAAGGAACAAAGCGCCCGAGATGAAGCCGTGGCTGATCATCTGGAAGATCGCGCCATCGACACCCTGCTGGTTCATCGCGAAAATCCCCATGGTCACGTAGCCCATATGGGCGACCGAGGAATAGGCGATCAGCTTTTTCATATCCGACTGAACCAGCGCGACCAGCGAGGTATAGACCACCGCAATCGCCGACATCCAATAGACCAGCGGCGCCAGCAGATCCGAGGCCACCGGGAACATCGGCAGCGAGAACCGCAGGAAGCCGTAGCCGCCCATCTTCAGCATCACCGCCGCCAGGATCACCGACCCCGCGGTCGGCGCCTGAACGTGGGCATCGGGCAGCCAGGTGTGAACCGGCCACATCGGCATCTTGACCGCGAAACTCGCAAAGAACGCGAGGAACAGCAGCGTCTGCACGCCGCCGACCACATGGATGCCCAGAAGGTCAAAGGCCTCGAAGCTGAAAGTATGGGTCAGAAGCGAGACCTGGCCCTCTCCACAGGCACCGATACAGGTGGTGCCGGCATCCATATACATGAAGATCATCGCCACCAGCATCAGGACGGACCCGAGGAAGGTGTAGAGGAAGAATTTGAACGCCGCATAGATGCGGTTCACGCCGCCCCAGACCCCGATGATCAGGAACATCGGGATCAGCCCTGCCTCGAAGAAGAGGTAGAACATCACCAGATCCAGCGCGCAGAACACGCCGATCATCAGCGTCTCAAGGATCAGAAACGCGATCATGTATTCTTTGACGCGTTTCGTCACATCCCAGGCCGACCAGATTACCAGCGGCATGAGGAAGGTCGTCAGCATGACGAAGAGGATCGAGATCCCGTCGACGCCAAGCCGCCATTTCAGGCCGAGGATCCAGTCACGTTCGGTGACGAACTGGAAATCCGGGTTCGACGGATCGAACTCCGCCAGCAGGAAGAGGCTGGCAAGGAAGGTTGCGATGGTCGCGAACAGCGCCAGATATTTGGCGTTGCCGCGTGCGGCCTCGTCATCGCCCCTGAGGAACAGCGCCATGATCAGCGCTGCAACCAGCGGCAGGAAGAGGATGATATTGAGAAGTTGTTGTGCCATGGATCCCGGGCCCCTTTACCTGGCGCCACCGAAAAGCGTCATCCAGGTGACCAGGGCAACAATCCCGAGCACCATGGCGAAGGCATAGTGGAAGACAAAGCCCGACTGGGCGCGATTTGCGAGGCGGGTGAAGAAGGGGATAATCCCCATCGCCACCCCGTTGATGGTTCCGTCAATGACCTTGACGTCATTCTTCCAGAACAGCCGGCCAAGGGCTTTCGAGCCTTTGACGAAGACGAAATTATAAACCTCGTCGAAATACCATTTGTTCAGGAGGAAGAGGTAGAGCGGGCGCTGCTGCTCTGCCAGACGGCGCGGCCAGGATGGGTTCCTGATGTAGAAGAGCCAGGACAGGACCAGACCGATCAGCATCGCGACAAAGGGCGAGACCTTGACCCAGGACGGCACCATATGGGCCGCCGCGATGATGGTATTCGGCGCATGGCCCGAAGCCTCGACCTTTGCTGCGTCGACGCGGGTGCCGACCACGGCCTGCTCATCGGCACCGTAAGGCAGCATCAGAAGCGCGCCTTTGGGCGCCACACCATGGGACTCAGCCACCGCCGCGCCGTGATCCGCGGCCTCGACCGCTTCACCCGGATCGGTCACACCGGCATCCACCGTTGCAAGAGCCTCAGCCTGAGCGGCTGCATTTGCCGCCTCCTCAGCCGTCAGCGCATCGCCTGCGGCTTCAGCTTCGGCATGCGCCGTCTCACCCGCCGCAGCCTGATCGGCGGCAGGTTCAGCATGGCCCTCCTCGACGTGATGGGCCGCAAGCTGCTCCATCCCGAACCAGGTCCGCATCTTTTCTTCGTCGCCGAAGAAGACCTTGTACCAGATCATCCCCGAGAACAGAGCGCCAAGCGACAGCACCGCCAGCGGGATCAGCATAACCAGCGGGCTTTCATGCGGCTCATGGTGATGGCCGTGCCCGTGATCAGCCCCGTGAGCATGCCCGTGATCATCATGGCCATGGGAGTGGCCATGATCCTGCGCATGGTCATCCTGCGGTTTCTGATCGGCGCGGCTGGTGCCGTAAAAGGTCAGGAACATCAGCCGCCAGGAATAGAAGCTGGTCATGCCGGCGGCGATGACAAGCAGCCAGAAGGCGTAGTCCGACCCGATATAGGCGCTCTCGATCACGGCGTCTTTCGACAGGAAACCGGCGAAACCGTAATAGGTCAGCGGGATACCGACACCGGTGATGGCGAGCGTGCCGATCATCATCATCCAGAAGGTGAAGGGGATCTTTTTCCTCAGACCACCATACCAGCGCATATCCTGCTCGTGATGCGTCGCATGGATCACCGAACCGGCGCCAAGGAACAGCATCGCTTTGAAGAAGGCGTGGGTGAAGAGGTGGAACATCGCGACCGGATAGGCGCCAACGCCTGCCGCCACGAACATATAGCCCAGCTGCGAACAGGTCGAATAGGCGATCACGCGCTTGATGTCGTTTTGCACCAGACCCACTGTCGCGGCAAAGAAGGCGGTCGTGGCGCCAAGCACCGTGATGAAGCCGGTGGCATAGGGCGCATATTCAAAGACCGGCGACATCCGGCAGACGAGGAAGACGCCTGCGGTCACCATGGTAGCGGCGTGGATCAGCGCGGAGACGGGCGTCGGCCCCTCCATCGCATCCGGCAGCCAGGTGTGCAGGAACAGCTGCGCCGATTTCCCCATCGCGCCGACAAAGAGCAGGAAGGCGATCAGGTTCACCGCATTCCAGTCGGTCCAGAGGAAGCGCAGCGTCACTTCGGACTTGCCCGGGATCGCGGCGAAGACCTGGTCGAACTGGATCGAATCCGTCAAGAGGTAAAGGCCCGCGATGCCAAGGATGAACCCGAAGTCACCGACCCGGTTCGCGATGAAAGCCTTCATCGCCGCAGCACCGGCGGATTGTTTCTTCCAGTAGAAACCGATCAGCAGGTACGAGGCGACCCCCACCCCTTCCCAGCCGAAGAACATCTGCAGCAGGTTATCGGCGGTCACCAGCGTCAGCATGGTGAAGGTGAAGAACGAGAGATAGGCGAAGAAACGCGCGCGGTAAGGCTCGTCATCCGTCCAGTTCTCGTCATGGGCCATATAGCCGAACGAATAGAGATGGACCAGGGCCGAGACCGAGTTGACGACGACCAGCATGATTGCGGTCATCCGGTCAACGCGGATCGCCCATTCGGTCGCCAGCGTGCCGCTTTCGACCCAACGCATGAGCGTGATCTTATAGGTCTCGCCGTCAAAGCCAAGAAAGATGACCCAGCTCAGCGCCGCCGCAAGGAAGACCGCCGCCGTGGTCAGAACCTGGGCCGGCTTTTCACCGATGAACCGCCAGCCGAAGCCGCAGAGAATGGCCCCGATCAGCGGAGCGAAAAAGACAATCTGAACCATTCTCTCAGCCCTTCATCACATTCACGTCTTCGACGTCGATCGTTCCGCGGTTGCGGAAGAAGACGACGAGGATGGCGAGGCCGATGGCGGCCTCGGCTGCGGCGACCGTCAGCACGAAGAGCGTGAAGATCTGCCCGGTCAGATCGCCGTTGAAGGACGAGAAAGACACAAAGCTGATATTGGCCGACAGGAGGATCAGCTCGATCGACATCAGGATGACGATCACATTCTTCCGGTTGAGGAAGAGACCGAAGATCCCGATGACGAACAAAGTCGCCGCCACCATGATGTAATGTTCAATGCCTACTGCCATCTCATCCGTCCCTCAGGCGCTCTCGCCCGTTATTGCCCCAGATCGTTGCGCTCTTTGTAAGGGGTCATCCCTTTGGCGCGCAGATCCGGAAAGTAAGTGTTGCAGGCGCAGGTCTCGGCGTTTTCACGCAGCTCGATCCCTTTGCCCAAAGCGGCTTTCACCGCCTGTTTCATCCGCGCCGCTGTCGCGGGTTGTTTCTTTGCCACGGCCTCGCGCAGGAAGGTCGTCGCGGCCAGCGCATTGGCAGCGTCATAGCTGCGCCCCTGCCCCGCGACCGCGACCATGCGCCCGCTTGCACAATGGGTGATCCTGAGGCCAGTGAAGCCCGAAAGCGCCGCGACCGGCGGCGTATCCGCCTCGGCCAGATCGCCATGCGCGGTGATGTTGTGGCTATAATCTTCGACCACAATGCCGGTGCCCTCGATCTGCGCCGGAAAGCCGGTGCGCATCCCGGCCTCGACACCGCCACAAGGCGGCAGCGGCGTCAGCGCCCCGGCAGGAGCGGCAGTCAGAACGATCAGGGCGGAAAGCGCGAGCCTCATCCCTTGCCCCCCATCTCGGGGAACAGCGTCTTGCAGCCGCAATCCAGTTTCATGATCCGCGTGGTCATTTCACCGTCCGGCCCCGGTGCTGAAAGATGCAGCCTCCCGCTGGAGATGCTCACCTCCTGCGCCGTATTCATTCCCCGTTCGTCAGCAAGGCGTGCGACGCCGCCCAGACCAAAGCCAGGCCTCGCGCCTTCGCGCGCCAGAAGATCATCGAAAGCAACGTAATTTTCCGGTTCAGCCTTCTCGGTGTCCAAAATCTCTGGTCCCAGAACCAGAGCCCTGCCCGCTGCACAATCCTGAACCACATAGTTGACCGCGCCGCCACAGGCGAAGCCTTCAAAGGTCGTCTGCACCACAAAGCCGACGCCAATCGCTTTGGCCTCACTCAGGCTAACACTCTGTGCCGGGGCCGTTTGCCAGGAGATCGCGCAGTTCTTCCCATGCTTAGCCAGGTTCGAGTATCCGGACATATCAACAGAGCAGGCAAGCGCGGGCGAGACCGCCTGCGTTGCTGCTATACCTGCAATGACCAGAACCGCGCGGATCATGGATCAGAGCCCCTGCCCCGGTTTGATGTCTTTCATCTCGATGGTCTGGGCCGGGTCGCGCCACATCTGATGCAGCACGTTCTGGCGCTTGATGCCGGTGCGGTGGCGCAGCGTCAGCAGGATCGCCCCGATCATCGCGACCAGCAGCACGAGGCCCGCGGCCTGGAAGAGGTAGATATAGCGGTCATAGATCAACAGACCGATGGCGCGCGCATTGTCGATATCCGTGGGGGTCGGGTTAGAAATGCTGGCGCCGGAAGACACCCGCCAGGACCCGAAGGCGATCCCGATCTGCATCAGCAGCACGACGCCAATCAGCAGCGCCAGCGGCATGGCCCGCGCCATCTCGCCCTTCAGCGCCGCGAAATCGACGTCGAGCATCATCACGACAAAGAGGAACAGCACCGCCACCGCGCCGACATAGACGATCAGCAGGAGCATCGCGATGAATTCCGCGCCCAAAAGCACGAAAAGCCCGGTGGCACCGACAAAGGCCGAAATCAGCCAGAGCACCGCATGCACCGGATTGCGGCTGAACGTCACCATCAGGCCCGAGCCAATGGTCACCAGCGCAAAGACATAAAAGGCAAAAACCGCGACGGTCATTTGCTAGCTTCCTTCCTCTCGTCAAAGACGGACTGGGCAATGTCCAGCGCCTGTCTCATGGCGGGCAAACCGCCGAACATGCTCATTTGCCAGATCACCTCGGCGATCTCGCGTTCCGTGGCGCCGGCTTCCAGCGCGTGCCGGACCGTCACCCTGATCTGCGGCTCGCCGGCGCCAGCGGGCAGCAAGGCCCCCTGCACCGTCAGCCCGGCCAGCGTCACCAGAAGCCGCGTGCGGCTGTCGAGCCCCTCGCGGTTAAAGGTCTTGCCGAACCACATTTCCATCAGATCCGCCGGCATAGTCGGAAACAGCTTGTCAAAGCCGCCCGCTTTCATGCCTTCGGTCATGCTTTCCGTGACCGAGGCCATGCCCGGATTGAAGCTTTTCAGCATCTCCTGGCTGCTTTCCATCATCTGGCTCAGCATTTTGGTATAGGCTTCGTTCATTCCGCGCCCTCCCCGCCGGACCCGCCGGCATTCCCCTGCTGGCAGAGGAAGAAATTGACATTGGCAAAGCCCGTGGTTGCCGAAGTCACGACCCCTGGGTTCGAGCGTTCCTGGTCGGCGCTGCCCGCATAATCGGGAGACGCGTTCAGCACAACCTCTCCTGCCGGGTTCCAGCCCGTGGGGCAGCCGCCCACGCGGCGCACGAGAAGCAGCGCATCCGGCCCCGGATCGCCATGGCCCGCCACGCCCTGCGGACCGGCGGGGCCTTCGGGGCCCTGGACACCGATCTCGCCCTGCGGCCCCTGCGGGCCGGCGACGCCTTCGACGCCTTGCGGGCCGGCCGGGCCAACGGGCCCCTGCACGCCGCCGGGCCCCTGGGGTCCGGACGGGCCTTCCGGCCCTGCCGGGCCTGCGGCGCCGGCCGGGCCGATTGCCCCCTGCCCCCCCGGATCGCCCCTGAGCATCCCGCCAGCAAACAGAGCGACAAGGGCGAAGGTGATTGCCCCGCCCGCCGCTCCGGTAATTGCTGATTCAAGTCTGCTCATGGCCTGGCCGGGTCTCCGGTTGGGGGGTCTGGCTTAACGATAGGGCGCGTCGAGTTCGAGGTTGCGGGCGATCTCGGCCTCCCACCGCGCGCCGTTCTCAAGGAGTTTGTCCTTGTTGTAGAACAGCTCTTCGCGGGTCTCGGTCGAGAATTCGAAATTCGGGCCTTCGACGATGGCATCGACCGGGCAGGCTTCCTGACAGAAGCCGCAATAGATGCATTTCGTCATATCGATATCGTAGCGCGTGGTGCGGCGCGAGCCGTCTTCGCGCGGCTCCGCATCGATGGTGATGGCCTGGGCCGGGCAGATCGCCTCGCACAGCTTGCAGGCGATGCAGCGCTCTTCACCATTCGGGTAACGGCGCAACGCGTGCTCACCGCGGAAACGGGGCGAAAGCGGCCCCTTTTCATGCGGATAGTTGATGGTGGGTTTCGGCTTGAAGAAATAGCGCATCCCGAGCGCAAAGCCCTTGATGAAATCCATCATCAGGAAATAGCGCGTGGCGCGGTTCCAGTCGATCTGGGTCATTGCTGGACCTCTCGTGCAATTTCTCGGGCAGTTGCGATACGGGTCTTAAACGCCGTAACGCGCGCCTCGAAGTCTTTATCTGTTTCATTGGTGGGGTCGCGAAACGGAAGAACAATTTCCGCAGCAACGTCCTCGAACCGCGGCCTGTAGCCATCCTCAAGCTTTACCGCGTGCTTCGCATGATCTTGCGCGCAGGCGTGATCCTTAAGCGCCAGACAGGCCTCCATGCCCAGAAGGTGGGACTGGAAATCAATGTCCGCGAAAGGCCTGTCCGTCGGTTTCATTTCGTCAGAAAGCGTCAGCAACCGCTCTGCAATATCCAGCTTGCGCTCGGGTGAAGCAGTTTGCGCGATCCGCAAACCATCATTCGCCAGAAGGCCAAGTGTCATGCCACAGCCGAAAGGACCTTCATGCCCTTCGCAGGCTGCCTCCGGATCGGCACGAAACGCCTCGATGTAGATGGAGGTAAAGCCATCAAACGAGCAATCCAGATCGCCGGCATCAGCGCAGGCCTGCGCCTCATCCGCCAACTTCTGCATCTCAGCCTCATCCAGCGCAAAAGCCGGCATCGCGGCGACTGCGGTGAGAGCAGACAGACCTATGATGGTGGCGAGTTGCACCCTCAGCCCCCGATCGCCCAGCGGGCCCAGAAGCCGCCAAGCACTTCAAATTTTGCAAGGAATGCCACCAGGACGACCCAGCCGAGCGAGAGCGGCAGGAACACCTTCCAGCCGATCCGCATCAGCTGATCGTAGCGGTAGCGCGGCACGATGGCCTTCACCATCGCGAACATGAAGAACCACATCCACATCTTGGCGACCATCCACCACCAGCCATCGGCGATGCCCGGGATCGGCGAGAGCCAGCCGCCGAAGAAGAAGAGCGAGATCAGCGCGCACATCAGGAAGATGGCGATATATTCACCCGCCATGAACAGCAGGTACGGCGTCGAAGAATATTCGACCATGAAGCCCGCGACGAGCTCGGATTCAGCTTCGGGAAGGTCGAAGGGCGGGCGGTTGGTCTCGGCCAGGGACGAGACGAAGAACAGAACCAGCATCGGGAAATGCGGCAGCCAGTACCAGCCGAGAAGACCGTAGCCGGTATCCTGGGCGCGCACGATGTCGGACATGTTCATCGAACCCGAGGAGATGATCAGGCCGATGATGATCAGGCCCAGCGAGACCTCGTAAGAGATCATCTGCGCGGCGGACCGCAGGCCCCCAAGGAAGGCGTATTTCGAGTTCGAGGCCCAGCCGCCCATGATCACGCCATAAACCTCCAGCGAGGAGACGGCGAAGACAAACAGGATCGCGACGTTGATATCCGCCAGCACCCAGCCGTAATCAAAGGGGATCACCGCAAAGGCCAGCAGTGCCAGAACGAAGGACAGGATCGGCGCGAGGAAATAGACCGGGCGGTCAACACCCGCAGGGACCACGATTTCCTTCAGCACATATTTCAGCGCATCGGCAAAGGTCTGCAGGATCCCCCAGGGGCCAACCACGTTCGGGCCACGCCGCACCTGCACCGCCGCCCAGATCTTCCGGTCGCCATAGACCATGAAGATCAGCGAGATCATGACGAAGGCGACCACCGCAAGACACTGGGCGATCAGAATGACCGCCGTGCCAAGCCCCGTCGAGAAAAATCCGTCCATCTTCCTACCGTCCTCTCAGTCCGTTTTCCGGACCGCTGTCTTTATACCTTTTGTCCGGGGGCTGCCCCTCAGACCGTCGGGATCCTCAATGCGCCGCAATCCTGCACCGTCACTTCGGCGTCAATCGTTTTCACACCGCGGGGCAGCGCGGCTGAAACCAGCCAGACCGAGTCCCCCCTTAGCGTATCGCCGGATTTTGCAACATTCGTCCGCACATGGCGGGCGAAACCGGCGCCCCGGATCAGCGCATATTGCGCGGCTGCGCAACGGGCATAATCCTCGATATCCTTGCCATCCTGCGCGCCCTTCATGGCGACACGGAAACTGACCATATCGTCCTCCAGAAGCACGGTCTGAATGCCGAGATATTCCTTCTTACCCGGCATGGCCGCCCCCTCTCCATCCCCCGCGCAGGCCCCCAGAGCCGCCAGGGCGACCGGGAAAAGCGTGAGGGCAGAGAGCTGGCGCATGCCTTGCTTACTCCGCTGCGAGGGGCGCATTGGCCCGGGCCTGGGCCTGGGCGGAAAGCTCGGCCATGACCTGGCTTGCGCGGGCAATCGGGTTCGTCAGATAGAAGTCGCGGATCGCATTGCGGAAGCCCGCACGCGCCGGCATCCGAAGCTCAAGCGGCTGCCATTCATTTTCCACGACCTCGTTGACCAGACCCAGATGCGGATGATCGGCGATCAGCGCAGCGCGAAGCCCCGCCAGGCTGTCCCAGGGCAGTTTGGCCCCCAGCTCGCCCGACAGCGCGCGCAGGATCGCCCAGTTCTCACGGGCCTCGCCCGGTGCAAAGCCGGCACGGAACGCCAGTTGCGGCCGGCCCTCGGTATTGACGAACAGACCGTTTTCTTCCGTGAAAGCAGCAGCCGGCAGGATGATGTCAGCGCGGTTTGCACCGCGATCGCCATGGCTGCCCTGATAGATCACGAAGGGCGGTGCACCGGCATCAGTCCATTCGCGCGCGATCTCGACCTCATCCGCACCGAGGTTGAAGATCACTTCGGCACCCAGAACCGCCGCCGCCATGCCGCCATCGGTCACGGCACCGACATCCAGCGCGCCGACGCGGGCAGCCGCCGTGTGCAGGATCAGAAGTTTCGAATTCGAATTCTCGGCCAGCTTCATGGCATGGGCCAGAACCGCCTCGCCATCAGCCTCATTGATCGCGCCCTGCCCGACGATCACGATCGACGGCGCCTCGCGGGTCGCGTCCGGGATCTCTTTGCCCGACAATTCGACCAGAGCCGCACGGTCAGAGCCGACATGGACATAGTCATAGGTCAGATCGACCGCTTCACCGACCAGACCCACGGTCGCGCCATTGGTCCAGGCTTTGCGGATCCTCGCATTGAGAACCGGGCTTTCGACACGCGGATTGGTGCCGATCAGCTGGATCATCTTTGCGTTGTCGATGTCTTCAATCGTCGCATTGCCGACATAGGCGGAACGATTGCCAATCGGCAGCCGCGCGCCATCGGTGCGCGATTCCACTTTGCCGCCAAGACCTTCGATCAGTTTTTTAAGGCTGTAGATCGCCTCGGTCGGGGCCAGATCGCCCACAAGACCAACGATTTTCTTACCCTTCATCGCCGCCGAAGCCGCCTCGAGCGCCTCGCCCCAGGTCGCTTTCCTGAGCTTGCCATCCACCCGAATATAGGGCGTGTCGAGACGCTGACGGCGCAACCCGTCCCAGATGAACCGGGTCTTGTCCGAGATCCATTCCTCATTCACCGCATCATTGTTGCGCGGCAGAATGCGCATCACTTCGCGGCCCTTGGTATCGACGCGGATATTCGCGCCAAGCGCGTCCATCACGTCGATGGTCTCGGTCTTGGTCAGCTCCCAGGGGCGGGCAGTGAAGGCATAGGGTTTCGAGGTCAGCGCGCCAACCGGGCAGAGGTCGATGATATTGCCCTGAAGGTTACTGTCCAGCGTCATGTTCAGATAGGAGGTGATCTCGCTGTCTTCCCCGCGCCCGGTCTGGCCCATCTGGGTGATGCCGGCGACTTCCGAGGTGAACCGCACGCAGCGCGTGCAGGAGATGCAGCGCGTCATCGCGGTCTTGACCAGCGGGCCAAGATCCAGCTCGTCAGAGGCGCGTTTCGGCTCGCGGTAACGCGAGAAATCCACGCCGTAAGCCATGGCCTGGTCCTGCAGATCGCATTCGCCGCCCTGGTCGCAGATCGGGCAATCCAGCGGATGGTTGATCAGGAGGAACTCCATCACCCCTTCGCGGGCCTTTTTGACCATCGGCGATCTGGTTTTGACGACCGGCGCCTCACCATTCGGGCCCGGGCGCAGGTCCTTGACCTGCATCGCGCAGGAGGCCGCCGGTTTCGGCGGGCCACCCACGACCTCGACCAGACACATCCGGCAATTGCCCGCGATGGACAGCCGCTCGTGATAGCAGAAACGCGGGATCTCGATCCCGGCCACTTCCGCCGCCTGGATGATCGTCATCGAGCCGTCGATCTCCAGCTCGGTCCCGTCGATGTTGATTTTTTTCAGATTCGACATCTGCGCCTACTCCGCCGCGATCCGGTCGCAGGCATGGGCTGTCCATGTCGCGGCCTCTTCCAGATACGACCAGCCGAAGGCCTGGTCGCTGTCTCCAAATTCATTGCGGTGCTGCCACCGCGCATAGCCCTCGGCCATATCTGGGCGGTGGCCTTCCGGCACCCACCACAGAACCAGCGCGCCGGGCGCATCATACCATTCACCCTTGCGGGCATAGAATTGGCGGTGGACGGTGTTCCACACGAAAGCGCCAAGGCTGTCCGCATCCACCCAGACCGAAAGTGTCGAGGCCATACGCGGATTGCCCAGGAAGGGCGAGGCCGGATCGGCCTGCGCCGCCTCCATCGCATCATCCTCCAGACGCCAGACAAAGCCCGCCGCGCGTTCGGCCACACCATTCACCAGATCCAGCCCATTGGCGAAATCTGCGATCTCGGGCGCGTCCCAGTCATGCCGCAAAAGCCCGAAATTGAACGAGGCGAGATGGAAGCCGGGAATGCCGCGCGGAGCTTTGCCTTTGGTCATCTGGTCGACCTCAGCAAATAGCCGATCAGGCTGTTTCTCGCGATTTCCGTCTCGCCGACCGTACAATAGGCCTGGACCTTGCCCGGCTCGGCCCCGGCTTTTTTCAGCCAGGCCGCAGCCTCGGCCTTGCCGCGCTTTTTCTCGGTCTTGCTCTCGACGAAAGCGGTGATTTCCTGGCGCGTATATCCCTGTTTCAGGGCGTAATCCCTGAGCTTCGTCAGCTCATTCAGCGCGCGCAGCTTTCGCGGCCGCATCGTCGGGCAATTGTCGGCAATCGCATCAGCGATAAAGCCCTGGCGCAATGTGTCGTTGATATGCGCTTCCTGGTTGATCGGCGTGCGCGCCTCGGCGGCGCCGGCGCTTGCGGCAATCACCAGCGATACAGCAAGAATTTTTACGGATGTCATAACGGATGCTCCACAGGTTGCCCCGGTCATCCGACCGGCGCCCCATCCTGCCAGAGCGACAGGCGCATCAAAACGCACGGCTTCGTGCCGTTTCCGTGATCCGTGCTGGCTGAAACATCCCGTGATCATGCGCAGCCTCCGGCGAAAAGCCAGGCGCCTGCCCGATCATATTTCCCGATGGCTTTTTCGCGGAACTGGCCGCCTGCGGCCGCACAGGTCGCGCGGGCGGCTTTCTTGGCCAGCGCACCCTGATCGTTGCGCAGGCCCCCGGCGGTAGTCACCCGGATCTCCTGGCCGCCAATCGGGCGTGCGCCGACCACGGTCAGCTGCAACCCGGTCGGGCCGGGGCGAACCTCGCCCTGGATCGCCTGGCCATCGACCTGAACCTGATGCAGGCCCGGCGTCACCGTTTCCGGCAGCGGCGTATGGATCACCGCGCAGCCCGACAGGACAAGCGCCAGCGCCACAGCCGGAAGGCTGCGGGCGGGGGCCGTCATGTTGGGGATTGCGCGAACAGTCATGATTATTCCGCAGCCAGCGCGGCCGAGATACGGCCGGTGCGTTTTGCCTTGATACGATCTTCGATTTCCTCGCGGAAATTGCGGATCAGACCCTGGATCGGCCAGGCAGCAGCGTCGCCAAGGGCGCAGATCGTGTGACCTTCGACCTGTTTGGTGACCTCAAACAGCATGTCGATCTCTTCGACCTCGGCATCGCCGGTCACCAGACGGTCCATCACCCGCATCATCCAGCCGGTGCCTTCGCGGCACGGCGTGCACTGGCCGCAGCTTTCATGTTTGAAGAATTTCGACAGGCGCCAGATCGCTTTGATCACGTCGGTCGACTGGTCCATCACGATCATGCAGGCGGTGCCGAAGGAGGATTTCAGCTCGCGCATGCCGTCATAATCCATGATGGCGTTTTCGCACATATCGGCGGTGAGGATCGGGCAGGATGCACCGCCCGGGATCACCGCTTTCAGGTTCTTCCAGCCACCGCGCACGCCGCCGCCATGTTTCTCGATCAGCTCGCGCATCGGGATCGACATCGATTCTTCGATCACGCAGGGCGCATTCACATGGCCCGACATAGCGAAAAGCTTCACGCCGGCATTGTTCGGACGGCCAAAGCCCGCGAACCATTCGCCGCCACGGCGCAGGATGGTCGGCGCCACCGCGATGGATTCGACGTTGTTCACCGTGGTCGGGCAGCCATAAAGACCCGCCCCTGCCGGGAAAGGCGGCTTCATCCGGGGCATGCCCTTGCGGCCTTCAAGGCTTTCAAGCAGCGCGGTTTCCTCGCCGCAGATATAGGCCCCTGCCCCATGATGCAGGTAAACGTCGAAATCATAACCGGATTTCGAGGCATTGCGCCCAATCAGGCCGGCATCATAGGCCTCGTCGATCGCGGCCTGCAGCGCCTCTTTCTCGCGGACATATTCACCACGGATATAGATATAGGCGGCCACCGCATTCATCGCGAAACCGGCGATCAGGCAGCCTTCGATCAGCGTATGCGGATCATGGCGCATGATTTCGCGGTCTTTGCAGGTCGCGGGTTCGGATTCGTCGGCATTGACCACCAGATAGGCCGGACGCCCATCCGAGACCTTCGGCATGAAGGACCATTTCATCCCCGTCGGGAAGCCCGCACCGCCGCGCCCGCGCAGGCCCGACTTCTTCATCTCATCCACGATCCAGTCACGGCCTTTGGACATGATATCCGCCGTGCCATCCCAATGGCCGCGCGCCATTGCCCCTTTGAGAGTGCGGTCATGCATCCCGTAGAGGTTCGTGAAGATGCGGTCCTGATCCTTGAGCATCGCTCGCTCTCCTTACGCCCGGCGCCCGCGCCAGATCTGATACGTCACGGCCAGGGCCCAGATGAAACCGGCAATCGCTGCGAGATCGAAGAGGAAGACAAACCGCGTCTCCCAGCCGAAATGCCCGCCGAGCCATTGCCCGCCCATCCACAGGATCATCGTCGCCGCAATGACAACAGCCACAAGGCGCACCTGGCGCCCGCGCTTGATGTCATGTGCCGATGGCCCTGTCATGCCCCCTGCCCTCAGTAATCGTTGGTCTTTGCCCGGATGCGGAATGCGTCCAGACCTTCAGCCAAAATCAGTTTCGCCTGCGCCACCCATTTGTCACGGGTCACGCGGCCTTTGAAGCCCTTGAGATTCTGGTCAACCCAGGTGACTTCGTCATCGCTCCAGCCGGCAATCTGGTCGAAATGGAAAAAGCCGAGCTCATGGCAGAGCCGTTCCAGCACCGGACCGATGCCTTCGATTTCCTTGAGGTTATCCGCCTCGCCGCCCCGCGGCCCGCGCAGCGCTTCGGGCTGTTTGCCCTCTGCCGCCACTCCCGTCACCGGTTCCGCCGGTTTCGCGGCAGGCTCAGCGGCGGGCTTTTCGGCCAGCGCCACCCCGCCCTCGCGATTGCGGATCCAGGACAGGTTCAGCGCCTCTTCGGTGCCGTCGATCCGTTTGACCGTCTCGCCGATATCCACCGCGCGCTGCACCGATCCGTTCAGCGCCAGACCCTTGCCCTTATAATCGGCCAGCGAGGTCAGGCCGGTGACCGGCTCCGACGAATAGCGGCCGCTTTGGGAGCCGGGCTGCGGCACTTCGCCGTCGCGGAAGCGCGCGATCAGCCCGCGCAGCGCCGTGGGCGTCAGGTCCTCATAGTAATCCTTGCCGATCTGGGCCATCGGCGCATTGGCGCAGGCACCGAGGCATTCGACCTCTTCCCAGCTGAATTTGCCATCGGCGGAAACCGTATGCGGCGCCGGTGCGATCAGCTCTTTGCAGACCTCGATCAGCTCTTCTGCGCCGCAGATCATGCAGGAAGTGGTGCCGCAGATCTGGATATTCGCAACAGAGCCAACCGGTTGCAGCTGGAACATGAAGTAGAAGGTCGCGACCTCAAGCACGCGGATATTCGCCATACCCAGCATGGTCGCGATATATTCGATCGCGGGCCTGGTCAGCCAGCCTTCCTGCTCCTGCGCCCGCCACAACAGCGGAATGACCGCCGAGGCCTGGCGCCCTTCGGGATATTTGCTGATCTGCCCCTCGGCCCAGGCCAGGTTGGCGGGCGTGAAGGCGAAACTCGCAGGTTGCTCGTGGTAAAGGCGGCGCAGCATGTCAGATGATCCCGACGAAAGAAAAAACGGCTTTGATGTACAGGAGCCCGAAGGGACCATGCACAAAGAAGGGGGTCAGGACCAAAACAGGGATGAGCCCGACCAGCAGCATCAGGGGCATTTCTCCGTTTTCACGGTGAGGGCCCAGGTATTCTCGTCCAGCTCCGCCGATCCGTCGGCAAGCATTTCTTCGACGACCACGGCGGTCCAGTCGTCGCTGAACCCAAGCGGCGGCAAGAGGGTCGTCGCTTCTTCCTCGGTCATCGTGCAGCCATGGGCTTCAAGCGTCTCCGTCAGAAGCGCCTTCCAGTCGGTGCCGGCGGGCGGCGCCTCCTGAGCAGACGCCGGGAGAAGCGCGGGCCCGGCCAGCAGCATCACGGCAAGGGGGGCAAGACGATACAGCATCAGCAGCCAAGCCCCTTGAGGCGGAAGGCGCCCTCGCCCTCTTCCAAAAGGAAACCGCCGATGATCAGCTGAACCGAGGCCGCCATGGCGCTCTCGTCATTCATCCCGGTCAGGCGGTTCTGAACGGCGTCATTATTGGCCTGGGTCAGCACACAGCCCTCTGCCGCAATGGCGGCGGCGACCTGCTTTGCCTCTTCCCCGAGTTCAGTGGTCTGGGCAAAGCCCGCGACCGGCAGGGCCAGCGCCAGAAGAGCCGCCGCGAAACGTGCCGTCATCTGTCCACCTCACCAAACACGATATCCATCGTCGCAATGATCGCCGAGACATCGGCCAGCTGGTGGCCCTTGCCAAGGTAATCCATCGCCTGGAGATGGGCATAGCCCGGCGCGCGGATCTTGGCGCGGTAAGGCTTGTTCGTACCATCTGCCACGAGGAAGACGCCGAATTCGCCCTTGGGCGCCTCGACCGCGGCATAGACCTCGCCCGCGGGGACGTGGAAGCCTTCGGTATAGAGTTTGAAATGGTGGATGAGCGCCTCCATCGAGGTCTTCATCTCGCCGCGCTTCGGCGGCGACAGCTTGCCGCGCGCCATCACATCGGTCTGGGCCGCAGGCTCGCGCAGTTTCGCGATGGCCTGCTGGATGATCTTGACAGATTCCCGCATCTCCAGCATCCGGCAGAGATAGCGGTCATAGCAGTCGCCATTCTTGCCGACCGGCACCTGGAAGGTGAATTCGTCATAGCATTCATAGGGCTGCGCACGGCGAAGGTCCCAGGCGAGGCCCGATCCGCGCACCATTACACCCGAGAAGCCCCAGTCCAGCGCGTCCTGTTCCGACACGGTCGCGATATCGACGGTGCGCTGTTTGAAGATGCGGTTCTCGGTGATCAGCCCGTCAAGGTCATCGACCAGTTTCGGGAAGGTCTGCGACCATGCCTCGATATCGTCGATCAGCTTCGGCGGCAGATCCTGGTGGACGCCACCGGGGCGGAAATAGGCGGCGTGCAGACGGGCGCCACAGGCGCGCTCGTAGAACTGCATCAGCTCTTCGCGGGCGGTGAAACCCCAGAGCGGCGGTGTCAGGGCGCCGACATCCATCGCGCCGGTGGTGACGTTCATCAGATGGTTCAGGATGCGGCCGATTTCCGAATAGAGCACCCGGATCAGGCTGGCGCGGCGCGGCACCACAGTGCCGGTCAGCTTTTCAATCGCCAGACACCAGGCATGTTCCTGGTTCATCGGCGCCACATAGTCGAGGCGGTCGAAATAGGGCAGGTTCTGCAGGTATGTCCTGCTTTCCATCAGCTTCTCTGTGCCGCGATGCAAGAGGCCGATATGCGGGTCGGCGCGTTCGACGATCTCGCCATCCAGCTCCAGTACCAGACGCAACACACCATGGGCCGCAGGGTGCTGCGGGCCGAAGTTGATGTTGAAATTGCGGATCCGCTGCTCGGACGTCTCGATATCCATCGAGCCGTCATCATAGAAGTTCCGGCGCATATCCTGCGAGCCAAGGCCGTTGCCGGTGCCGTCCATCATTTCGGTGCCTCCGCTTTCTGGTCGCCCGGAAGGATATATTCCGCGCCTTCCCAGGGCGACATGAAGTCGAACTGGCGATATTCCTGCACCAGCTTCACCGGCTCATAGACGACGCGCTTCTGCACTTCGTCATAGCGCACTTCGACATAGCCGGTGGTGGGGAAGTCCTTGCGCAGCGGATGGCCACGGAAACCGTAATCGGTGAGGATGCGGCGCAGGTCGGGATGGCCCTGGAAGATGATCCCGAACATGTCGAAGGTCTCGCGCTCGAACCAGTTGGCACCTGGATGCAGGCTCGTGAGCGAGGGGATCATTTCCTCTTCGCGCAGCGCGACTTTCACGCGGATGCGCTGGTTCCGATACATCGACAGGAAATGGTAGACGACATCGAACCGCGCCGGGCGTTCCGGATAATCGACCGCCGTGATGTCGATCAGCGTCGAAAAGCGACAGGTCGCCTCGTCCCGCAGATATTCAATCAGCGCAAGAAGATGCGCCGGCGTCGCCAGCAGCGTCAGCTCGCCATGGGCCACGGAATGCGACAGCACCGCGTCGGGCTGGCGCAGGGCGATGGTGGCTCCGAGTTCGTTCAGCGCGTCAGACATCCTGTTCACCTCACCAGAGTGCCGGTGCGGCGGATCTTCCGCTGCAATTGCAACAAGCCATAAAGCAGCGCCTCGGCCGTAGGCGGGCAGCCCGGCACATAGACATCGACCGGCACCACACGGTCACAGCCGCGCACCACCGAATAGCTGTAATGGTAATACCCACCACCATTGGCGCAGCTGCCCATCGAGACGACATAGCGCGGCTCGGGCATCTGGTCATAGACCTTGCGCAAAGCGGGCGCCATCTTGTTCGTCAGCGTGCCGGCCACGATCATCAGATCCGACTGCCGGGGCGAGGCGCGCGGCGCCATGCCAAAGCGTTCCACGTCGTAATGCGGCATCGACATCTGGATCATCTCGACCGCGCAGCAGGCCAGACCAAAGGTCATCCAGTGCAAAGATCCGATCCGGGCCCAGTTGATCACATCCTCGGTCGAGGTCAGCAGGAAGCCTTTATCCTGCAGATCGCGCGAGAAGGCCGCGACATCGCCGTCGCGGTCCAGCCCCACCGTGTTGGCTCCCGTCTGCACTTTACCCGGCATCACTCCCATTCGAGAGCTCCCTTCTTCCATTCATAGGCGAAGCCGATGGTCAGCACGCCAAGGAACACCATCATCGACCAGAACGCGGTCATCGAGATCTCGCTGAACGCAAGCGCCCAGGGGAAGAGGAAGGCGACCTCAAGGTCAAAGATGATGAACAGGATCGAGACCAGATAGAACCGGACATCGAATTTCATCCTGGCGTCATCGAATGCGTTAAACCCGCATTCATAGGCCGAGACCTTTTCAGGGTCCGGGTTCCGGATTGCGATCACCGCAGCAGCGAGGATCAGGACGAGGCCAAGCCCCACCGCGATCACGAGCAGAATGACAATCGGAAGATACTCTCGGAGAAGCGTGTCCACGAGATGCTCCTTCAGCTGGCGTCAGCGAGCCTGCGGACCCTTTTTCGACCCGCTTGCACTCATTGGTTCGCTTTACCCCTGCCCCCGCCCGGGGTCAACCGAGGGAGAGGGGTTTTCCCACCCTTCCGAAGGGGGATCACCCTTGTTTTGCTGCGTTGCATGCGACCGCATCCTAAAAAGAATTTATGCCGGTGCTGCATCGCGGCACAGTTGCTGACCCCGGCGTCAGAAAGTCGCAGGCAAAGGAATCACGAAAGCGATTAGCTCCTGTATTCCCATGAAAAACAGTAAGAAATTATCCGCTGCCATTCCTGACCTTGACCGGAGCGCCCCGGTCGCATTGGTTCATCCCGATCAACAGCGGAGCATCGCAATGCCTTCCCCTCTCCGGAACCGCCCCCTGCCGGTACGTCGCGCAGCCCCCTTCATCGCCCTGCTGGCGGGCTTTGCCCTCAGCCTCTCGCCAGCCCTCGCCCAAGGGATTTGCGGGATCAGCATCCGGGCGCTGCAAGAGAGCCTCCTGCGCTTTGGCGAGAACTATCCGATTGCCCCCGACATCGATTGCGAGACCCCGGCCAGGCTGCCCGCGCATCGGCTGATGTGCGACAGCCTCTATGAGGATGAGCAGGAGCTCTGGCTGATGGGCAATCTCGATGACGCGGCCTGGGTCTATGCGCTGGAAAACGCGACCGGCACCGAGACAGATCACAGCAATCCACCGCGCGACGAGACCTTTATCGCCGACCGCGATGCCTGCACCACCGAGACCTGCCTGTGCGAGGTGCTGATCGGGCACACCAATGACTCACTTGGCGGCGAAAGCCCCTACCCGCAATAAAGCCAGTGCCGCGGGTTACTTGAGCCTGTTTTTACGTCGGGGAACTGGCGTGACAAATCTGGCGTCGAATATCTGGCCCGGATCTTTGGCGCCTTGGGCCCGCACGTGCCATCCGCAACCGGAGCGGATCATCCCAAGGGCCAGTCAGGGGTCAAAGCCCCTGCGGACCAGAGCAAGGCCCCGGGATACGGGCAGCGCTCATTCGATCACCGGCGCTTCGCCTGCGTCGAAATGTTCGGCCTGGCCGGTGATCAGCACCTCTTCCCGGATGATGCGGGCGATCAGATCCGCGTCCTCCACCGAAAAGGTCAGTGGCAGCCGCATATCCGCAAGGCCGGCGAGGATGCGGTCGGTCTTCGGGCAATGCTGTTCGCCGGCATAGCGCCAATGCGGATAGCGCGAGGTGAAGGCGACCGGCTCTTCGACCCCGAACCATTTCAGCTCCACCCCCCGCGCGATGCAGCGCGACAGGAGCATCCCGATCCGCGCGGCCTCCCAGTCGGGCAGCGCGAACTGGAAGGACGATCCGACATGGCGCTCGGCCACGGGGCGCCGGATCAGTCTGAGGCCGGGCGTATCGGCGAGGCCCTGCTCCATCGTCTCGTAAAGCGCGGTCCAGCGGGCGCGGCGTTCCGCCAGCAGCCCGACCTGGGGCCGCAGGATCGCCGCGCGCAGATTGTCCATCCGCCCCGAGACATTCGGGATATCAAGCCTGATGTCCCTGAACGCTTCGGGCCCGGGCGCGGCGCGGTGCCGGGCATAGAGCATGTAACTGCCTGAGAGCAGGATCATTTTTGCAGCGATATCCGCATCATCCGTGATCAGGAGCCCGCCTTCGCCAGAATTCATATGCTTATAGGTCTGGGTCGAATAGCAGCCGATCAGCCCATGCCGCCCCGAGGCGACCCCGTTCCATTCCGCCCCCATCGTATGGGCGCAATCCTCGATCACGATCAGGCCAAGCGTGCCACAAAGCGCCATCAGCGCCTCCATATCGCAGCTATGGCCGCGCATATGCGACAAAAGCAGGATCCGCGCGCCGGTTGCCCGGGCTTTCGCCGCCAGATCGTCGAAATCCAGCACCAGGTCTTCGGTGATCTCGACAAAGACCGGATGCCCGCCGGCGGCCTGGATCGCGCCCGGCACCGGGGCGAGTGTGAAAGCATTGGTCAGAACCGCCTCGCCATGTTCCAGCCCCACGGCCCGGAGCGCGCAGCCCATCGCATAGCCGCCGGAGGCCACGCCGAGACAATAGCGCGCCCCGGTGAAAGCCGCGAATTCTTCCTCAAGCAGCGCGGCTTCGGCGGTCTCGTCGCCTTGCGTATTGTAGCGATGCAGCCGTCCGTGGCGCAAAACCGCCAGCGCCGCCGCGATCCCTGCCTCCGGGATCGGCTCTTGCTGGGTGAAACTGCCGCTGAACCGCTCGCTCATTTATCTGCTGCCTCTGCTGTGTTGCGCCCCGTCGCGCTCCGCCCCGTCGTCCCTGTCAGCCATATGAACAGCACAAGCGCAAGCGCGAGGCAGGCCCCTGCCACCCAATAGGCCACATCCGGCGATTGCCATTCGCGGCCCTCGGCCATGAAATGCCCGAAGATCTGCGAGAAGAAAACCGTGCCGAACAGCATCGCGATATTGGTGATGGCGGAAATACCGCCCTGCAGCTCGCCCTGTGCGTTTTCGGGCACCTGGCGGGACATGATCGCCATAATCATCGGATGCACCAGGCCCTCGGGCCCGTGGACGAACATCAAAAAGACCACCACGCCCAGCCCGCCGGCAAGCCCGTAGCCTGTGGCCGCGATGCTGGCGCAGACGAGGCCGATCAGTGCGGTGCGATGCTCGCCAAACCGGCGCACGAAGACCCCGGTCAGCCCGCCCTGGAACCCCGCCATCACCAGGCCGAACACGGCCAGCGTCAGCCCGACCATGCCCTCGGACCAGCCGAATTTCGCCATGCCCCAGAAGGTCCAGATTGCCGGATAGACCGAGGAGGCGAAGAAGAAGACGAACAGCACCACGCAGAGCGGCACCGCCCCCGGATAGGTGCGAAACACCCGGAAGGCGCCAAAGGGATTGGCGCGCGCCAGCTCGAACCGGCGGCGTTTTGCGGGGCTGAGGCTTTCAGGCAGCACGAACCAGCCATAGGTGAAGTTCAGGAACGAGACGCAGGCGGCGACGATAAAGGGAATGCGGGTGCCGATCTCGCCCAGCAGGCCGCCGATCGCAGGCCCGATCACAAAGCCCACGCCAAAGGCCGCGCCCATCAGCCCGAAGGCGCGGGCGCGGTCTTCGGGCGCGGTCACATCGGCGATATAGGCATTGGCGATGACCCAGCTCGAACCGCAGACCCCGGCGAGCACGCGCCCGACAAACAGCCAGAACAGCGTCGGCGCCCAGGCCGAAAGCAGGAAATCCGCCCCCAGACCGAACACCGCCAGCAACAGAAGCGGCCTGCGGCCAAAGCGGTCGGACAGGTTCCCCGCCAGCGGCGAGCAGATGAATTGCGAGACCGCAAAGGCCGCAAACATCCAGCCCCCGATCTCTGACGCGCGGTCAAGCCCGACATGGCCCACCTCTTCGATCAGCCGCGGCAGAACCGGCATGATGATGCCAAAGCCCATCATATCCAGAAAAACCGTGATCAGAACAAAGGTGACCGCATGTTTCGATGCGGGTCCGGGCAAAGGCTGCGAGGATGGGGAGGGCGCAGGTTCGGCGGCAAAATTCTGGCTGTCGGCGGGCATATCACACCAGGGCGAGAGAGGGCGCCGGAAACGGCCAGGCGCAGGCGCCAGACCCTGCCCCCGTGCCTCTGCTTTGTCAAATCACCGCAAGATGACGGTTTTCGTCATTGGACCCGGGCCTGCCCGCCATGCGAGATTTGCGGGCAGAATACAGGAGAGGTTTTCCCCGATGCGCTTTGCCCGTTTCCGCCCCTTCCGCCCCGCGCTCCGCCATCGCGGCTTTCCCCGCCTCCTCGCCCTCGCCGCAGCGTCTTCGCTGGTGCTGGGCTTTGCCGTGCCGGTCAAGGCCGACCTGGTGATCCAGGGCCGCGCCGCCCAGGCGCTGCATTGCGCCGCGCTCCTGTTCATCGCCTCGGAGGAGCTTTATCAGGCCGGCTATATCACCCGCGCCGATTACAGCGGGGCACAGGCCGCCTCGGTCCGGATGCTCGATTATGTCCCAGGCACCAGGGATCAGAAAGTCCAGGCCATGGGCCAGCGGTTCGAGAAACTGCTCAGCCGCAAGAGCCTGCCGCAGCTCATGACGGAATTCGACGAAACCGCGCCCTGGTGCGGCAAGACCTTCCTCTGACCAGCCGCTCATATCCCTGAACCCGCCTCTCGCGGCCCGATCCATTGCGGCTCCGGCTTTCGCGCCGCGCTTTTCATCTGTCCTTAAACATCCCGGGGGGAGCGCGGCCCTGGCCGCGGGGGGGGCGGAGCTGGCCCCCCTCACCTTCCCGGGTTCTGCCTGGTCAGGCCGGCTGTGTCGCCAGCCAGGCCATCAGCCGCGGCCGGATCGTTTCCTCCCCCGCCGCACGCCCCGCCTCGATCACCGCCCGCACCTCGCCCAGATCGACACTGCGGATCAGCGCCTTGACCGGCCCGACCGAGGCCGGCCGCATCGACAGCGACCGGAATCCAAGCGCCGCCAGCACCAGCGCCTCGACCGGCCGCCCGGCATCCTCGCCGCAAAACGACAAGGGTGTCGCGGTCTCGGCGCAGCGCGCGATGATCTGCTCGAGGAAGGTCAGGAAACTGACATTCAGCGTGTCATAGCGTTTGCGCACCCGTTCATTCTCGCGATCTGCCGCAAAGAAGAACTGTTTCAGGTCATTGCCCCCGACCGAGACAAAATCCACCTGTTCAAAAAACGCCTTCGGCGCGAAGACCAGCGAGGGCGTCTCGCACATCGCCCCGATCTCAAGCGTCTCCGGCACGGGATGGCCCAGCGATTTCTCACGGTGGATCTCGCGCAGGGCCTGGGCGCGCGCCTGCATGAACTCGCCATATTCCGCGACGAAGGGGAACATCACGGTCAGGGGCCGCCCCGCTGCCGCCCGGATCAGCGCCTGCATCTGCATGCGCAAAACCCCCGGCTTATCCAGCCCCACCCGGATCGCGCGCCAGCCCATCGCGGGATTGGGCTCGTCATTCGGCTTCATATAGGGCAGCACCTTGTCCGACCCGATATCCAGCGTCCTGAAGGCGACCCGCCGCCCGCCGGCCGCCTCCAGCACCCGGGTGTAAAGCGAGGCGAGCTCGGCCCGTTTCGGCATCTTATTGCGGATCAGGAACTGCAATTCGGTGCGGAACAGCCCGACCCCTTCGGCGCCCGATCCTTCAAGGCTCGGCAGATCCGCCATCAGCCCGGCATTCATCAGCAACGAGATCACCGCGCCGCATTTCGCCTGGGCCGGCAGGCCTTTCAGCGAGGCATAGCGTTTCTGGGCTTCGGCCTGCATAGCGATCTTGTCCCGGAAGGCGCGCGAAACGGTTTCATCGGGCCGAAGATGCACGATACCCTGATCACCATCCACCAGGATATTATCACCATTAAGTGCCTCGGCGCTGATCCTTTCGGCATGGATCACCAGCGGGATCGACAGCGCGCGCGCGACAATCGCGGCATGAGAGCCGACCGAGCCTTCCTCCAGCACCACGCCTTTCAGCCGGCGGCCATATTCCAGCAGTTCCGCCGGGCCGATATTGCGGGCAATCAGGATCGGGTTTTCCGGCATCGCCGCCCCGGTATCGGCGCCCTGGCCGGTCAGGATCCTGAGGAGCCGGTTCGACAGATCGTCAAGATCCTGCAAGCGTTCGCGCAGATAGGCATCCGGCACCTGTTCCAGCCGCGCCCGCGCCGCCGATTGTTCTTTTTCGACCGCCGCCTCGGCCGAAAGGCCCAGGGTGATGTCTTCCTCCATCCGCTTCAGCCAGCCGCGCGAATGAGCGAACATGCGATAGGCTTCCAGAACCTGCTTCTGGTCCTTGTCAAGCTGCTCGGCCTCCAGCAGATCATCGATCGAAATCCGGAGCCGCCCCACCGCATCGCGGATCCGGTCGATTTCCAGCAAAGGATCATCGGCGACCGGGTTGGTCACCACCACCCGCGGCTCATGCAGCCAGACCTTGCCCTCGGAGGCGCCCTCCTGGCCGGAGGTGCCGCGAAACATCAGCGACTGGCGGTGGATCGGGCGCCCGCCGCCATCATCGCCGGCAAAGGCGCCCAGTTCCGTCATCTCGGCCAGCACCATGGCCACCACTTCCAGCGCATCCAGCTCGTCTTCGGAGAACACCCGCGCCTCTTTCGACTGCACGACCAGCACGCCCAGCTTCTCGCCCACCCGCTGCAACGGCACACCGAGGAAAGACGAGAAGATCTCCTCGCCGGTCTCGGGCATGAAACGGAATCCCTTTTCCGAAGGCGCATCGGCGGTGTTCACCGGCAGGCCTGTGCGCGCCACACGCCCCACCAGCCCCTCGCCGAGCCGCATCCGCGTCTTGTGGACCGCGGATTTCTTCAGCCCTTCGGTGGCGAAGAGCTCAAGCGTTTCCTCATCGCGGAACAGATAGATCGAACAGACCTCGGTCGCCATGGAATCGGCGATCAGATGGGTGATGCGATCCAGCCGGTCCTGGCCCTTTCCGGGCATGGCAAGCACATCGCGCAACCGCCGCAGCAGCCTGCGGCTCTCACTCTCGGTCCGTTCGGGCATGATCGGGGCGCGACCTCCGTCGATGAGCTGATCCGGGATCAGTTTCGCCCCTTAGACCACAGCTTCGCGGCAAGGGGAACGGCCCGCTCACGCCGCAATGCGGCAATCGGATGGACCGCCCTATTGTCGGGCAGTCAGGGACGAGAGACGGCGTAAGCACCACACAGCGAGCGGAGTCACTTTGAGCCCATTGCGGACGGTCGAGGTAAACCTCAGACTATTGTAGGGACGGGGAGTTGGAGTCGGAAAAGTGTCACAACAGGAAGCGCGTGCTACTGCTGCGATAGTCCCTGTTTCCAAGAAGCGCAGAAAGTTCGCTTACCTGCTACTTGCCTTCACCCTTGCACCTTTTGTGGCGTTCTTGGCTTATCTGGCTGCCGCAGTTTCAGGCTCAGTTGCAGAGTATGAGATACTGGCGGAAGGCTGGCGGGTAAGCTCCCGTTGGCTTGCCTGCGGTTTGGCGTTTGTGGTGACCTCGATCTGGTTTCTCCTGATTGTGGCGCAGACGCCCTATCGTACTGGAATCAAATCTTATTTTAAGATGACCGGTTGCGCCGCATTTGGATTTCTTATGTTGCTCGCTTTTTGGGGCGTTACCCTTACGTCCGCTCTTCCACGATTGGCTGCTATATGGGCGGAGCCTGGCATCCGGACGGCAACTGTCGAAGGTTTCGCCCGTTATAGCTTCAAAGGCCCGCATCTCGTGATGCGAACAAGCGCGACCGATGTCGATTTCTATGAAAAAGCAATCGAAGGAAAGAGGCTTCCTGAGATTGGAGATGTCGTCACGCTCTCAGGCAGGGAAACCGCGTTCGGTTTCCTGTTTGATTATGAGCTTGATTGACACTGCTCAACGGCCGCTCCGTCCCGCATAGCAGCCAATGAGAGCTAAGCCTCGTAAATAAAAAACGCCCCGCAGTGGCGGGGCGTTTCAGGGTAGGAGACCGGGATCAGGCCTTTTCCAGCTCGAAAGCGTCGTGCAGCGCCTGAACGGCCAGCTCCAGATATTTGCGGTCGATCAGCACCGAGATCTTGATTTCGGAGGTCGCGATGACCTTGATATTGATCCCTTCCGCCGCCAGCGCCCTGAAGGTGCGTGCGGCAACCCCGGCATGGCTGCGCATGCCGATCCCCACGACCGAGACCTTGGCCACGTCGGTGTCGATGATCAGCTCGTCATAGGCGATCTCGCCGCGTGCCTTCGCCTCTTCCATCGCCTTTTTGGCGCGCTCGACCTGGTTGATCGGGCAGGAGAAGGTCATATCGGTGACGGCACCGCTATGGCGCTCATCATAATCCTTTTCCGAGATATTCTGCACGATCATGTCCACATTGACCCCGGCCTCGGCCAAAGGGCCAAAGATCGCCTGGGCGACGCCCGGACGGTCTTCGATGGTGAACAGCGTGATCTTGGCCTCTTCACGCGAGAAGGCGACGCCGCTTACGACTTTCGATTCCATGATTTCCTCCTCGTCACAGACCAGGGTCCCTGAGTTCTCGTCGGTATCCTCGAACGAGGACAGCACGCGCAGGCGCACCTTATAACGCATCGCCAGCTCGACCGAACGGGTCTGCAGAACTTTCGCGCCCAGCGATGCCAGTTCCAGCATTTCCTCAAAAGCGATCTTATCGAGCTTTCTGGCTTTCGAGCTTACACGCGGATCGGTCGTGTAGACCCCGTCGACATCAGTATAGATATCGCACCGCTCGGCGCCAAAAGCGGCGGCGAAGGCCACTGCGGTCGTGTCCGAGCCGCCGCGGCCCAAAGTGGTGATACGGCCTTCGGGCGAGATCCCCTGGAAGCCCGCCACCACCGCGACCCTGAAGCCCTCCGCGAATTTTGCATCGAGATTGTCGCGCGGGATCGACACAAACCGCGCCGCGCTATGGGCCGATGTGGTGTTGATCGGCACCTGCCAGCCCTGCCAGGAGCGCGCAGGCACCCCCATCTCCTGCAGGCGCAGTGCCATCAGCCCGGCGGTGACATTCTCGCCTGATGCCACGACCGCATCATATTCGCGCGCGTCATAAAGTTTCGAAGTGCCCTCAACCCAGCCGACCAGCTCATTGGTCTTGCCGGACATCGCGCTGACAATGACGATCACGTCATAGCCGCGCTCGACCTCTTTTTGCACCTTCTTCGCGGCATTCGCGATACGGTCGATATCGGCGACGGATGTGCCCCCGAATTTCATTACCAGAAGCGGCATCTGCACCCCCCCGAGGCCCTTTTGGGGCTCTGCACACAGGCGGGCTCTCAGTCACCCGCCAAAATCGCCGGTTTCCTATAGCCCGGGCGCGCAAGGCGCAAGGGGCTGGCCGCATTTCCCGATGGGAATCGTCGGATGCCTCCGGCGGGAGTATTTCTTTCAAGAGGAAGTTGATTTTCCCCTGACCCAAATACTCAAATCCCTGACCCGCGATCTCTTGCCGCAATGCGGCAGGAGCGCTAGCTTCTGGCCGGCATCAGGAAGGACAAAGATATGCAGGGCATCACCGGGCAAACCACAACCGGTCACACGATGATCGGCGTCATCGGCGGCTCGGGTGTCTATCAGATCGACGGGCTCGAGGGCGCCGCATGGGTCACGGTGGCGACGCCCTGGGGGGCACCGTCGGATGAGATCCTGGTCGGGCGGCTCGGCGGGCTGCCGGTTGCCTTCCTGCCCCGGCACGGGCGCGGCCATGTCCACAGCCCGTCTTCGGTGCCATACCGTGCCAATATCGATGCGCTGAAGCGGATCGGCTGCACCGATATTCTCGCGGTCTCGGCGGTGGGATCGCTGCGCGAGGACCGCGCACCGGGGGAGTTTGTGCTGGTGGATCAGTTCATCGACCGCACCTTCGCCCGCGAAAAAAGCTTTTTCGGCGAGGGGCTGGTGGCTCATGTCGGCTTTGCCCATCCGACCTGTGCGCGGCTGGGCGATGCAGTGGCGGAAGCGGCATTTTCTGCGGGGGTCACGCTCCATCGCGGTGCGACTTATATCGCGATGGAAGGGCCGCAATTCTCAACCCTGGCCGAGAGCCGGCTTTACCGGCAATGGGGCGCCGATGTGATCGGCATGACCGCGATGCCCGAAGCCAAGCTCGCGCGCGAGGCAGAGCTTTGTTATACGAGCCTCGCCATGGTGACCGATTACGATTGCTGGCATCCCGACCATGATGCGGTGGATGTGGCGGCGGTGATCGCGACGCTGACCGGCAATGCAGCCAAAGCGCGCGGGGTCGTGGCGGCATTGCCGGCGGCTCTTGGCGCCAGCCGGGTGCCCTGCCCCTGTGGCTGTGACCAGGCGCTTCAGACCGCGCTGATGACGGCACCTGCGAAACGGGACCCGAAGCTGGTGGCAAAGCTTGACGCGGTCGCGGGCCGCCTGTTGTAAGCTGGTCGCCTGCTGTAACCGGAAGACCCCAGATGCAAAAAACCGTCCGCGACTATATCCGCACCATCGTCGATTTCCCGCATGAGGGGATCCTGTTTCGCGATGTGACCACGCTCTTCGCCGATCCGCGCGGCTTTCGCATATGTGTCGATCAGTTGCTCGCGCCCTGGGCCGGGATGCGGATCGACAAGGTGGTGGGGCTGGAAGCGCGCGGCTTCATCCTCGGTGGCGCGGTGGCGCATCAGCTTTCGACCGGTTTTGTCCCGGTGCGCAAGAAGGGCAAGCTGCCAGGCCAGACCATAAGTCAGGCCTATCAGCTGGAATATGGCGAGGCGGTGGTCGAGATCCATGAGGATGCGCTTTTCGCCGGAGAGCGGGTGCTGCTGGTCGATGACCTGCTGGCCACCGGCGGCACGGCGGCGGCCGGGATTTCGCTGATCGAACGGCTCGGCGCCGAGGTGATCGGCTGCGCTTTCGTGGTCGATCTGCCCGATCTGGGCGGGCGCAAAAAACTTGAGGCGCTCGGGATGGATGTCCGTTGCCTTTGCGCCTTTGAGGGTCTGTGACGCGCGCCGACGCGAGCTCAGAGCGGCAGCACCACACCCGGATTGAGGATGCCTTTCGGATCAAGCGCCGTCTTGATCCGGCGCATCGCCGCCAGCCGGCCGGGATCGCCGTAGCGCTGCAAATCCCCCGTTTTCAGTCGCCCGATGCCATGTTCGGCCGATATGCTGCCCCCGGCGGCGTCAACCATCTGATGCACCAGATCCGACAGCGCCGGCGCCAGCGCCGCATAGTCACTGCGGCTGCGCCCTTTGGCGGGAAACAGGTTGAAATGCAGATTGCCATCGCCGAGATGGCCAAAGCAATTGATCCTTACATCCGCCATTGCGGTCAGACGGGCGCCGGCCTCCCGGATGAAATCCGGGATCGCTCCGGGCGGCAGCGAGACGTCATGGCTGGAAATCGAGCCCAGACGGCGATTGGCATCGGGAATGGTCTCGCGCAGGGCCCAGAGATGGTCGGCCTGGGCCCCGGACGTCGCGATCACGCCATCGAGCACAAGTCCGAGTTCGGCGCCCTGTTCGTACAGACCCGCCATCGCGGCCTCGGCGTCAATGGCGCCGGGCAGGCCCAGCTCGATCAGCACCAGCCAGTCAGGCAGCGGATCGAAGGGGGCGCGCAGATCAAACCCGGTCTCGGCGAGGAAATCGAACCCTGCGCGTGAGATCAGTTCGAACCCTGATACCAGCCCGCCCAGCTCAGCCTCGGAAAGCCGGAGCAGCGCCTGCGCCGCTTCGGGGGAGGACACCGCCAGCATGGCGACCACGCGCTTTTTAGGGGCCGGGAAGAGGCGCAGACTGGCGGCGGTGATCACGGCAAGACTGCCCTCGGAGCCGACGATCAGATCCCGCAGGTCGTAGCCGGTATTGTCCTTCCGAAGCCGCCTGAGCCCGGAAATCACTTCCCCACTGGCCAGCACCGCCTCGATCCCAAGGCACAGCTCGCGGGCGGTGCCATAGCGCAGCACCTGGGTGCCGCCGGCATTGGTCGCAAGATTGCCGCCGATCGTGGCCGTCCCTTCGGAGGCCAGTGAGAGCGGGAAGAGCCGTCCGGCGGCGCGGGCTGCTTCCTGAACGGCGGCGAGCGTCATCCCGGCCTCGACCGTGATGCTGTTCTCATCCGGCCAAAGACCGCGCAGCCCCGTCATCGCCTCAAGGGAGAGAATGAGCGGCACGGGCCCCTCGGGCATGACCTGGCCCGAGACCAGCCCGGTGCCGCCGCCCCAGGGCAGAACGGGCACCGAAGCCGCATTGCAGACGGCAAGGATCTGCGAGACTTCCTCGCGGCTTTTCGGAATCGCAAGAGGCCCGGGCCGGCCCAGCCATTTGCCGCGCGGCTCGGTCAGATGCCGCGGCTCTGCCGCAACCAGCCGCCCCTCGGGCAAATGCGACCTGAGCCGCCCGATAAAAGCCTCATCCGCCGGATTGAGCAAAACCCCGTCTCCTCTTCTCTCCGGCGCACGCGTCGCGCACCCGATTTCTGTACAGAAATCGGGCCGGAGTTTTTGAAAAACTCCGGCACCGCGTCATGCCGGCGGCCCGGTACCCGCCTGTCTCAGGCTGGCCCCACATCTGTCCTTCCGCGTCGGTCCGCGCGCAGAGAGGCATAAAGCACATGGTTGCGCCAGCGTCCGTTGATCTGGAGATAGGCCTGCGCCACGCCCTCATATTTGAAGCCGGTCTTCTCCAGCACGCCGCGTGAGGCCAGGTTCTCCGGCAGGCAGGCTGCCTCGATCCGGCTCAGATCCATCCGGGTAAAGGCATGATGCACAACGCCCAGGATCGCCTCCCGCATCAGGCCCTGGCGCGCATAGGCTTCGCCCACCCAATAGCCCAGCGTCCCGGTCTGCGCCGGTCCCCGGCGGATATTGTCGAGCGTGATCGAGCCGACGATGCGCTGATCCTCGCGCCGCAGCATCACCAGCGGCAGCGCACTCCCCTGCGCCTCAGCGCGCCGCGCCCAGTAAACCCTGCCCGAGAAACTGCGCCGCGACAGATGCTGATCTGACCAGACCGGCTCCCAGGGTTTCAGAAACCCCTCGCTTTCAGCGCGCAGCGCGCTCCATTGCCGCCAGTCATCATGGATCGGCAGGCGCAGCGTCATCCTCTCGGTCTCGATCCTGACCCTGCGCGCCAGGCCAAGCATTATGCCCGCATCCCTGCCATCATATCCGCAAGCGAGGGCGCGCGGGAAATCGGTCCGTAAACCGCCACCGCCGCCTGCCCTTGCAAGACGCGCGCGCCCTGCGTCCGCACCGCCTCAAGGCTGACCGTGCCGATCTTCGCAACCGCCTCGTCAAGGTCTGGCACCCGGTCCCAGATGGCAAGCAGCCGGGCATTGCGCTCGGCGCGCGAGGACGGGCTTTCCAGCCCCATCACCAGCCCCGCCGTCAGTTGCGCCTTTGCCCGCGCGACCTCTGCCTCCGACATATCCTCTGCCGAACGCCTCAGTTCCAGGACGGTCAGCTCGGCCAGTTCCCCGATCTCAGCCGCCGAAGTGCCGGCGTAAATGGTGACATGGCCGGTATCCTCATAGGCGGCCGGCTGTGCATGGATCGAATAGCAAAGCCCGCGCTCCTCACGGATCTTCTGGAACAGGCGCGAAGACATGCCGCCGCCTATCGCCGTGGTCCAGACCTGCGAGGCCCAGACCTCGGGATCGCGAAAGCCCGGCGCCTCGAGGTTGAGCGCGAAATGCGCCTGTTCGAGATCTTTTTCTTCCCGTCGCTCGCCGGCGGTGAACCGGGCAGGCTCGGGCATGTCAGAGCCGACCGCGGCAAGCCCGCCGAACAGGGCCTCGGCCCGGTGCAGGATCTCAGCATGGCTGATGCCGCCCGCCGCCGAGAGGATCATCCGGTCGGGCCCGTAATGACGCGCGACAAAGCCAAGAAAATCCTCGCGCCCGAAGGCCGAGACCCGCTCTTCCGGCCCCAGAATGGTGCGCCCGAAAGCCTGGCCGGGATAGCTGACCTCATGCAGCCAGTCGAAAATGACATCATCGGGCGTATCATTGGACTGGCCGATCTCCTGCAGGATCACATGGCGCTCGGTCTCGATATCATCCGTGTTGAACAGCGGATTGAGGACGATATCCGCGATCACCTCCAACGCGCGCGGCACGTCTTCCGACAGGCAGCGCGCGTAATAGGCGGTCATCTCGCGCGAGGTATAGGCATTGATATAGCCGCCGACATCTTCGATCTCCTCGGCGATCCGCAGCGCCGAGCGCGAGGGCGTGCCTTTAAAGGCCATATGCTCCAGAAAATGCGCAACCCCGTTCTGGGCCGCCGTCTCATGGCGCCCCCCGGCACCAACCCAGATCCCGACCGAGGCCGATTTCAACCCGGGCATGGATTCGGTCACAATGCGAAATCCGTTGGAAAGCGTATGGATCTGGACGGTCAAGGCTGGTTCCGTTCACAAGCGGGACAATCCGGGCGTCTTACACCCGGGGCAAGCGTGAGAAAAGGGGGCGCTGCCCCCGTCTGCCTTACGGCAGCCTCCCCCGGAGTATTTTCATCAAGAGGAAATGCCGGCTTCCTCTTGACTTAAATACTCCCGCCGGAGGCATCCGCATTCAGCCAAGCCTTGAGCGGATCAGGGTTTTGAGCGCCTCAAGGTCATTCGGAACCCGGGTCACGCGCTCGGGCCGGTCAAAGAGATCTGCCATGCGCGGCGGCAGGCCCGGGCGGATGCCGGTGGCCTTTGCCACCGCATCGGGGAACTTCGCGGGATGCGCGGTTGCGAGCGTCACCATCGGCACCTCCGGGTGGAGGTGCTGCTGCGCCGTTCCGACGCTTACACCGACCGCGGAATGCGGGCAGAGGAGCTCTCCGGTCTGCGCAAGCGTGGTCGCGATGGTCTCATAGGTCCGCGCCTCGTCCACCGCGCCGCTGTCATAGACATTGCTCAGCGCCGTCATCGCGTTTTGCGACAGGGAAAAACCGCCATTCGTGGACAGCTCTGCCATCAGTTCCCGGATCGCAGCACCATCCCTGCCATGCGCCCAGAACAGTGCGCGTTCGAAATTCGACGAGACCTCGATATCCATCGACGGGCTGATCGTCGGCACCACGCCATGTTTGGTATAGGCGCCGGTCTCCATGCAGCGATGCAGGATGTCGTTTTCATTGGTGGCGATCACCAGCCGTTTGATCGGCAGTCCCATTTCGCGCGCGATAAAGCCCGCGAAGACATCGCCGAAATTACCGGTCGGCACGGTGAAGCTGATCTCGCGATCCGGGCTGCCAAGTGCCAGGGCCGCGTGGAAATAATAGACCACCTGCGCCAGCACCCGCGCCCAGTTGATCGAATTCACCCCCGCCAGACGCACCCCGTCGCGGAAGTCGAAATCGTTGAACATATCCTTCAGCCGGGCCTGGCAATCGTCGAAATCGCCCTCGACCGCCAGGGCATGGACATTGGCCTCAGACGGCGTCGTCATCTGGCGGCGCTGCACTTCCGAGACGCGGCCATGCGGGAAGAGGATGAAGACATCGACATTCTTCAACCCCCGGAAGGCCTCGATCGCGGCGGAGCCGGTATCACCCGAGGTCGCACCGACGATCGTGATGCGCTCTCCCGTCTTGGCCAGCGCCGCCTGCATCATCTGGCCGATGATCTGCATGGCGAAATCTTTGAACGCCAGCGTCGGGCCGTGGAACAGTTCCATCAGGAAATGGTTGGGCCCAAGCTGTACCAGCGGTGCGCGGGCATTATGGCCGAAACCGGCATAGGCTTTGGCCAGCAGGGCGCGGAATTCATCATCCGCGAAGAAATCGCCGATGAACGGCTTCATCACCCGGAAGGCGAGATCCTCGTAGGAAAGGCCGCGCAGGGACGCGATGCCTTCGCGGGTGAAATGCGGCACCGTCTCCGGCACATAGAGGCCGCCATCGCGGGCGAGGCCCGTCATCATCGCTTCGCCGAAACCGAGAACCGGCGCCTGGCCGCGTGTCGAGATATATCGCATGAGTTCCGCCCTTCAGACCTTGCGCGCCCTGATACGCCAGAGCCAGTAGAGTGTCATCCCCGCCCAGACAAGGGCCAGACCGAACCAGGTCACCGCATAACCGAGATGGTCATTGCGGAACGCCGCTGTTGCGGGCTGCGCGGTGACACCGTCGCCGGTATCCGCGCTTGCGATCACCATGACCTTTTCGGTCCCGAGATAGGCCGCCATCGCCTCGACATCACGGCCAAACCAGAGATTGGCCGCTGTATCGGGCGCGGGCGTCGAGGAGGTCATGTCATCGGGCCAGTTCAGATTGCCGGTGATACTGGCCGCGTGGCCGGGGCGCAGGGTATTGCGCGCGGTTTCCGGCACATAGCCGCGGTCGATCATGATCCGCCGTCCGTCTTCGGTCACAAAGGCGGTGATGATGCGGTAGCCCGGCCCCTGATCGCGGGTCGAGGTCAGGACATGCGCCTCATCCTGGGTGAAGCTGCCTGCAACGGTGACGGGGCGGTAGCGGTCGCGCGCGGGGTCAGGCTGCGGCGGCAGCGCCACCGGGGCCTCGGCCATCATCGTGGCCGCCTCGGCGATCATCGCCTCCTTCCAGTCCAGCCGCTCCAGCTGCCAGAGCCCAAGCCGGACAAGCACCCCGGTGCCGAGAACGCCGATCACCAGCGCGAAAAGGATCTGCCGCATCGGGGCCTCCTGTTGGTCTTCGGGAACGGAAAACGCGGGCTCCGTTCCGGGAGCCCGCGCCAGGATCAGTCACAATGGCGGGGCTTACTGGCCCCAGACATAGATCACGAAGAAGAGGAAGAGCCAGACCACGTCGACGAAGTGCCAGTACCAGGCCGCAGCCTCAAAGCCGACATGGTTCGCCTGGGTGAAATGGCCGTTCACCGCGCGCATCAGGCAGACGAAGAGGAAGATCGTCCCCATGATCACGTGGAAGCCGTGGAAGCCGGTCGCCATGTAGAAGGCGCCACCATAGACCGAGGGCGCGCCTTCGGCGTTATTGGCGAAACCAAAGGCGGCATGGCTGTATTCATAGGCTTGCAGGAAGGTGAAGAGCACCCCAAGCGCGACCCCGATGATCAACCCGTTGATCATGTCCTTGCGGTTGTTTTCATGCGCCAGGGCATGGTGGGCCCAGGTGACTGCACAGCCCGACAGGAGCAGGATCAGCGTATTCATGAAGGGCAGATGCCAGGGATCAAAGGTCTCGATGCCGGCAGGCGGCCAGGTGCCGTCGACCCAGGGGTAGCCTTCGGTCAGCGGATAGAGCTTGATCTTGAAGAAGGCCCAGAACCAGGCCGAGAAGAACATCACTTCGGACATGATGAAAAGGATCATGCCATAGCGCAGGCCGATGCGGACGACCGGGGTATGGTCGCCGGTCTGGCCCTCATTGGTCATCGCCGAGAACCAGCCGAACATGCAGTAAAGCACCATCGCAAGGCCGATCAGGAAAATCCAGGGCTGATGCCCGGCGGATTGCTCGATCCAGGTGCCCGAAGGCGAGGTGTCGATCCTCTCACCCTGCCAGAGCACACCGCCGAACAGCATGATGAAGGCGCCGACCGCAAGCGCGAAAGGCCAGATCGACGGTGGCAGAATATGGTAGTCGTGGTTCTTTGCGTGGGCCATGGCCGGTATCCGTTCCCTCGTATCCTTTAACAGGCGTCTTCTTTCAGTTTCGTAAATTCGGCCCGCCATCCGGGCGCGCCGCCTCTCACTTCTGTCTCAATTGGCCGAGACGGGCATTGCCGTCTCGGTCGCCGCCGGGCTGACCTCTGACGCCGCATAGCCGTCTGGCACGGGCGTCGTATGGAACGTATAGCTCAGCGTAATTTCTTTCAGCACCTTGCCTTCGGGATCATCCATGATCGACGGATCGACATAGAAGCTCACCGGCATCATCACCCGCTCGCCGGGTTTCAGCACCTGCTGTTCAAAGCAGAAGCAATGCACTTTGACGAAATAGCCGCCCGCCGCATAGGGGGCGACATTATAGCTCGCAGTCCCGGCGGTGACGGTGTCGAGCGGGTTATAGGCCTCGTAAAAGGCCAGCGCATTCTCGCCGATCTTCACCTTCATCTCGGTCAGCTCGGGGCGGAATTCCCAGGGCATGCCCGAGGCGCGCGAGGCGTCAAAGCGGATGGTGATCTCACGGTCGATCATTGCGGAGGAGGGTTCAGGTGCCACAAGCACCGTGCCGCCGAAACCGGTGACCCGGCAGAACCAGTCGTAAAGCGGCACCGCCGCGAAAGAGAGGCCCAGCATCACCGGCACCACCCCCGCAAGGATCAGGCCGGTTTTCTTATGCTGACGTCCAGGCTGAGGACCGCTCATGGTGTTGCCTCCTCTGCCGGTGCTGCGGCGGCCCCCGCCGCGCGCTCCGCGACCGGCACATGGTCAAAGCCCTGCACCGGCTCGCCGCGCTGGATTTTCACCATGGTCAGAACGAAGACCAGGACGACAAAGGCCAGAAGCAGCCCCGCCACGCCGACATTGCGGCCAAAGCGGCGCTTGTGAAGTTCATGTGTGGGTTGCAGCGCCATGTCTCACCAGCCTCCGAGACCATAGGGGCGCAAAGCCGCCTCGGCCAAGAATGCACCGAAATGCAGGAAAAGATAAAGAATCGAGAAGGCGAAGAAGCGCTTCTCGACGCGGTAGCCATCGGCCTCGGCCGTGACCTCGTCACGACGCCAGATCATCACGGCGCCCATCAGGAAGATCGCGTTCAGGATCAGCGCCACCGCCAGCGTCAGGGGGCCGCCAATCGGCGTCATCGCGGCCCAGAGCGGCACGGGGGTCAGAAGAAGCGTATAGATGATGATATGGGCACGGGTCGATTTCTTGCCGTGGGTCACGGTCAGCATCGGCACTTTGGCCTTGGAATAGTCGCTGTTGATGAACAGCGCCAGCGCCCAGAAATGCGGCGGCGTCCACATGAAGATCAGCGCGAACATCAGCACGGCCTCAAGCCCGACCGAGCCCGTCGCCGCCACCCAGCCGATCATCGGAGGGAAGGCCCCCGCCGCGCCGCCGATCACGATATTCTGCGGCGTCCAGCGTTTCAGCCACATCGTATAGATGACGGCGTAGAAGAAAATCGTGAAGGCCAGCAGCCCCGCCGCCAGCCAGTTGGTCGCAAGCCCCAGCATCAGCACCGAAAGCACCGACATCGACAGCCCGATCCCGAGCGCCTCGCCCGGCTCGACCCGGCCCGAGGGGACAGGGCGCGACTGCGTGCGCCGCATCACTGCGTCGATATCGGCATCCCACCACATATTCAGCGCGCCCGAGGCTCCGGCGCCAAGTGCGATGAAGAGAATGGCCGAAAAGGCCTCGACCGGGTGCAGATGCACCGGCGCGACCAGCAGCCCGACCAGCGCGGTAAAGACCACCAGCGACATCACGCGCGGCTTCAGCAGCTGCACGTAATCGCCGAAACTGCCCTCACCAGGCGCGCGGTCTGCACGCTCATATGAGCCGGTATCGCTCATTCCATTCCACCTTCACCTTGCGCAAAGAGGCCGTGGCTGTCGCCCGGCCCCTGCCCTGGGGTTCATTCTGCCGCAGATGTCTCAGTTCGACGCGAGCGAAACCGAGGCATCCGCTGCCGGCGTATTGGCCAGCACGACTTCGCCCGTCGCGGCCGCTTCTTTCGCCCAGGCGTCATAGGCCTGCTGCGAGACAACCTTGACCGTGATCGGCATATAGGCGTGGTCCTTGCCGCACAGTTCCGAACACTGACCAAAGAAGATGCCTTCGCGGTCGGCTTCAAACCATGCCAGCGCGATACGGCCCGGGACAGCATCCTGTTTCACCGCGAAAGCCGGGATGGTCCAGGAGTGGATCACGTCCGAGCCGGTGATTTGCAGCAGGATCTTTTTGTTCACCGGCACCACCATCGCGGTATCGGTCGCCAAAAGAAACTGGTCCTTGGTATAGCCTGCGCGCTCCAGCCCTTCGATGGCATCGGCGGTCAGGGTGCCATTGCCGACCAGCTTGCGCCCGTCTTCCAGCGTCTGATCCCAGGCATTGCCACCGATCATGAAGCTGCCAAAGGCAAGGGCCGAGCCGCTTTCATCCAGGATCTGCGGATATTCGTAGCTCCAGTTCCACTGGTTGCCGGTGATCTTGATGACCACATCGCCTTCCGGGAAGGTCTGCTGTTTCTTCAGCGCCGGCATCGAATAGACGCCGATCACGATCAGGATGATGATCGGGACCAGGGTCCATGCGATTTCCAGCGGCGTGTTATGGGTGAATTTGCGCGGCACCGGATTCGACCGGCTGTTGAAGCGCAGGATCACCACCAGCAAAAGCGCCACCACGAAGATGGTCACGACCGTGATGATCCACAGAACCATATCGTCGAGGAAGTGCTTGTCATGCGCCAGCTCGGTCGCGGCGGTCTGGAAATTCACCCCCCGGTCGACAGGCTGTCCAATGATTTCAAGGGTCTGTGCCATGGCCGACCCGGAGGCCAGTGCCGCAAAACCTGCAAGGGCAGCGCCCTTCAGAGTGGTGATCACACGCATGTCTCGTCCCGCTTCTGGGTGCGGCCTGTTGCCGCTGCCTTGAGGAAACCCTGCCCCTCCTGTCACGAAGCGGTGAGGAATCCCATTGTTTCCGCTGTCGTTCAAACCATATTGGGCGCAGGACGACAAGAGAAACCATGATGTCGCAGCCCGGCCTGGTTGACCTGAATCAAGGACATACCCAATGAGCACCGCCCCTTTCCGCCCTTTCGAGGAAAAACTCGACGAGTCTGCCGCGCTTGGCCTGTTGCGGGAGGCCACTGCCGGCGCCGATGATGGCGAGTTGTTTCTTGAGCGCCGGCGGGGCGAGAGCCTCGTTCTGGATGATGGCCGCATCCGCAATGCCAGCTATGATGCAAGCGAGGGGTTCGGCCTGCGCGCTGTGCGGGGCGAAGTCGCGGGCTATGCCCATTCGACGGAAATCTCGGAACAGGCGCTCAGGCGCGCAGTGGGCACGGCGCGGCTGGCGGTGGGCGATGGCGGCGGTGTGCTGGCCCCCCCTCCCCCGGGCACCAATCACCATCTCTACCGGGCGGTTGACCCGCTGGAGGATACGTCTTTCGCCGGCAAGATCGACATCCTGAAAGAGATCGACGCTTTCGCGCGCGACCAGGACCCGCGTGTGGTCCAGGTCTCTGCCTCGCTTTCCGCGAGCCTCCAGGAGGTCGAGATCCTGCGCCCCGAAGGGTTGCGGCTGTCAGACATCCGCCCGATGGCGCGGCTCAATGTCTCGGTGATCTTAGAGGAAAACGGTCGGCGCGAGAGCGGTTCTTCGGGCGGGGGGGGCCGGCATGGTCTGGCAGAATTGCTGGCGCCCGCAAACTGGAAAGCGGCCATCACCGAGGCGATCCGCATCGCCCGGGTGAACCTGACCGCGGTGCCGGCGCCGGCAGGGATGATGGATGTGGTGCTGGGCCCGGGCTGGCCGGGGATCCTCCTCCATGAGGCGATCGGCCATGGGCTTGAGGGCGATTTCAATCGCAAACAGACCTCGGCCTTTGCGGGGCTGATGGGCAGGCAGATCGCGTCCAAAGGGGTGACCGTGCTTGATGACGGTACGCTCCCGGACCGGCGCGGCTCGCTGACCTTCGATGATGAGGGCACGCCCTCGGGTAAAAACGTGCTGATCGAGGATGGGGTGCTGGTCGGCTATATGCAGGACCGTCAGAACGCGCGGCTGATGGGCGTGGCGCCCACCGGCAACGGGCGGCGCGAAAGCTATGCCCATATCCCTATGCCGCGCATGACCAATACCTATATGCTTTCGGGACAGGATGACCCGGCGGCGGTGCTCGCGGATCTGAAAGACGGGATCTGGGCGGTGGGGTTCGGCGGCGGCCAGGTCGATATCACCTCCGGCAAATTCGTGTTTTCCTGCACCGAGGCCTACCGGGTCAGGAATGGCCAGGTCGGTGAGGCGATCCGGGGCGCCACGCTGATCGGTGACGGGGCGACCGCGCTGAAGGGCATCCGCGCCATCGGCAATGATCTGCAGCTTGACCCCGGCATCGGCAATTGCGGCAAAGCCGGGCAATGGGTGCCGGTGGGTGTGGGCCAGCCGACGCTGATGATCGGCGGGCTGACAATCGGAGGCCAGAAGGCGGGCTGAAGCGGCGACAGGATCATGCGGCGACGGCACCATGGCGCGACAGGCCATCAGCGCCTGTCGTAAAACCCGGCCTGACATCGCCGGGTCGCTATGTAACTTTGAGGACAGCAGCGCCGCAGGGCGAGCACCACAACCGTGACAGCCGACCCGGCCAGGATACCAGTGACAGTGATTTCGGAGAGCGTAACGTGAGCCTGTTCGTGTCTACCCCGCGCGGCACGCGCCTTATCGGGGCGAAAACGCTGACCCTCACCACGCTGGCCTGGTGCCTGGTGCCATCCCTGATCGGTGGCATCGGCTGGATCCTCATGGATCTGACCGCAGGGCCAGGCACCGGCCAGAGCCTCGGCCAGAACGGCAGCCCAGGCCAGTCCGCGCTCCAGATGCTGTTTTACCTGCTTTTTCTCTCGCCGCTGATCCTGGGTCCGTTCTGGGTGGCCATCGGCATCGGCACGGCGATGTTGTGCAAATACGGCGCTTATGGCTCGCTGAGCGCCGTGATCTGGGGCGCATTCCTTGGCGGCGGCGCGGCGATGACCACGGGCATCCCGACGCTGATCGCAATTGGTGCGATTCTTGCAACCTTTCACCGCTTCACGCTGGCGCTGCTCAGACCGGGCGCGTTCTGAGCAGGGCAAAGCCCCTCAGGGCTGTGCGATCCCCGGCAGCGCCCGCACGATCCGGGTGAAATCCTCGCCGCGTTTCTCGAAATTCGGATATTGGTCGAAACTGGCAGCAGCAGGCGCAAGCAGCACCACCTCGCCCGGCCCGGCCTCTTCCGCCGCCCGGGTCACCGCGCGTTCCATCGTCTCACAGATCTCATGCGGGGTCTGGCCGATCTGCAGCGCGAAATCGCGGGCGGAATGGCCGATCAGATAGGCCTTCACCACCGGGGCAAGATCCGGAGCGAGGCTGGCAATACCGCCATCCTTGCCCATCCCGCCCGCGATCCAGCGGATTTTCGGGAAAGCGCGCAGCGCCATCGCGGCGCTGTCGACATTGGTGGCCTTGGAATCGTTGATGAATTTCACGCCTGCCCGCTCGCCCACCAGCTGGCTGCGATGGGGAAGGCCCGCGAAAGAGTGCAAAGCCCCCTCGATCATTTTTGGCGCAAGACCCAGGGTCCGCGCCACCGCCCAGGCCGCACAGGCATTCTGGTGGTTATGCGCGCCCGGCAGGCCGGAAATGCCGCGCAGATCCACGGACGCCATCTGCCGCCCGCGCCGCCATTCTGCCAGAAAGCCTTTGCGCGCGAAAACCGACCAGGCGAAGCCCTCAAGCTTTTGCCCCGAGGAGATCCGGATCACCCGGTCATCGCCCGGCCCCTGCGCCATCTGCCCGGCGAGGTACTGCCCCTCGACCTCATCGACGCCGATCACCGCGCGATCCGGCCCGCCTTCGGCGAAAAGCCGGCGCTTGGCCGCGAAATAGCCGCCCATGCCGGCATGGCGGTCCAGATGATCGGGCGAGAGATTGGTGAAGACCGCCACATCCGGCGTCAGCGCGCGGGCCAGATCGGTCTGGTAGGAGGAAAGTTCCAGCACCAGCACCTCGCCATCGCGCGGCGGGTCGATCGACAACACGCCCTTGCCGATATTGCCGGCCATCTGGGTCGGGCGGCCCGCGACTTCGAGAATATGGTGGATCAGCGCCGTGGTGGTCGATTTCCCGTTCGAGCCGGTGACACAGACAACTTTGGGGACCTGGTCGAATTCATCCCATTCCTCGCCGCCCCAGGACTGGAAGAAGAGGCCGATATCATTGTCGACCGGCACGCCAAGTTCCAGCGCGCGGGCGATGATCGGGTTCGGCTTCGGATAGAGATGCGGGATCCCGGGCGAGGTCACGAGGCAGGCCACGCCTTCCAGCGCCATATTGCGGGTCAGATCGGTGAGGGCAAAGCCCTCGGCCTCGGCAAGCCCGCGCGATTCGGGGCTGTCATCCCATAGCAGCGCTTCGGCGCCACCCGCGATCAGGGCCCGGGCCGTGGCAAGGCCAGACCGCCCCAGCCCCAGAACCGCAACCTTCTGCCCCTGATAGCCACGTACCGCAATCATCTCTGCCGCCTGCCATTTCTGCCCCGCACCTGTCGCCGGAGGGGGTCATTTTCCGCCTCCGACAATGCGCCAGCGGCTCGGCAGGCGCAAGATGGCCACCAGCTGAGCCAATCTGTCGCAGCCCCGGGAGCCGCCGTTTTGACCTGCGTCAATGCCCCGTCCCTGTTGCGCATTATTCCTGCGGGTGTTGAAAACAGAAAGTAACGGGTATGAAACATCTCTCCGCCGCGCTTCTCGCCGCGCTCGTCACCGCCGCCCCTGCCCTGGCGCAGGAGGCCGGCACCCTCACCCTCGGCTTCGGGATCGGAACCGTCGCGCCAAAGGACAATAACGGCGCACTGGCCGGGATGGAGTCGAGCATCGGCAAGAACACCCGCCCGATCCTGACGCTGGAATATTTCGTCCGCGACAATATCGGGATCGAGCTGCTGGCCGCCGCGCCCTTCAGACATGATATCAGCCTTGCCGGGCTGGGCGAGATCGGGTCGACCAAGCAGCTGCCGCCGACCCTCAGCGTCAACTGGCATATCCCGACCACCAGCAGATTCACGCCCTTTGTCGGGCTCGGGGTGAATTACACCAAATTCTTTGAAGAGAAATCCACACTCGGCACGCTGAAGATCAAAGAAAGCTTCGGCCTCGCCGCGACCCTTGGTGTGGATTATGCGATCAGCGACAAGGCGGCTTTGCGCGCCGATATCCGCTATATCGATATCGACAGCGATGTGCTGCTGAATGGCACGAAAATTGGCAAAGCCGCGATCGATCCGCTGGTCGCCAGCGTCTCCTATGTGATGAAATTCTGATTTCCCCCCCTCGGCGGGAACAGAAGCGGAAGGGGCGGCAGTTTTGCCGCCCTTTTTGCATTGCGGGGCGGGATCTGCCAGGCTGGCCACGCCAGCCGCAGGAGGCAAGCCCGATGATGATCTCTGAGATCGAGGATTATTTCACCCATGGCTGCGGGCGCTGCCCGCGGTTTTCGACACCGGACTGTTCAACCCGCCTCTGGGCGGCAGGGCTGGCAGAGCTGCGGCGGATCTGTCGGGCCGCCGGGCTGGCGGAAGTCGTGAAATGGGGCCATCCCTGCTATCTCCATGCCGGCCGCAATATCGCGATCATCGGCGCGCTCAGGGGCGATTTCCGGCTGAGCTTCTTCAACGCCGCGCTGATGAAAGACCCCGATGGCGTGCTTGAACGCCAGGGCCCGCATACGAAACACCCCGATATGATCCGCTTCACCGAGAATAGCCGGGTGACCGCGCTGGAGCCGGTGATCCGCGCATATCTGCGCGAGGCGATGGATTATGCAAAAGCCGGTCTGCGGCCGGCCCGTGAGGTCAGCGAGATTGCATTGCCGGACGAACTGATCGAGGCGCTCGACGCCGATCCGGACCTGGCCGAGGCCTTCCACGCGCTGACCCCGGGGCGGCAGAAAAGCTACGCCTTCAACCTCAGCGGCGCAAAGACCTCTGCAACGAGGATCGCACGGATCGGGAAATTCCGCCCGAAGATCCTTGCCGGCAAAGGCGCGCTGGATCGCTGAGATCCTGCCGCGCCGTCCTGCTGCCGGAGAGCCGCCGCCCCGCCCGCCAGGATCAGGCAGGGTCGGGTCATCTCACCGCGCCTCTGAAAGGAACCAGAGCGATACCGGACGATAGGGAATTCAACCCTTGCATGATCCGAACGCCAATGTCAGGCATCCTTCCGACCATAGGGGAGATGAATAATGTTCAGAAATATTACACTTGCCGGCTTCGCGCTGATGATGTCCCTCGCTCCGGGCCAGGCCGCAGAAGTCGTTGGCGAGGCAGGCGGCTGGGAGATCTACCGCGACGCGAATATGGGCGGCGGCTGCTATATGACCTCCGCGTTCGAGGACGGATCGGTCGTTCAGGTCGGCTTTGATCTCAAAGAAGATGCAGCCTTCATGGCGGTGTTCAACAGCGACTGGACCGATATTACGGATGGCAAGGCCTATCCGATGACCATCGATCTGGATGGCCAGGAATGGGAGGCCGATGGCCATGGCGTGAGTGACCATGAGATCGGCGGCATCATCGTGCTGATCGAGAATGAGGAATTTCTTACGGATCTGGCGCTGAAAAACACGCTGAGCCTGTCAAATTCCGAGGGTGAAGTGGCGCTGCTTGACCTCGCGGGAACCCGTGATGCCGTGATCGCCACTGCGGATTGCCTCGGCGCAAACTGATCCCGCTTTTGCAGGGATGCAGCCCCGCGGGTCCGGACAGGACGGCCCCGGGGCGGCAAAAGAGCCGCGGCTTCACCGTCAGGGAAAGCGGCGGCTCTGCCGGATTTCGGGGCCTGGGAAAGATTGCCCTGAGCGCGTTTATGGCGGCCAGAAGGGGCGCGTGACTGATGAGGATGTCAGGGACGAATGTCTCGCCCTGACCTTCGCTGAGGGCCAGCCTTCGGTGAGGGCCGGAGCCCGGCCTCAGCGCACTTTCAGCGTCGCCAGCCCGATCATCGCGAGGATCAGCGAGATGATCCAGAAGCGGATCACGATCTGCGGCTCGGCCCAGCCCTTTTTCTCGAAATGGTGGTGGATCGGCGCCATCAGGAAGATCCGCTTTTTGGTGCGCTTGTAATAAAGCACCTGGATGATCACGCTCAGCGCCTCGACCACGAAAAGGCCGCCGACAATGGCCAGCACGATCTCGTGCTTGGTGCATACCGCCATCGCACCCAAAGCGCCGCCAAGCGCGAGCGAGCCGGTATCGCCCATGAAGACCGCCGCGGGCGGCGCGTTATACCACAGGAAGCCAAGCCCGCCGCCGATCAGCGCCGAGGCGAAGATCACCAGTTCCGCTGTGCCCGGCACGGCATGGACACCGAGGTAATTCGCCATGGTCGAGGTGCCGACCACATAAGCGATGACGCCGATGGTGCCGGCCGCGATCATCACCGGCATGATCGCCAGACCGTCCAGACCGTCGGTCAGGTTGACCGCATTGGCAGCGCCGACGATCACGATCATGCCGAAGGGCACGAAGAAGATGCCCAGATTGATCAGCGCATCTTTGAAAAAGGGCATGGCCAGCTGATTGGTCAGCCCTTCGGGGTGGAACCGCGCCGCCGCCCAGGCCGCAAGGCCCGCGATCACGAGGCCCAGGATAAACCGGATGCGCGACGACACGCCCTTGGTGTTCTGTTTGGTGACCTTGGCATAGTCATCCGCGAAACCGATCAGCCCGAAGGCCAGCGTGACCAGCAGCACGATCCAGACATAGGGATTATCAAGCCGCGCCCAGAGGAGCGTCGAAATCGTCAGCGCCGAGAGGATCAGGAGCCCGCCCATCGTCGGCGTTCCGGCTTTCGCGAAATGGCTCTGCGGCCCGTCATCGCGGATCGGCTGCCCCTTCCCTTGCTTCCGGCGCAAGAGGTTGATCAGCGGACGCCCGAAGATGAAGCCGAAGATCAGCGCCGTGCCGAAAGCCATCCCTGCCCGGAAAGTGATATACCGGAACAGATTGAAGAAATCGCCCCCGTCAGAGAGTTCGGTCAGCCAGAAAAGCATTCACTCGGTTCCTTCGGTTTTCATGCGGGCCGTGCCCAGGCGGCGCAGGGCTTCGGCCACAAGACTGACTTTCGATCCTTTGGAGCCTTTGACGAGGAGGATATCGCCCGGATCCATCAGCGCGCGGGCACGGCCCGCAAGTTCGGCTGCCGTTTCCACCCATTCGCCGCGCTGCGCAAGGGGAAGCGCGCGGTGAAGTTCCCGCATGCGCGGCCCGACGCAGTGAATCAGGGTCACGGCCTTCAGCCCCGGGTGATCCGCAACCGCGGCATGGAGCTGCAATTCCTGGGGGCCAAGTTCCAGCATATCGCCGAGAACTGCGATGCGGCGACCGGCGCCAAGCGCGCCGATCCCGTCAACCGGTTTCGTCCGGATCAGCATATCGAGGCTGGCGGCCAGCGAAGCGGGATTCGCGTTGAAACTGTCATCGATCAGATCGAAGAAGGTCTCTTCCACCACGTCCAGCTCGATCCGCTCGCGGGTGCCGCGGCCCGAGGGGGGCTGCCAGCGCCCGAGATCATGCGCGGCCAGCACCGGATCGGCGCCAAGCGCTGCAACCGAGGCCAGCGCACCAAGCGCGTTCATCGCGAAATGCGCGCCGGGCGAGGCGATGCGGAAAAGGCTCATCTGCCCGTCATGGCTGGCGCGGACCACGGTGATCTCATCGCCCGGCCGGACCTCGTCGAGATGCCAGCCGGCGGCCCTGGCACGGCCAAAGCCAAGGATCTGCGCGCCGGCGGCTTCGGCCAGCGCGGTGAGGACCGGCGTGCTGTCGAGGTCCATATTGATCACGGCGGTGCCGCCCGGCTCCAGCCCCTGGAAAATCGTGCCTTTTTCGCGGGCGATCCCTTCGAGAGAGCCGAAGGAGGCCATATGGGCCGGGGCGACAGTGGTGATCAGCGCGACATGCGGTCGGGCAAGGCGCGCAAGCGGCGCGATCTCGCCGGGGTTCGACATGCCGATCTCGATCACGGCGAAATCGCTGTCGGCCGGCATCCGGGCGAGGGTCAGCGGCACGCCCCAGTGGTTGTTATAGCTGGCCTCGGCCGCATGGGTCACGCCCTGGCCTGAAAGCATGGCGCGCAGCATTTCCTTGGTCGAGGTCTTGCCGACCGAGCCGGTGACGCCGATCACCCGGGCTTTCGTGCGGGCGCGGGCGGCGCGCCCGAGGGCTTCGAGGCCCTGAAGGACATCCGCGACGACCAGCAGGGGCGCGTCCGGGCTGACCCCCTCGGGGATATGGGAGACGAGCGCGGCGCTCGCGCCTTTTTCCAGCGCCTGAGCCACGAAATCATGGCCGTCCCGCGCTGCGGCAAGTGCCACGAAGAGATCGCCCGGTTGCAGCGTGCGGGTGTCGATCGAGACACCGGTCGCCGTCCAGGCGCCCGTCGTGCGGCCGCCGGTTGCAGTGACAGCGTCAGAAGAGGTCCAGAGCGGGGTCATCGGTTTGCGTCCTGTGGCTGAGCGCGGCGGGGGGCTGCCTGCCCCCCGGCTCCTGCGGAGCCGCCCCCCGGGGATATTTCCGGACAGAAAATGCAGGTTGCGGCGCGCATCAGATCAGCCCGTCCAGCGCGGCTGTGGCGACCGAGGCCTGTTCGACATCGTCGAAAGGATAGATTTCGCCTTTGATGATCTGGCCGGTCTCATGGCCTTTCCCGGCGATCAGGAGGGCGTCACCGGGGAGGAGCGCGTCGACGGCGCGCAGGATCGCCTCGGCGCGGTCGCCGACCTCATTGGCCTCCGGGCAGGCGGCCATGATGTCTGCGCGGATGGCAGCGGGCTCTTCCGAGCGCGGATTGTCGTCGGTGACGAAGAGGATATCGGCATTGGCCTGCGCGGCCTCGCCCATCAGCGGGCGCTTCGTGCGGTCGCGGTCGCCGCCGGCGCCGAAGACCACGATCAGCCGGCCCATGACATGCGGGCGCAGGCCTTGCAGCGCGGTGGCGATGGCATCGGGCGTATGGGCGTAATCGACATAGACCGGCGCGCCATTTCTGCGGGTCGCCGCCAGCTCCATCCGGCCGCGCACGCCTTTGAGGCCGGGCAGCGCCGCCATCACGCGGTCCGGTTTCTCGCCGCAGGCGATCACAAGGCCCGCCGCGAGCGCAACATTTTCCGCCTGGAAGGAGCCGGTCAGGCTCAGCCGCGCCTGGAAGGGTTTGCCCTGCCACAAAAGCCGCAGCTCCTGCCCGGTCGCATCGGGGCGGATCGCTTTTATCTGCAGATCGGGGAGCGGGCCGGTCTCGCCGCGCCCGACGCGCAGCACCGGCAGGCCGCGCGCTTCGGCAAGCTCGGCCATTTCAGGGCCATAAGCGCCGTCGAGATTGATCACCGCCACCGCGTCATCGGGAAGCAGTCGGGTGAAGAGACCGGCTTTCGCGGTGAAATAGGCCTCCATCGTGTGGTGATAGTCGAGATGGTCCTGGGTCAGATTGGTGAAGCCCGCCGCTTTCAGCCGCACGCCTTCGAGGCGGCGCTGGTCGAGCCCATGCGAGGAGGCCTCCATCACGGCATGGGTGATGCCGTCACCGGCTGCATCTGCCAGCATGGCATGCAGGGTCACCGGGTCGGGGGTTGTATGCGCGGATGGCGCCTGCCAGTCGCCTTCGACCCCGGTCGTGCCGATATTGATCGCGGCATGCCCAAGCGCCTGCCAGATCTGACGGGTGAAGGTCGACACAGAGGTCTTTCCGTTGGTGCCGGTGACGGCGGCCATCACGGCAGGCTGGGCGCCCGACCAGAGGGCGCTTGCGCGCGCGAGGGCCTCGCGCGGTTCGTCCACCACGACCAGCGCCACGTCTTTCAGGCCGATCGCTTCGGTCCCGATCAGCGCGCCCATCGGATCGGTGAGGATCGCGGTCGCCCCCTTTTCCAGCGCGGTCGCGATGAAATCGGCGCCATGGCGCAGGCTGCCAGGCAGCGCCGCAAAGAGGAAGCCAGGCCTGACCGCCCGGCTGTCAGCCGTGATCCCGGTCAGGACCGGATCCCTCGCCTGCCTTGCCTTCAGCCCCAGCCCCAGCCCCGAGAGCCGCTTTTCACCCGCCATATTTCACCCGTTCAGTTCGCTGCCGCTTTCAGCCGCAGCTCTGGCACCCGTTCAGTTTGCCGCTGCTGTTAGCGCAGCTCCGGTGATGGGTTCAACTATCGGCCTCACGTCAAGCAGCGGCGCAATGCGCCGGATCATCTCAGCGGTGACCGGCACAGAGGTCCAGCCGGCAGTGCGCCGTGGCCGTGGCCCCGAGGTATCGGCGGGCTCATCCAGCGTCACGATCACCACATAGCGCGGGCTCGAGGCCGGGAAGGTCGAGGCGAAGGTATTGATCACCTTGTCCTTGTAATAGCCCCCGGATTTCTTGGGCTTGTCGGCAGTGCCGGTCTTGCCCGCGACCTCATAGCCTTTGACCTCACCAAGGCTCGCCGTGCCATGCGTCACCACCGAGCGCAGCATCGAAACCGATTCCTTCGCGACCTTCTCGCTCATCACCCGGATGCCCGAGGCGGGGCCCTTTTGCTTGAGGAGCGTCGGCTTGACGTAAAGCCCGCCATTCGCGATCGAGGCATAGGCGGCGGCGAGATGCATCGGGCTTGCCGACATGCCATGACCGTAAGAGGTGGTGATGGTCACGATCTCGGGCCAGCGTTTGGGAATCAGCGGCTTCGCGCCCGGGGCCTCGATCAGCTCAAGCGGCGTCGGGTCGAAGAAGCCAAGCGATTTCAGAAAGGCCTGCTGGCGCTGCGGCCCGATCATCAGCGCGATATGGGCGGTGCCGACGTTCGACGATTTCTCGATCACCTTGCGCACCGAGAGCATCGGGCCGTAATTCTTGCCCTCGAATTCCTTGATCCGGTGCTTGCCCCAGGTCATCGGCGCATTGGCATCGACCAGGGTGTCGGGCGTCACAAGGCCCAGCTCCATCGCCTGAGCGGCGGCGAAGATCTTGAAGGCAGACCCCAGCTCATACACCCCCTGCACCGCGCGGTTGAAGAGCGGGCTGTCCGAGGGTTCGTCATCCTTGCCGACCAGCGGCACCGGGCGGTCATTGGGGTCGAATGTCGGCGCCGAGGCCAGCGCAATAATCTCACCCGTGCGCACATCCATCACAATCGCCGCACCGCCGCGCGCATTCAGCATCGAAATCCCGGCGGAAAGCACCTCTTCGACCGTGGCCTGCACGGTAAGGTCAAGCGACAGTTCCAGCGGCTGGCCAGCCTGGGCGGGATCGCGCAGCCGCGCATCCATCGCCTTTTCGATCCCGGCTGTGCCGATCACCTCGGCGGAATGCACGCCTTCTGCGCCAAAGGAATAGCCGCCCAGCACATGCGCCGCGAGCGAGCCGTTCGGGTAAAGCCGCATTTCGCGCGGGCCAAACAAAAGCCCCGGATCGCCGATCTCATGCACCGCCTGCATCTGTTCGGGGCTGAGAACCTTCCTCACCCAGAGAAACCGGCGCCCGTCGGTGAAACGGCGTTCCAGGTCTTCGGCCTTCAGATCGGGAAAAATCTCGGCCAGTTTGCGCGCCGAGCCTTTGGGATCGACCATGTCTTTCGGATGCGCGTAAAGCGCCGAAGTGGTCATATTGGTCGCAAGGATGCGACCATTTCTGTCCGTGATATCGGCGCGTTGCGCGACAATCTCGGCCCCCGGCGCCGACGCCACCGGCTCGACAGGCTCTGAGGCCGCCAGATGGCCCATCCGGACCCCGATGGTCAGATAGGCGCAGCCGAAGGCCAAAGCGAGCAGCCCCAGCCGGGCCGAGGCGCGCGGCTGGCTTTTGTCGCGGATCACTTCATGGCGGCGTTCGAGATTCTCGCGCTCGATCAGATCGGGGTTTTCACCGTTCTGGCGCGCCTCAAGGATACGGGCAAGCGGGCGGAGGGGCGTGCGCATGGATCAGAGCCCCTCTTCTGCACTGGCCGAGGTGATCTGGACCGCGCCGACGCCGTCGGGCAGCTCGATCGCGGGGATCTCGGGCACCGGATAGGCGACGCTTGCGGTGGCGCCGAACTGACCCGGCTCCATCGGCATCAGTGGCACACGTTCGAAATTCAGCGACACCAGATCCCGCAAGCGGTCGGGCCGGTTCAGCCAGGCCCATTCCGCCTTTTGCACCGACAGGCCCTCACGCAGGCTGGCAATCTGGCGCTGCAGCCCCCGGACCTCACGCAGCACTTCCTGGGTCGCGTAGTTTTCGCGATACGCCCAGAAGCCAAGGGCGATCACCGAGAGGAAGGTAAAAACGTAAAGCACGGGGCGCATGTCAGGACCGTCCTTTTTGCGAATTACGGGTCACATGAAACCGGGGAAGCCCGAGCGCCGCCGGATCGGCGGCCAGGGCGGGCGCATCGGTGCGGATGCCGACGCGGAGCTTCGCAGACCGCGCGCGCGGATTGGCGGCAAGCTCTTCCTCATCGGGACCAATGGCCTTTTTCGACGCGAGCCGAAAGCGCGGGGTGACAGCATCCCGCGCCGGCGCATAGCGGTTGGCAGCGGGTTCGGCACCCGAGGCCTGCTGGAAGAACCGTTTGACGATGCGGTCTTCGAGGCTGTGGAAGGTCACCACCGCCAGCCGCCCGCCGGGCTTCAGAATGCGCTCTGCCGCCGCCAGGCCTTCGGCCAGCTGGTCGAATTCGGCATTCACCGCGATGCGGATCGCCTGGAAGCTGCGGGTCGCCGGATGGCTTTCGCCGAATTTGGGGCGCGGCAGCTGTTTCGCCACCACCTCAGCCAGTTGCAACGTGGTGGTGAAAGGGCTGGTCTCACGCGCGGCCACAATCGCGCGCGCGATGCGGCGCGAGGCACGTTCTTCACCGTAATTATAAAGGATATCCGCGAGATATTCCTCGCCCGCAGTGTTCACCAGATCGGCGGCCGATGGCCCGTCCTGGCTCATCCGCATGTCCAGCGGGCCGTCTTTCTGAAAGGAAAACCCGCGCTCTGCCTCGTCGATCTGCATCGACGACACGCCGATATCAAGGACGACGCCATCCGCCGCCTCACCGGCCAAAGTATCCAGATCGGAAAAGGTGCCCTGCGCCAGCGCGATGCGCCCGCCGAACTCCGGCAGCCAGGAGGCCGCCATCTGATGCGCCAGCGGATCGCGGTCGATGCCCAGAACCCGCGACGCACCCGCGCCGATCAGGCCTTTTGCATAGCCCCCTGCCCCGAAAGTGCCATCAATCCAGAAGCCTTCGACCGGGGCTGACGCCGCAAGCAAGGGCCTGAGGAGCACCGGGATATGCGGTGCGCTTCCTGCCATCGCTTACACTCCGTCATGCGGCAGGAGCGAGAGGAGATCCGCGCCATCGGGCAGGTCGAGATCGATCTCTTCCTGTGCCGCCATTTCCGTATCATAGGTCTCGCGCAGCCAGATCTGGAACGTGTCCAGCGCGCCCGCAAAACAGGCCTCGCCGGCATCGGTCAGGCCGATCCGCTCGCGTACCTTCTGCGGCAGCACGAGACGGCCATCATCATCGATTTCAACGGTCTGCGAGAGGGTGATGTAATTGCGCTCAAGCGCCTTGCGCTGCGGCGTGCCGGGCGCGAGCCTGCGGATCTTGTCTTCCATCACGGCCATCTGCCCGACGGAATAGCATTCGACATAGGCCTGGCCGGCGCGACCACCATAGACCATCACAACACGCGGGCGCGAGGTCCCTGCCCCGGCGTCACCGGCTTCCAGGATACGGCGAAAAGGCGCCGGGATCGAAACCCGCGCCTTTGCATCTACCTTCTGGTAGAACTCGCCTCTGAATGCCTCAGCCATTGCTTTGTGCCGGCCCTTGTTGCGTCGTCTGTTGCGTCTGTCCCTGAGCCTTGCGACCCGATGAAATTCGCCTTGCGGCGTCAGTCTTCTGGCCCGTCGGCCGAATTCTCATGATCCAGAAATGAAATGGGCGGATCGGACTGCTGCCACTGTCCGATCCGCCTCTGTCCCATCGCTGGGCGTCCAGCTACGCGCGCCACCTGGGGGAGATGTCTGCTCGCTCGCGCGCCGGATCTCTGTCGTCCGATGAAAGGGTTTGCCTGTATGAGCTGCCTTTTTTCGCCTTTATTCGGGGTCTTCGTCCGCCCCTGACGTCTTTGTTTGCCCGTCTCATCTTCCGTGCCCTCAACATGCCTGGGATTTCATGGTCTGACAAGGGAAATGTTGGACCCTGATGGCAATATCTTGTCCGGGATGGGATGGGAAAACAGGATCTTGTGGCCCTCACGCTCCATCACGACACTATATCTATGGCTCTCCTTTGCGTTACTGTCGATATATTGGAGAATCCAGCCAAACCCATGCAATCCCGGAGCATCGAAGTTTTTTCCGGATCAGGGCGCAAGGTCCGCAGAAGGCAGCGCGTCATTCCCAGCCACATGCACGCGCCGCCCCTCTCAATCCCGAAGATTCACCCGCCTGAGGTGAAATCGCCCCCTCAGTTCCATGAGATTCCATGTCGCTTGATTCGGAGGCCCGCAGTTCCATCCCATCCCATCCCGGAGCCGCCTGCGCGCCCCGGCCGCGCTCAGAGGGGCCGGAAAAGCAAAACCCCGCCACCGGGGATGGGTGGCGGGGTTTTCAGAGCTCAGGGATCGGCGCGGCGCAGGGGGCGCCTGCCGGTGACAGGGGCCGTCAGGCCATATTGCCGTCGATCAGGCGGCGCGCGAGACGGTCATAGGCCTCGGCCAGCGGACCATCGCCGGTGGCAATCGGCGCGCCGGCATCACCCGCCACCCGCACATCCAGCGCCAGTGGCAGCTCGCCGAGGAAGGGGATGTTCAGGCGCTGCGCTTCGGCAGGGACGCCGCCATGGCCGAAGATATGCGCCTCATGGCCGCAATTGGGGCAGATATAAGAGGACATATTCTCGATCAGGCCAAGGATCGGCGTTTTCAGCTTGTTGAACATATCGATGGCTTTCAGCGCGTCGATCAGCGCCACATCCTGCGGCGTCGAGACCACCAGCGCGCCGGTCAGCTGCACGCGCTGTGACAACGACAGCTGCACATCACCCGTGCCGGGCGGCAGGTCGATCAGAAGGATATCCAGCTCGCCCCAGGCCACCTGGGACAAAAGCTGCTGGATCGCCCCCATCAGCATCGGGCCGCGCCAGACCACCGCCTCGCCCTCTTTCAGCAAAAGCCCCATCGACATCATGGTCACGCCATGCGCGACCACCGGCTCGATGATCTTGCCATCGACGGAAGACGGGCGTTTCGAGACCCCCATCATCCGCGCCTGGCTCGGCCCGTATATATCTGCGTCCAGCAGGCCCACGCGCCGCCCCTGTTTCGCCAGCGCCACCGCAAGGTTCGAGCTGACCGTCGACTTGCCGACGCCGCCCTTGCCCGAGCCGATCGCGATAATACGGTCGATCCCCGAGAGCTTTTGCGGCCCGCCCTGCTGCGGTGTCGGATGGCCGCCGATCTTCAGGCTGGGCGGCTCGCCCCCCGCGCCCGAGCTGCGCACCACCGGCCCCGCTGGTTTCGGGGCCACTTTCGCCGCCGGGCCATGCGCCGTCATCACCACCTGGACCGAGGTGATCCCCGGCAGCGCCTTCAGCGCCGCCTCAGCCGCCGCCTGGACCGGCGCGAGCGCCCGCGCCTGATCTGCGCTTTCCGCCTCGATGACGAAACGCACCACGCCACCATCTACCGAGAGCGCGCGAATCAAATCGCGCGACACCAGGGTGCCGCCCCCTGGCAGGGCAATCCCCGCCAGAATCTCCGTTACCGCTTCACGCGTGGCTGTCATCGCTCTCTCCGGACAAATCGCTGGCTGAGACTCGGCAGTTTTTGCGAAAAGGGCAAGGGGCGGAGAAAGATCTGTTCGCAGACTGCCTGATCTTTAACCATGTCTGTTTATATCAATGACATAGCTCCGGAAACAGCCATGCGATTGCTGCATGGCAGCATTGCCGGGCCGTCTATTGTGCAAACGCAGAAAAGCCCGCATGTTAGCGACAACGGAAAGCAACAGACCGGCACGAAGATCCGCCAAACCTGGCAAGACCACCGCCGATCCTGACGCAAAGGCTTGATGAAATGGCATATGTGAACACCTCCCGCGCCGCTTTGGCCCGCCCCTCGCTCTTCGGCGATGTTGTCGAGGCCCTGCGCAACGCAATCGCACGTCGTAAACTCTACTCGCGGACCCTTGAAGAGCTTCGTTCGCTCTCGGATCGTGATCTGTCGGATCTGGGCCTCTCGCGCGCCATGATCACCGAAGTTGCCCGCGAAGCCGCTTACGGCAAATAAGTTTCCCGCTCCGGATCTCCTCCTCCTCCCTGGATCCGGCGTGAAAATGGCGTCACCGCCCTCCTCCCAGGTGGCGCCAGCTTTTAAAGGGCAGCAATGCCCGCTCCATTCGGTGGCCCACTCCTCCTCCCTCGGGCCTTCGAACCAGCGGCGACCCCCTCCTCCTCCCTGGGGTCGCCGCATCAGATACCGGCCTGCAGCGCTTATGCGCCGGGCCAGACGAGTTCGGAGCCCCTCTCCTCCTCCCTTGGGGCCTCCGGAAACAGCAGCGGCTCCCCTCCTCCTCCCTGGAGCCGCTGCGCAAAATAGTGGCCCCCCGTCCCTGTGACGCCCGGGCCAGACAAGTTCGGAGCCCCTCTCCTCCTCCCTGGGGTCTCCGGAAAGCGCGGCGGCTCCTCTCCTCCTCCCCGGAGCCGCTGCGCCCTCCCAATAGGGCACAGGCCTGATCCTCGTGTCCGATCGGTTCGGCGGCGCTCTCCTCCTCCCTTGCGCCACCGGAACTTGCGGCGGTCCCTCTCCTCCTCCCTCGGGACCGCCGCCCTCCCCTCCCTTTTTCACCGTTAAAGATGCCAGGGCCGGGCCAAGGCACCGGCGCGCAGCGGAACAAACCGGTTGCAGCATTGGCCAGTTTCGGCGGGCCAGAATCAAAAAGGCCGGCGCAAGCGCCGGCCTTTTTGATTCTGAACGGACAAGCTGCCCGTCAATTGTCCATCTTGAGCGCCTGGATGAAGGCGGTCTGCGGGATTTCGACCTTGCCGAACTGCCGCATCTTCTTTTTGCCTTCCTTCTGCTTGTCCAGAAGCTTGCGTTTGCGCGTCGCGTCGCCGCCATAGCATTTCGCGGTCACGTCCTTGCGCATCGCCGAGAGCGTTTCGCGCGCGATCACCCTTGCGCCAATCGCCGCCTGGATCGGGATCTTGAACATATGGCGCGGGATCAGCTCTTTCAGCTTTTCGACCATCACCCGGCCCCGCGCCTCGGCGCGGTCACGGTGAACCATCATCGCCAGCGCATCCACCGGTTCTTCATTCACCATGATCGACATTTTCACGAGATTGTCCTCGCGATATTCCGACAGGCTATAGTCGAAGGAGGCATAGCCCTTGGTCACCGATTTCAGCCGGTCGTAGAAGTCGAACACCACTTCCGCAAGCGGCAGGTCATATTCGACCATGGCGCGCGGCCCGGCATAGGTCAGGTTCAGCTGGATACCGCGACGGTCCTGGCAAAGCTTCAGGATATCGCCGAGATATTCATCCGGCACCATGATCGTCGCCTTGATGCGCGGCTCTTCGATATGGTCGATATAGGTCAGGTCGGGCATATCGGCGGGGTTGTGCAGATCGCGCACCTCGCCGTCTTTCATATGCAGCTTGAACACCACGCTCGGCGCGGTGGTGATCAGATCGAGATCGAACTCACGCTCCAGCCGCTCGCGGATCACTTCAAGGTGCAAAAGGCCAAGGAAGCCGCAGCGGAAGCCAAAGCCAAGGGCCGCCGAGGTCTCCATCTCATAGCTGAAGGACGCATCATTCAGCGCGAGCTTTTCGATCGCATCGCGCAGCGCCTCGAAATCGGCGGCATCGACCGGGAAGAGGCCGCAGAACACCACCGGCTGTGCAGGTTTGAAGCCCGGCAGCGGCGTCTCGCAACCCTTCCTCTCATGGGTGACGGTATCGCCGACACGGGTGTCGCGCACCTGTTTGATGGAGGCCGTGAAAACGCCGATCTCACCCGGCCCGAGCTCGGCAATATCCTTCATCTTCGGCGTCAGCACGGCGAGACGGTCAATCGGATAAACCGCATTGGTCTGCATCATCCGGATGCGTTCGCCCTTTTTGATCACGCCATCCATCACGCGGATCATCACGACCACACCGAGATAGCTGTCATACCAGCTGTCGACCAGCATCGCCTTCAAGGGCGCATCGCGGTCACCTTTCGGCGGCGGCAGGCGCTGAACGATGGCCTCCAGCACATCCGGGATACCAAGGCCCGATTTCGCCGAAATCGGAATCGCGTCTGACGCATCCAGCCCAATCACGTCTTCGATATTGGCCTTAACCCGGTCAGGATCCGCCGCCGGAAGGTCGATCTTGTTCAGGACCGGCACGATTTCATGCCCGGCATCCAGCGCCTGATAGACATTCGCAAGCGTCTGCGCCTCGACGCCCTGCGAGGCGTCAACCACCAGCAGCGACCCCTCGACCGCCCGCATCGAGCGCGAGACCTCATAGGCGAAGTCCACATGGCCGGGGGTGTCGATCAGGTTCAGGATATAGGTTTTCCCATCCTTCGCCGGATATTCGATCCGGACGGAGTTCGCCTTGATCGTGATGCCACGCTCGCGCTCGATATCCATCGAGTCGAGGATCTGCGCCTTCATGTCACGCTCGGCCACTGTGCCGGTCATCTGGATAAGCCGGTCGGCGAGCGTGGATTTCCCGTGGTCGATATGGGCGACGATGGAGAAATTGCGGATGTGATCAAGTTGGGTCATGGCAGCGGGATATAGCGGGATCCGTGAGAGCCGGGAAGAGGGGCAAGCAGACTGGAAGCTGCGATTTTCATAGTTTACCTTCGCCCGTGGAATAAGAAGACGGGCAGAATGCGGAAACCTGGTAAGAAAGCGCTGCTCCGGGGCCTCGCGGCGGGCGGGCTCGGACTGACAGTGGCGGGGCTTTATGCCTGGTGGAAGATTCGCGGCGCCTTTCCCGGGTTTGCGGTTCTGTTTCTGACCATGGCGCCCGGGCCCGCGACCGTCGCGCTGCTGAGCGGGATCAGCGATGACGAACTCGCCTCCGGGCAATATGCGCTCATCCTTGAGGATTTCGTCACCGGCGCCGGGCCGCGCCTGATCACCGACGGCGCAACGCTTGCCGGGCTGCGGCCATCGCTCTGGTATCTCGACGCATCCGGCGGCGGCAATGTCACGGGCGATATCACCGGCGCGGAGATCTCTGGCGAAACAGCCCGCGCCCCGGTTGCAGAAATCGGCACGCTCTTGAAAGATGGCGCGGCGGTGCGGACCTTCTCCTGCCCGACGATCCAGTGCCGGACCTGGCCTGCCGGGGCGGACAGCCCCGAAAACTGGGGCATGGGCGCCCTGAGGGACCCCGTCCCGCATTCGGCCCCCGCAGAGCTGATCACCAGCCATTTCGAGAATTACGAAGCCTATCTGATCAATCATGAGGCCATCGCCAGTGATCCGGGCCGCTGGTTCGCCGATCCTGGCGCCGAGGTGGTGCAGCCGCCCGATACCGGGCTGCGCCGGATCCATATCGACCTGCCGTCAGAACTGGTGACGCTGCGCGACCCGGTCGGCCTGCCGCCCGAAAAGACGCCTGAGGGGATGTCTGAAACCCTGCCCGATGGTGTTGCCGGGGAGGAGGCCACGCGCCTCACAGAGCAGGCAAAGGCCTGGCTCGGCGACGGCCCCGGCACGGTCACCTCGGTCCGGGTCACCGCGCCAATGCCATTTTTTGTGCTGCAAGACGGCGCCTATCTGACCGATGCCGGCAAAAACCGCGTCCTGCCAGGGATCGGCTGGCGCGACCGCGCGATCACCATTGAGTTGCCCGAAGCGCGGCTTGACGAGGTCACCGCGCGGATTGACACCAGCTTTGCGCCTTCGCCCGATCTGCTGCGCCTCACCGATGCGGTACATCGCGGTTTTGACAGCTGGGGACTGGATACCAGCTGCCTCCCTGGCTGCGGCATCGCCGATCAGTCGCGAATCATCCAGGCTGCAGAAGTCACCGTCTCGCCCAGGCCAAGCTGGTCGATTTCAAGCTGGCGTGTCATCCCCGAAGATCCCCTCGACTGATCCGGCGTCGATCCGCCCCCTGGGGCAGCCGATCTTGCGGCAGACCCGCCTCCTGCCCCCTGGCGCTTGTAGTTTCCGCGATCACGTCTTTTTTCCCGGCAAAAGGCCGCCTGGCCTCCTGCGAGGATTGAAAAAAGAGGCGATTTTTGGCAATATCACTGGCAGAAAAATGACCGTCGGGCGGAGGGAAACCCCGTTCGCGGCACTTGAGGCAGAACATCATGAAACCAATCATCTCCCTGGCGCTTGCCGCCGGTGTGCTTCTTTCCACCGCCTCCATGACGCTGGCTGGCCCGATTGAATCGGCCTGCATGCGTTCGGGTCGCGAATCCGCAAGCCGCGCCCTTTGCGGCTGCATCCAGCAAGTCGCGGATATGACCCTGAAGGGTGGCGATCAGCGCCGGGCGGCAAAGTTCTTCCGCGATCCCGATCTGGCCCATACCGTCTGGATCTCGCAAAGACCGGCCGATGATGCATTCTGGGACCGCTACAAGCAGTTCGGTGCCATGGCCGAATCCTATTGCGGCGGCTGAGGCGGGCTCACCGGCTCCCATGTACTGTTGTGCTCTTCGGGCTGTGTCCGGGCAGGGTCTCCCCCGGTCAACGGGCAGCCACAAAGGCTGCGATCTGGCGTTTCCTGATCTCCCTCTGACCCGGAGATCAGGAATGCGCCCCCTCCTGAGCCGCAGGGCCGGCGTCAGGCATAAAAGACATCTCCCGGGGCGACCCGCTTACGAGCACGGGCAGGCATCCCTGCCCGAGGCCCAGATGCCCCCGGTCGCCACGGCGCATGGGCAGGCAGGTGATGTCCTCGCACCAGACCCTCCCCGCACAGCCGGGTGCCGGTCATGACAGTGCCCGCCAGCTTGCAAACATTCGCGGCGGGGCCGGCCCCCAGAGCATAAGCCGCGCCCCGGCTTTGATCTTGGGGCCAAAGAGGCCGATGACGTGACCGGGGCGCTCAAAAAGCGGCGTGAGGCACTGGACGACCTGATCCCACGGAAGAACAGCAGATCCTGACGATGCTGGAAACCGATCCGGTGCAGTGCGAGATCATGCGCAATCACGACGACCCGCATTGCGGCCGTGATCGGTGATCGGTGATCGGTGATGATCTGTTCGGCTCTGTCCTCGATGGCAGCAAGAGCGCGAAGGAGGCTGTTATCGCTCTACTGATGGAGAGCGCCAATTCGCAGATGGTCAAAGGTATCGGCAGTCTGTTCGGCAATGGCTTCACGGGCTTCCCCGGCGGCCTTCTGTCATATGATGGCGGGGGCTCTACCGGCGATGCGCCACGCTCGGGCGGTCTGGACGGCAAGGGCGGATTTCTCGCCCTGATGCACCCACGGGAGACGGTGACGGATCACACGCGCGGCCAGAGCGGCGGCGACGCGGCGGCGGCGGCGGTTCTTCGCAGGTCGATATGCGGGTTTCGGTGGATCAGGATGGCAACTGACGCGCGGCGGTCGAACGGATATCGACCCGCACCGCCGGTAATGTGGTCAGAAAGGCTGCGCCGGCGATTATTGGTATATCTGTTGCTTCGTCTGCGGAGGCCTCACGCCAGTCCAAATCGGGCCTGGGGTTGCGCTGATGCGCCGGTTGTCCCGCCTGCACTGCAACGCCGTCACCGATGCGCTGCAAGGCGAGAAGGTTCGCCCGCCGCAAGCTGGTCTGATTCTCTGGAACACTTTCCAGCGCCTGAGCCTGACCCGCACCTATCACCCGGCAGGCCCGAATGCGCTCCAGCCCTCGGAGGTGGAAGCATATTGCCGGATGATGCGCCTCGCCCTGGAGCCGCGTCACATCTCGATCCTGATGGAGACGGATTGGACCTGTCCCGGTTCTGTTCCGGTCTTCTGAGAGCGATGCTCTCTTCAAAGG
>NZ_JAEFCF010000021.1 GCF_016405985.1 Paracoccus sp. IB05
GTGAAGCCGGCGACAATATCGGCGCGCTGCTGCGCGGCGTCGACCGTGACGGCGTTGAGCGTGGTCAGGTTCTGTGCAAGCCGAAATCGGTTCTGCCGCACACCACTTTCGAGGCAGAGGCCTATATCCTCACCAAGGAAGAGGGTGGCCGTCACACGCCGTTCTTCGCGAACTACCGTCCGCAGTTCTACTTCCGCACCACGGATGTGACCGGCATGGTCAAGCTTCCGGAAGGCACCGAAATGGTGATGCCGGGCGACAACCTGAAGTTCGAAGTCGAACTGATCGCGCCGATCGCCATGGAAGAGAAGCTGCGCTTCGCAATCCGCGAAGGCGGCCGCACCGTTGGTGCAGGCGTCGTTGCCAAAATCATCAAGTGATCTGAAGCCTTCGGGCTTTTGATCCAAAGGCCGCCCTTCGGGGCGGCCTTTTTCCGTGGAACGCTCCGCGGGGAGTATTTGGATCAAGAGGAAGCCGGAATTTCCTCTTGATCCAAATACTCCCGCCGGAGGCATCCGACTGAGATCAGAGACGAAGGTGCAGGAAGAGGGCACAGCCTCTTCAGGTGTTTTCGGGGTTTCGCAGGGCATAGGCCTTGATTTCCTCGGGCTTTGGTGCAAAAGGGGCGCGCGGCGCTGGAAAGTGCCGTCTGCCTGATTCTTCGGGCGGGCCGTTTGTTCCGCCCGTTCAGAGAAAAAGACCGTCAACATGTGAACCTATCGGATGCGGCCATCCTGGCCTCATCATGACGTTCCGAAGGAAGAAGCAATGCAAGGTCAGACCATTCGCATCCGCCTCAAGGCCTTCGATTACCGCGTGCTGGATGCCAGCACCCAGGAAATCGTTTCCACGGCCAAGCGCACCGGTGCAGAAGTCCGCGGGCCGATCCCGCTGCCGAACAAAATCGAGAAATTCACGGTTCTGCGTGGTCCGCATATCGACAAGAAGTCGCGCGACCAGTGGGAGATCCGTACCCATAAGCGTCTTCTCGACATCGTCAATCCGACCCCCCAGACCGTGGACGCGCTGATGAAGCTCGACCTCGCCGCTGGCGTGGATGTCGAGATCAAGGTGTAAGGGGGCAAAAATGCGTTCCGGTATTATCGCAAAGAAGCTGGGCATGACCCGGCTGTTCCTGGAAGACGGCAAGCAGATCCCGGTCACGGTGCTGCAGCTTGACGCCCTTCAGGTCGTGGCAAACCGCACCGACGACGTTGACGGCTATACCGCTGTTCAGCTCGGCGCCGGCACTGCCAAGGTTTCGCGCACCACTGCCGCGCAGCGTGGCCATTTCGCGAAAGCGAATGTCGCCCCCAAGCGCAAGCTGGTCGAGTTCCGCGTCTCGCCTGACAACCTGATCGAAGTGGGCGCCGAAATCTCGGCCGAGCACTACGTTTCGGGCCAGTTCGTCGACGTCGCCGGCACCTCGCTTGGTAAAGGCTTCCAGGGTGCGATGAAGCGTCACAACTTCGGCGGTCTTCGCGCGTCGCACGGTGTGTCGGTTTCGCACCGTTCGCACGGTTCGACCGGCCAGTGCCAGGACCCCGGCAAGGTGTTCAAAGGCAAGAAAATGGCTGGCCATATGGGGGCCGTTCGCGTGACCACCCAGAACCTGCAGGTCGTCAAGACCGATGCAGAGCGTGGCCTGATCCTCGTCAAGGGCGCTGTCCCCGGTTCGGCCGGTGGCTGGGTCACTGTCAAGGATGCCGTGAAAAAAGCTCCGCATGCTGATGCACCGCGTCCGGCGGCGATCCGCTCGGCGGCTGCAGCTGCTGCTCCGGCTGTGGAAGCAGTCGAAGGGGGTGAAGCATGAAACTCGATGTGATCAAACTCGACGGCGACAAAGCCGGTTCGGTTGACCTGAACGAAGCGCTGTTCGGCCTCGAGCCGCGCGCCGACATTCTGCACCGTGTGGTCCGCTGGCAGCGTGCGAAAGCACAGGCCGGTACCCATTCGACGCTGGGTAAATCGGATGTCAGCTACTCGACCAAGAAGATCTACAAGCAAAAAGGCACCGGCGGCGCACGTCACGGGTCCAAGAAAGCTCCGATCTTCCGTCACGGTGGTGTCTATAAGGGCCCGCAGCCCCGCAGCCACGCCCATGACCTGCCGAAGAAGTTCCGTGCGCTCGGTCTGCGTCACGCGCTTTCGGCCAAGGCCAAAGCCGGCGAACTGGTGATCCTCGACAGCCTCGCGCTGGCCGATGCGAAAACCGGTCTTCTGGCCAAAACCCTGGGCGAGCGTGGCTGGAAACGCGTTCTGGTCATCGATGGTGCAACGGTTGATGCGAATTTCGCACTGGCTGCGCGTAATATCGAAGGCGTGGACGTGCTCCCGACCATCGGCGCCAATGTCTATGATATCCTGAAGCGTGACACGCTCGTGATCACCAAAGCAGGTATCGAAGCTCTGGAGGCTCGCCTGAAATGAGCGCGAAACCCGAACATTACGACGTGATCCGCAAGCCGGTCATCACCGAGAAAGCCACTATGGCCTCGGAAAATGGCGCGGTTGTGTTCCAGGTTGCGATGGCATCGACCAAGCCGCAGATCAAAGAGGCCGTTGAGGCTGTCTTTGGCGTCAAGGTCAAAGCCGTCAATACCACCATCACCAAAGGCAAGGCCAAGCGTTTCCGCGGCCGCGCCGGTGAGCGTTCGGACGTGAAAAAGGCCTATGTGACCCTCGAAGAGGGCAACACGATCGACGTGTCGACCGGCCTCTGATCGTCAGATCCCCTGAACCGGAAAAGCCCCTGCGAAAGCGGGGGCTTTTTCCTTTGCGGGGCCGGGCATTGAGAAAAGGGGCTCAGGGCTGCAGGCGGTGCCGGCGGTCTCTGGCCCGCTGCCGGTACGACCAGGTCGCGCGGGCGGGCCTTCTGGTGGCCTGGCAGGGGTGGTGACGCCATTTGTCAACCAGGGGATACCTGCATTGAAGCCGCGCATAAGCGGAGGCACAAAGCCAAGGTGCCGGAGACGCGTCACCGTGACGCCCGGAGCCGCCTGACAAAACCGGAGAGACCATGTCGCCGTCAAAAACCGCCATTGCGGCAACCTGCCTTGCCCTGCTGCCCTTCTCTGGGAATGCCTTTACGGTCTCCAGCGAGACCAGGGATTTCCTCGTCAGCGGCGGCGAGGCCGTGACCGGCAACCCTGTCGGGATCCAGGCTGAGAACCAGTGCTACCCGGCGAGTGATGACTTCTCGGCCCCCGGCAAGATCCTCGCTGATGGCGACTGGGTGGTGACCAGCGAGGTTTCGTTCTATGACTTTGAACTGGTCAGCTTTGCCGCTATCGCCACGCCCAAAGACGGTGGTGGCTGTGAGTTCTTCGATGGCAGGATCGCGGTCTGGAAAGATGGCGCCTTTGTCGCGCTGATCGAAGAGGGGGTCGCCGACCAGCTGCTGATCGGCCATATCCGCCCCGTCGACGGCACCGTGGTCGAGATCGGCAGCGGCGCGGCGCAGCCCGACACTGTGGGATATATCGCTTATGACGCGGCGACCGAAGAGCTCTTCGTCACCGCGCAGCGCTAGGGCGGGGCAGGGGGAGCGGAAAAAGCGCACAGAGCGGTTGCCGCCCCAACTTCTTTCTGTTACCAGCCCTCCATCCCAAAGCCCCCGGATTCGTCCGGGGGTCTTTGGTTTTGCCGACCTCTTTCACCTGAAGGGGCAAGGCAACTCAGCCGGGGATCTTCGGAGCCCTTAACCCCGGGCCGAAAAGCCACCTTCAGATCGCAAGATCAGCGGGCGGCACTTATGGCCCATGAAGCAAACGGAAGACAGAGAACATGGCACTCAGGTCTTATAAACCTACGACGCCAGGCCAGCGCGGGCTGGTTCTGATCGACCGTTCGGAGCTGTGGAAGGGCCGCCCTGTTAAAGCGCTGACCGAAGGTCTGCGTAAACATGGTGGTCGGAACAATACCGGACGGATTACTGTGCGCCACCAGGGCGGCGGGGCAAAGCGCCTCTACCGCATCGTGGATTTCAAACGCGCAAAATGGGATGTCGCCGCGACCGTCGAACGGATCGAATACGACCCCAACCGCACCGCATTCATCGCGCTGGTGCGCTATGCTGACGGCGAGCAGGCCTATATCCTCGCGCCCCAGCGTCTTGCCGTTGGTGACTCTGTTGTCGCCGGCGCCAAAGTCGACGTGAAGCCCGGCAATGCGATGCCTTTCTCGGGCATGCCGATCGGTACCATCGTGCACAACGTGGAACTGAAAGCCGGCAAAGGTGGTCAGCTGGCTCGCGCCGCAGGCACCTACGCACAATTCGTCGGTCGTGACGGCTCCTATGCGCAGATCCGCCTCTCGTCGGGCGAACTGCGTCTGGTCCGTCAGGAATGCATGGCAACCATCGGTGCCGTGTCGAACCCCGACAACTCGAACCAGAACTTCGGTAAAGCCGGTCGTATGCGCCACAAGGGCGTGCGTCCGACTGTCCGCGGCGTCTCGATGAACCCGATCGACCACCCGCATGGTGGTGGTGAAGGCCGGACCTCCGGTGGTCGTCACCCGGTTACGCCCTGGGGCAAACCCACCAAGGGCGCCCGTACGCGCACCAACTCGACGACGGACAAATACATTGTCCGCTCGCGTCACGCCAAGAAGAAAGGGCGCTGATCCATGGCACGTTCCATCTGGAAAGGCCCGTTTGTCGATGGCTATGTCCTGAAAAAGGCAGAAGCGTCGCGCGCGTCGGGCAAGAACGAAGTGATCAAGATCTGGTCGCGCCGTTCCACCATCCTGCCGCAATTCGTCGGACTTACCTTCGGCGTCTATAACGGCAAAAAACACGTTCCGGTCGCGGTGACCGAGGACATGATCGGCCAGAAATTCGGTGAATATTCGCCGACCCGTACCTATTACGGGCATGCTGCCGACAAAAAAGCCAAGAGGAAGTAAGCCATGGGTAAGGAAAAGAATCCGCGCCGCGTGGCGGATAATGAGGCGATGGCCGTGGCACGTATGCTGCGCACCTCGCCCCAGAAACTCAACCTCGTTGCGGGCCTGATCCGCGGCAAGAAAGTCGACAAGGCGCTGGCCGACCTGACCTTCTCCAAGCGTCGTATCGCTGGCGAAGTGAAGAAAGTCCTCCAATCCGCGATTGCCAATGCCGAGAACAACCATGGTCTCGACGTTGACAGCCTGATCGTGGCGGAAGCCTGGTGCGGCAAGAACCTGGTGATGAAGCGGGGCCGTCCGCGGGCTCGTGGTCGCTTCGGCAAAATCATGAAGCCGTTCAGCGAAATCACCATCAAGGTTCGTCAGTCCGGGGAGTCGGCATAATGGGTCAGAAGGTCAATCCGATCGGCATGCGCCTTCAGGTCAACCGTACCTGGGACAGCCGCTGGTTCGCTGAATCGAAAGATTTCGGCAACCTGCTTCTGGAAGATCTCCGCATCCGTGAGTTCATCCACAAGGAAGCCAAACAGGCCGGCATCTCGAAAGTCGTCATCGAGCGTCCGCACCGCAAGTGCCGCGTGACCATCTACTCGGCGCGTCCGGGTGTGATCATCGGCAAAAAAGGCGCCGACATCGAGACGCTTCGCAAGAAGGTTGCGGCGTTCACCGCCTCGGACCTGCATCTGAACATCGTCGAAGTGCGCAAGCCCGAAGTCGATGCCCAGCTGGTGGCCGAGTCGATCGCACAACAGATGGAGCGTCGTGTGTCGTTCCGTCGTGCGATGAAGCGTGGCGTGCAGAACGCGATGCGCATGGGGGCCCTCGGCATCCGTGTGAACGTGGCTGGTCGTCTGGGTGGTGCGGAAATCGCGCGTACCGAATGGTACCGTGAAGGCCGTGTGCCGCTGCATACGCTTCGTGCTGACATCGACTATGCGCTGTCGGAAGCCGAAACCCCCTATGGGATCATCGGTGTGAAAGTCTGGATCTTCAAAGGCGAAATCCTTGAGCATGATCCGCAAGCCCACGATCGTCGCCTGGCAGAGGCAGCGGATGCTCCGGCACCCCGCGGTCCGCGCCGTGAGCGTGGCGACCGTGAGCGCGCCTGAGGAGTATTGAACAATGCTGCAACCAAAGCGCACTAAATTCCGCAAGATGCACAAGGGCCGCATCAAGGGCGAAGCCAAAGGCGGCTCCACCCTGAACTTCGGCTCGTTTGCTCTGAAATCGACCGAACCCGAGCGCGTCACGGCGCGGCAGATCGAAGCGGCCCGCCGCGCGATCACCCGCCACATGAAGCGTCAGGGCCGTGTCTGGATCCGTATCTTCCCGGATACCCCGGTTTCGGCAAAGCCGACCGAGGTCCGGATGGGGTCCGGTAAGGGCTCGGTCGATTACTGGGCCTGCAAGGTGAAGCCTGGCCGTATCATGTTCGAGATCGACGGTGTGAACGAGGAAATCGCTCGTGAAGCCCTGCGTCTTGGCGCGATGAAACTGCCGGTCACCTCGCGCATCGTGGCGCGTGAAGACTGGTAATCTGCCAGATCTTCGTGACAGAAACAAAAAGGCCCCCGGCGAGAGATCGCCGGGGGCCTTTTCCATGTGATATGGCTTTATCCGTGGTCTGCCCGGGCGCTATTCGGCCTTGATCACATGCCAGACACCACCTTTGCCGTCTCCGGTCACATCACCTGCCTTTTTATCTCCGATATAGAAATAGGCCGGCTTGCCGTCATAGGCCCATTGCATCGCGCCATCTTTGCGCGCAGCCATGGTCCAGCCTTCGCCCAGGGTTTCACCGGTTTTGGCGAGATAGGGCGGCCAGTTGGTGGCGCAGTCATCATAGCAACTGCTCTCCCCGCCTTTGTCATCATCATAGGTATAGAGCGTCATCTTCGTCATTCCGGTCTCGGCCCGCACCATGCCCGCTGAGCTGAGCAGCAGGCAGGCGAGGGCGAGTGTTACGCGTGAAGTTTTCATGATCAGTGCTCCCGAAAGAGGAATTCGACCGGCCGGACAGGCGACATGCCGTAAGGTGCAGCCTGCGGTGCGCGCAGGATGCGCCCGGTTGGCCCGGATGCGTAGTCACCTTTGCGAGACGGCAGGTGCGAACGGCTATCTCTGGCCGATGCGCGGGCGGTTCCGGACCGGCACGGCGGCAAAGGGCCCGCCGGAAGTTCTTTCTTGCCCTTTGGGTGGGGCTCCTGTATCAGGCCCCATCCACGGATCCGGGGCGACTCGGATTCGTTGATATTTCATTGATCCACCAGGTCAAAGGTCACCCGGCCAGATGTCGGGGCCCTCTGGTGAATGTAAAAGGAAAAGGCGAATGACCGCCAAAGAACTGACCGGGAAAACCCCGGACCAGCTGCGCGACAGCCTTGTTGCGCTCAAGAAAGAAGCCTTCAATCTGCGCTTCCAGCAAGCGACCAACCAGCTTGAGAACACCGCCCGCATGCGCACCGTGCGCCGCGAAGTGGCCCGTATCAAAACCGTTCTCGGCCAAAAAGCCGCTGAAGCTGCGAAGTAAGGATCAGACCCATGCCGAAGCGCATCCTGACTGGCACCGTGACCTCCGACAAGAACGAGCAGACCATCACTGTCTCGGTCGAGCGTCGTTTCAAGCACCCGCTGCTGCAGAAAACGGTCCGTAAGTCAAAGAAATACCGCGCCCATGACGCGGAAAACAAATTCAAAGTGGGTGACACTGTTCGTATCGAAGAGTGTGCGCCGATTTCGAAGACGAAGCGTTGGACGGTGGTGGTCGAGGCCTGAGCAATCAGCCCTCTCCATACCGTTCAGCTACAACTGAGCGATACCCCGGGGCGGTTGATCGCTGTCCCCGAAGGTCGGGAGAAACCAAATGATCCAGATGCAGACCAATCTGGATGTAGCTGATAACTCCGGCGCCCGCCGGGTTCAGTGCATCAAGGTTCTGGGCGGCTCGCACCGCCGCTACGCATCCGTGGGCGACATCATCGTGGTGTCGGTCAAGGAGGCGATTCCTAAAGGTCGCGTGAAGAAAGGTGACGTGCGTAAAGCCGTCGTCGTTCGCACCGCGAAAGAAGTTCGTCGTGAAGATGGCACCGCCATCCGTTTCGACCGCAATGCTGCCGTCATCCTGAACAATCAGGGCGAGCCGGTCGGTACCCGTATCTTTGGGCCGGTGGTTCGTGAGCTGCGCGCGAAGAACTTCATGAAGATCATCTCGCTGGCGCCGGAGGTGCTGTGATATGGCTGCTAAGCTGAAAAAAGGCGACACCGTCGTCGTTCTGACCGGCAAGGACAAGGGCAAGCAAGGCGAGATCTCGTCTGTTTCGCCGAAAGCCGGCAAAGCTGTGGTTGATGGTGTGAACATCGCGATCCGTCACACCAAGCAATCCGCAGGCAGCCAGGGCGGCCGCATCCCGAAAGCGATGCCGATCGACCTGTCGAACCTTGCGCTGCTCGACAAAAACGGCAAAGCGACCCGCGTTGGCTTCCGTGAGGAAGACGGCAAGAAGATCCGCTTCGCCAAGACCACCGGGGAGGCTATCTGATGTCGGATAAAGCAACCTATACCCCGCGTCTGAAGGCCGAGTTCAAGTCGAAGATCCGCGCCGCTCTGAAGGAAGAATTTTCCTATAAGAACGACATGCAGATCCCGCGTCTGGAAAAGATCGTCCTGAACATGGGCGTTGGTGAAGCGGTGAAAGACACCAAGAAGGTCAAACAGGCCTCCGAGGAGCTTTCGCTGATCGCCGGCCAGAAGGCCGTCATCACCAAGGCCAAGAAATCCATCGCAGGCTTCCGCGTTCGTGAAGAGATGCCGCTCGGCACCAAAGTCACGCTGCGCGGCGACAAGATGTATGAATTCCTTGATCGTCTGATCAACGTGGCCCTGCCGCGCGTCCGCGACTTCCGCGGCGTGAAAGGCACCTCGTTTGACGGCCATGGCAACTACGCCATGGGCTTGAAAGAGCACATCGTTTTCCCGGAAATCGAATTCGACAAAGTCGATGAGGTTCTGGGTATGGACATCATCATCTGCACGAACGCCAAGTCGGATGCCGAAGCAAAATCCCTGCTGAAGCATTTCAACATGCCGTTCACGGCCTGATCGCGAGGAACCTGAAACATGGCTAAGAAATCCATGGTGAACCGCGAAGTGAAGCGCGAGAAGCTGACGGCTCGTCATGCTGTCAAGCGCGCTGCACTCAAGGCGGTGATCAATGACCAAGAGAAGCCGATTGAAGAGCGCTTTGCAGCGACTCTGAAACTGGCTGAGATGCCCCGCAACTCTTCGGCTGTGCGCATGCACAACCGTTGCCAGCTGACGGGTCGTCCGCATGCTTACTACCGTAAGCTGAAACTGTCGCGGATCAAGCTGCGTGACCTGGCCTCGTTCGGCCAGATCCCGGGCATGGTCAAGTCGAGCTGGTAAGGGAGAGAGCAGATGCCTGTTAATGATCCCATCGGCGATATGCTGACCCGTATCCGTAACTCGTCGCTGCGCGGCAAGTCCACGGTTTCGACCCCGGCTTCGACCCTGCGTGCCCGCGTCCTCGACGTGCTGCTCGCAGAAGGTTACATCCGCGGTTATGAAAAGGCCGAGACCTCGAATGGTCAGGGCGAATTCACCATCAGCCTGAAATATTACGAAGGCGAGCCGGTTATCCGCGAGTTGAAGCGGGTCTCCAAGCCGGGCCGTCGCGTGTATATGGGCGTCGAAGATCTGCCGTCGGTCCGCAACGGGCTTGGCGTCGCGATCGTCTCGACCCCGAAGGGCGTTCTCTCGGATGCAAATGCGCGCGCGGCCAATGTTGGCGGCGAAGTGCTTTGCACCGTCTTCTGAGGAGGGTTTAATGTCTCGTATCGGCAAAAAACCCGTAGAGCTGGCAAAGGGCGTTACCGCGTCCGTTTCCGGCCAGACCATCGAAGTCAAGGGGCCGAAAGGCACCCGCTCCTTCACCGCTGGCGACAATGTGTCGGTCACTGTTGAGGGCAATGAAGTGAAAGTCACCCCGCGTGGCCTTTCCAAAATTGCCCGTCAGCAATGGGGCATGTCGCGTTCGATGATCGAAAATCTTGTGACCGGTGTGACCACCGGCTTCAAGAAAGAGATGGAAATCCAGGGCGTTGGTTATCGTGCAGCGATGGCCGGCAATGTTCTGAAACTGTCTCTCGGCTTCTCGCATGAAGTGAATTTCGAAGTGCCGAAGGGGATCACCGTTACGACCCCGAAGCCCACCGAAATCACCGTCGAGGGCATCGATCAGCAGGAAGTCGGCCAGGTGGCAGCGAACATCCGCAACTGGAAGCGTCCCGAACCCTATAAGGGCAAAGGGATCCGCTACAAGGGCGAGTTCGTCTTCCGCAAGGAAGGCAAGAAGAAGTAAGGGGCGCAAAAATGGCTTTGAACAAACGAGAGCTGTTCCTGAAGCGCCGCTTGCGCGTACGGAACAAAATCAAATCGGCGAATGCAGGTCGTCTGCGTCTCTCCGTTCACCGCTCGTCGAAAAACATCAGCGTTCAGCTGATCGACGATGTGAATGGCGTGACCCTGGCAGCTGCCTCGTCGCTGGAAAAAGAACTGGGCGTCGTTGGCAAGAACAACGTCGAAGCAGCCGCGAAAGTGGGTGCAGCGATTGCAGAACGCGCCAAAAAAGCCGGTGTCGAAGAAGTTTACTTCGACCGTGGCGGCTTCCTGTTCCATGGCAAAATCAAAGCCCTGGCAGAAGCTGCACGCGAAGGCGGCCTCAAGTTCTGATCCTTGCGGGTGGCGTCGGTTGTTAAGTCAGCTGGCGCCACCCCGATGATCCGGGAGCGCGGTCTTTTCGGCCGCGTCTCACCAGGATTGAACCAAATCAGGCGCGGCTCGCCCGTGCCACTCACGGAAAGGACTCTGTCACATGGCAGAACGTGATAACCGCCGGGAGCGTCGTGACGACCGTCGCGAAGAGACCCCGGAATTCGCAGATCGCCTCGTCGCGATCAACCGCGTGTCGAAAACCGTCAAGGGCGGTAAGCGCTTTGGCTTTGCAGCGCTCGTCGTTGTCGGCGATCAGCGCGGCCGCGTTGGTTTCGGCAAGGGCAAGGCGAAAGAAGTGCCGGAGGCTGTTCGTAAAGCCACCGAGCAGGCCAAGCGCCAGATGATCCGTGTGCAGCTGAAAGACGCCCGCACGCTTCACCACGACATCGAGGGCCGTCACGGCGCTGGTAAAGTCGTGATGCGGACCGCTGTTGCAGGTACCGGTATCATCGCCGGCGGCCCGATGCGCGCTGTCTTCGAGATGCTCGGTGTGCAGGACGTTGTTGCGAAGTCGCTCGGCTCGCAGAACCCCTACAACATGATCCGCGCCACCTTCGAAGGTCTCTCGAAAGAGAACTCGCCGCGTTCGGTTGCTGCGCGTCGTGGCAAGAAAGTCGCCGAGATCCTGCGTAAGCCGGAAACCGAAGCGGCGCCCGAAGCTGTGGGAGGCTGATCGAAATGGCCAAGAAAACCATCGTCGTCCAGCAATACGCCTCGGCTGCCCGCCGCCCGGCAATCCAGACCCAGACCCTGATCGGTCTTGGCCTGAACAAAATCAACCGCACCCGCGAGCTGGAAGATACCCCGGCAGTGCGCGGCATGGTCAACAAGATCCCGCATCTTGTGAAGATCATCGAAGAGCGCGGCTGAGCCTCTGACGATTTCTGAAAACGCCCCGGTCCCCCGCGACCGGGGCGTTTTCTTTTTGCGCCACTGCCGCCAGGATGGCACCGCATTACGAAGGGGCCGCGCGTGCATCTGGTAAATTTCTCCGAACTGATGGGGCCTGACTGGCGTTTTCCGGATCCGTCCCGCCAGATCCCGGGGCTGAGTTCGGAATGCCATGTCATCGCCCCGGGAAGCCGCTCCTGGGGGCTCCGGCTGAATTCGTGGGCTGCGGCGCGGCGCGCGGTCAGGGCCGCACGGGGGCGGTCCGACGCGGTGCTGGTCAGCCATTTGCCGGGCGCGACCTTGCGGCTGGCCATGCTGGCGGGGCCGGGATCACGAAACGGGGCAGGGGCAAGGCATATCGCATTCGCCTTCAATTTTACCGACCTGCCGCAGGGGCGCAAACTGCGCGCCTATCGCGCGGCGCTGTCCCGTGTCGATGAATTCGTGATCTTCTCGAATTTTGAACGTGATCTCTATGCGCGCCATTTCGGTCTGCCGCCCGAGCGTTTCACCGTCCTGCCCTGGGCGATGGAGGCGCCACGACCAGGGCCGGTGCCGGCGCCCTTCGGTCAGCCCTGGCTGGTCGCGCTTGGCGGCGAAGGGCGCGACTACCCGACGCTGCTGCAGGCCGCGCGGCTGCGGCCCGATCTGCGGCTGGTGGTGATCGCGCGGCCCTATAACCTTGCCGGGCTGGAACTGCCGCCCAATGTAAAGGCCTTTACCAATCTGCCGGCGGCCGAGGCCTGGGGGCTGGTCAGCGGGGCAGCCGGGATGCTGTTGCCGCTGCGCGAGGGCCGCACGCCCAATGGCCATATCACGCTGGTCGGCGCGCAATTGCTGGGCGTGCCGCTGGCGATCACCGATTCGCTCGGGGTGCGGGATTATGTCGACCCGGCCACCGCTCTTTTGCTGCCGCCCGCAAGCCCGGAGGCGCTGGCCGCCGCGATGGAGCGCCTTGCGACCGGCGGGGCCGGGATCCGGGACATGGCAGAGCGCGCCCGCGACATCGCTCTGCGCCGCAGCGCGCCCTCGGTCTGGTGTGACTGGCTGGCCAGCCTCTGAGTTATTCCGCCGGGGGCTCTGCGGCCTCTTCGGCGGGCGCCTCCGGCAGGGCGGGGATATTGCTGGTGACGAGAATCGAAAAGCTGCGATCCGCATCACCCATATCCGGCGCGAAAAGCGGGAAGGGCTCGGCGGACCGGATCTGGGCCATGGCGATATTGTCGAACATCGGGTGTCCCGAGCTTTCCGAGACCGCGCTGGAGACGAGGCGGCCATCGGCGCCGGTGGTAAAGGTGACGCGTGTCGTGAAGTCACCGGTTATGCCGGCGTCTCTCAGCGTCGCGGTGTTCAGCCTGACACTGTTGATCCGTGCGATCACTGCGGCGACATAATCTTCGGTCGTGGCGGGGGCCTCGGCTGCGCTCGCGGCTTCGGGCAGGGCTGCCCCGCCGGGCGCAGCCGGCTCTTGCGCAACAGCGGCAAGCGGCGAGAGTGACAGGCTGAGGGCTGCGACAAGAGCAGTGAGGCGGGCGGCGGAAGGGGAGGCGGTCATAGCGGATCCTGAGCAAATGGCCGGGTTCGTGCCCCGGCCAGGGGTGATGTCCGACCGTGCCGTGCTCAGGGTTCAGGCGCCAGCCGTGACGCCGGGCTTGCCAGGGGCTGGGTGGTGGTCTATAGGCGCCAGCGTGGCCCAGCGGGCTGCGACTCACAACCAAGAAATGCCGTGTTGGCCCCATCCGTCGCAGGCGGGGTCGTTCCGGCCAGGAGTATGCGACATGAAACTGAACGAACTTCACGACAACGCTGGCGCCGCCCGTAAGAAAAAGCGCGTGGCACGCGGCCCGGGTTCGGGCAAAGGTAAAACCGCAGGGCGCGGTATCAAAGGCCAGAAATCCCGTTCGGGTGTGGCGATCGGCGGGTATGAGGGTGGCCAGATGCCGCTCTATCGCCGCCTGCCCAAGCGCGGCTTCAACAAGCCGAACCGCAAGGAATACGCAGTCGTCAACCTGGGTCTGATCGAGAAATTCATCGACATGGGCAAGCTCGACATCAAGGCCGAGATCAATGAGGACGCGCTGGTTGCAGCCGGCCTGACCACCAACAAGCGTGATGGTATCCGCATCCTGAACAAGGGCGAGATCAAATCGGCTGTCAAACTGAACGTGACCGGCGCTTCGGCCGCTGCTGTCGAGGCCATCAAGGCCGCCGGCGGCTCGATCACGGTAAAGGCTGACGCTGCGGCTGAATAAGCCAACAAAGCGGTTGTGAGCGGCGTCATCGTCGCTTACATCTCACTCACGTTTTCCTGCGCCGCCGGACCCGGATAAAACGGTCCGGCGGCGCTGTCCATGAAAGAGACCGGAAATGGCATCTGCCGCAGAGCAAATGGCCGCCAACCTCTCCTGGGGGGCTTTGGCCAAGGCGACCGATCTTCGCCAACGCATTTTCTTTACCATCGGCCTGCTGATCATCTATCGGCTTGGCACCTATATTCCGGTGCCTGGCATCGAGGGTGAGGCTTTGCGGCGCACCTGGGCCGAGGTGGGGCAGGGGATCGGCGGGATGCTGAACCTGTTTACCGGGGGCGCCATGAGCCGGATGGGCATCTTCGCCCTTGGCATCATGCCCTATATTTCGGCCTCGATCATCGTCCAGCTGCTGGGCACGATGTATGAGCCCTGGAAGAACCTCAAGAAAGAGGGTGAGCTGGGGCGCAAGAAGCTGAACCAGTATACCCGCTATGGCACCGTGCTGCTGGCGGTCTTCCAGGCTTTCGGCATCGCGAAATCGCTTGAAGCCGGTGATCTGGCGCATAATCCGGGAATGTTTTTCATCGCCGGCGTGGTGATCACCCTGGTCGGCGGCACCATGTTCCTGATGTGGCTGGGCGAGCAGATCACCGCCCGCGGCATCGGCAATGGCATCTCGCTGATCATCTTCGTCGGTATCGTCGCCGAGATCCCGGCCGCGCTGATGAACTTCCTCGCGCAGGGCCGTTCGGGCGCGATCTCGACCCCGGTGATCCTTGGCGTGATCGTGATGGTGATCATCGTCATTGCCTTCGTCGTGTTCATGGAACGCGCTTTGCGCAAGATCCATATCCAGTATCCGCGCCGCCAGGTGGGGATGAAGGTCTATGACGGCGGCTCGTCGCATCTGCCGATCAAGGTCAACCCGGCAGGCGTTATCCCGGCAATCTTCGCCTCGTCGATCCTGCTGCTGCCGACCACCATCGGCACCTTCTCGGGCAATACAACGAACCCGGTGATCAGCTGGATCGCGCTGTATCTGGGCTACGGGACGCCGCTGCACGCCCTGGCTCTGGGTCTGCTGATCGTCTTCTTCAGCTATTTCTACACCCATAATGTCAGCTTCAAAGTTGACGAAGTGGCCGAGAACCTGAAGACGCAGAACGGCTTTATCCCGGGGATCCGCCCTGGCAAGAAGACCGAGGATTACCTCACCTATGTGACCAATCGCGTGCTTGTTCTGGGATCGGCCTATCTGGCTGCCGTCTGTCTGCTGCCGGAATTCCTGATCGCCAATATCGGTCTGCCCTTCTACTTTGGCGGGACTTCGGTTCTGATCGTGGTGTCGGTGACGATGGACACGATCAACCAGGTTCAGTCGCATCTGCTGGCACATCAGTATGAGAGCCTGATCGAAAAGTCGCAGCTGCGCGGCAAGCGCAAGACGGGCCCGCGCGCTCCGGCCCGCCGCTAAGCCCGAGGTTAAGGGAGAGCCTGCACGCGAAGGTGTGCAGGCCTGAGGGAAAGGACAACGCTTTGGCGAAGAATATCATCCTGCTTGGCCCCCCCGGGGCCGGCAAAGGCACCCAGGCCAAGCGGCTCGAAACCGGGCGCAGCATGGTTCAGCTTTCGACCGGCGACATGCTTCGCGCGGCCAAAAGCTCGGGCACCGAAATGGGGAAGAAGGTTGCTGCGATCATGGATGCCGGCCAGCTGGTGACCGATGAGATCGTGATCGGCCTGATCGCCGAACAGCTTGATCGTGGCGCTGCTGGTGGTTTCATCTTTGATGGCTTCCCGCGCACCCTGGCCCAGGCCGATGCCCTGGGCGCCTTGCTCGCGGCCAAAGGAACAAGACTGGACGCGGTGATCGAGCTGGTGGTGGATGATGAGGCCCTGGTTGGCCGCATCGTGAGGCGCGCCGAAGAAGCCGCCAGCGCCGGCGAGCCGGTGCGTCCGGATGACAATCCTGAGGTCTTCGCCAGGCGTCTGCGCGAATATTACAAACAGACCGCGCCGCTGCTGGGCTATTACTATGCCAAGGGCGGGCTGACCCAGGTTGATGGCATGGCCGCGATGGAGAGCGTTGCCGCCGAGATCGCGAAAGTTCTTGACAAGGCATGAAAATCCGGCGCGGGGCCTTGACCCGCAAAGCATTTGACCATATTGCACAGCGTCCCGGGGTGGAATCACCGCTCCGGGGTTTCCCATTTCGGGAAGATCGAATCGGCCGGAACAGTTTTGCTGGCCGGTTGTGAAAAAAGGTTCTGGAGCTACGGAACCGCAACGAAAGGAAATCACGCGTGGCACGTATTGCTGGCGTTAACATCCCCACCAATAAGCGCGTTCCGATTGCGCTTCAGTATATCACCGGCATCGGCGCGCATATCGCGAGCCAGATCGTCACCGCGCTGAACATTGACCCGGCGCGCCGCGTGAATGATCTCTCGGATGCAGAAGTGCTGGCGATCCGCGAATATATCGACGCGAACTTCACCGTCGAGGGCGACCTGCGTCGCGAAACCTCGATGAACATCAAGCGCCTGATGGATCTCGGCTGCTATCGCGGTCTGCGCCATCGTCGCGGTCTCCCGGTGCGTGGTCAGCGGACCCACACCAACGCTCGCACCCGCAAAGGCCCCGCAAAGGCCATCGCTGGCAAGAAGAAGTAAGGGGAGGCCTGACACATGGCACGTGATCCGAAAGCCGCCCGTGGTGGCAAGCGTAAAGAGCGCAAGAACATCGCCGCAGGCGTTGCTCATGTGAACTCGTCGTTCAACAATACCAAAATCCTGATCTCGGACGTTCAGGGCAATGCCATTTCCTGGTCGTCGGCCGGGACCATGGGCTTCAAGGGGTCGCGCAAATCGACGCCTTATGCTGCCCAGATGGCTGCTGAAGACGCCGGCCGCAAGGCGCAGGAACATGGCGTGAAAACGCTGGAAGTCGAAGTTCAGGGCCCGGGTTCGGGTCGTGAATCGGCGCTCCGCGCACTTTCCGCGATTGGTCTGACCATCACTTCGATCCGCGACGTGACCCCGCTGGCGCATAATGGTTGCCGCCCGCCGAAGCGTCGCCGCGTCTGATCTTTCAAGATCAAGCCCGGGCCGTGCTGGTGCATGGCCCGGGTGTTCCTGTTTGACGGTCTGGTTCTCAGACTTCGTTAAAGACCCTCGGGCGCCGCGCTTCACCCGGAACATGGAAGCGATGGCAGGTATGGAGGCATAAGCATGATCCACAAGAACTGGCAGGAACTGATCAAACCGACCCAGCTGGTCGTGAAGCCGGGGAGTGACGCAGGCCGCGTTGCCACGGTCATCGCAGAGCCGCTGGAGCGGGGCTTCGGCCTGACGCTCGGCAACGCGCTGCGCCGCGTTCTCTTGTCGTCGCTGCAGGGCGCTGCGATCACCAGCGTCCAGATCGACAATGTCCTGCATGAGTTCTCCTCGGTGCCGGGCGTCCGCGAGGATGTCACCGATATCGTTCTGAACCTCAAAGGCGTTTCGCTGAAGATGGATGTCGAAGGGCCGAAGCGTCTTTCGATCTCGGCCCGTGGCCCCGGTGTTGTCACCGCGAGCGCGATTTCCGAGACCAACGGCATCGAAGTGCTGAACAAGGATCACGTGATCTGTCACCTTGACGACGGGGCAGACGTGTTCATGGAACTGACCGTGAGCACCGGTAAGGGCTATGTCTCGGCCGACAAGAACCGTCCGGAAGATGCGCCGATCGGCCTGATCCCGATCGATGCGATCTATTCGCCGGTCAAGCGCGTGTCCTATGAAGTGCAGCCGACCCGTGAGGGTCAGGTGCTCGACTATGACAAGCTGACGATGAAGATCGAAACCGACGGCTCGCTGACGCCGGATGATGCCGTGGCCTATGCTGCGCGCATCCTGCAGGATCAGCTGGCGGTCTTCGTGAACTTCGACGAGCCGGAAGCGGCGCGTGGTGGCGAAGTGGATTCGGGCCTCGAATTCAACCCGCTGCTGCTGAAGAAAGTCGACGAGCTGGAACTGTCGGTCCGTTCGGCAAACTGCCTGAAGAACGACAATATCGTCTATATCGGCGATCTGATCCAGAAGACCGAAGCCGAGATGCTGCGCACCCCGAACTTCGGCCGCAAGTCGCTGAACGAGATCAAGGAAGTGCTTTCGGGCATGGGTCTGCATCTCGGGATGGAAGTCGAAGACTGGCCGCCGGAAAATATCGAAGATCTGGCCAAGCGCTTCGAAGATCAGTTCTGATCCTTTGCGATGCCTGGCTGAACGCCGGTTGACTGAGCAAGGCCAGGGGGCTAAGGCCCCACAGAACCTGTTAAGACAGCCGGGGGGCTAAGGCCCCGCAGAACCTGTTAAGGCAGCCGGGGGGCTAAGGCCCCCCGGACCCCCCGCCTCCCGCTTTGTGTTTGAGGGAGCGCGATGAAGACCCCGGGCAATCCTGCCCCAACGACGCCGGTCCAACGCAGACCGGCAACACAAAGTAAAAACGCTATAGGAGAGACCCATGCGTCACGCCCGCGGCTATCGTCGCCTCAACCGCACCCATGAGCACCGCAAGGCGCTTTTCTCGAATATGTCCGGCTCGCTGATCGAGCATGAGCAGATCAAGACCACCCTTCCGAAAGCGAAGGAACTGCGTCCGATCATCGAGAAGCTGATCACGCTGGCAAAGCGTGGCGACCTGCACGCCCGTCGTCAGGCTGCCGCCCAGCTGAAAGAAGACAAAGACGTCGAGAAGCTCTTCGCGATTCTCGGCCCGCGCTACAAAGAGCGTCAGGGCGGCTATGTGCGCGTCCTGAAAGCCGGTTTCCGGTATGGCGATATGGCTCCGATGGCGATCATCGAATTCGTTGACCGTGACACTTCGGCCAAAGGCGCCGCTGACCGCGCCCGTCTGGAAGCCGCTGAAGAGTGATCTCGCGCGACTGATCCCCGCCTGTCTGGGATCGGGATGATTAAAGGGCCCGCCTCTGATTGTCAGGGGTGGGCCTTATCCGTTTGGGCGCTAGGCTTTTACCTCGGCGCTTCCGGCGCTGATCGCTTCATGCGAAGCTGCGCCCATGACCGATCTCTTCGATTCCCCCGGTGGTCGCACCGATCCGAAGCCCCCAGGTGCCGGGGCGCTGCGCCCCCCTGCCGGCCGGCTGCGGCCGAACAGCCTTTCAGAGGTGAGAGGGCAGGGGCATGCCCTGGCTCCCGAGGTCCCGCCCGGTGCGAGGCTGGCGGCCTGGTGTCGCAATCTGGCTTCGAGATAGATCCTTCAAACCCGGTATCCCCATGTCCGACCTTTTCGACAGTGCCCCCAGGCAGACGAAACAGCCGCTGGCCGCAGTTCTGCGCCCGCAGACGCTTGATGATGTGTTCGGCCAGCCCGATATCGTTAAGCCCGGCTCAGTGTTGCGCCGCCGGATCGCTGCCGGCCGGCTTGGCAGCCTGATCCTTTATGGCCCTCCCGGCATCGGGAAGACCTCGATTGCCAGAGCGGTCGGCAATATGCTGGGCAAGGAATTCCGCCCGCTGCACGCAACCCGCGCCGGCGTAAAGGACTTGCGTGAACTGGCGGATGAGGCCCGGATCCGGCCATTGCTGATTTTCGTGGACGAGGTGCACCGCTTCAGCGCGACGCAATGCGACGATCTCCTGTCAATCTGTGAGGAGGGCACGGCCGATTTCATCGGTGCGACAACCGGCAATCCCTACCACGTGTTGCCGCCCGCTCTGATATCGCGCTCGCATATTCTGAAGCTTGAGCCGCTGACCATAGAAGACATGGAACGTGTTCTTTTGCGCGGCCTTGCCCATCTGAAAGAGGAAGGCATCGAAGTGGTCCTGGAGCCTGCGCAGATGCGTCTGCTGGCGGGCCGGTCCGGTGGCGACGCGCGACGCGCGCTCACGACGCTGGAAAGCCTCGCGGTCGGGCATGACCAGGCGCGGGTGGTCATTACCGGTGAGATGATCGAGGAAGTCTATGCCTCGGCGCCGGTGAACCATGATCGCAGTGGCGATATGCATTACGATGTCGTCAGTGCGATGATCAAGGCGGCAAGGGGCTCGGATCCGGATGCCACGCTCTATTGGCTGGCCCGGCTCATCCATGCCGGTGAAGATCCACGCTACATTGCGCGACGGCTGATGATCCATGCCTCGGAAGATGTTGGCCTTGCTGACAACACCGCGCTGCAGACTGCGGTTGCCGCCCTGCACGCAGTGGAGAAGATCGGTTATCCTGAGGCGCAGATTATCCTGGCCCATGCGGCGCTGCATATCGCTTTGGCGCCGAAGTCGAATTCAGCGTGCCGTGGCATTGGGCTGGCAATGAAGATGGTGACTTCAGAAGCGCCAAAACCGGTTCCCCTGCATCTGCGCGACTCTCATTACGCCGGCGCCGCCAAGCTCGGTCACGTCGGCTATAAGTTTCCGCATAATGACCCGCGGGGCTGGGTCGAGCAGAATTACGCGGCGGGTCTGGCCAGGGGATCTCTCTACCAGTCTGATGGCAGAGGCGTCACATTCGAGGCAAGAGCTGCTGAGTATTGGGAGCGTGTCACAGGCCTTCCCACCGTGCAGAGAACGCCTTCGTCAACATCTGAATGAGGCCACCCGATGCGCGACCTTCCCTCAAAGCTGCCAGGGGCCAGTGCGGATCGCCGCCGGGCGTGCTCCGTGGTCAGCGTTTCGGGCACGACAGAGCACCAACCTGGCTGGATTTCGGGTGGAAACCAGCGGTAAAATCCGCGCAGGCGACATTCTTATGGCGCGGGCAATGATTGCGACCATGACCCCGAGGATGCTTTCGGGGGGGCAGGACTGGGTCCGCCAAGACCTGAATGCCTCGTTCTGTACGGCCCGCCAGAATGCGGCTGCGAATAAGCGCTGAAAAAGCGAATCGATTGCTTTGCAAAGCTGCGGCAGCGACATCAGGGTGGCTGATGGGCCGGTGAGGGGCTTGACCTGTTAACGCTGAACGGCCATCTGGCCACAGGAACACATGAAGGTGCACCGATGCTGGACGAGGCCGACGATATTCATCCGCTGTTTTACGGCGCTCCGAAATCGACCGAGTTCCGCAAGCTGAGGAAACGCCTCGTAAGCCAGGTGCGCGAGGCGATCGACACCTATGGCATGATCCAGCCGGGGACGCGCTGGCTTGTCTGCCTTTCGGGCGGCAAGGACAGCTACACGCTGCTCGCCGTCTTGTATGAGCTGAAATGGCGCGGGCTTTTGCCGGTCGATCTGCTGGCCTGCAATCTCGATCAGGGTCAGCCGGGGTTCCCTTCGACCGTACTGCCGGAATTTCTGGCGAAAATGGAGGTCGAGCACCGGGTCGAATATCAGGACACCTATTCGGTGGTGACCGCGAAAATCAAGCCAGGTGCGACGATGTGTTCGCTCTGTTCGCGGCTAAGGCGCGGAAATCTCTACCGGATTGCGCGGGAAGAGGGCTGTTCGGCCGTGGTGCTCGGGCATCACCGCGATGACATTCTCGAGACCTTTTTCATGAACCTCTTCCATGGCGGCCGGCTGGCGAGCATGCCACCGAAGCTGGTGAATGAAGAGGGCGATCTGTTCCTTTACCGGCCCCTGGCCTTTGTGGCCGAGGCTGACTGCGACCGTTTTGCCCGCGCGATGAATTATCCGATCATCCCCTGTGATCTCTGTGGCAGCCAGGAAGGGCTGCAACGGGCCCAGGTGAAAAAGCTGCTTGATGAGTGGGAAACGCGCACCCCGGGCCGCCGTCAGGTGATGTTCCGTTCGCTGATGAATGTGCGCCCCTCGCATCTTGCTGACCCCGGCATCTTCGATTTCCTCGGGCTGATGACCGGAGAACCCGGAGAAGTTGAGGAAAATGCGAAGCATCTTCGTCTTCCGGATTAAGAAAGCCCATACAGGTTTCGCCAATCCTGTTCTGCGATGGCCCGGCGCCATATCAGAGAGGGTTCCCGTATGTCGGCTCTTCCCAGCACAGCCCGCACCCGCAGGTATCTGAAGGCCCTGGGCTGTTTCCGGCGGCCGGAATTTCTTCTGTTTCTGCCCGCGATCACGCTTGCGGGGTTCTGGCTGGGCGGTGAGCGGGCGCTGATCTTTCTCGCGCTTGGCCTGCCGCTGGTGATCGCCATCGCCGGGCCGGATCCTTTGCGGGCGCCGATGCCATTGGGGGACAAGGACGAAGGGACATCGCTGCAGCGGGCGATTGCGGCGATGGACCGGATGCTGCCGCTGGTCACGGATAATGGGCGCAATACGGCCTGCCTGATCGTGCAGTTCGACAATCTGACCAATACGCTGGAACGCCATGGCCGCGCCGCCCATACCGAAGTGCTGGAGCGCGCGACGGACCGCATTCGCGGCGCGCTGAGGGCGGGGGATCTTGTGACCAATCCGCTTGGCGCTTCGGCGGTCGTTGTGCTCTCGCCGGTGAGGCGGCTGGATCTGGAAAGCATGGTTCAGCTTTGTGCGCGGCTCCAGGATGCGGTGGCGGAACCGATTTCGCTTGGCGGAGCGCGGCTTTATATCACCTGCTCTATCGGTTTTTGTATCGGGGGCTGCTCACCCGAGGCGACCGGGCGATCGCTGCTCGATGCGGCCCAGGCGGCGGCAGACGAGGCGCTTGGCCACGGGCCGGGCGCGATCCGGGCCTTCTCGCGTGATATGGCCGAACGCAGTGTCGTCCGCGCTGCACTGCGCGACGATCTCGAAGAGGCGCTCGATAAGGGAGAGATCCGCGCCTGGTTCCAGCCGCAGATTTCCACCGATACCGGCGAGATTTCCGGGCTCGAGGCGCTGGCACGCTGGCATCACCCGCTGCGCGGCGTGCTTTCGCCGGCGGAGTTCCTGCCGCTGGTCGAAAGCAGCGATCTGAGCGATCGTCTGAGCGAGACCATGCTGTCCCATGCGCTGGTCGCGCTGAAAGACTGGGACAAGGCGGGGTTGCAGGTCCCCACGGTCTCGGTCAATTTCTCGGCGGCGGAACTGCGCAACCCGCGCCTGCCAGACCGTATCCGCTGGGAGCTGGAGCGGTTCGATCTGAAACCGGCCCGGCTCACGGTGGAGATCCTTGAGACCGTGGTGGCCCAGGCCGAGAATGATGTGATCGTGTCGAATATCGCGCAGCTGGCCTCGATGGGCTGCGGCATCGACCTTGACGATTTCGGCACCGGCCATGCTTCGATCTCGACCATCCGGCGCTTTACCGTTCGGCGCCTGAAGATCGACCGCAGCTTTGTCACCCGGGTGGACCAGGATCGCGATCAGCAGCGCATGGTGTCGGCGATCATCTCGCTGGCGGACCGGCTTGGGCTGGAGACGCTGGCCGAAGGGGTGGAGACCGCAAGTGAGCATTCCATGTTGTCCCAGCTTGGGTGCCGCTTTGTGCAGGGCTATGGAATCGAACGGCCGCTGAACCCCGAAGACACGCTGGAATGGATCCGTAAACACCAGAACCGCCCCGACCGCATCCCGCGGATTGGCGCGCGGGGCGGCTGAGACCTGCTGCTTCGTGCACCCTGCTGTGGCAGGCCGGAATGCGCTAATCAGCCGGATACCGGCCCGGTTCGCCGGCTTTTCCGGCGAAACCGCTTGACCTTTCGCCCCCCCTTCTGTTGAAGACCGCTGATCCTTCCTTACATGCGGCAGCGGTTCAGAATATGGACGAGAAAAACAACAAGAACCTCATTCTCGCCATGGTGCTCAGCGCTCTGGTCATCCTGGTGTGGTTCTGGCTCTTCCCTCCTCCGGAAACGACGGCTCCGGTTGAGACCGCCACCACGGAACAACCCGGCGCGGCTCTGCCTGAGGCGGGCGCTGTAGCTGGGTCAGAGCCGGTTCCCGAAGCGCCGCGTCTGCGGGTGGAAACGCCGCAGCTGGAAGGTTCGATCTCGCTGCGCGGTGGCCGTATCGACGATCTGCGTCTGAAAAATTACCACGAGACCATCGAGGATGACTCGCCGATTGTCCGCCTGCTGACGCCGCAAGGCGAGCAGGGCGCCTGGTTCGCGCTCTTCGGCTGGCGCCCCGCTGGTTCGCTGACCGAGGGCGATGTGCCCGGCGCGCAAACCGAATGGACGCCGGTGACCACCGGTGCGCTGTCGCCGGGCAACCCCGCCAGACTGACCTGGGACAATGGCAAGGGCCTGACCTTCACCCGCGAGATCTCGGTGGATGAAGAGTTCATGTTCACCGTCAATGAGACGGTTGCGAATACCGGCACCGGTGATGCCTCGATGTTCTATTACGGTCAGATCCAGCGCTATGGCCTGCCCGCGAATATGAAGAGCTTCTTCATCCTGCATGAAGGCGCCATTGCCCGCGCCGATGGCAAGCTGACCGAAACCACCTATAAAAACATCGTCGCCCTCGACCCGGTCGAACGCGAGGCCGCACCGGCCAGCGTCGTCGAAGCCTCGGATGGCGGCTGGATCGGCTTTACCGATCACTACTGGATGTCGCTCCTGGTGCCCGAACAGGGCAAGCCGATCACCCAGGTTACGAAATATGTGGCCTCGCATGACCTCTATCTGACCGAGGCGCGTCAGCCCACTGTGATCGTGACCCCGGGCCAAAGCCTCACCACCTCGACCCGCTTCTTCGTCGGCGCCAAGGAATGGGAAGCGATCCGCGACTACCAGAACGAGCCGGGCTTCGTGTCGAAACTGTTCGGTGCCAAGGCCGATGAGGCCCGGGCCCCGATCCCCGGGTTCATCGATTCGATTGACTGGGGCTGGTTCTACTTCCTGACCAAGCCGATCTTCGCGCTGCTGCACTGGATCCATGGCCTGATCGGCAATATGGGCCTTGCGATCATAGCACTGACCTTCGTGCTGAAGCTGATCGTGCTGCCCCTGGCTTACAAATCCTATGTCTCGATGGCGCGGATGAAAGAGCTGCAGCCCGAGATGGAGGCGCTCAAGGAACGGGCTGGCGAAGACAAGCAGCGCCTGCAAAAGGAAATGCTGCAGCTTTACCGCGATAAAAAGGTCAATCCGGCGGCGGGCTGTCTGCCGATCCTGATCCAGATTCCGATCTTCTTCTCGCTTTACAAGGTGATCTTCGTCACCATCGAATTGCGGCACGCGCCCTTCTTCGGCTGGCTGCAGGACCTCTCGGCGCCCGATCCCTCGTCGCTGTTCAACCTGTTCGGCGCGCTGCCCTGGGATGCACCGGCGACCGGCTCGATCCTGCATCTGGTCTTTATCGGCGCGCTGCCGATCCTTCTCGGCATCAGCATGTGGCTGCAGCAAAAGCTGAACCCGGCGCCCACCGATCCGGTCCAGGCCTCGATCTTCGCCTGGATGCCCTGGGTGTTCATGTTCATGCTTGGCGGTTTTGCCTCGGGCCTGGTGGTTTACTGGATCACCAACAACGTCATCACCTTCTCGCAGCAGTTCATCATCATGCGCAGCCACGGGCATAAGCCGGATATCTTCGGCAATATCCGCTCGGGCTTTCGCAAGAAGGAAGCGGCGGCCAATGCCAATAAAGCGCCCGCCGGCAAGCTTGCGGATAAAGGCAGTGCGAAAAAGAAATGACCAGTGAAGGGCGCCTTGCGCAGATCCTCCGTCATCCGATCAAGGCCCACGGACGCGAGCAGCTCGCGTCCGTTCGGCTGTCGGAAGGCGAGGCGATGCCCTGGGATCGCCACTGGGCCGTGGCGCATGACCTGTCGAAATTTGATCCCGGGGCGCCGTCCTGGATGCCCTGCATCAACTTTCAGCGCGCAGCGCGCAGCCCGACGCTGATGGCGATCGAGGCGCGGTTCGATGAGGTCTCGGGCGAAATGCGCCTCACCCATCCGGACCTGCCGCCGCTGGTCTTCTTTCCCGAAAGTGAAGGCGAAAAGCTGATCGACTGGGTGCTGCCGATCAGCCCGCAGCTGCGGTTTCGCCCGGTGGCCCTGGTGCACGCGCCGGATCGGGCAATGACCGACACGGCCTATGCCAGCCTCTCGATCAAGAACCTCGCCTCAAATGCCGCACTCGGGCAGAAGATGAAGCGCGACCTCTCGATCCATCGCTGGCGCGGCAATCTCTGGGTTGACGGTTTCGCGCCCTGGGAAGAGATGACCTGGGTAGGACGGCGGTTGCGGATTGGCGCCACCGTGCTGGAGATCCGCGAAAGGGTGGGGCGCTGCCGTGCCACCATGTCGAACCCGGAAACCGGCCTGGTTGACGCGGATACGCTGGATGCGCTGATGGAAACCGTCGGCGTGCAGGATTTCGGTGTGTTCGGCACCGTGCTGGAGGGCGGCGAGATCCGCCCGGAAGACAGGGTCGAGGTACTGGCATGACGATGGCGTTTACCCTTGCTGCAGAACCGGAGGACGCGGCGCGCGAAACCGGGCGGCTGCTTTTTGCCGGGCCGGTCGATTTCGTGAAGGGCGTGACCACCATGGCGGCACTGCCGCCGGCTGACCGCGTGGAGGTCTGCTTCGCCGGTCGCTCCAATGTCGGGAAATCAAGCCTGATCAATGCGTTGACCACGCGCAAAAGCCTCGCGCGCGCGTCGAATACCCCAGGCCGGACGCAGGAGATCAACTTCTTTACACTCGGCGACAGCCGCTATCTCGTCGACCTTCCCGGCTATGGCTTTGCCGAAGCCCCGGTGGCTATTGTGCGCAAATGGCAGGAATTGCTGAAATCCTATCTTGCCGGACGGCAGACCCTGCGGCGTGCTTTTGTTCTGATCGATACGCGCCATGGCGTGAAAGCGGTAGATGACGAGATCATGGGCCTGCTCGACCGATCAGCCGTGACCTTCCAGGTCGTGATGACCAAGGCAGATAAGGTCAATCTCGCCACCCGCGAGGCCAATATCGAGCAGGTGAAACAGGCCTTGCAAAAGCATCCGGCCGCCTATCCCGAGATCATCGTGACCAGTTCCGAAAAGGGCGAGGGCGTCGAGACCCTGCGCGCCGTGATCGCAACGCTGGAATAGAAGCCGGTTTCTGCACAGAAACCGGCCCGGAGTTTTTCTTAAAACTCCGGTGCCTCTGGCTGCTGAACTCTCTCCATTCTTTCGGTCTCGCATCTGGCCTTGTGGTGTTTTCCCGGCCTGTTCTTCTCTGTTGACAGGTTTGCTCGGATGTACAATTGTACACTCGTGCAGAATGGAGGGAAGGCGATTGGATTTTTCACATTTTCTCAGCAGTCACCTCCTGTGCCGGGAGACCGGGGGCAAGCAGCTCTACCGTGAGATGACCGACCAGGCGCTTCATGCCGAGTTCTGTGGCTATCGCGGTGTCGCAATCCCGGAACATCATCTGATCAATATTCTACTGGTCCCTTCGCCGCTGCAGCTCGCTGTCAGAATCGCGTCCCTGACCAGGGATCTCGAGATTTCGACCTCGATCTGTCAGTTGCCGATCAGGGATATGCGGGTCTTCGCCGGTGAAGTCGTTCAGGCCCAGGCGCTTTGTGACGGGCGCCTGGTTCTTGGGGTCGGCAAGGGGGCATTTGGTTTTGAAACCGGCCGAATCGGTGTCCCGATGGAAGATACCAAGGCCATTTTCGAGGAAAGCCTTGCCGTTCTCGAGGCGCTTCTGACGCGTGAAGAGGTGACCTGGGAGGGGTCTCGCTATCGCTTTGACGCGCTTACAGTGATGCCGCGCCCCGAAGATCCGATCCCGGTCGCGCTGGCGATCATGGCACCGCCCGGGATCGAGGCGGCAGCGGCCAGGGGCTATTCTGTCCAGACCACACCGCTCGGGGCCAGCCACGAGATCCTGCGCAGCCAGGTGGATGCCTTCCATTCTGGCCGCGCCCGGGCTGGCCGACCGGACCGACAGCGGCTCTCGCTGCAACGCACGCTATGGCTTGCGCGTGATGAGGCAGAGGCGGATCAGATGACGGCCCGTGCGCATCACTATTACCAGAGCTTTGACAATGTCTTTGGCGGGCCGGGCCTGGTGGATCATGGCATGATCCGCCCGCTGCCGCGGCGCCAGACGGTTGAGGAGTTACGCCAGAACGTGCTCATCTGTACGCAAGCCGAGATGATCGACAGGCTGGCCGGCTATGCTGAACTGGGGATCGATGAGGTGATCGCCTCGTCGAATTTCGGCCAGCCCCAGGAGGCCACACTTGATATGATGAGCCGCTTCGCGGCAGAGGTCATGCCCTCCATCCGGCCCATGCGCCAAAAAGTTGCATAAGTGAAAGCAAGGACCAGAAAATGCCAATGATCCGTATCGAAATGTTCGAAGGTCGCACTGTCGAACAAAAGCGTGCCTGTGCCAAAGCCCTCACCCGGGCCTTTGTCGAAACCTGCGGTGGCACGCCGGAAGCGCTTCAGATCGTCTTTACAGATGTTGCGAAACACGACTGGGCCTTTGGCGGGCGGCTCGGGTCCGACCCAAAACCGGAGTGAGCCATGGCCGCGATCGATTGCGCTTATTCGGTGGCGGGCGAGGGCCCGCCGCTCTTCCTCATCCATGGGATCGGTGCGCGCCGAGCCACCTTTGCCCGCCTGGTCGAAGGGCTGCAGGACCGGTTTACCTGTATCAGCTATGATCTTCGCGGCCATGGGGAAAGTCCGCAACCGGCCGGTCGCTTTGGCCTTGAGGACCTTGTCGATGACCTCGAGGCGCTGCGGGCGAAGCTGGGTATTGAGCGCGCGCATTTCGCCGGCCATTCGCTGGGCGGGATGATCGGCCCGGCCTATGCGCGGCGTTACCCTGATCGCGTGCGCTCGCTGGGCCTCTGGTCGACCGCCGCCTTCCGCAGCGAAGAGGATAGTGCGAAGGTCAGGGCTGTGGTGCAGGCGATGCGCGAAAAAGGCATCGGCCCGGTGCTGGATACGCTGACCGCGCGCTGGTTCACCGATGCTTTCGTGGCGGCCCGCCCGGATGTGATCGCCTGGCGCAAGCAGCAGGTGGTTGAGACCCCGGCGGATGTCTTTCTGAATGTATTTGATATCTATGCGGAAACCGAAATGGCGCCCTGGCTGCATAAAATTCATGCATCCGCCCAGGTTCTGACCGGCGCGCTTGACGGCGGCTGCAATCCCCGTCTCAATAGGCTGATCGCCGGGGCAATGCCCGGGGCGGAACTGGTGGTCCTTCCGGAGTTGAAACATGCGATTTTCATCGAGGCGACCGAACAGGTGCTTCCGCATGTGCGCCGGTTCCTGCTTGCCCGGGAGAAGGCGGCGTAGCGACAAAAGGGGCAGCCGGACCTGATGAGCATCGCGACCACTGCCCCCCCCGCCAGCATCACAGCCAGAGCCGAGGCGATCCGGGTCGAGGATCTGCATAAGAGCTTCGGCCCGCATGAGGTGCTCAAGGGGGTCTCGATCTCGGCGAAAGAGGGGGATGTGGTCACGCTGATCGGCGGATCGGGCTCGGGGAAGTCGACGCTTTTGCGCTGTGTGAACTTTCTTGAGACGCCCTCATCGGGGCGGATTCTGATCGGTGGCGAAGAGGTGCGGTGCCGGGGCGACGGCACCCCTGCCGACCGCCGCCAGATCGAGCGGATCCGGCAAAGTCTTGGTATGGTGTTCCAGCAGTTCAATCTCTGGACCCATAAGACGGTGCTGGAGAACCTCATCGAAGTGCCGGTCCATGTGCTGAAAAAGCCGAAGGACGAGGCCATTGCGACCGCACGCAAATTGCTGGACCGGGTCGGCCTTTCTGCCAAGGAAAATGCCTATCCGGCCTTTCTGTCGGGCGGTCAGCAGCAACGCGCCGCCATCGCGCGCGCGCTGTGCATGGAGCCGCGCGCCATGCTGTTTGACGAGCCGACCTCGGCACTTGACCCGGAACTGGTCGGCGAGGTTCTCGCCGTCATCCGCAGTCTTGCCGATGAGGGGCGCACCATGCTTCTGGTCACGCATGAAATGAAATTCGCCCGCGAAGTCTCGGACCATATTGTCTATCTTTATAACGGGTTGATCGAGGAGGAAGGGCCGCCTGACCAGCTCTTCGGTGCCCCGCAATCGGCCCGGCTGAAACAGTTTCTTAAATCGGTCTCGTAAGAAGACCAGCCAACAAAACAGGGAGATGACTATGAAAAAAATCGCACTCGCCGCCGCTTTCGCCATCGGCTTTACCGGTATGGCCGCTGCCGAGACCGTTCGCGTCGGCATGGCGCCCGAACCCTATCCGCCCTTTGCCAGCGTCGATGCCTCGGGGAACTGGACCGGATGGGAGATCGAGATGATGGAGGCGGTCTGCAAGGCGGCAGCGCTTGACTGTGTCATCACCCCCACCGCCTGGGATGGCATTATCCCCGCTTTGACCGCAGGTCAGATTGATGCGATCATGAATTCGATGTCGATCAATGATGAACGTCTGAAAGTCATTGATTTCTCAAATAAATACTACAACACACCCTCGATGATCGTCGCCGCGAAAGGGGCGGGCATCACGCCGGATGCGGCCGGATTGACGGGCAAGATCCTCGGCGTTCAGGTCGCGACCATCCATCAGGCCTATGCCGAGAAGCATTTCGCAGGCGTGGCCTCCGAGGTCAAAGCCTATCAGACCCAGGACGAGGCGAACCAGGACCTGGTGGCGGGCCGCGTCGATGCGATCCAGGCGGATTCGACCGCACTCGACGCCTTCCTCGCGTCTTCCGATGGTCAGGCCTGCTGTGAATCGATGGGCGCTGTGGCCGATGATCCGGCGGTGCTGGGCCTTGGCGTCGGCGTCGGGATCCGCAAGGGCGATGAAAAGCTGAAAGAAGCCTTCAACAAGGGCATCGCGGCGGTTCGGGCCGATGGCACCTATGACACGATCACCGCGAAATACTTCGCCTCATCGATCTACGGTGAATAAGCCCTGATCGCCGGAGCGGTACGCCGTGGAAAGCACATTCGGCCTTTTGGCCCTCAGCCCTCCCGGATGGGGGGGAACCCTGCTGATCGCGCTCTGGGCGTCAATCCGGATCGCGGTCGGCGCCTTTGGCATCGGTCTGGTGATCGGCCTCGCAGGCGCCTATGGCAAGATCTATGGCGGGCCGGTCCTGCGCGATTGCCTCAGCGTTTACACGACCATGGTGCGGGCTTTGCCCGAGCTGATCCTGATCCTTCTGTTGTATTTCGGGCTGACAGACCTTTTGAACCGGGCGCTGATGGCGCTGGATTTCGGCCGGATCCAGATTTCCGGCGTGGTCGCCGGGATCATCGTGCTGGGTGTGGTGCAGGGCGCCTATGCGACCGAGATCCTGCGCGGCGCCATTCTTGCCGTGCCCTCCGGCCAGATCGAGGCCGCGAAAGCGATGGGGATGCCGGCGCGCAAAGTGGCCAGCCGCATCACCTTGCCGACCATGCTGGGCCTGGCGCTGCCGGGCCTCTCGAACCTCTGGCTGATCGCCACCAAGGACACGGCATTGATGGCGATTGTGGGCTTTAACGAACTGACCCTTGCGACCCGCCAGGCGGCAAGCACCACCAAGGCTTTCTTCACCTTTTTCATCGCAGCGGGTCTGATCTACCTTGTGATTACCCTGCTTTCGACCTGGGGTTTCGCGCGGCTGGAACGCTGGGCGCGGCGTGGTGACCCGCCTCGCCAGACGGGAGGGCGCTGATGAAGGCCCTGCTTCAGCCACATCGCATTATCATGATGCTGATCGCCGCAGGTCTCGTGCTGTGGATCTGCCTTGCCGGCCGCTGGGACTGGCTGGGGGAGCCGAAATACCAGACCCTGATCCTGCAGGGTATCTGGCGTACGATCTGGCTGATGGCGCTTTCGGTGCTGATCGGGTTCACTCTTGCGGTGCCGCTTGGTCTCGCCCAGGCCTCGGGGCCATGGTATCTGGCGGTGCCGGCCCGCGCCTTCTGCACCGTGATCCGCGGTACGCCGCTTTTGTTGCAGATCTGGCTTTGGTATTACGGGCTGGGCTCGCTTTTCCCCGGCATCCCCTGGATCCGCGAGAGCGAGCTCTGGCCGATCCTGCGCCAGGCCTGGCCCTATGCGCTGCTGGCCTTGTCGCTGTCCTACGCGGGCTATGAGGGCGAGGTGATGCGCGGGGCCTTTGCTTCGGTGCCGCGCGGCCAGATCGAGGCCGCCCGCGCCATGGGGATGCCGCGCCACAAGATCCTGACGCGGATTTCCTTCCCCCAGGCGCTGCAAAGCGTCTTGCCGACTTTGGGCGGAGAAACTGTGCTTCAGCTGAAAGCCACGCCCCTGGTCGCGACGATCACGGTGCTGGAAATCTATGCCGCCTCCAGCCGGGTCCGCCAGGATCTGCTGATCACCTACGAGCCGCTGTTCTTTGTCGCGGCGGTTTATCTGGTGCTGGCCGGGGTGATCGTCCTGGGCTTTGGCTGGCTGGAAAGCCGGCGCCCTCGCCGCACCGCCTGAGAGCGCAGTCTCGTCACGGCAAAAGTGCGCGCACCAGCGCCATGCACCCTTTGAGCACGTGGCGGATTGCGGCATCATCACGCCGGCGCATCCAGTCAAGCCAGAGCCCGTCCAGTGTCGCCATCAGCGTATCGGTCAGCAAAGGCACCTGCGCCCGGCGTGCGGGTTCGTCCCCTGCGACCGCCAGCAAAAGCCCCTCGAGATCGCTGCGATAATGCGCGTAAAGCCCGGATTCGGTTGCGGCAATCACTTCGGATGTCAGCGCAGCCGACCAAAGATCGATCCGGAGCCGCAGGTGAGCAGGGTCAAGAAATTCAGGCGTGAAAGCCGCGTCGAGAAACCCTTCGAGCCGGGCCAGTGGCGGCGCATTGGCGCAACCTGCACTGGCGATACTGTCGCGCAACCGCCCCGACAGACGGCGATAGGTCTCGGAGAGAACTTCGTCCATCCCGTTGAAATTATAGGTAATATGGCCCAGTGAGAACCCGGCTTCAGCCGCTACTTTGCGCGCGGTGAGGCCGGAATATCCGTCCCGGCGCAACACTCGTTCTGTGGCCTCGAGGATCTCTTCGCGGCGGTTGATATTCGCCTCGCTCAGTTTGCGGGGCGCCTTTGCTGCGCGGGGATTGTCTTCTGCACTCAAGACTTCGCTCGCTTAAATCACCATATCAATGCCGAAGGGCATAGCCTTTGCGACCCCCCGTGTCAAAACCGCGCCCGGATCCCTGCCCAAAACCATCCGGGCCGGCTGTGCGGTGCTTGGCAAGGGGGCGTGAAAGTCCTATGGGGCAAAGGCAACCCGGAGGCCATCATGAAGCAGCAGACCCTGACCATGCAAGACGCCCAGAACACCGCGAAAATGCTCTCGGAAGCGCTGCCCTATCTGCAAAGATATGAGGATGCGGTGGTGGTGGTGAAATTCGGCGGCAATGCGATGGGCGATGACGGGGCGATGGCCGAATTCGCCCGCGATATTGTGTTGATGAAGCAGGTCGGCCTGCATCCGGTCGTGGTGCATGGCGGCGGGCCGATGATCAATGAGATGCTGTCGAAACTGGGTATCAAATCGGAATTCGTGCGCGGCAAGCGGGTGACCGACAAGGCGACGGTCGAAGTGGTCGAGATGATCCTCTCGGGCCTTGTGAACAAGCGCATCGTGCAGGCGATCATGGATGCAGGCGGGCGTGCTGTCGGAATCTCCGGCAAGGATGACGATCTGATGGTCTGCGAGGCCGATGATCCTGAACTGGGCTTTGTCGGCCGCCCGGTCGAGATGAATGTTCAGGTGCTGCGTGATCTTTACCTCGCCGGGATCATCCCTGTGGTGGCACCGGTGGCAACCGGCATGAATGACAACGAGACCTTCAACGTGAATGGTGACACCGCTGCCGGCGCGATTGCCGGCGCGCTGCAGGCCGACCGGCTGCTTCTTTTAACCGATGTGGCCGGGGTGAAAGGGGCGGATGGCCAGGTGATGACCTCGCTTTCCCCCGAAGAGATCCGCCAGCTGACCAGTGACGGCGTGATCGCGGGCGGCATGATCCCGAAAACCGAGACCGCGCTGAAGGCGATCGAAGAAGGGGTGCGGGCAGTCACCATTCTCGATGGCCGCATTCCGAATGCGGCACTCCTGGAGCTCTTTACCGATCACGGGGCAGGGAGCCAGATCCGCTCGACCGAACCCCGGGTGAAACCGCGTGTGAAACGCGGCTGAGCCGTCGCTTCCGGCAAAGCGCGGAAGCCTCCGGCGGGAGTATTTAAGTCAAGAGGAAGCCAGCTTCTTCCTCTTGATAAAAATACTCCGGGGGTGCGGGGGCTGGCCCCCGCCTGCAAGAGGTCTGGCATGGCATCGGCACCGCTGAACGATCTGGAAGACCTGGAGGCGCGTCTCGCGCCGCATTTCCTGACGTTGCTCGGAGGGTTCAATCCCGATCCGGAGGAGGCGGGGTTTCCCAAAGGGACAAAGACGCTTTTGCTCCTCGGGCCGAAGGAGCCGGGGTATTGGCCGCATCTCACCTCTCAGCCGGAATGGGACGGTCGGCCCGATCCGGTGGATCGCTGGTCGCGCCGGGTGATCGGGCGGCTGGCCTGTGCCATCGGCGCGAAAGCGCTGTTTCCTTTTGGTGGCCCTGCCTGGCATCCGTTCTATGCCTGGGCCTTGCGGTCGGGGCGGGTCTGGGACAGCCCGGTCCGGCTGCTCGTCCATCAGGACCAGGGGCTGATGGTCAGTTTTCGCGGCGCGCTGGCGCTGAAACAGCGGCTCGACGTCAGCCCGGGTGTAAAGCCCTGCGAGGATTGCCCCGCGCCCTGCCTGACAGCCTGCCCGGCCGGAGCGCTTGGGGGCCATGGCTATGACATCCCCGCCTGCCACGCCTTTCTCGATCAGCCCGCCGGCGCCGATTGTCTCAGTTCCGGCTGCATCACGCGACGCGCTTGCCCGGTGTCCTCTCGCTATGCAAGACTGGCTGAACATTCAGCCTATCATATGAGACAGTTCCACACATGAAGCGCCTGATCCTGATCCGCCACGCAAAATCCAGCTGGGACGAACCGACCATGGCGGATCACGACCGCCCTCTCAATGAGCGCGGCAAACTGGCGGCAACGGATCTCGGGCTATGGCTTGCCTCGCGCGGCTATATTCCGGGCCAGGTGCTCTGTTCCGACGCCCTGCGCACCTGGGAGACCTGGTCGGGCCTCGCCAGAGAACTGCCCGAAGGTCCGGAGCTGGAGCTGAAGCCGGCGCTTTATCACGCCGGTCCGGATGTGATGCTGACCGTGCTGCGCAAGGCCCAGACGGACTGCGTCATGATGCTGGGGCATAACCCCGGCATTGCCGAATTCGCCCATCGCCTGGTGTCGAAAACGCCGATTTCCTCGCAATTCACCCGCTATCCGACCGGCGCAACCCTTGTGGTTGATTTCGACGCGGCGAGCTGGGGCGAGGTCGGCTTTGGTCAGGGCATCACGGTCGATTTTATCGTGCCGCGCGAAATCGGGGCCTGAAGGCGCATCTGCTGCCGCCGGGGGCTTGCACCCGGACAGGCCGGCGGGCAGGGTTGTCACTGATTTCTGGCCAGGACGGAGAGAGCCATGGAACGGCGCGATGCGGGCAAGAGCGGGCTGAGCTTCATGCCGCTGGTCTTTGGCGGCAATGTCTTTGGCTGGACCATCGATGAGGCGCAATCCTTCCGGGTGCTGGATGCCTTTGTCGATCACGGCTTTGACGCCATCGACACGGCGGATGTCTATTCCTCCTGGAAGCTCGGCAATAAAGGCGGCGAATCAGAGACGATCATCGGTGCCTGGCTCAGGGCGCGGCCAGGGATGCGGCAGCGGGTAAAGATCTTTACCAAGGTAGGCTCTGATCTGGGGCAGCCGGGGCAGAAGGGGCTTTCCTCGGGCTGGATCGCTGAGGCGGCCGAAAACTCGCTGAAGCGGCTCGGGGTCGAGAGCATCGACCTCTATTTCTCGCATTGGCCCGATCCTGAGGCGCGCCATGAGGATACGCTTGGCGCCTATGACAGGCTGCTGATATCGGGTAAGATCAAAGCCATCGGCGCCTCGAATTACGATGCGGCTTTGCTGGGCGCGGCGCTGAAGGCGGCGGGAACCTCGCTGCCGCGCTATCAGGTGATCCAGCCGGAATATAATCTCTATGACCGGGGCGAATTCGAAGGCCCGCTGCGCGATCTTTGCCTTACTGAGGGGATCGGGGTTGTGACCTATTTTAGTCTCGCCTCGGGGTTCCTGTCGGGGAAGTACCGCTCGAAAGCCGATCTCGACAAATCGGCGCGCGGCGATGCGGTCGAAAAATATCTTGACGCCAAAGGGCTGCGGATCCTTGAAGCGCTGGACGAGGTGGCATCTGCCCATCGCGCGAAACCGGCCGAGGTGGCGCTGGCCTGGGTCATGGCGCAGCCCGGCATCACCGCGCCGATTGCCTCTGCCACCTCGGCAGACCAGGTGGCAAGTTTCGCCCGCGCGGCCGATCTCAGCCTTTCGCCCGACGAGCTTGCCGCCCTGACGGCGGCCGGCAGCTGACGGCAGCGCAACCCGCCTGCACTTGACTCTCGCCCCCGCTTTGCGTAATCGCGGGGCTAATTCCCCGGAGGCAAAAGCTTCCGGTCCCTTGGGCTTTGCCCGGGATCGCCATCCGTCAGCGCGTTTGCGCCCACGGGTGCGAAACCGCTTTGTCCCACCCCGATCGCCGCCCCATATCGGGGAAAATCTGTCACGCGAGGAGCCGCGCATGTTTGAGAGCCTTTCAGAACGCCTTGGCGGCGTCTTTGATCGCCTGACGAAACAGGGCGCGCTGAGCGAGGACGATGTTGTATCGGCGATGCGCGAGGTGCGGATCGCGCTGCTTGAGGCAGACGTTTCGCTGCCGGTCGCGCGCGAATTCATCAGGCGGGTGCAGGAAAAGGCGACGGGCTCGGCGGTCACGAAATCGATTACCCCCGGCCAGATGGTCGTCAAATTCGTGCATGACGAACTGGTGCGGACGCTCCAGGGCGATGGGCCGGCGGATGCGCTGAAGATCGATAATTCGCCCGCAACCATCCTGATGGTGGGTCTGCAGGGCTCGGGCAAAACCACGACCACCGCGAAACTGGCGAAACGGCTGAAAGAGCGCAACGGCAAGCGCGTGCTGCTGGCGTCTCTGGACACGCAGCGCCCGGCCGCGATGGAGCAGCTCGCGATTCTCGGCACCCAGATCGGTGTCGACAGCCTGCCGATCGTCAAGGGCGAGAGCGCGGTTCAGATCGCGAAACGCGCGAAAACCCAGGCCAGCCTTGGCGGCTATGATGTGCTCTTCCTTGATACCGCAGGCCGTCTGCATATCGACGAAGTGCTGATGGACGAGGTTCAGTCCGTCCGCGACATCGCGCAACCGCGCGAAGTGCTGCTGGTGGTTGACGGGTTGACCGGCCAGGACGCGGTCAATGTTGCGACCGAATTTGACGGCAAGGTCGGGATCTCCGGCGTCGTGCTGACGCGGATGGATGGCGATGGGCGCGGCGGCGCTGCGCTGTCGATGCGCGCCGTGACCGGCAAGCCGATCCGTTTTGTCGGCCTTGGCGAGAAAATGGATGCCATCGAGACCTTCGATGCCGAGCGCGTTGCGGGCCGTATCCTTGGCATGGGCGATATCGTCGCCCTGGTCGAGCGCGCGCAGGAGACGTTTGAAGCCGAACAGGCCGAGCGGATGGCCCGGCGCTTCTCCAAGGGTATGTTCAATATGAACGACCTGAAGATGCAGCTTGATCAGATGCTGAAAATGGGCGGCATGCAGGGGCTGATGGGGATGCTGCCCGGGATGGGCAAACACCAGGCGGCGGCGGCAGAGGCGGGCCTCAACGATTCCATGCTCAAGCGCCAGATCGCGCTGATCAATTCGATGACCAAAAAGGAACGCGCCAATCCCGATATGCTCCAGGCGAGCCGCAAGAAGCGGATCGCAACGGGTGCCGGGCTTGAGGTGCAGGACCTGAACCGTCTGCTGAAACAGCATAAGCAGATGGCCGATATGATGAAGAAGATGGGCAAGGGGGGCATGATGAAGAACATGATCAAGCAATTCCTTGGCAAGGGCGGTGGTATGCCGGACCCGTCTAAAATGTCGCCGGAACAGCTTGCTGAACTGGCAAAGGGTGTGCAGCAGGGCGCGGGCGGCATGGGTGGCCTGCCGGGCCTCGGCGGTGGCTCGATCCCGGGGATGCCGCGCGGCGTGACCCTGCCGGCCGGCCTTTCGGGAATGATGCGCAAGAAATGACGCCTGCCGAGCGCCTCTCAGCGATCCGTATCGCAAAGGTCAATCACGCCGGGGAATACGGCGCGATCCGGATCTATGGCGCGCAGATTGCGATTTGCCGCCACCTCTGGCCTGCGCTTGCAGACCGGCTGGCGGTGCTGAAGGCGCATGAGATCGAGCATTGCGAGCTGTTCATCACGGCGCTGCGAGGGCGCGGGGGGCGTCCGTGTCGCGCGATGTATCTTTGGAGCATGGGCGGCTGGGCGCTTGGCGCGGCCTCGACCGTTCTGGGCCCGAATCTGATCTGGGCCTGCACCGAAGCGGTGGAGGACACCGTTCACCAGCATCTGACCGACCAGCTGGCGTTTTTGCGCAAGCGCGACCCGGCGCTGCATGATCTGATCGAAAGCATCCGCGCCGAGGAAGAGGGGCATCTGGACCTTGCCCGCGAGCAAAAGACCCATGACACTTGGGCCAGCCGCGCGTTTCAGGCGCTGGCGCGGCACAGCGTCAACCTGGTGATCTGGCTTTCGACCTGGGGGGAATCGTCGCGGATGCGGCGCGATCTGGGGGTGGCGGCATGAGCTTTCCGATCCTCACCTCGGACCGCCTGGTCCTGCGCGCGCCCCAGGCCGGAGATGTGGCCGCCTTTGTCGCCTTCGCGACCTCGGCGCGGACGCGGTTTGTCGGCGGCGCGAAGACCGCCGCTCAGGCGTTCGAGAAATTCGCCGGTATGATCGGGCAGTGGCATCTGCGCGGCTATGGCCGGTTCATCATCACCGACCGCGTCAGTGGGGAGGCGCTTGGCCATGCCGGGCCGCTGCATTTCGACCCCGCCGCGCCGGTCGATCTGACCTGGTCGCTCTGGAGCGCGGAGGCCGAAGGGCGGGGTGTCGCCTCCGAGGCCGCGCAGATGGTGCAGACCTGGATGGTCGCGGATCCGCGTTTCTCCACGGCGGTGACCTCGATCCACCGCGACAACCACGCGTCAATGACGATTGCCCGCAGGATCGGCGGCACGCCAACCGACCAGCCCTCGCCGCATATCGCCGGGGCGAGCCTCTGGCATTTCCCGCTGACGGCGGAGGCGACCGCATGATCTCGCTTTCCGGTGCGCCCGTGCTGAACACCCTGCGCCTGACGCTTCGCGCCCCCGAAGAGCGCGATCTGCCGGGCTTCATCGCCTATATGGCAAGCCCCCGTGCGGTGTTCACCGGCGGGCCGGCCACCGCGTCGGGCGCGTTCCAGACATTTGCGACCGTGATCGGCCATTGGGTGCTGCGCGGCTATGGGCTGTTTGCCGTGACGCTTACGGAGACCGGCGAAGCGATCGGGCTTGCCGGCCATCTGAACCCGCCCGCCTGGCCCGAGCCCGAACTGGCCTGGAACCTCTGGGATCCGGCGCATGAGGGTTACGGCTATGCGAGCGAAGCGGCTTTCGCCATTCGTGACCACGCATTCGGTGCGCTTGGCTGGAACACGGCGATCAGCATGATTGCGCGCGACAATCACCGCTCGATGGCCCTGGCCCGCCGCCTTGGCGCGGCCCCCGAGCGGGATGACGAGATTTTCGGCAAGCCGATGACGATCTGGCGGCACCCGCGCGCCCCGCAACCGGAGAAACAAGATGAGTGATCCTGTCGCACGCGCCGCTGAGCTGCTGAAAGAACATCGCGATTCGATTGACCGGCTGGACGCGATCCTCGTCTATACGCTGGCCGAGAGGTTCAAGCATACGCAATCGGTTGGCCGGCTGAAGGCCGCGCATGACCTTCCCCCATCCGACCCCGCCCGCGAGGCGCGTCAGATCGAACGTCTGGAAAAGCTGGCCGATGAGGCCCGTCTCGATCCGGAATTCGCCAAGAAATTCCTGACCTTCATCATATCCGAAGTCATCAGGCATCACGAGAAACTGCAAAAATAAGCGGGTTTGACCCCCGCGATACAGACATCTGAAGGAGATACCCATGTCTATGAAAATCCGTCTCGCCCGTGGCGGCTCGAAAAAGCGCCCGTTCTACGCAATCGTTGCGACCGATTCGCGCATGCCGCGCGATGGCCGCTTCATCGAGAAGCTGGGCACCTATAACCCGCTGCTGGCAAAAGACAACGAAGCCCGCGTCGTGCTGAATGTCGAGCGCATCCAATACTGGCTGAGCCAGGGCGCCCAGGCGACCGACCGCGTGGCCCGCTTCCTGGAATCGGCTGGTCTGAAAGAGAAAGCCGTCCGCTCGAACCTGAAATCGGCTGTCCCGGGCAAAGCAATGGCCGAGCGCGCTGCCAAGAAAGCCGCCCGTTCGGAAGCTCCGGCTGCTGCTGAAGCGTGAGCAAAACACGGATGGCCCCTTCACCGGGGCCATCTGTTCCAGGACTGGAGCGGGCTATGTCTGACGACCGGATTTGTGTCGGTTCCATCGCGGGTGCCTGGGGGGTCCGGGGCGAGGTGCGGCTGAAAAGCTTTTGCGCCGAGCCGACCGATATCGCCTCATATGGCCCGCTTTTCACCAAAGACGGCAATCGCAGCTTTGCGGTGACCCTGACCAGGCCGGTCGCGGGGGCCATCGGGGCGCGTCTGTCCGGCATTTCCACCAAGGAAGAGGCCGATGCTCTGCGTGGGACAGAGCTTTATGTCGCGCGTGACCGCCTGCCTGGCCTGCCGGATGATGAATTCTATCACACCGATCTGATCGGGCTTGCGGTGAAAGACACCGGCGGCGCAGGCCTCGGGACGGTGATCGCGGTCCATAATCACGGGGCAGGGGATCTGATCGAGATCCGGCTCACCGGGAAAGCCGCGCCGCTGCTGCTTCCCTTTACACAGGCAACCGTGCCCACCGTTGATCTTGCACGCGGAGTGCTGATCGCCGATCTGCCGGAAGGTCTGGACTGAAGCCGGGCCTGACTGCCGGCCAGCCCGGTCCGGTCTGTCCGGCCGAATGTGCTGGCCATGAAGTCTCGCCTTTTGGTCCCTGTCTTTTCTAAACCATGCCAGCGCCACAGGCGTTAAGGCATTTTCAGACTTGCCACAGCTTCCGCCGTCGTTCCGGAAACACTGTGGCCAGCGCGGCTGGATTGTTACCGTCTCCGGCGAGAACTTTTCTTAAATCCCTCGGATTTTCCAGGGCCCGACACGGCGCTGCCTTGTTTTTGCCATGGCTGGTCCCTCTCGTTGAAACCGTCACCTGCGGGTCGGGATATGCAGGGCCGGCGCGGGTCCTCACCAGGGTCGGGGTCGTGATGGCAACAGGGCGGATCGCAATCCGCATCGGCGAAAGGGACGCGTCGTGACGCATCGGAAGCGGCTGATACAGGCGACAACTGTTCTCCTTTACATGGGGCCGCTGCTGGCCGGACTGGCCGGTTTCGGTGCGGCCTATCTGCCGCCCTTCGTGGCTTTGTTCATGCTCTGGCTGGTGATGCTCCGGCCGCATAAATGGCCGCAACGCTTTGGCGAATGGCTGACCCTCAGGGCGGGACTGGCGGCGCTGACGCTCCTGTGCTCGCAGATCCTTTTCGTGGCCTTGCTGTTCGGGGTCGGGCGCGGCATCGGCGGCGTGCTTGGCTATGTGCCGCTGTTCAACCCTTTGCTGCCGGTGGCGCTGTCGCTTGTGGCACTGCCGCTGCTGCGGATGGCCTGGGTGCCTGAACTGGCACTGGTGACTGGCGAAACCATCGACCAGCTGCTCTGGAGCGATGAGGCAGGTGCAGGGCGACCGCGCCCGGTTCCGGCTTCGGCCGAGGCTGCGGTCTCTGAGCTGTTTGCCCTGGCTGAGGATGGCGCAACCGCGGCCGGGGTCATGCTGGAACAGCTCGGAGATTTCCTAGACACCGGCGATATCTGGTCACGGCTTGCGGCACTTACGGCGGCACTGAATGCCTGCCCCGCGAGCCAGCATGTGGCACTCAGAACGGCGGTCATTCTGAAAGCCACAGAACCTTTCCCGCATTCGGACTATACGGTGCCGGGCGAGATGCGGACGGCCTTTGCCGCTGCCGGAACCTCGGAGGAGCTCCTGTCGCTCCTGTCGTTGCGAGGCCGGGCGCTTTTGCACAGGATCCCGGCGATGGCACAATATTTCCCACCGGCTGGCATGGCAGAGGATCTCGCCGGGGCCTGCGAAGGCAGCGCTGCGGCACGCGCTTTGCGTGACCTCGCGGCGGCCCTGGCAGCAGCCGGAGCGCCAGCGCAGGCATCAGGTCGGGCAAGCGAGACGGCACGGAGCAAGCCCGCCGCCGCGCGGCCGGTCACCCCTGGCTTTGTGCCGCCGGTTGCCGGCGCCCGGCAGGCCTGAAACGCGGGGCCTCTGACGCGAGGGCTTTGCCTCGGATGAGACGGGCGGATCGGGAAACCGCTCCGCCCTGGTGATTTCACGCACGACCCTTTCGTGACGACAGGTTTCGCGCTAGAGCGGGGCCATGAGTGAAGAACCCGGTAAACAGCAAGCGACTGGCGGAGGGACTGAGGGTCCCGGCAACGGGGCTGCGCCCGACCGCAGCCATGGCAAACTGAAGATCAGCGCCTCCCTGAAGCCGCGCGATCTGATGCAGGAGCCGCGTCTCCTGCACGGGGCGTTTGAAACCAGGATCGTCACCCTGTTCCCCGACGCCTTCCCCGGCACGCTCGGTCTCTCGCTGACGGGCAAAGCGCTGGAGATGGGGCGCTGGCGGCTGGAAACCTTTGATCTGCGCCAGTTCGGCGAGGGCCGGCACCGCAATGTCGATGACACACCTGCGGGGGGCGGCGCGGGAATGGTGCTGCGGGCGGATGTGACACATCGTGCGCTCGCCGCGGCGATGGAGGGGGTGCGCGCCAGCCGCGCCACCTGGCCGCTGATCTATCTCTCGCCACGCGGCCGGCCGTTCGATCAGTCGATGGCGCGCCGGTTTGCGGCGGGCGAGGGGATGACGCTGCTCTGTGGCCGGTTCGAAGGGGTCGACCAGCGCCTGCTGGACCATTGGCAGATTGAAGAGGTCAGCCTCGGCGATTTCGTGATGACCGGGGGTGAGATTGCGGCCCAGGCCGTGCTGGATGCGACGCTGCGGCTTCTGCCCGGCGTGCTGGGCAATGCAGAATCGGCCGTGGAGGAGAGTTTCTCCGACGGGCTGCTGGAGCATCCGCAATATACCAGGCCGGCAGAGTGGGAAGGGCGTGGGATCCCGCCGGTGCTGATGTCCGGCAATCACCGCGAAATCGCCAAATGGCGTCAGGCGCAGTCAGAAGAAATCACAGCCGCGCGGCGGCCCGATCTCTGGGATGCATTTCGCAAGCGGAAAGGGTGTTGAGGGGGCCAGCCCCCTCGCGCGTACCGCGCTCACCCCCGGGATATTTAAGGACAGAAAATGAAAGCCTTCTTTTGTCATTTTCTGTCCTTAAATATCCCCGCCGGAGGCATCCCGGCAGCATGCCGGGACAGGATGCGCGCCGCTTGACCGGAATGCCGTCAGCGCCTATAGCCAGCGGGTCCGGGGTGAAAGCCTGTCGGACCCGATTCCTTTTGTCTGATCGAACCGTCTTCTTCGGCGGGGGCAGGCAGGGCGCGGCATGCTGAAAAGCAAAGTAAACCGAACCGATCTCCGGCGGGCCGGTCGCGCAACACGCGATGCGGGGACCCGAAAGAAGACCAGGAGCTCTCGGCCAGGATCACCTCTGCGGACAAAAACCGCAGGCATATGGAGAAATGCGATGAACCTGATCGCTCAGATCGAGGCGGAGCAGATTGCCGCCCTCGACAAGAAGATCCCTGATTTCAAGGCCGGCGATACCATTCGCGTCGGCTATAAAGTGACCGAAGGCACCCGTTCGCGCGTGCAGGCCTATGAAGGCGTCTGCATCGCCCGCAAAGGCGGCGCGACCCTCGCAGCCTCGTTCACCGTCCGCAAGATTTCCTTCGGCGAAGGTGTGGAACGTGTGTTCCCGCTGTACTCGACCAACATCGATTCGATCGACGTGGTCCGCCGCGGTAAAGTCCGTCGCGCCAAGCTGTATTACCTGCGCGCGCGCCGCGGCAAATCGGCCCGGATCGCCGAAGACAGCACCTATAAAGCCAAATCGGAATAAGGAGAGCCGAGATGAAAGAGGGCATTCACCCCGAATATCACTTCATCGAAGTGAAAATGACCGACGGCTCGACCTATCAGACCCGTTCGACCTGGGGCAAAGCGGGCGACACCATGTCGCTCGACATCGACCCGCTGGCGCATCCGGCCTGGACCGGACAGTCGGCCAAGCTGATGGATACCGGCGGCCGCGTGTCGAAGTTCAAAAACAAATATGCCGGCCTTGGGTTCTGAGACCTGGCACAGCTACAAAAGGCGCATCTTCGGATGCGCCTTTTTGCTTTGGATGCTGCTGGCATGCGGGGCCGGCGTTGCGGCAGATCCTTTCGCGGCCTTTGACGGTGAGTTCGCGCCACAAGCAGATTTATCGCGCTGCGAAAAGCGCCCGATCGGGTTCCGGTCTCAGGAGGGCGGTACTGTTCTCACGCTTTGGGGCTACAGTGAAAGTGGCTGTTTCGATCCGTCTTACCGCGTTCTCGGGCACGGGCCGGACTATCTGATCCTGTCCTGGCTGCGGCTGCCCGAGGGGGATTTTCCGCTCGCCCCAGATGAGGATCGGCCTGAACGGCGTCTTCGACGCGACGCGGACGGACGTGTTTGTCTGGGGGAGTTTCCGGGTAATGACGCCGCTTATGACTGCGACTGATATGTTCCCTGTGCGGCAGCAGAAACCGCCTGAGATGCCGGATCGTGGATTTCCTCTTCCCCTTTTGTCCGGTCCTTGCCAATAGACAGGCTGGAATGACCCCGGGGGAGAGCCACTGCCATGGCGCATATCATCGTCGTCGGAAACGAAAAGGGCGGGTCGGGGAAATCGACCACCTCCATGCATGTCGCAACGGCTCTGGCCCGGATGGGGCATCGGGTGGGTGCGCTGGATCTTGATCTCAGGCAGCGCAGTTTTGGTCGCTATGTTGAAAACCGCCGGGCCTTTCTTGCGAAAGCCGGGCTGGATCTGCCATCGCCGGATTACCGCGAATTGCCCGATGTCGACGAGCCAAGCCTCGTGGATGGTGAAAACCCGTTCGACCAGCGTCTGACGGCGGCGGTCTCGGCGCTGGATCCGGTCAAGGATTTCATCGTGATCGATTGCCCCGGCAGCCATACGCGGCTGAGCCAGGTGGCGCATTCGCTGGCCGATACGCTGATCACGCCGCTGAACGATTCATTCGTTGATTTCGACCTTCTGGCCCGGATCGACCCGGAATCCGGCAAGGTGAAGGGCCCGTCGATCTATGCTGAGATGGTCTGGGGCGCGCGGCAATTGCGGGCGCAGGCTGCGCTGAAGCCGATCGACTGGATCGTCCTGCGCAACCGTCTGGGCGCCCAGGCGATGCATAACAAGAAGAAGGTCGGTGCCGCGCTGGAGGATCTCTCCCGCCGCATCGGCTTTCGTGTGGCGCCCGGCTTTTCCGAACGCGTGATCTTTCGCGAGCTGTTTCCGCGCGGTCTGACGCTGCTCGACCTGAAGGATACCGGGGTCGAGCAGATGAACCTCTCCAACGTGGCCGCGCGGCAGGAACTGCGTGACCTGATCAATGCGCTCAGGCTTCCTGCTGTGACGGCTGCGTTCTGAACAGCACCGCGCGCGAGACCGTTACCTGGCGCACCGCGTCGAGTTTTTGCAGCCGGGCGTCGAAAGCGGCATCGACATCGGGCTCGACGGCACGTTTCGCGGTCAGGCTGCGCAGAAATTCGAGTGCCTTGGTCATGGGGGCGTTCCTTCAGTTCCTGGCCCGCTGCCGGCGTTGCGGCAGGCGACGGGCCTGTTCCTTTTCCTGAGCCTGAAGATCGCTGCGAACCGGGGCAGGTTTGTGGCAGCCTCCGGTTGAAACATGGGCCTTGGCCGTGGGGTTTCGGACAGACTGTTTCCGGTTGCGAAGGAATCCGCTGGTGCCCGGTGCGAATTCCGGGCAGGAAATCCTGCCGATGCGGAGGCCTGGCGGCGTCCTCCGGAAGCGGCAGAAATCCTGAGGGCGCGGCAGATGCCACAGGAGGCATCCATCTCCAATATTTTGTATGACACGTGCTTTGCTCCCCTGGCAGATGGGAAGCACAACCTGATTGCGCTGGCCGATGGGCGGGGTATCAGCGCCGTGGTCTTTCATGAGATGCTGGCGCGAGCAGCGAACGCGCTCCTCTCGCCTGAGATCCGGCCGGGGGACCGCGTCGCGGTGCAGATCGCGAAAACGCCTGAAGCGCTCGCGGTCTGTGCCGGAACCGTCGCGGCAGGTGCGGTTCTTTTTGCCGCTCAACACCGCTTATGCCCTGGCCGAGATTGGCTATCTCCCGGAGATGCGTGGCGCGAATGTGTTTCAGGGTTACTGGCAGATGCCGGAGACCCCCCGAGGAACTGTATGAGTTGGTTCCTGACCGGCGACCTCGCGACGCGGAGGGCCATGTGAGGATCGTCGGGCGCGCGAAGGATCTGGTGATCACCGGCGGCTTCAACGTCTGCCCAAAAGATCTGGAGCTGATCCGCGACGAGGCGCAAGGCGTGCTGGCGCAGCGCCCCGGGGCAGATCCGGATCCGGCCACGATACTTGCCGCCCTGTCGGGGCAGATCGCCGGATTCACGCAGCCGAAAGCTGCCGTGGTGGTGGATGGACTGCCGCGCAACACCATAGGCCAGGGGCAAAAGAACCTGATGCGTGACGCTGGCAAAGAGTGGTTCCGCACCTGACTGCCCGGGCAGGGGGCACTGCCCCCGTCGCCTGCGGCGACTCCCCCGGGATATTTAAGGACAGAAAATAGGAAAAAGAGATATTTTCTGTCCTTAAATATCCCCGCCGGAGGCTTCCTCCGGGGTAAGAGGCGCGGTTTCTGCTCCGGCGAGCTCGCTTGCCAGAAAACGTTCGAACTGGTCAAGGTCAAGAGGCTCGAACTGGCCAAAGGCCTGCATCCAGACCGAGGCGCCGCGCAGGGCATCGGGCTCGAGTTTGCACCAGATCACCCTCCCGCGCCGCTCCCGCGTGATCAGCCCGGCATCCGCGAGCACGCCAAGATGTTTCGACACGGCTGCAAGGCTTATCTCGAACGGATGCGCCACATCGGTCACTGCCATATCATCTTCGAGCAGCATCGCGAGGATCGCGCGCCGCGTCGGATCGGCGAGGGCGGCGAAGACGAGGTCCAGCTGGGCGGAGGCGGAAAGCATGTCGCAGTATCGCGGCCAGGGCGGGCAGGCGCAACCGGCGATAGTCAACCGTTTCGTTGAATATTGAAGCGGCGTGCAAATCGCGATCCTGCGCCCGCGGGGAGCGGAGAAAAGATAGGTTGCGAATCTCATATGCGCATAATTTCAATGGGTTGTTCTGAGATATCCCGCGTTCACGCAAGGTTGACACCCTCCCCCCCGCCGCATAGAACCCTCGCAAATGTCATGGGGTGGCGAAAATGGCTTCGGAACCCGATCCCGACAGGCTCAGGGCGCTGGAAAAGCGGCTTGGTGATCTGCGGGGCAAGCCGAAGTCGGACAAGACCTCTGTGGCAAAGGGCCTCTCGCATGGCGAGCTTGCCTGGAGAATGGTGATCGAACTTGCGACCGGCATCATCGTCGGAACCGGGATCGGTTATGGGCTGGACAAGCTGTTCGGCACGATCCCGTTCCTCCTGGTGATCTTCTCGCTCCTGGGGTTTGCCGCGGGGGTGCGCACCATGATGGGCACCGCGCGGGAAGTGGCGGAAAAACGTGCGGCTGAGGCCGCAAGGGATGACAAGGCGGCAAAGGCAGAGGCCGGCGCCGCATCGGGTGAAGGGAACTGATCGTGGCGGCAGAAGGCACGGCTGAGGGCGGAAGCGGTTTTTCGATCCATCCGATGGATCAGTTCATTGTGAAACCCCTTTGGGGCGACGGTCCTGTGGGCACGTTCACGGTGACCAATGTGACGCTGTGGATGGGGGTCGCACTTCTGTGCGTCTTCGCGCTTTTCGTGCTGGCGACCCGCCATCGCGGCATCATCCCGACCCGTCTGCAATCGGTCGCCGAAGTGTTTTACGGCTTTATCCATAACATGGTTGAAGAAGTCGCCGGCCATGACGGGGTGAAGTATTTCCCCTATGTCATGACGCTTTTCCTCTTCATCCTGCTCTCGAACCTCCTTGGCCTTTTGCCGATGAGCTTCACCACCACCTCGCATGTCGCCGTGACCGCGTCGCTTGCGCTTCTGGTGTTCTTCGGCGTTACCCTGATCGGGATCGCCCGCAAGGGTCTGGGCTTCTTCTCGATGTTCTGGGTTTCCTCGGCGCCGCTCGCGCTGCGCCCGGTGCTCGCGGTGATTGAGATCATCTCTTACATCATGCGCCCGGTGTCCCATTCGATCCGTCTTGCAGGTAACCTGCTGGCAGGTCACGCCGTTCTCAAAGTTTTCGCGGGCTTTGCCTCGATGGCGATCATCTCGCCGCTCGCGATCGCAGGTGCCGTTGGCATCTACGCGCTCGAGGTGCTCGTGGCCTTCGTTCAGGCCTATGTCTTCACCATTCTGACCTGCGTCTATCTGAAAGACGCTGTGGGCGACGCGCATCACTAAGCGTCACCCCTGACGGTCCGAACCTCAACTCAGCCAAATCCAAATACAGGAGTATTCGACCATGGAAGGCGAAATCGCAGCTCTCGGCAAATACATCGGCGCTGGCCTCGCGGCTTTCGGTCTCGGCGGCGCTGGCATCGGTGTGGGTAACATCGTCGGCAACTTCCTCGCCGGCGCTCTGCGCAACCCTTCGGCCGCTCCGGGCCAGACCGCCAACCTCTTCGTTGGTATCGCTTTCGCAGAAGCACTCGGGATCTTCTCGTTCCTGATCGCTCTGCTGCTGATGTTCGCAGTCTGATCTGCTTCTGACGTAAAAGTGGGAAGCGGCGCGGGTCGGAGACGGCTGGCGCCCTTCCTGTTCAGAAGGGATCGACGGAGAGCAGAATGGCAACGGAAACCCACGGCGTTAACTGGCATGCAGAATGCCTTTATGACGCGGGCGGCGCCAAAGGGATGCCGCAGCTCTGCACCGACTGGATGCCCAACCAGATCTTCTGGCTTGCGGTCGCCCTGGTGGTGTTGTTCGTGATCCTCTCGCGCATTGCCCTGCCGCGCATCGGCGCGGTGCTGGCCGAGCGCAAGGGAACGATCACCAATGATCTCGCCGCAGCCGAAGAGCTGAAGCTCAAGGCACTCGAGGCCGAGAAAGCCTATAACGAGGCGCTGGCCACGGCCCGCACCGAGGCCGGGAAGATCATCGCGGCGGCGAAGGCCGAAATCCAGAAAGACCTGGATGCGGCGACTGCGAAGGCCGATGTCGAGATCACCGCACGGGCTGCAGAGTCCGAGGCGAAGATCGCCGAGATCCGGGCCGGTGCTGAAGAGGCGGTTCAGGCTGTCGCGAAAGACACCGCGAAGGAACTGGTTGCAGCGCTTGGCGGCTCCGCCGATGCGCGGTCGGTAACGGCGGCGATTGCTGCCCGGCTGAAAGGGTAAGGCGATGAAAAAGCTTCTCATCACTGCCGCAGCCCTTGTGAGCGCGACGCCCGCCCTCGCGGCTTCGGGTCCGTTCTTCTCGCTCGGGAATACCGACTTCGTCGTCCTGATCGCCTTCCTGATCTTCGTCGGTATCCTGATCTATGCAGGTGTTCCGGGGTTGCTCGGGCGGCTTCTCGATAAGCGTGCGGTCGCGATCAAGGCCGAGCTGGACGAGGCAAGGGCGCTGCGCGAAGAGGCCAAGTCGATCCTCGCTTCCTATGAGCGCAAGCAAAAGGAAGTGATCGAACAGTCGGACCGCATCGTGGCTTCGGCCAAAGAGGAGGCCCGGGCCGCTGCCGACAAGGCGCGTGCGGATCTGGCCATCTCGATCGAGCGCCGGCTGAAGGCTGCCGAAGAGCAGATCGCTCTGGCAGAACAGACTGCCGTTCGTCAGGTGCGCGAGCGCGCCGTGGCGGTTGCGATTGCGGCGGCAGGCGACCTGCTGGCGAAGAACAGCACCGAAGACTGGGCGGCTGCGTCGATTGAAGACGCGATTGCCCAGGTCGATGCCAGGCTGCACTGATCGGCGAAACAGAATTGAAAAAGCCCCGCAGCATCTGCTGCGGGGCTTTTTCATTTTGGAGAAATCGCCGGTCCTGGCCGGTCCTGATCGTGTCAGCGCAGTTTCGGAACCGCCGGTTCCACCGGGCCAAGGGCCGCGCGGGCAAATGTGCCGATCCGACCCAGATCCTTGATGCCCGGCGCAGTTTCCACGCCCGAAGACACGTCGACCTGGCGCGCATTGGTCAGGCGTATCGCTTCGGCTACATTTTCGGGGGTCAACCCACCCGCGAGCATCCAGGGCTTCAGCCAGCGCCGTTGCGCCACCAGCCGCCAGTCAAAGCTCAGCCCGTTGCCGCCGGGCAGGGCGGTCCCTTTGGGCGGTTTCGCGTCGATCAGCAGCTGATCTGCCACCAGCGCATAATCCATCAGCGGCGCCAGATCGCCCTCATCCGCCACGCCCACCGCCTTCATCACCGGCAGGCCGAAGCGCGCACGGATCTCTGACACGCGCTCAGGCGTCTCGCTGCCATGCAGCTGCAGCATATCAATGGGCACTTCGGCCAGGATATTGTCGAGCAGGCTGTCATCAGCATCGACCACAAGCGCCACCTTGCACAGGCCCTCAGGCGCGATCAGCGCAGCCTCACGGGCCTCTGTCAGCGAGACATGGCGCGGGGACCTGGGAAAGAAGACAAAGCCCACATAGGCGGCTCCTGCGGCGGCAGCGGCAGTGACTTCGGCTGCATGGCGCAAGCCGCAGATCTTTACCCGGATGGGAGAGCTCACTTCCGCCCGTCCCCGGCGAGAATCGCAAGAACCTCGTCCCGGGGCGGAACGGAATTGCTGTCTTTCAGGACGGCGAGTTCTTTCTCAAGCCGCGCCACGGTTTTGGTCTGGACCTTTGCCGCCTGGCGTATCCGCATCTCGCGCATCCATTCCCAGATGAAGCCGACCAGGATGCCGATGGCCACCGATCCGAGGATCACCACAAAAAGCGGGATCGACCAGCCACCGGTGGTGCCGAGAATATTGCCGATGCCTTCGGGCAAAAGCCGCAACTGCACCTGTCCGCGATTGGCAAGGGCAAGGGTCAGAAGCACGAGGCCGGTGATACCGATGAAGATAAAGCGCAGGTAACGCAGCATGATCCGCTATCCGTCAGTCAGGAACCGGGCAGGCAAAGCCTGCCCCTTGGCCGGAATATCGGGCTTAACGCGGCGCTGTTCAACCCGGCTTGCGCCGATCAGCGGCCGTTCAGCCGGTCGCGCAGCAATTTGCCGGTCTTGAAGAAGGGGACGCGCTTGTCCTCGACCTCGACGGCCTCGCCGGTGCGCGGGTTGCGGCCGGTGCGGGCGTCCCGCTCTTTGACCGAGAAGGCGCCGAAGCCGCGCAATTCGACCCGGTCGCCGCGCGACAGCGCTTCGATGATCTCTTCGAAAACCGTGTTCACGATCCGCTCAACATGGCGTTGGGTCAGATGCGGGTTCTCGTCTGCGATCTTCTGGATCAGTTCCGAGCGGATCATCCGGTCACTCCCCTTCGCGACATTGTTTCGGCCAGGGTGTGGCAGTCAGCCCTGGCGCGTCTGTGATCATAAAAGCAGAAAATGCGGATGAGGCAAATGAAAACAAGCACCTGGCTGCTATGAGACCCGGTGACCCGGTGCTGAAAAGCCGCTTGATGGTGCGATTGAGCCCTTCGTCCGCCCGTGGCGGCACCCGGATCCGGTCTGCGACGGCGCTGGCCCGCGAATCGGGCACGCGCAAAAGAAAAAGGCCAGGGAGGATTTCCCCGGCCTTTCCTGTCTTATTCTCTCAAGGGCTGTGAGGCCGCCAATTGGTTCTGGCGGCGCTTCAGCCTTTGGTTCAGCGGTCGCCCTTCAGCGCGGCGCCGAGGATGTCGCCGAGCGAAGCGCCCGAATCCGAGGAACCGTATTGCTGAACAGCTTCCTGCTCTTCGGCGATCTCGCGTGCCTTGATCGACAGACCCAGCTTGCGGGTCTTCGAATCGACATTGGTCACGCGCACATCGACCTTGTCACCGACCGAGAAGCGCTCGGGGCGCTGGTCGGCGCGGTCACGTGCAAGATCCGAACGACGGATGAAGTTCTTCATGCCGTTGTAATCGACCTCGACGCCGCCTTCTTCGATGGCGGTGATGGTCACGGTGATGATCGAACCGCGCTTCACGCCGTCAACAGCTTCCGAGAAGGTGTCCTCGCCCAGAGCCTTGATCGAGAGCGAGATCCGCTCTTTGTCGATGTCGACTTCCGAGACCGCTGCCTTGACGATGTCGCCCTTGCGGTATTCCTGGATGGCCTCTTCGCCGCGCTTGTCCCAGGACAGGTCGGAGAGGTGAACCATGCCGTCGATGTCGTTGTCGAGGCCAACGAACAGACCGAATTCGGTGATGTTCTTGACTTCGCCTTCGATGGTCGAGCCAACCGGATGGGTCTCAGCAAAGACTTCCCACGGATTGCGCATGGTCTGCTTGAGGCCGAGGGAAACGCGACGCTTGGCCGAGTCGATCTCGAGAACCATGACTTCGACTTCCTGCGAGGTCGAAACGATCTTGCCGGGATGCACGTTCTTTTTGGTCCAGGACATTTCCGAGACGTGAACGAGACCCTCGACACCGGCTTCCAGCTCCACAAAGGCGCCGTAATCGGTGATATTGGTGACGCGGCCTTTGTGGACCGACGAGATCGGATAGGCTTTTTCCACCGCATCCCACGGATCGTTCTGGAGCTGCTTCATGCCCAGGCTGATACGGTGGGTTTCTTTGTTGATCTTGATGACCTGGACCTTGATGGTCTCGCCGATCGACAGGATCTCCGACGGATGGTTGACGCGGCGCCATGCCATGTCGGTGACGTGCAGAAGGCCGTCAACGCCGCCGAGGTCAACGAAGGCACCATATTCGGTGATGTTCTTGACCACGCCGTCCACAACCTGACCTTCGTGCAGGTTGCCGATGACTTCTGCGCGCTGTTCGGCGCGGCTCTCTTCGAGGATCGCACGACGCGACACGACGATATTGCCACGACGACGATCCATTTTCAGGATCTGGAACGGCTGCTTCATACCCATCAGCGGGCCGGCATCGCGCACCGGGCGCACGTCAACCTGGCTGCCCGGAAGGAAGGCAACAGCGCCGCCCAGGTCCACGGTGAAGCCGCCTTTGACGCGGCCGAAGATCGCGCCTTCGACGCGGATCTCGTCAGCATAGGCTTTCTCAAGACGATCCCAGGCCTCTTCGCGGCGGGCTTTCTCGCGCGAGATGACAGCTTCGCCACGGGCATTCTCGACGCGGTCCAGATAGACCTCGACGGTGTCGCCAACATTGATCGACGGAGCTTCGCCGGGATTAGCGAATTCTTTCAGATCGACGCGGCCTTCCATTTTGTAGCCGACATCGATGATGGCCTGGCCCGCTTCGATAGCGATGACCTTGCCTTTGACGACAGTACCCTCGTCGGGGGTGTCAATTTCGAAGCTTTCCGCAAGCAGGGCTTCGAATTCGTCCATAGCGTTTTTAGCGCACATAAGAGGTGTTTTCCTTTTGATGGTTTTCTGGCCATGCGGTTGGCTCCGCCGGTCTTTGGTGGCCCCGCGCGCGACTCGGGCGCAGGATGCGGTCCTATAGCGGCAAAGTCCCGTCAGGGCAAGCTCCGCCCCCCTTTGCCGCCCTGATTCACTGCCCGGGCGGCGGGTTCAGGCCCAGCCGGACGGCGTCAAAGCCCGCTTTGGCAAAAATCGCCAGCAAGCGGGGCGCGAAGTCTGGGGATTTCGCATCAAGGCATTGGCTGAAATACCAGTAAAGCGCCTTTGCCGCATCGGGCGGCGCCGCCAGCACGCGCTCTGCCAGGGCGGCGAATTCTCCGGGTCGTGATGCGGTGGGGAAGAAATGGTGAAAATCCGACCAGCCGAACAGAACCCCCGGCTTTTCATGTAAAAGCCCCTCAATCGAGGCCGCTGAATTGACCGAGACCGTCAGCGCGCAGGCCTCGAGGACATCGTGGATATTGGCCTCTGTCGCGATCACCTCATAGCCAGCCGCCCGCGCCGCCGAAATGGCCGCCTGGCCGCTTTCCGGGTCAAGCGGATGCGGTTTGGCCACCACCGGGCGCCCTCCCGCCCCGGCACAGACCCCGATCAGCATCTCGTCATAACCACAGGCTGCCTGCATCAGGCGCTGCGGCGCTGGCCCCTGCAGGAAGACCGCAATGCAGCCCTCGGGCAGTTGCGCATGGTCCCGCGCCTGGCGATAGCGCGACAGGCGCGGCGTGACGAAACGGGCGCGCAGCAGGTCAAAATAGTCCGCCGCGACACCAGGATCGATCCTTTTCGGCTTATAAAGGCGCATCCCGATGCTGCTTTCCGCCTGGATCCCGCGCGGATCGACATGAAAGAAACCGTCAAGATAGGCGGTCGCCGCGTTCAGCACCGCAGGCCGCTGTATCCTGCCATTTTCAACGATATGCAGATCTTCAGCCGAAACCATCTTATAGTCGGCCCGCTTCAGCTGCGGCGCCAGCACGACTTCACCGCCGAACCTGGTGATCACCGACAGGATCTCTTCGTAAAGCAGCGGCCCGCGCCGCCGGTCAAGCCGATCCCGAAACCGCTGCGGCAGATGCAGCACCACTTTCGCCGGCATTCAGCGCCGCTCCCGCACCGCCATAACGGCGGCGATGGCACGCTCTGACGCCGCCCCGATCCCCAGATCCGAAGTGTCGATCACCACCGCATCAGCTGCCGGGCGCAAAGGCGCATCGGCGCGATTCATATCGCGCTCATCGCGAAGCCGCACCTCCCCCAGCACAGTCTCATAGTCCGACTCCGCAGCCTCGCCCCCCAGTTCCAGCCAGCGGCGCCGTGCCCTGATCTCTGCGCGCGCCGTGACGAACAGCTTCACCTCGGCCCCGGGGCAGATCACCGTGCCGATATCGCGCCCGTCCAGCACCGCGCCGCCTGCGCGCCGGGCAAAATCGCGCTGGAACTGCAAAAGCGCCGCCCGCACTTCGGGGATCACAGCAACCCGGCTTGCCGCCTGACCCGCCTCAAGCGAGCGCAGATCGTCCCGTGCCAGATCCGCCACCGTCAGCCCCCGCGCCGCCGCCACCGGATCGCCGCCCTTGACCCCCACGGCCCGATAAAGCGCCCCCGTATCCAGATGCGCAAAGCCGAACCGCTCCGCCACCGCCCGGCTGATCGTGCCCTTGCCCGCCGCCGCCGGCCCGTCAATTGCCACTGTAAAAGCCATCCGCTGTCCTCTGATGCTCATTTTCTGTCTATAAATATCCCGGGGGAGAGCCGCAACGCGGCGAGGGGGCAGAGCCCCCTCTTCTTCGCGTTCCTTGCGGGGCACAGGGCCCCCTTTTCCCCGCGCGCCAAGGGCGCTACACCGTCAAAGACAGCACGAGGGGAACACCATGGCCGATGACGGTATCAACAGCTACATGACCGGCCCGGACGAGCGCGGCCGTTTCGGCATCCATGGCGGGCGTTTCGTCTCGGAAACGCTGATGCCGCTGATCCTCGATCTCGAAGCCGAATATGACCGCGCCAGGACCGACCAGAGCTTCTGGGACGAGATGGCCGATCTGTGGAAATATTATGTCGGTCGCCCGAGCCCGCTTTATTACGCGCCGCGCCTGACCGAACATCTCGGCGGCGCGAAAATCTATCTCAAGCGCGAAGAGCTGAACCATACCGGCTCGCACAAGATCAACAATGTGCTGGGCCAGATCCTGCTGGCACGGCGCATGGGCAAGAAACGCATCATCGCCGAGACCGGCGCCGGCCAGCATGGCGTGGCGACCGCGACCGTCTGCGCGCGGTTCGGGTTGAAATGCGTGGTCTATATGGGCGCCCATGATGTCGAACGCCAGGCGCCGAACGTCTTTCGCATGCGGCTTCTGGGGGCCGAGGTTGTCCCGGTCACGTCCGGTCGCGGCACGCTGAAAGACGCGATGAATGACGCACTGCGCGACTGGGTCACCAATGTGCGCGACACGTTCTATTGCATCGGCACCGTCGCCGGCCCGCATCCCTATCCGTCCATGGTGCGCGATTTCCAGTCGATCATCGGCAAGGAAACCCGCGAACAGCTCGCGGAACAGGAAGGCCCCGGTCGCCTGCCCGACACCGTCATCGCCGCAATCGGTGGTGGCTCGAATGCCATGGGCCTCTTCCATCCTTTCCTCGATGATCCATCGGTGAAGATCATCGGCGTCGAAGCCGGCGGCAAGGGCGTGGATGAGCGGATGCAGCATTGCGCCAGCCTTACCGGCGGCCGCCCCGGCGTGTTGCATGGCAACCGCACCTATCTGTTGCAGGACGAGGACGGCCAGATCCTCGAAGGGTTCTCGATCTCGGCTGGCCTCGACTATCCGGGCATCGGGCCGGAACATTCCTGGCTCCATGATGTCGGTCGCGCTGAATATGTCTCGGTCACCGATGACGAGGCGCTCGCGGCGTTCCAGCTCCTGTGCCAGACCGAAGGCATCATCCCGGCGCTCGAACCCAGCCACGCCCTGGCCTATGTGACGAAATACGCACCTGGCCTGCAGAAGGACCATATCATCGTGGTCAATCTCTCGGGGCGCGGCGACAAGGACATCTTCACCGTCGCCCGCCATCTCGGTGTCGAGATCAAGGGGTGAGGCGCGCGCTGTCGCTTGCCATTCTGCTGTCGCTGCCGCTCCCGGCGGCGGCGGCCAGTTTCGATTGTACGCTTGCAGGGCTCAGCCCGAACGAGCGCGCGATCTGCGACAACCGCGACCTGAACGACGCCGATGTGGAAATGGCGACGCTGCTGAAATTCCTGACCGGGCTTTTTGCCATGGGCTATCGGGGCGAGATCCTCGACGATCAGACGGCCTGGTTGCGGGAGCGTATGGGGTGTGAGGCCGATCTCGCCTGTATCCGTGCCGCTTATGCCAGACGCATCGGGGCGTTGCAGGCGATCTATGACGGGATCGACCGACCGCTCTGACCGCCCTCTCTGACCACGCGCTCTATTTCAGTTTCGGGATGCCGCCATAGTCCTGCAGCCCGAGGCTGAGCCCTCTTCCGATCCGATGCGCAAGGGCCGACCAGGCGCGGGCGGTTTCCTGCGGCAGGCGCCGGGCCAGCACCTCGTCAAAGAGCTTCAGCCAGGGGATGAACATGCCGGCGCGGACATTGCCGGCCGCTTTATGGACGGCCATAGGATTGCCGTCATAGCCGCGCTCCATCAGGATCGCATTGCGCCAGAAGGCGACGATCTTTTCCTCATGCTCCGGCCAGTCTTTCACATGCGCCCCGAAGACCGGTCCAAGCACCGGATGCGCCCGGACCTCCCGGTAGAAGTCATGAACCACGCCGCGCAGCTCAATGTCGGAAACAGGAAAGCGGGCGAGAGTCATGAGACGGGCTTTCGGGCTGAAATGTTCGATAAGTGAAAGCGCCTAGGCTTCCCCATCACTCGCATACAGCTTCAGAACCTCCAGCGGAACCAGGTCTAATGTCGCATGATGCGTCGCCTTCAGGCGCAGCTTCGGCGCCGCGCCCTCGTCATGCGCCTGGGCAAAGCGGCTGGCGCAGAGGCACCACTGATCCCCCGGCTTCAGACCCTGAAAGCCGAATTCCGGCCGGGGTGTCGAGAGGTCATTGCCGAGATATTTCGACAAGGCGAGGAACTCTGCCGTCATCTCGGCGCAGACCGTGTGCCGCCCCTGATCGCCCGGCCCGGAATTGCAGCAGCCATCGCGGAAGAAACCGGTGAGGGGGCGGGTCGAGCAGATCTCCAGCGGACCGCCCAGCACATTGATCGACGGGTATTTCATCACATGCTCCCTTTCGCGGACAGCCTGCTGAAAGCGCCCGGCCCGGTCAAGGGCCGGCAGGCCCGGGCCAGCGTTTCGAGGCCAGGGGCGGCACGAGATGCCCCGCCACCAGCCGCGTCAATATCTGCGGTACCGGTGGCACCAGCGAGATCGGGGCAAGAAGCAGATCCCGGATCCGTGGCAGAACCCGGCTGTCCGACTGATAGGCCGGGGTCAGGAACAGGCTGAACAACTGGTAGATCCGCACATGCCAGCGCCGCATCCTGGCATAGGCGGCGGGCGCATCATCCAGGTCACCACGCAGCGCCTCGCGCAACGCCAGAGCATCAAGCAGTGCCATATTCGCGCCCTGGCCAAGCTGCGGGCTGGCGCGATGCGCACTGTCCCCGATGAAGACCAGCCCTGGCGCATAAGGCCTTTTCAGCGTGCCATGGCTGTACTGCGCTGTCGTCATCTGGCCGGCATGATCCAGACCGGCGAGGAAGGGCTGCATCTCGGGCCAGAAAGCGCTGGCCTCGGCTTTCCAGGCTTTGAAACGCGCCTCGCCCCAGCCCGCCAGTTCCGCGCGCGGCATCGACCAGAAGACGGCGGCGCGGGCCTGGGTCTCGCCGGGCAGGCGGCCGATGGGCATCAGCCCGGCCATGCGGCTTGCGCGGAAATAGCGCTGGCGCAGCTGATCCCGGGACAGGTCAGATCCTTCGGGCCAGGGGACATGCGTCCAGATTGCGCCATAGCCAAGCGCCCGCGCCTTTAAAGGCGACAGCGCCGAACCCGCGCCGGAGGCATCTATCACCAGGTCAAAACCGCCGATCTCGCCATTGTCCGAGAACAGAACCCGCCCTCCCTGGCGCAACGGTGCCTCTCGCACCGTCTCGCCGGTGATCAGCGTGACCGGGGATGCCTGCATCGCCTGCCAGAGCACATGAAACAGGCTTGCGCGATGCATCGCACAGGCGGGGTCTGCGGCCGGGTAATGCACATCCAGCGCGTTGCGGCTGCGGGTGGCGCCTGAAAGCTGCGCGACCGACCAGCCCCGCATCCGCCGGATTGGCGCCCCGAGCGCGCTTGCCGCATCGACCTGGCCCAGCTCGTCCAGCACGGCAAGGCCCACCGGCTGCACCACCAGCCCCGAGCCCAGCGGGCGCGGCGTCGCAAACCGCTCGACCAGCGTGACCCGGTGGCCGTCGCGCGCAAGCAGGCTTGCCGCGGCGAGCCCGCCCATGCCGGCACCCACCACTGCGATCTCAGGCGCTTTTGCCGTGTATTTCCCCGCCATCTTCCTCACCCTGGCACTGGACCCGACCCCGGCCCGCGACTATAAGCCGACCCCATGTCGTATTCTTTTGCGATCCTCGCCCGGACCCCGGGTGTCCGAATTAGCGGCCCGGCGCGCTGAACACCAGCACGCCGGGAGATTTCGCGCGGACCATTCCTGCTGCGTGACGCGCAGGCAAGGGGGCGCCCCAAAGCCAACATTCCAGAGGACCGCATCCGATGTGCGCCGAAACCACCGCTGAAACGGGTGTCGACTACCGCGACACCGTATTCCTTCCCGAGACCGATTTCCCGATGCGCGGCGACCTGCCGAAGCGCGAGCCCGAATGGCTGGCCCGCTGGGCGCGGCTTGAGGTCTATAACCGCCTGCGCGCGAAACCGGGTCGCCCGTCTTTCGTGCTGCATGACGGCCCGCCCTATGCGAATGGCCATCTTCATATCGGCCATGCGCTGAACAAGACCATCAAGGACATCATCACGCGCTCGCATCAGATGATGGGCCATGATGCGCGCTATGTGCCGGGCTGGGATTGCCACGGTCTGCCGATCGAATGGAAAATCGAAGAGCAATACCGCGCCAAAGGGCTGAACAAGGACGATGTGAGCACCGTCGATTTCCGCCAGGAATGCCGCCGCTTTGCCGAGGGCTGGGTTGAGATCCAGCGCGAGGAGTTCAAGCGGCTCGGTGTCTATGGCAATTGGGAAGATCCTTACCTCACAATGGCTTACCATGCCGAGGCGGTGATCGCCCAGGATTTCATGAAGCTTTTGATGAACGGCGCGCTTTATCAGGGATCAAAGCCCGTCATGTGGTCGCCGGTCGAGAAAACCGCGCTGGCCGAGGCCGAGATCGAATATAACGACCATACGAGCCACACGGTCTGGGTGCGGTTCCGCCCCGCCTCTGCAGCAAGCTTCCCGGAGCTGGATGGCTGTATCAATACCGGGCTCCTGAATGCCTCGGTGGTGATCTGGACCACCACGCCCTGGACAATCCCGCAAAACCGCGCGGTGGCTTACGGGCCGGAGATCGCTTACGGGCTTTACCGCGTCGATGCCGCAGATGAGAAATCGACGGCAGTGGTGGGGGAGACCCTGGTTCTGGCCGATGCGCTGGCCGAAGGTGTCAAGGCGGCGGCAAAGGTCGAGGCCTGGACCCGGCTGCGCGATGTGGCCACAAGTGAATTCGACGGCATGATCCTCAGGCACCCCTATCACGGGGTCGAGGGGGGCAATGGCGAATGGGATTATGACGTGCCCATGCTGCCGGGCGACCATGTCACCGATGATGCGGGCACTGGCTTTGTCCATACCGCGCCCTCGCATGGCGACGACGACTATCAGCTGGGCGTGAAGTTCAAACTCCCGATGACCTATAACGTCACCGAGGACAGCTCGTACCGCGCCGATCTTCCGCTGTTCGGCGGCCAGCATGTGATCCTTGCCGATGGCAAGGAAGGCCCGGCCAATGTCTCGAATATCAAGCAGATGGCCTATGCGGGCGCGCTGCTGGCCAAGGGAAAGGTCAAGCACAGCTATCCCCATAGCTGGCGCTCGAAAGCGCCGGTGATCTTCCGCAACACGCCACAATGGTTCGCCGCCATCGACGTCGCGCTGAAGGACGGCATGGGCGAGTTCGGCAATACGATCCGCAAACGGGCGCTGACCTCGATCGAGGATCTGGTGGAATTCACCCCGGTTTCCGGCAAAAACCGCCTGCATTCGATGATCGAGCACCGCCCCGACTGGGTGCTGTCGCGTCAGCGTGCCTGGGGCGTGCCGCTGACCTGCTTCACCAGGAAGGGCGCGAAACCGACCGATCCGGATTTCCTGTTGCGCAATGACACTGTCAACAGCCGCATCACTGACGCCTTTGAAAAAGACGGCGCCGATGTCTGGTATGTGCAAGGGTTCAAAGAGAAAGTGCTCGAAGGCGTGGTTGATCCGTCGGATTATGACCAGGTCTTTGATGTGCTCGATGTCTGGTTCGATTCCGGATCGACCCATGCTTTCGTGCTGCGTGATCGCGCCGACGGCACCGATGACGGCATCGCCGATGTCTATATGGAAGGCACCGACCAGCATCGCGGCTGGTTCCATTCGTCCTTGCTGCAGGCTTCGGCCACGCGTGGCCGTGCGCCTTACCGCAATGTGGTGACGCATGGCTTCACGCTGGATGAGAAGGGCATGAAGATGTCCAAATCCATCGGCAATACGGTCGCGCCGCAAGAGATCATCGCCGAATATGGCGCCGATATCCTGCGGCTCTGGGTGGCGCAGACCGATTACACGCTGGACCAGCGGATCGGGCCGAAGATCATCAAAGGCACCGCCGACAGCTATCGCCGGCTGAGGAATACTTTGCGTTTCATGCTGGGCGCATTGTCCGGCTTCCAGGAGTCCGAGCGCCTCGATGCGGCGGAAATGCCCGAGCTGGAGCAATGGGTGCTGCACCGCCTCGCGGAACTCGATACCGAAGTGCGCCGCGAATACCGCGCGTTCAATTTTGCGGGCGTGTTCCAGACGCTGTTCAACTTTGCGACCGTCGATCTCTCGGCCTTCTATTTCGACATCCGCAAGGATGCGCTCTATTGCGATGCGCCCGACAGTCTCCGCCGCCGGGCCGCGCGCACGGTGCTGGATCTCTTGTTCCAGCGCCTGACGACCTGGCTTGCACCAATCCTGCCCTTCACGATGGAAGATGTCTGGCTCTCGCGCCATCCGGGCGAGGACAGCTCTGTCCATCTTCAGGATTTCTGCGAGACACCGGCGGGCTGGAAGAACGATGCCCTTGCCGCGAAATGGGACGGGATCCGCGCCGCCCGCCGCGTCGTGACCGGCGCGCTGGAGGTGGAGCGTACCGCCAAGGTGATCGGCGCCAGCCTTGAGGCGAAGCCGGTGGTCCATGTGGCGGATACGGCGATGCTGGCCGCGCTGAACTCGGTCGCCTTTGCCGATATCTGCATCACCAGCGGCATCCGTGTGACCGACGCTGCTGCGCCGGACGGGGCTTTCACCCTGGCCGATGCGCCTGCGGTGAAAGTGGTCTTCGCCCCGGCGGAAGGCGCGAAATGCCAGCGCTGCTGGCAGATCCTGCCCGATGTCGGCAGCCACAAACACCCCGAGACCTGCGCGCGCTGTAACAGCGTCCTGGGCTGACGGACGTCCTGAGAACCAAAAAGGCCGCATCGCAGGATGCGGCCTTTATCTGTTTCGGGCGGCCCCCTGCGCGGCGGGAGCGGTCAGTAAGCGGTCCCGCCGCGCATCGGCAGGGTGACGCCCGCCTCGCGCCAGATGCGCTCCTGCCGTTTGGCCTCATTGCGGGCAGGCTGGCAGGGAATGATGAAACCGTCACCCCAGAAGCCGATTTTCTTCATCAGGACATTGCGGCCAGCGCTGTTGATGTCGCAGGCGCCCGTCGCCTCGACCGCCGCAACGGCGTCTTTGGGCTTGTTCTTGCCAAGGCCGGTGACGATCAGGAAATCGGCCTCGTTGTTGAGGATCACCCGTTTCGCAACAAACGGCCCGGCGGCGGCCTGCAAGGTGGCGCCGGGCTGGTTCGCCATGGTCTCGACCGCCAGGAAGCGGCGCTCATCCGGGCTCTGACCGCGGACATTGTCGCGGGGGATGGATTTCGTCACCTGATAGACCGGCAGCGCCTGTCGGCCACCGGTCGCCAAAGCCCCGGCGGCTGGGCCGCTGGCGGTGAAAGCGATACCGGGCGGAGGGGCGGCAGAGCTTCCGATCGGGCGATCGAAATAGGAATTGCCGCGTTGCGGTTCGGGGCTGACACAGGCGGCCAGCACCAGCGGCAGCAGGAGAACACGCATGGGATGGGAAAGGTGGAACATGAAAACTCCCTGATGGAACAGGGGTGATTTCTGTGGCGAAAGCGGCGCGAAGAGGACCACAGGGCGGATTTTCCATGGCCTCTGACGCCTTTGGTCGCGGGATTACCTTAGTTTGTTCCGATTTCGGCCCGGATCAGGGTGTCTGTGAACGGATCAGTTCCACAGCCAGAGGGGCAAGGCCCATGAATATGCAGGTCAGCGATATTGCCGGGCGTCAGTCCCTCGACCTTTCGCGGCTGTTCTTTGGCGATGTGCTGCTGGTCGGGCTCGCCCTGATTGCCGGACAGCAGTCGCCCCGGATGCGCGTGGTGTCCGTCACCGACCGCCAGCCGATCCGCGCGCGCGAAAGCTTCAGCGCCGAATATCAGGAAGTGCCTTCGAGGCCGCAGCAAAGACGCAGCACGCAAAAGGTGAAGGGCGAGATTTTCGGCGATGATGTCACCTTTAAAATGGCCACCGGGCCGTCGCGGCTGTTCAAAATGCCGTTGCCGGATGCAAGGAAGGCCGGTGCCCAGGCCATCCGCATGCATCTGCCGCAGCTGATCGCCCTGTTTTACCGCGACCAGGCCGAGGGGCTGCGCGATTCACTTTACACGCTGACCGCAAAGCGTGGCTTTCTCGCGCTGTCGCCCGAGATCGAATTGCAGGTCGGTGAGGATCTGTTCCGGATCGACCGAAATCGCGCCACTGTGACCCGTGCGGGCGAGACGATGATCGACCTCAGCCGGGAAGAGCTGCGCCAGAAAGCGGCAGAAGCCGGCTATCTCTGACCCGCAATCTTTGCCCGCCGCACCAGGGGGAAATGTAAAAAAGACGCCAGCGGCAATCGCTGGCGTCCAGGTTTCGTCACCGACAGGAGACGATCAGAAAACTGGCGGTCAAAGCTCAGGCGGCGCGTTTCGCACCGAGCCAGAGCGGCAACAGAACCTGCGCATTGGCGGCCCCGGTATCGGGCGCCAGACCCTCATGCATGGCCATCAGATCGCCACGGGTCAGGCCGATATCGTCCAGCAACCGGTCATCCGCGCGATTAAGCAGGAACGCGGTCGAGCGGCGCATCTGCATCAGCGATTTCAGACGGGTGAACATTTTAGCCTCCTTGGAATTACCTCATCTGTATCGCTCTGGTTTTGACATTTCACAAACGAATAGATTTAATGGCTTGCATGAGTTCCATTTATAGGTCTGGCGATGTCGCATCCTCATCTTGAAAGCGATCTGATGCGTGGCTTTCTCGCCGTGGCCGAAGCCGGCTCGGTGACGCTGGCGGCCGCGCGGCTGGGCCGGACGCAATCGGCCGTCAGCCTGTTGATCCGGCGGCTGGAGGACAATCTTGGCCAGCCTTTGTTCCAGCGGCTTGCGCGCGGGGTCAGCCTGACGGCGCGTGGCGAGCAGCTCTTGCCCTATGCGCAACGCGTGGTGGCACTGCTGGATGAGGCGACGCTGGCATTGCGGGAAAAACCGCTGACCGGGCCGGTCCGGGTGGGCATTCCGGATGAATATTCCGGCACCATCCTGCCGCGCGCGCTTGCCGCCTTTGACGAACGCCATGAAGGGCTGCAGGTCTCGGTCCTGTGCGACCATTCCGAAAAACAGCTGGAAGCGCTGGAGGAGGACCGGCTGGACATCGCGGTGATCCATGACACCAGTTATTTCCAGGAAGGCGAGCTTCTGGCCATCGACCCGACGGTCTGGGTGACCTCGATGACCCATATGCAGCATCTCAGAAGCCCGCTGCCGGTCTCGGTCTATATCGCAAGCTCCTGGTGTCGCGAATTTGCCGAGGCGGCGCTGAACCATCAGGGGCTGCGCTGGCGGCGGGCCTGGTATTGCGATGTGGCCAGCGGCATGCGCAATGCGGTGACGAATGGCATGGCGATCTCGCCGCTGTCGCGGTCGACGATCCCGGTCGGATGCCGCGAACTGACGGTGGAAGAGGGCTTCCCGGCGATTGATTCGGCGCGGGTGCTGCTGCGGCGCAATCCGCGAGGCGGCTCGGCGGCGATCGAGGGCATGGCGGCGGTCCTGCGCGAGGCGTTCCGGCCACTCGCCATGGCGCGCGCGCCGGGCACCGAAGAAAAGATCGCGCCCGAGCGCAGCGTGCTGGCACCCCGCTGCTGATTCACGCCGTCCGGATCAGCTCTGACGGGGCCGGACCTGGCAGGACCGGATCTGGCAGGACCGGATTTGACGGGGCGCGGTGCTTGGCAGCGGGGGGCCGGCATGCCAGTCTCAACCGGGCCAGTCTCAACCGGGCCAGTCTCAACCGGGCCAGTCTCGCATGTGAAGGAGACCCTCTGATGCGAAAGATCCTGTTTCCGCTGCTGCTGGCGACGGCCAGCCCGGCCTTTTCTCAGGCGGCTCTGCCGGAGGATGCCACCGCCATTGCGGCTTTTTCAGCGACCTTCGCCGAAGAGTGCATCGGGGCGTTCTCCGAAGATGGCCGGCTGCTTGAGCCTCCGAAGCGGTTCGAGGTCGAAAGCCCCGCCAGCTGGGGCGATCCGATCCCGAAGGTGGTCTGGGAGTTCCGCTGCGACATTTACGCCTATAATACCTCGCAGGTCTTCATGATCTCCTCCGATCTGGGCGGGGTGATACCGGTGGGCCTGACCCGGCCAACGCTGAAGATCGAATATGACGAGAAGGCCGCGGCGCCCGGCGAGACGGATAGCGTGGTGAGCCTGCTGGAGATCAATGGCTGGAGCGCGGATCTGCTGGCAATCAATGCCGGTTTCGATCCTGAAACGCTGCAGATTTCGTCCCATAGCTTCTGGCGCGGGATCGGGGATGCCTCGGATACCGGGGTCTGGCGGCTGCAGGATGGCGGCTTCCGGCTGGTGCGCTATGAGGTGGATGCCAGCTATGATGGCAAGGGCAATCCCGTCACCCTGGTGAATTTCGAATGACGCATTTCTGCCTCACCCCCTTTGGTCCCGTCTCATTGCGCGATGATGGGCAGCGGATCACCGCATTGGTTTGGGGGGAGGGTGACGGCGGGACCAGCCCGCTGCAACGCGAGGGGCTCGCGCAGCTCTCGGCCTGGTTCGGGCGCCGGCTGGTGCGGTTTGACCTGCCGCTCGACTGGGGCAGGGGGCTGCATGAAAAGGTCCGCCGCGCGATGGCGGCGATCCCTCAGGGCGAGACCCGCAGCTATGGCGAGATCGCGAAGCTGACAGGCGCGCCCGCCCAGGCTGTGGGGCAGGCCTGCGGCGCCAATCCGATCCCGATCATCATCCCCTGCCACCGGGTGCTGGGCGCAAAGACGCTGGGAGGCTTTTCTGCCCCCGGCGGTGTCGAGACCAAAGTGGCGCTCTTGCGGTTCGAAGGGGCGGCAGGGCTCCTGATATGAGCGCGCTTGCCGCCGGCGCCGCACCGTGCCAGAGATCGGCGTAACGGAACTGTAACGGTTTTTCATCGTGACCTTTGGCGTCTTTCTTGCTGTCATGGCAGCGGCCTTCCTCCATGCGCTGTGGAATGCGCTGATCAAACTTGGCACCTCCAAGATAGGTGCAATGGTGGTCCTGTCGGTGATGGAAGTGCCGATCGGCCTTGGCGTTGCCTTTTTCATGGGGCCGATCAATCCGGCGGCAATCCCCTGGGTGATCGCGGCGGGGATCACCCATTTCGCCTATAAGTACTTTCTCAGCTATGCCTATGAGCGCGGTGATCTGAGCCGCGTCTACCCGATTGCGCGCGGCGCGGCGCCGATGCTGGTGACGGTGGCGGGGATATTCCTGCTGACCGATGTGATGAGTTCGCGCCAGTATCTCGCCATTGCTGTGCTGGCGGCGGGGATCCTGATGATGGCACGGGGCGTGTTCTCGAGCGACGAGAACCGCAAGCTGGTGCCCTTTGCACTTGGCTCGGCCCTGGCGACCGCCTGCTATACGCTGATCGACGGCCAGGGTGCGCGGATCTCGGGCAATGCCGTGTCCTATATCGCCTGGGTTTTCGTGGCGGATGGGCTGATTTTCTCGCTGGGGATGCTGGCCATGCGCGGTCGCAAAGTGGTGCCGATGGGCTTTCAGGCCTGGAAGATGGGCACGATCGGCGCGGCCGCGAGCTTTGGTGCCTATGCGATCGCGGTCTGGGCGATGACGATCGCGCCGATTGCCCTGGTGGCGGCGCTGCGGGAAACCTCGATCCTGTTCGCGGTGCTGATCGGCTGGCTGGTGTTTGGCGAGAGGATGAGCCGGGACAAGGCTGCGGCGGCGCTCGTTATTGTTGCCGGGGTGATCCTGACAAGGGTGTAACAGAGAGGGGGCCAGCCCCCTCGGCCCCTGCGGGGCCTCACCCCCGGGATATTTGAAGACAGAAAATGAAGCAGTTCAGTGAGGTCATTTTCTGTCTTTAAATATCCCCGCCGGAGGCTTCCCCGGCCTGTCCGGGTGAGGCTGGCTTACCTGACGCGCCGGATCCCTTCCGGAATGATCTGCTGCAGGATACCGGCCAGCGCGAGATAGAGCGAGGTCACGATCAGCCCCCAATGGGCGAGGCTGCCTTCAGCGAAGTCCATCCAGGCGGCCCAGGCGGCAAAGACGATCCAGGCCACCGAGACCGGCAGCGAGACATTACGCCAGCGTTTGGTCCGGGTCGGGTGGATGAATTTCAGATTGGTGAACATGGTCACCGTCAGCGCGATCACGAGAGCCAGGATCACCCCTTGCGCGGGGGCGACCGCAAAGAGCACCAGCACGACCATGTTCCAGCAGGCCGGAAAGCCCGCGAAGCTTTTGTCGCGGGTCTTCATCCTTGTATCGGCGAAATAGACCACCGAGCCGAAGACGATCACGATGATCGCGATCCAGCCCGTCCAGCCCGTCAGCAGCCCCGATTTGAACAGCGCATAGGCCGGAATGAACACATAGGTCAGATAATCGACAATCAGATCCATCAGCACGCCGTCATAGGTCGGCCAGTTTTTCTGCACATCGAATTTGCGCGCCAGCGGCCCGTCGATCCCGTCGACAATCAGGGCGACGACGAGCCAGAGGAACATCAGGCTCCATTTTGCCTCGACCGCAGCCAGCATCGCCAGCATTGACAGCACCGCGCCAGAGGCGGTCAGCAGATGAACGGAAAGGGCTTTATAGCGGTCTGACATCACAAACTCATGAAGTAAAAGCGCCGAAAGTGCAATCTCCGGCGGGTCAGGAAACCCCCCGTTGCGGCGAAGAATGCGCACGGGGATGCGCGGCTGCATAGACATCCATCAACCGCGCGGCGTCAACCGCCGTATAGGCTTCGGTGGTCGAAAGCGAGGCATGACCCAGCAATTCCTGGATCGAACGCAGGTCTCCACCCGCCGACAGGAGGTGGGTCGCGAAGCTGTGCCGCATCGCATGCGGGGTTGCGGTTGCCGGCAGGCCAAGCTGCAGCCGCGTCTGTTCCATCGCCTTCTGGATCAGCCGCGGGTTCAGCGCACCACCGCGGGCGCCCCGGAAAAGCGGGTCTGCCCCGGAGATCTGAAAGGGACAGAGCCGGACATAGTCCGCCACAGTCGCCCGCGCCGCCGGCAGCACCGGCACCAGCCGCGTCTTGCCGCCCTTGCCGGTGATCCTCAGCATATCGGGCAGCGGCTGATCGGCGCCAGTCAGCGACAGCGCCTCGGAAATCCTGAGGCCGCAGCCATAAAGCAATGTCACCACCGCCATATCGCGCGCCTGCTGCCAGTCGGTCCGCGCCTGCAACGAGACGGTTTCGATCATCCCGAGCGCCTGGGTCTCGCTGAGCGGTCTCGGCAGGCGACGGCGAAATTTCGGGCCCCGCGCCGAGAGGATCACGGTCGCCTCGCCCAGCCCCTCCTGCCGTTCGGTCAGCCAGCGCGCGAAGCTGCGCACCGAAGACAGCGCCCGCGCCAGCGACCGCGCCGACAGCCCACGCTTGCGCTCATATGCCATCCAGGCCCTGAGGTCGGACTGGCTCATGCCGGCAATTGTCGCCGGCCCGGCCGGCCCGCCATGATGCGCGGCGAGAAAACCCATCCAGTTCACCACATCATGGCGATAGGCGATGATTGTGTGATTGGAGGCATTGCCCAGTGCCGAGAGCCCGGCCAGCCAGTCGCTCAGCGCCGCCCGCATCTGTGGTGTCAGCGCGGCAAGATCGCTCATGACAGGAAACGGCGCATGGAGCGCTCAAAAACCCCCGCGAAGAAGGCCAGGAGATCGGTGCCCTGGGTCGGGCGGAACTGGTGCGGGTCTTCCGCGCCAAGCGCCAGCATTCCCGGCAGCCGCCCCGGACCGAAGTCGAGCTGCAAAAGCGCCTCGGAGCGGATAAAGCCATGGCCGCCATAGATGCGGTCGCACGCGGCCTGAACCTGAGCCGCCACGGGGCGCAGGGTGACGCTGCGCGGGGCGGTCTTGCGGCCGGCGGCGAGATAGCCGGCGCTAAAGCCGGGATCGGCGATCAGCAGCACATTGCCCAGCCGTGACAGGGCGGGATCCCCGGTCTGATCGCCGCCGCCCGCACTTTCCAGCACCAGCCGCACCCGGTCGACGCGCAAAGTTGCCGCGACCTCCCCTGAAAGGCCGGCGAGAAACCCGGCGAAATCCGGCGGGTCGAGCATCTGCAAAATGGCGCGGTGGATTTGATTGGTGCCGGCAAGGTTCTCATAGGCGGCGGAAATCACCGAGCGATGAGTGTCTTCCAGCCGCTCCAGCCTTGTCTCCAGCCGCTGCATGGCGATGCCGCGCAGGTCAATGACATTGGAGCCCATCGCCCGCTCATTCGCCGCCACCAGGGCATTCATGAGGTCGCGGTCATCCAGCAGGTTTTCCGGCTCCGCAAGAATGCGGTCGCGCAAGTCAGGTTCGATCATTGCAAGCTGCTCGGTGTTTTTTTCGTTGTTCGGGGTCAAATATAGCAAAAAAGGGAAAGCCTGAGGAAGCATTTCCTTTCGCCCCGGCGCAAACCGCCGCGCGCGTGGCATATCTGCCTCCGGCGGGAGTATTTGGATCAGGGGAAAGCCCCTTCCCCTGATCCAAATACTCCGGGGGAGACTGCCGGAGGCAGTCGGGGGCGGCGCCCCCTTCGCAAGGTTACAAAAAGCTCTGCGGGTCGATGTCTATGGCGAGGCGAATGCCCTTCGGCTGGCGGGTCTGTCTGAGCCAGGCCGCAATCGCGTTTTGCAGTGCTGCGCTTTTCGGGGCGCGGATCAGCAGGCGGACGCGGTGGCGGCCGCGGACTCGGGCGATGGGGGCGGGGGCCGGGCCGAGCACTTCCCCCCCCGCCTGGCGGATCGGGCCGTCGGCACGGGCGAGATCGGCGCCGAACTCAAAGAGCGGCTGCAGATCGGGGCCGGAGAGGATGATCCCGGCAAAGCGACCGAAGGGGGGAGCGCTGGCGTGGCGGCGCTCATCTGCCTCGGCCCGCCAGAAGGCTTCTTCATCGCCACCGAGAATGGCGCGGATCACCGGATGTTCGGGCTGGTGGGTCTGCAACCAGGCCTCGCCCGGTTTCTCGGCGCGCCCCGCCCGCCCCGCCACCTGGCGCATCAGCTGGAAGGTGCGTTCGGCCGCGCGCAGATCGGAGCCTTGCAGCCCGAGATCGGCGTCGATCACCCCAACAAGCGTCAGATGCGGGAAATTGTGCCCCTTTGCCACGATCTGCGTGCCGATGATGATATCGGCGCCGCCCGCCGCGATCTCTTCGATCTGCGCCTTCAGGGCCCGGGCCGAGCCGAAGAGATCCGAGGACAAGACCGCCACCCGCGCCTCGGGGAAGCGCGCGATGACCTCTTCGGCCAGCCTCTCTACACCCGGGCCGATCGCGGCCATCCGGCCTTCGACCCCGCAGGAGGGGCAGCTTTCCGGCACCGGTTTCGTCGCGCCGCATTGATGGCAGACGAGACGTTTGAGGAAACGGTGCTCGACCATCCGCGCGTCACAATGGTCGCAGCCGACCTGCTGGCCACAGGCGCGGCAGAGCGTCACCGGCGCGAATCCCCGCCGGTTGATGAACAAAAGCGACTGCTCGCCCGCCTTGACCCGCGCCTCGACGCCCTTCGCCAGCGCCTCTGACATCCAGCGATCCGCCGGCAGTTTCTCGCTTCGCATGTCGATGGCGCGCATCGCGGGCATCTCGGCCGCCCCGAAGCGCGAGGTCAGATCCAGACGCAGGTAGCGGCCCTGATCGGCATTGACCCAGCTTTCGAGCGAGGGCGTCGCCGAGGCCAGCACCACCGGGCAATGGGTGATCGAGGCCCTGAGCACCGCCATGTCGCGGGCATTATAAAGCGCGCCCTCTTCCTGTTTGTACGAACTGTCATGTTCTTCATCGACCACGATCAGCGCCAGGTCCTGGAAGGGCAGGAACAGCGCCGAGCGCGCGCCCACCACCAGCCCGACATCGCCGGTGCCGGCCATTTTCCACAGGCGGCGGCGCTCGGTCTGCGTCACGCCGGAATGCCATTCGCCGGGGCGGGCGCCGAAACGGGCCTCGACGCGCGCCAGAAAATCGGCGGTCAGGGCAATCTCCGGCAGAAGAACCAGCGCCTGGCGGCCCCGGCGCAAGGCCTCGGCCACGGCTTCGAGATAGACTTCGGTTTTGCCGGAGCCGGTGACGCCTTTCAGCAGGACCGGCCGGAAATCGCCCTTGCCGACCATCTCGCGCAGCACCTCGCCCGCCGCGATCTGATCGCCCGAAAGCCGCCCGGGCCGAAGCGCATCCAGCTTGGGATAGGGCAGGTCGCGTGGTGCCTCTTCCTCGGAAATCACCCCAAGCTTCACCAGCCCCTTGACGACCGAGGCCGAGACCGAGGCGGCTTCGGCCAGCTCGCCGGGCAGGACCGAGGCGCCGCCGAACTGGCGCAGCGCCTCGATCACGCGGTGGCGTGCATCGGTCAGCTGGTTCGGCACCGGCCCGGTCAGACGCAGAACTTTGCGCATCGAGGGCGGATCCGTCAGCCCCGGCGCGCGCGTTGCAAGTCTGAGCATCGAGGGCAGCCAGGTCATGGTGTAATCGGCAGCGCGCGTCAGGAACTGGCGCAGCTCGGCCCGCATTGGCGGCACGTCGAGCACCTGCCGGATATCGCGCAGCTTCGCGCGGTCGAAATCGCCAAGCCCCGGGCCCCAGACCACACCCAGCACCCGGCGCGGCCCCAGCGGCACCTCGACGAAATCGCCGGTACCGCAGCCGCCCTCCGGCGCGCGGTAGTCCAGAAACGGCCCGAGCGGCTCGGTGGTCAGCACCGTCACCGTCTCGCCCGCCTCGAAAACCCGTTCTGCCATCATTTCCGTTAGCGCTCACATTTCCGGGGCCGGACCCTCTTTCGTCCCAGGCCGCTTTGCGGTAATACCTCTCCCGACCCCCTTTCTCCACCCACCTGGCCGCCCAATGGGAGCATGACGCCATGAAATTCTTTGTCGATACCGCTGATGTGGATGCCATCCGTGAGCTGAACGATTTCGGTATGGTGGATGGTGTGACCACCAACCCGTCGATCATCCTGAAATCCGGACGTGACATCCTGGACGTCACCAAAGAGATCTGCTCGATCGTCGCTGGCCCGGTTTCGGCCGAGGTCGTCGCCGATAAGGCCGATGACATGATCGCCGAGGGCCGCAAGCTGGCCGAGATTGCGTCGAACATCACTGTCAAAGTGCCGCTGACCTGGGACGGTCTGAAAGCCTGTAAAGTGCTGACGGGCGAGGGCAGAATGGTCAATGTGACGCTTTGCTTCTCGGCCAACCAGGCGCTGCTGGCGGCAAAAGCCGGTGCGACCTTCATCTCGCCCTTCGTTGGCCGTCTGGATGATATCAACCTCGACGGGCTGGATCTGATCCAGGATATCCGCACCATCTATGACAATTACGGGTTTGAGACCCAGATCCTCGCGGCCTCGGTCCGCACCGTGAACCACGCGAAAGACTGCGCGCTGATCGGGGCTGACGTGATCACCGCGCCGCCTTCGGTGATCAAGGCGATGGCGAACCATGTCCTGACCGATAAGGGGCTGGAGCAGTTCGCGAAAGACTGGGCCAAAACCGGCCAGAAAATTCTCTGACCACGGTCTCGGGTCGCGCCGGGGGGGCTTTGCCTCCCCGGCGCGACCCGCCGACATCTGCCGGTTGTCTCAGGCCCGTGTTTCCGGTTGTGTGTGCGTCGCCGATGGGCTGTGACGGCCCGGGCGGATGCGCTGTTTGCCTTATCCTGCGCGCGGTCCTTTGTGATGCTTTCCGGCGCAGCGCACTATTTTCTCTCATTTTTTATCCGACCCAGGCGCGGAGCAGGACCGATTTTGCCCGGTTTGCCGTTTGGAACTGGCGCAGGATGTGGCTGACGCCGTGTTCCGGCTCGCGGGCGAGGCCGCGCTCGGCGCGTTCCCATCCAAGGTCAAAAGCGACAGGCTGCATGTCAGCAGGTGAAGTGAGCCCGATGGACTGTGCAACAGGTGGCCATAAGCACTGAGCCGTCTCGCGGACGAGTCGCGTTTCTAATTCGCGGGGGGATTGCGATCCGGGCAACCGTCTGGCCGTGTTGGCAATGGTCGCGCATCCGGCTCTCTAACCAAAGTCGAGCCGCATCGACTTCGCGCACTCCTCCGCTCGCGCGTTAAGGCGGGGATGCTGGATGGAGCGCGAGGCCCCATGGCCTCAGGGCGCCGCGAAGGCCAGATTGCCCGCGTCTGCGTGGTGCCGCCGCAGTCTCGGACCATTTCCCGGATGGGCGACCCGGTCAGCACGGCCAACCTGGGACAGGACCGCCCTGAAAAAGGCGAGCCCCGGGCGGCAGGCATTCCAGACCGCGCGTGATCCTGAACTGCAAACGCCGCGACAGGCTGACTGTACGAGGAAACCAGGCGGGAAGAGTTTGACAAACATCTATGCTGATCCGGGCGGGCTCAATGGCCTGTCTTACAGGATCAATCCCATAACGCATTGTTATGATTGATGGTGGGCGACCCTGGAATCGAACCAGGCATGAGTCTCCTCGGCGGAGTTACAGTCCGCTGCCGCACCTTGCAGCACGTCGCCCACAGTGCGGGCTTACTAGATTCTCCGTTCTGCCCCGTCAATGCCCTATCACCGCTTTTGTGACGATCTTTCGTGTGATCGGCTCGGGACCTGGCACATGATCCGCTTTTGCCTTGCGCTTTTCGCTGGATTCGGCCTTTTGTCCCCGGAAATCTATGATGCGTGATCTGGAGCCAGACGGGGATAATGCGATGAAAAAACCAGCCTGGGTGGTCGATAAGGAACGCGCGAAGCGGGCAGAGGCGAAAGAGACCGTCTGGCTCTTCGGGCTGCATGCCGTGCGTGATGCGCTGTTGAACCCAAAGCGCGAGAAACTGCGTCTCGTGGTGACCAAGAACGCATTCGACAAGCTTGAGGATGCGATCCTCGCCTCGGGGCTTGAGCCGGAGCTGGTTGATACGCGGGCCTTTGACGTGCCGATTGATCCGGGTTCGGTGCATCAGGGCGCCGCGATGGAGGTGAAACCGCTCAACTGGGGCAGCCTTGAGGAGGTCGCGGTCTCGGGCGAAGGTGCGCCGCTGGTCGTGCTGCTGGACCGGGTCACCGATCCGCATAATGCCGGAGCGGTGTTGCGTTCGGCCGAGGTTTTCGGAGCGCGTGCCGTGATCGCGCCGCGCCATCATTCCGCGCCGGAGACCGGGGCGCTGGCGAAAACCGCCTCTGGCTCGCTGGAGCGGCAGCCCTATCTCAGGGTCACCAATCTTGCCGATGCGATGAATGAGCTGCGCGATATGGGCTTTTTGCTGATCGGCCTTGCCGGCGAGGCGGATCTGACGCTGTCGGATGCGCTGAGCCAGGCCGGTACGCGTCCGGTCGGGCTGGTGATGGGCGCCGAGGGGCCCGGCCTGCGCGAGAAAACCCGCGAGACCTGCGATCTGATCGCGCGCATTCCGGCGGCGGGCGGCTTTGGCAGTCTCAATGTCTCGAATGCGGCGGCGGTGGCGCTTTACGCAGCCACGATCCGTTAAGGGAGAGGCATCTGCGGCGGGGCGGTTTGATCACAAAGATGCGAACGCCCCTTTAAGGCAGCAGTAATGTTTCTAAGTCACAGTCATGAGGCACGGGATCTGGAACCCCCGTACCTTGTTTGCACTGTCCCTCGTTCCGCACCTGGCGCCCGCGCGATCTGCGCAGGGCGCCTTTTTCTTTTCCGCTGCATTCTCTGCACTGTCCCGGGCCGCGGGCGCGCCTTTTTTTTCGCGCCGGAATGGCCGCGCGACAGGCTGAAGCGCTGTCCTGGCTTGCTTCCAGTTGGCGCTGCGGCGCGGCAGACATAAAATTACCTAAACTATCCAAATGTGGTTGCATTGTTGCGTGATGAATTTTAAACCTCCTGACAACGGCCCGCTGATTCTGCAGCGCGGCACGAAATCAGGAGTTCGCCCATGGCACTGGACAGGCAGGCACCGATCATGACCTATGATGCCCCCAAGAAAGATCTCTACGAGATTGGCGAGATGCCGCCGCTCGGCCATGTACCGGCGCAGATGTATGCCTGGGCGATCCGCCGCGAACGTCATGGCGAGCCGGAAACCGCGATGCAGCTTGAGGTGGTCGACACCTGGAAGCTCGACAGCAATGAGGTGCTGGTGCTCGTGATGGCGGCCGGGGTGAACTATAATGGCGTCTGGGCCGGTCTCGGCGTGCCGATCTCACCGTTTGATGTGCATAAGCAACCCTATCACATCGCGGGCTCGGATGCTGCGGGCATCGTCTGGGCGGTGGGCGATAAGGTCAAGCGCTGGAAGGTCGGCGATGAGGTTGTGATCCATTGCAACCAGGATGATGGCGACGACGAGGAATGCAACGGCGGTGACCCGATGTTCTCGCCGACCCAGCGGATCTGGGGCTATGAGACCCATGACGGCTCATTCTCGCAATTCACCAAGGTTCAGGCGCAGCAGCTGATGGAGCGCCCGAAACACCTGACCTGGGAGGAATCCGCCTGCTATACGCTGACGCTGGCGACCGCCTACCGGATGCTCTTTGGTCACGCGCCGCATGACCTGAAACCGGGGCAGAATGTGCTGGTCTGGGGGGCGAGCGGTGGCCTCGGATCTTATGCGATCCAGCTGGCAAATACCGCGGGCGCCAATGCGATCGGCGTGATCTCGGATGAGAGCAAGCGCGATTTCGTCATGTCGCTGGGCGCGAAAGGCGTGATCAACCGCAATGAGTTCAAATGCTGGGGGCAGCTGCCGACGGTGAACTCGGACGAGTATAATGTCTGGCTGAAAGAGGCGCGCAAATTCGGCAAAGCGATCTGGGACATTTTCGGCAAGGGCGTCAGCCCGGATATCGTGTTTGAGCATCCGGGCGAGCAGACCTTCCCGGTCTCGTCGCTGGTGTGCAAAAAAGGCGGCATGGTGGTGATCTGCGCCGGCACCTCCGGCTTCAACTGCACCTTTGACGTGCGGTACATGTGGATGCATCAAAAGCGCCTCCAGGGCAGCCATTTCGCGCATCTGAAACAGGCTTCCGCCGCCAATAAACTGATGTGTGAGCGCCGCCTTGATCCCTGCATGTCCGAGGTTTTTCCCTGGGCCGAGATCCCGCGCGCCCATACGCTGATGTGGAAGAACCAGCATAAGCCCGGCAATATGGCCGTGCTGGTCCAGGCACCGCGCACCGGGCTCAGGACTTTTGAGGATACGCTGGAAGCCAGCCGCAATCGCTGATCAGCCTCATCTCTGATCTGCCCAGACCGATAAGGGCCGTATCCGGTAAGGATGCGGCCCTTTTCATTTATGGTTGCGAGATTCGCGATTATGGCAACAGTTTGTTCAGGAAGTGGCGGATACTCTCACGCTTCGGAGGAATGGTAAGAATGTTACGGGTTTCCCTGTTTCAGGTGACAGTATGGGGCACGACTGGGTTTTCGATGTCCTGAAGGACTTGCGCGCATATGCGCTGACGAATGACCTTCCCGCGCTGGCGCAGAAGGTCGAAGAGGCTTTGCGCGCCGCCGAGCTGGAGATTGGCAAACCAGCGGCAAAGGACGGCAAGCGCCCGAATCCCAAAGGGCTGCCACACTGAAATCTGCGATGCCGGCAGTTGTCGCGCATGTGTTTTCAGCGCATCGTGGTCCTGGCCGGGCGTGGCGCATGTGAAGAGCCTGGCGCCGCTGGCGCTTGCGGGCGGCAAAGGATAGTCTGCCCGCCATGCAGGCACTGGCCCCCACTTTTTCTGACGATCAGGCCGAGGCCTGGGACCGTATTTCCTCCGGGTTGAAATCCCAGGGGGTTGATATCGACAATGGCATATTGCTGCCGCCGGGCGAGGGGCTTGCCTCTGTCATGGCGGTGATCGGCAAGGCGGGGTCAGGGAAAACGCTCTTGCTCGCCGAACTCTACAAGGCGCTGAAAGGCGCCGGGGTCGAGATCGTCTCGGGTGACTGGGAAGGCAAGCGCCGCAAGGAGCGCCGCAGTCTCGCGATCCTTGCGCCGACCAACAAGGCGGCCTCGGTTCTGCGCCAGCGCGGCGTGCCGGCGACCACCATCCACCGTATTTTGTATACGCCGCTCTATGACCCGCAATATGAGCGGATCGCCGAATGGCTCGCGGGTCAGGCTGAACGGCCGAAAGTCGAGGGGCTGACCGAGGAGGCGCTGGACCGCGCCCATGCCTTTTATCAGCAGGTCGCGTCGATCCCCGGCGCGCTGGCGGCGGCAGGGCTGAAAGGGTCTGATTTCATTCAGGGCTGGAAGCGGCGGGAAGATCCGCTGGATATTGGCTTTGTTGATGAGGCCTCGATGCTGGATGAACGGCAGTTCAACGATTTGCAGGAGATCTTCCCGCGTCTCGTGCTGTTCGGCGATCCGGCGCAGCTGGCGCCGGTCGGGCAGTCGGGCAAGATGGTGTTCGAGGGGCTGGAGCCGAAACAGCGGCTGAGCCTGCACCGCATCCACCGTCAGACCCAGGACAATCCGATCCTCGATCTCGCGCATGCGCTGGCGGATGACAGCATCGGCTTTGACGATTTCGAACGGCTGGTGCGCGAAAAGGCGGGTCAGGATGACCGGGTCATGTGGTCGGAACGGGTCGATGCCGATCTGATGGCGCGCTCGCCGGTTCTGGTGTGGCGCAATGCAACGCGGGTTAAACTGATCACCGCCTTTCGCCTTGGTCACAACGCCCCCGCCGATGATCTGATGCCCGGCGAGCCGCTGATCTGCGACGGGCTCGAGCTGCCGCTGAAACACCGCAAAAAACGGGTGGATCTGGAGGCGCGTGGCCTGATCAAAGGCGCGCAGGTGATCTATCTGGGGCCGGGAAATCGCTCGGGATTTGCGAAACTGCATGTGCTGGGGGCAGAGGATCCGCAGCTCTCGGTCGCCTCGATCATCAAGATCGAACGGCCGGAAGAGGAGGAACCTTTCATTCCCCATGCCCATACGATGGGGGCGGCGTTCTTGCATGGGGCGGCGGTGACGATCCATAAGGCGCAGGGCTCGCAATGGCCCGAAGTGCAGGTCTTCGCACCCGATCTTGCGGCGGCAGCCTGGGCGAACCGGACCGAGGCGGGCGTGCCCCTGTGGAAACGCCTGGCCTATGTGGCGATCACGCGGGCTGAAACGCGGTTGCACTGGGTGGTCAGGAACCGGCTCGCGCGGCCAAAACAACTGTTGGGAATCTCCGACCTGCGGGCGGCGCCAAAACTGGAGCTGAAATCCGAAGATGACCGGGCCGACGCGGGCGCATGAAGCGGGCCGCCCGGAGTTTTTGAAAAACTCCGGCACGATTTCTTGCAAGAAATCGTTTCGCGGTCGCGGGGGGATTTCCCTTTGATCAGGGCGGCGCTAGGCTGCGGCGAAAGAAGAGAGGGCACTCCCATGTCACTGGTTTTCGTTCAGATACGCTGCACTCCGGGCCGCACTTACGAGGTCGCAGATGCGATCTGGGACCGGGAAGTCGTCAGCGAGCTCTATTCGACCAGCGGTGATTTCGACATTATCGCCAAGGTCTATATCCCCGAGGGCGAGGATACCGGCCATTACCTGTCGTCAAAGCTTTTCGACATAGCCGGCATCCAGCGCACCCTCACAACCATGACCTTTCGCGCGTTCTAGCGCGCCAGCAACTGCCGGGCGGCCAGGATGATACTGTCTCGCGACGGCAGAGTTGCGGCATAGGCCGGTCCGGTCGGGATGAAACTGTCTTCCGCCGTATGCCGTGCAAGGCGCGCGATGCCCGCCTCGGCGAGATGCGCCATAAGTGCCTCGGCCAGCCCGCCTGAGCGGCGGGTTTCATCGACCACCAGCACATGATCGCAGCCCTGCACTGCCCGGATCAGCGACTCTGCCGGCAGCGGCGAGATCCAGCGCAGGTCGATGATCCTGATCCCGATCCCGAGCGCCTCCAGCGCCGGCCGCGCCTGTTCCGACAGATAGCGGCCATTTCCATAGGTCACAATCGCCAGATCCTTACCATCTCCCGCCTGGCCGATCTCGCCCAGAGCGATTCGCTCGCCCAGGGCGGGGTAGTGCCGCAGCCAGCCACCATCCTTCGCCGCACAGAGGTCGCGTATCGGGTAAAGCGCGATGGGTTCCAGGAAAACGACCACCCGCTGTTCTTCCCGCGCAAGGCGGTGGCATTCACGCAGCATCCTGACCGCCTCCGCCCCATCCGAGGGCACCGCAAGGATCAGCCCCGGAATATCGCGCAGCACCGCAAAGCTGTTATCATTGTGGAAATGACCGCCGAACCCTTTCTGATAGCCCAGGCCCGCGATCCTGAGGACCATCGGATTGCTGAACTGCCCCGTCGAGAAGAACGGCAAAGTCGCAGCCTCGCCCCGGATCTGGTCTTCGGCATTGTGCAGATAGGCGAGGAACTGGATCTCCGGCATCGGGACAAAGCCATTTTGCGCCATGCCGATTGCGAGGCCGAGAATGGATTGCTCATCGAGCAGCGTGTCGATCACCCGGTCCGGCCCGAACCGGGACCGGAGTTTTTGCGTCACACCGTAGACGCCGCCCTTGCGCCCCACGTCTTCGCCCATCAGCACCGTTTCTCCATGTTCCAGCATCAGGTCCGAAAGCGCCCAGCCGATCAGACGCGACATGATCTGGGGCTCTTCCATCGCTTGCAGATCGCTGCCGAACATGGCTGCCCGGGCAGCGGCTGGCGGCGCAGTGACCGACCGGCAGTTGCGCAGGGGCGGGATCACCGATTCCATGACATCGGCGGCGGTTGAGAGATGTGGACGGGTGATCACCTTCTGCGCCATTGCCGTGACCTCCGCCGCGACAGAGGTGTAGATATCCAACAATTCCACCAATGTTGCCGCCCCGGATTCCACCAGCAACCGCACAGAATGCAACAATGGGTCATTCGCCTCCTCGGCCTCGACCTCGGCTTTCGGCAGATAGGTCGTCGGCATATCCGCCCCGGCATGGCCATAAAGGCGCAGCATCGAGATATGCAGGAAGGCGGGTTTGCGACGGCTCCGGACGAAAGCGGCGGCGGCCTGGCTGGTCGCGAATGTCTCAAAGATGTCCAGCCCGTTGCAGGCGAAATATTTCAGCCCCGGTCGCTGGGTGAAATTCGCCGCGATCCAGCCCTTCGGTGTAGGGGTGGAAATCCCGATCCCGTTATCCTCGCAACAAAAAAGCAGCGGCAGCGGCAGCGACTGATACGCCGTCCAGGCGGCTGCATTGAAGGCCCCCTGCGCGGTGGAATGGTTTACCGAGGCATCGCCGAAACTGCAAAAGACCAGCCCGTCATCGGGGAGGATCGCATGTTCCGGCCGGTGCCGTTTCGCCGCCCCGATCGACCAGGCCGCCCCCACCGCCTTTGGCAGATGGCTTGCGATGGTCGAGGTCTGCGGCGGGATGAAAAGCGCGCGCGAGCCCAGCACCTTATGCCGGCCACCCGAGATCGGATCCTCGGAAGAGCAGGCGAAGGACAAGAGCATGTCATGCATCATCTGGCCGGGGGGATAGGCCTCGGGCAGTTGACTGGCACGCTGGATCTGGAAGCCCGCATCGCGGTAATGCAGGAAGGCCATATCCGTGACGCGCAACGCTGCCGCGACCGCCGCCATACCCTCATGGCCCGACGAGCCAATCGTGTAGAACCCGGTCCCTGCGGCCTGCATCGCGCGCGCCTCGCGGTCAAGCGCGCGGCTCAGGCAGGCAGAGCGGTAGATCGACAGCGCCAGATCCCGGTCAAGCGGGCCCCGGGGCGCAGGGCCGGGCGGCAGATCGCCGCTTGCCACCCGCCGCAGGAAATTCTCGTGCACGATGACCGAACGGCCCATGATCGCCTCCTGCTACCTCTGGTCTTTCATCCGGGATTCCCCCGCGTTATGCCATAAAGGATTGCTCACAACATCATGCGGGTTCGGAAGCGCGGGGTCTTGCCCTCGCTCCCGCTGCACGCCACCTTTGAGGCGGCGGCACGAATGGTATCCGTCACCGGGGCCGCAGTCGCGCATCGCGATGTTTCGATCAGTATTCTCAGCCGGCTCGTGCCGTTTGATTTTCGCCAGGACCTGGCTGATGCTGCACTTTTTTCCGGCCAGCCAGACCGGGGCGGCGCCGGTATTCTGTACCCGATGAGACCGCGCGTGCATGCACCCAGGCAGATACCCGGCTATCACTTAGAAAAAGCGGGAGATACCTATATGCGCCGCTTTCGCACCTGGCCATCCCTCCTGACGCCAGGGAGGATGGGCTGCGCGCAGGGCGTCGATCACAGAGGCAGCCAGGGGATGCTTTTTCGACCGGCTCGCGACCCTGGCAGAGGTGGCGGTGGCCGGTTAAGGCGCGGCGCCCGACCTTACGATCAGGAGCGCCGGGGCCTGGCACCTCGCCTGGCCGGCGGCCCGGCCCGATTATCCGCCGCTGATGCGGTTTCGGGCCTGGCTGACCGCCGAAATCATGGCGGCGGTCACAGATCCTTAACCAGCCTGAGCGCGTCATAAATCGCCGCATGGGTGTTGCGCGCGGCCACCGCATCGCCGATCCGGAACAGCCGGAAGGCGCCTTCCGGGTTCGGCCGCAGCCCCTGAAACCCTCCGGTCGAGAGCGCCTCGTAATCCACCTCGCCCAGGTTCGAGGACAGCGGTTTCAGCGTGAAATAGAGATCGTCAAGCGGCCTCGTGCCATGGTTCACAACCACCTGATCCACCAGGCGTTCGCGCCGGAAGTCGCCGTAATCACTGCCTAGAACGGCGCGCAGCCGGTTGCCTTCGCGCGTGACCGACATCAGGCGCCAGGTCACGGTAAAGGTCGTGTCACGCTTTTGCAGATTGCGCATATAGGGCACGAGATTCATCGCCATCACCTCGGGCGAGAAGCTGCGATCCGGCGTCACGATCTCGACGCTTGCCCCGGTGGCCGAGATCAGATCGGCGGCCTGCAGCGCCGCATGATCGCCCGCATCGTCATAGATCAGCGCGCTCGCCCCCGGCTTCACATCGCCCGCGAGAATATCCCAGGCCGAGACGACCAGGTCATTGCCGGCCTCCAGCACTTCGGTATGGGGCAGGCCGCCGGTGGCGATGATCACCTCCTCGGGCCGGGTCTCCAGCACCGTTTCCGGATCGGCAAAAGTGTTAAAGCGGAACGTCACCCCCTGGGCCGCGCATTGCGCCATGCGCCAGTCGATGATCGAGATCATCTCGCGCCGCCGCGCATCCTGGGCCGTCAGGCGGATCTGGCCACCGGCCTGGTCGGCGGCCTCAAGCACGGTGACGGCATGACCGCGGGCAGCGGCCACCCGCGCGGCCTCCATCCCGCCGGGGCCGGCACCGATGATCGTCACCCGTTTCGCCGCAGGGGCGGGGGGGATGTCATGCGGCATCGTTTCTTCGCGGCCCGAGGCGGCATTGTGCAGGCAGAACGCCATGCCGCCCTGATAGATGCGATCAAGGCAGTAATTCGCGCCGACACAGGGGCGGATATCGTCCTCGCGCCCTTCGCGCAGCTTCCTGACCAGATGCGGGTCGGCGAGATGCGCGCGGGTCATGCCGACCATATCCAGCTTTCCAGAGGCAATCGCATGGCGGGCGGTCGGAATGTCGGGGATGCGGGCGGCGTGGAAGGTCGGAAACCCGGTCGCGGCCCGGATCTCGCCCGCGAAATCAAGATGCGGGGCCGAGGGCATGCCCTGGACCGGGATCAGATCGGTAAGGCCCGGATCGGTGTCGATATGGCCCTTTACCACATTCAGGAAATCGACCAGCCCGCTGTCGCGCAGACGCCGCGAGACCTCCAGCCCCTCATCAGGACCCATGCCGCCCTTCAGATCCTGGTCGCCGGTATAGCGCAGCCCGACGATAAAATCCGGCCCGCAGCGGTCGCGAATGGCGCGCAGCACGTCAAAGGTGAAGCGCAGCCGGTTGTCGAGACCGCCGCCATAAGGCGCGTCGAGATCATTTGTCAGGGGCGACCAGAATTGTTCCAGAAGATGGCCGTAAGCTTCCAGCTCGATCCCGTCGACGCCTGCCGCCTTCATCCGCTCGGCCGCATCAGCGAAATCGCGGATCACGCGGGCGATGTCCCAGTCTTCCATGCGTTTGGGGAAGGCGCGATGCGCCGCCTCGCGCTCATGCGAGGGGGCCAAAACCGGCAGCCAGTCGCCCTTGTCCCAGCGGGTGCGACGCCCCAGATGCGTCAGCTGGATCATCACCGCCGCGCCATGGTCGTGACATTCATCGACCATCTGCTTCATCCAGCCGACCACCTCATCTTTCCAGGCGAGGATATTGTTGAACACCGGCGGGCTGTCGCGCGCGACACTGGCCGAACCTGCCGTCATCGTCAGCGCAACCCCGGCTTTGGCGCGTTCGACATGATAGGCGCGGTAGCGGCCTTTCGGCATCCCGTCCTCGGGATAGGCCGGTTCATGGCTGGTGATCATGATCCGGTTTCTCAGAGTCAGATGTTTCAGCTGAAAGGACTGGAGGAGGGGATCATTCGACATATCGGGCAAACCTGCTGGACCTGTTTGGCGGCAAGGATGAAAGGAATGTTCACACGTGTCAAGTTTAAGGTCATGACTGAACATTGCGTTGCGCCAAGGGGACGCAACGGCTAGGCTCTGGCCATGGAAACAGGCGATATTCCCGAAACCGGCTGGCGCGGCTCGCCGGAAATCTGGCTCGAAGCGGCCTATGCGGCGCTGATCGAGGGCGGCATTGATCAGGTCAGGATCCTGCCGCTGGCGGCGCAGCTGGGCCTCGCGCGGACCAGTTTTTACTGGCATTTCAAAGATCGCCAGGCGCTGCTGACCGCGCTGGCAAAGCGCTGGGAGGCGCGCACCACCGTCCCGTTGCTGGCGGCCTGTGATGCTTACGCGGCGTCGGAGGCCGAGGCGCATCTGAATGTGATCTCGCTTTTTCTTGACCGCGCGGTGTTTGATGACCGGCTGGAATTCGCGGTGCGGGGCTGGGGGTTGCAGGATCCCGATATCGCCGGGCGCATCCGCGAGGCCGATCAGCACCGCCTCGACGCGCTTTGCGCCATGCTGATCCGCTGGGGCCACGCGCCCCATGAGGCAGATGTGCGCGCCCGTGCCATCTATCTGACGCAGATCGGGTATATCTCGATGCAGGTCAGCGAAAGCCTTGCCGACAGGATGCGGCGCATCCCCGATTATGTCGCGATCTTTTCCGGCGGTCCGCGCCCCGATCCGCAGGAACTGGCGCGGTTTCACGCCCGCCACCGCTTTTCGCCGCCCGGCTGAGGCTTGCCCGCGTGCCCCGACCGGGGCAGAAGACACCCATGGACACGCTTTTCTTCATCGCTTCGAAACTCATCTGGGGTCTGATCGGCCCGGAGAGCTGGCTTTTCATCGGTCTTACACTTGCCGCGCTCGGCCTTCTCCTCGGCCGGCGCCGCCTGGCGGGCTGGTCGCTGGGCCTGACGCTGGGTTTTGCCCTGAGCGTTGCGATTCTGCCGGTCGGCGATATGGCGATGCGGCCGCTGGAGGAGCGCTACCCGATCCCGGACCTGCCGCCGGAGGTCACCGGAATTATCGTACTCGGCGGTGCCGAGGACGGGATCTGGACCGTCCAGGGGCCGCAGGTGCGCTTTAACGAGGCCGCCGAACGGTTCACCGAAGGGCTGCGACTTGCGAAACTTTACCCCGGGGCAAAGCTGCTCTTCTCGGGCGGGATCGGCGCGATCGGCAATATCGAGGCGATCCGGGTGCCGCCGGAACAGACCACCGCGGGCGTCTTCTTCCTGGAACAGGGCATTCCGCCCGCGCAGATGGTGATCGAATCCGCCTCACGCAATACGGCGGAAAACGCGCGCCTCAGCTATGAGATGATGCAGCCGCAACCCGGCGAGACCTGGATCCTCGTGACCTCGGCCTTCCATATGGAGCGTTCGATCCGCACTTTCCGCGCCGCCGGATGGACGGAACTCCTGCCCTGGCCGGTGGATTTCCGGGCGCGGCCCTTCCGCTGGGGTGTCGGCTGGAACTTCGCCTATAACCTGCGGCAGCTGAATGTCGCGGCAAAGGAATATGTCGGGCTGCTGGCCTATAGCCTGACCGGACGCTGAGGGCGGGGCCGCTGAAGGCCTAGAGCCAGCTTCCCCGACCGCTGCCAACCGCATCCCTGACCGAGGCATAGCCCTCGCGCGCGAGGATCGCGTCAAGCCCGCTCGCGATCCGGCCGATCAGCGAGATCCCTTCATAGACCATCGCCGTATAGACCTGCACTGCCGTGGCACCGGCGCGGATCTTTTCCCAGGCCTGTTCGGCCGAGCCGACACCGCCGACCCCGACCAGCGGGATCCGGCCCTCGGTCAGCTGCGACAGCTGCGCCAGAACCCGGGTAGAGCGTTCAAACAAAGGCGCGCCCGAGAGCCCGCCGGTCTCGCTCTTATGGGAGCTTACAAGCCCTTCACGCGACAGCGTGGTATTGGTCGCGATGATCCCCGACAGGCCCGAGCTCACCGCCACTTCGGCAATCGCGGCGAGGTCTTCGCCGGTCAGATCGGGGGCGATTTTCAGGAAGACCGGAATCGGGCGGGGCAGGGCGGCGCGGGTCTCCATCACCCCCGCAAGCAGCGCGCGCAGCGCCGCCGGCCCTTGCAGATCGCGCAGCTTTTCGGTGTTGGGCGACGAGACATTGACGGTGGCGAAATCGACGAAAGGCCCGCAGGTTGCCAGGACTTTCGCGAAATCCTGCGCGCGATCGGCGGAATCCTTATTGGCACCAAGGTTCAGCCCCACCGGCACCGGCCCGGGGCGGCGCGCCTGCAACCGGGCGGCAATCGCTTCCATCCCCTCATTGTTGAACCCGAAACGGTTGATCGCGGCACGGTCTTCGGTCAGGCGAAAGAGGCGCGGCTGCGGATTGCCCATCTGCGGGCGCGGCGTCGCGGCGCCGACCTCGACAAAGCCGAACCCCGCCCGCGACAGAGCCGCAATCGCCACCGCGTTCTTGTCATAGCCCGCCGCGAGGCCAATCGGATTTGGCAGCATAAGCCCCGCCAGATCGGTCGGGAGCCGCGCTGAGGTCACCAGCCCCGGCAAAGGGGCCAGCCCGGCGCGCAGCGCGGAAAGCGACAGCCCATGGGCGCGTTCGGGATCGAACCGGTGCAAAAGACAAAGGCCGGCGCGTTCGATCAGGCTCATGGTGTTTTCCTCAGATCAGGCCTTCGGGGAAGATATGGCCGGTCGCGCCCAGCGGCAGCGATTTGTCCCAGACCACATCTGCCAGCCGCAAATTGCGGTAGAGATGCGGGAAGAGCGCGCCGCCCCGCGATTCCTCCCATTTCAGATCGGGGGCAAGGCGGTCGGCATTGCAGGCCACCAGCACAAGGTCGCTTTCCGCGCTGAAATGCTTCGCCGCAGTTTCCGCCGCCTGGGAGGGGGTCGAGAAATGGATATAGCCATCGGCGAGATCAACCGGCGCGCCGGCGGTTTCGCCGGCGGCACGGAAAGCATCCCATTCGGGGCGGCGGAATATCTTGAGGATGAGCATGGCGCGCTTCCTGCACCCGAAGGGCGGCTGCGTCAAATGAAAACCGGCAAAAACCGGGGTTCCGGGCCCGGGATGTGCAAGAAGCCACCTTGCCGCGCTTGCACAAGCGCGCGAAGCCCGCTATCTGAAGAAAACTGTCGCCGGCCCTAAGGGCGAGGCAGCAGATGCGGGCGTTGTGTAATGGTAAGACCCCTGCCTTCCAAGCAGGAGACGCGGGTTCGATTCCCGCCGCCCGCTCCAGCTCATCCCGACCACTTCAGGGCCGAAACACCATTGATATCAAAGGCTTATTGGTGAATTTTGCATCCTGATTGCAGGCGCTTCGCGCGCCTGCCTGAAATTTTCGTGCATCATTTTGTACATCACTTCCCTTGGCGATGATGTCCGCGGCTGTATTTCAGGCCAATGGGAATCATCCTGGGCGGCAAACCTGTTGCCTCAAGAGACGCATCCCGGTGCGCTATTTGGGCATTTGCGAGCGCCCCCGGCTGGTTGTTACCCTCAACCGATTCTCGAAGCGAGGCTGAAGATAAGGCCCGTGCAGTCTGAGATCAGCACATCCTCGGATGGGAAGCAAAGCTCGCAGGCCGGGAAGATGATGCCCTTGTCTGCTTCGATGCCGCGCGCAATCTCGCCCAGACAAGGGGCTTCCGATATCTCCCGGTCGGGCAGGTGGAGGCTCAGCCCCTGGCTGAAATCGTAGAGCGGGCCCGGCAGTCCCGGGACGCGGCCGGAAACTCCGGACCGGAAGAGGCGGCCGCATTGCTCGGCCTTGCCAGGGCGCCCGCCATATCAATCACCAGGGCCCCCGAGCTCTTCCGGGGCCTGGCGGAGGAACGTATTCACGGCAAAGACGCCAATCAGCTGCGCATATGGCGCAACCAATGCAAGCGCGCGATGTCAAACTTGATTGAGGTGACAGGCGACATCGCCATCAACGACATCAGCCGCGACAATGCTCTCGATTTCCGTCAGTGGTGGTGGGAGAGGATCCGCGACGAAGGTCTGGCCGCCAACAGCACCAATAAAGATATTTCGACCCTCTCAGGCATCTTGCATACCGTGAATGACATGAAGCGCCTGAGGCTGGATCTGCCCCTTGAAAAGCTGGCCTTCACCGAAGGGGAGCAGAATACCAGGCTGCCGTTTTCTGATGAATGGATTCTGGATCACATTCTGCGGCAGGGTGGATTGAATGGTCTGAACGATCAGGCTCATGACATTCTGAGGATCATGATCAACACCGGCTGTCGACCGGCCGAGATCGCCGGCCTGCTGCCTGGTCACATTCACCTTGAGCATGACGATCCGCATATTTCGATCGAGCCTGAAGGTCGCCAGCTCAAACGGTTTACGCGCGCCGGAAGATCCCGCTCGTGGAGGTCAGTCTGAAGGCGGCTAAACGCCACTCTGGCGGCTTTCCCCGGTATGACGCGAATGGCTCACTCAGCGCTGCCGTCAATAAGTTTCTGCGGGAAAACGCCCTGATGCAGAGCACCGAGCACAGCATGTATGGTTTGCGTCACAGCTTTGAGGATCGGTTGCTCGCGGCTGGTGTGGATGAGCGGATCCGGGCCGACCTGATGGGGCATAAGCTTCAGTGTGAGCGGTATGGGGCCGGTGCGCCACTGGAGACGACCACGGCAATTCTTCGGGTGGTCGCGTTCTGACTTGCGCTCAGGTGACGGGTTGCAGCACTAGCATCGCCAACCGTCGCGCAGCATGAGGCCAAGATGGAGGGGCTGGCCGCGCGTCTGGCCTATGGACCTGTCCCGGTTCTGTTCCGGTCTTCTGAGAGCGATGCTCTCTTCAAAGGA
>NZ_JAEFCF010000022.1 GCF_016405985.1 Paracoccus sp. IB05
ATTATTCATTCGATGCGACCGGCAATGTCAAAGTGATGCGCGACGCGCTGGAATGCTCGCATCGCGGCTGGGGTGTGTCGGTGATCATCGGCGTGGCGCCGGCGGGGGCCGAGATCTCGACCCGGCCGTTCCAGCTGGTGACGGGGCGGGTCTGGAAAGGCACTGCCTTCGGCGGCGCGAAAGGCCGGCGGGATGTGCCGAAATTCGTCGACTGGTACATGGATGGCAAGATCGAGATCGATCCGATGATCACCCATCAGCTGAAGCTGGAAGAGATCAATCACGGCTTTGACCTGATGCATGAGGGCAAGTCGATCCGGGCGGTTGTGGTCTATTAAAGATACGCCTGAGGATCCGACGCCGAAGACTGTCCGCCCCTGCGGGGGCGGAGGCCTCCGGCGGGAGTATTTCAGTCAAGAGGAAGGGGCGGAGACAGAGCAGGATGAAGACCATTTCAGAGAACGCGGCTTTTGCCGGCGTGCAGGGCGTTTATGCACATGGCTCGGATGTCTGCGGCTGTGAGATGACCTTTGCCGTCTACCTGCCCCCGGCTGCCCGTATCCGGAAAGTGCCGGTGCTGTGGTTTCTCTCGGGCCTGACCTGCACCCATGAGAATGCCATGACCAAGGCCGGGGCGCAGAAATGGGCCGCCGATGCCGGTATTGCGCTGATCTTCCCCGATACCAGCCCGCGCGGCCCGGGGGTCGCCAATGACGAGGCCTATGATCTGGGCCAGGGCGCCGGCTTTTACGTCAATGCGACCGAGACCCCCTGGTCGGCGCATTTCCGGATGTGGGATTATATCGTCCATGAGCTGCCGGCGCTGATCTTCGACAGGTTTCCGCTGGATCGTGAACGCCAGGGCATCACCGGCCATTCGATGGGCGGCCATGGTGCGCTGACCATCGCCATGACACATCCCGAGACCTATGCCTCGGTTTCGGCGCTGGCGCCGATCTCGAATCCGGTCGCAAGTGACTGGGGCAGGAAGCAGTTCACCGCCTATCTCGGGCCGGATGAGGCTGGCTGGGCCCGCCATGATGCCAGCATTCTGATGGCCGAGAGGGGCTTTCCCGGGCCGGTCATGATCGACCAGGGCGCGCGCGATCAATTTCTGGATCTGCTGAAACCCGAGGCGCTGCTCGCCGCGGCCACAGCCCGGCGTCAGCCGCTGCGCTTCCGGCTGCTTGACAGCTATGACCACAGTTATTTCTTCGTATCCAGCGTGATGGAGGATCACATTCGCTTCCATGCGGAGCGGCTGGCCGAAGCCTGACCCATGCTGACATCGTCCTGAGGAGGAGACCAAATGTCCGTCACCCTGCGCGCCGCTCTGATGGCGGCATTGCTGCCCTGGCTGTCTCTGCCGGCATTTGCCGGGGGGGATCCGGTCAAGGGCGAGAAGTCTTTCAAGAAATGCATGGCCTGCCATACGGTGACCGCAGATGGTGCCTCGAAGGCCGGGCCCAATCTGCATGACGTTGTTGGCCGCAAGACCGGCACGCTGGAAGGATTTGCCTATTCAACGGTCATGCGCACAATGGGAGAAGAGGGCCATATCTGGACCCCGGAAGAACTGGATCTCTTCCTTGAAAACCCGAAGAAAATGGCGCCAGGGACCAAGATGACCTTTGCCGGGCTGAAAAAGCCTGAAGAGCGGGCCGATGTCGTCGCCTATCTGATCAGCCTGCATCCTGACGGCGTCGCCGCCGGGACGGCCGGCGAGGCGGCACCCGGGGCCGCGCCTGAAGCCGCTCCGGAAGCGGCTCCTGAGACGGCTCCGGCGGAATAACCACCGCGGATTCGGCAACAGGTTTTGACCAGGAAGGGCCACATCCAGGAACGGGTGTGGCCCATTCATTTCCGGCACTGCGGCAGCGGCCGATATCGGCTCATACTTTGGTCGCAGGGGAGTGGCGGCCTCGTTGACAGAACGGATCTCAGGTCGCTTCATAAGAAAGATATAAGAAGCCACCGCCATATCCCCGGAGGAGATCGGGATAAGCGGGGAGTGCCAGCGAAACCGCGTTCCGGGAGGATGACCATGAGAGCGAAGCTATTAGGACTTGCAGCAGGTTTGCTGACAACAGTGGCAGCACCGGCATTTGCAAATGACTCGGTGACAGAAGGCATCAAGAATTCAGGCCAGCTGGTCACCCAGCTGCTGAACTATGCCGGGACGCGCTATTCCGAACTTGGCGATATCACCAAGGACAATGTCGGCGACCTGCAGGTGGCCTGGACGTTCTCGACCGGGGTGCTGCGCGGTCATGAGGGGGCGCCGCTGGTGATCGGCGATGTGATGTATGTCCATACGCCCTTCCCGAACAACGTCTATGCGCTTGACCTGAAGAATGACGGCAAGATCCTGTGGCGCTATCACCCGCAGCAGAATTCTGACGTGATCGGCGTGATGTGCTGCGACACCGTCAACCGCGGTCTGGCCTATGGCGATGGCATGATCTTCCTCAGCCAGGCCGATACCACGCTGGTCGCGCTGGACGAAAAGACCGGCGAAGTGAAATGGTCGGTGGTCAATGGCGATCCGGCCAAGGGCGAGACCTCGACTGCGACGCCGCTGATCGTCAAGGACAAGGTGCTGATCGGGATCTCGGGCGGTGAATATGGCGTGCGTGGCCATATGACGGCCTATAATATCGCCGATGGCAAAATGGCCTGGCGCGCCTATTCGACCGGCCCGGATGCCGAGATGCTGGTCGACCCCGAAAAAACCATGGTTCTGGGCAAGCCGATTGGCAAAGACAGCTCGCTGAATTCCTGGGAAGGCGACCAGTGGCAGATCGGTGGCGGCACCACCTGGGGCTGGACCACCTATGACCCCGAGCTGAACCTGATCTATTACGGCACCGGCAACCCTTCGACCTGGAACCCCAGCCAGCGCCCGGGTGACAATAAGTGGTCGATGACGATCATGGCCCGCGATGTCGATACCGGCATGGCTAAGTGGTTCTACCAGAAAACCCCACATGACGAATGGGACTATGACGGGGTGAACGAGAATATCCTCGTCGACAAGGAAATCGATGGCACCATGCGCAAGCTGCTGGTCAATTTCGACCGCAACGGCTTTGCCTATACGATGGACCGCGAATCCGGCGAGCTGCTGGTGGCCGAGAAATATGACCCGGCGGTGAACTGGGCGACCGAAGTCGATATGAACAAGGATTCGGAAACCTATGGCCGGCCGCTGGTCGTGGCTGAATATTCAACCGCGCAGAATGGCGAAGATGTCAACTCGACCGGCATCTGCCCGGCCGCGCTTGGCACCAAGGATCAGCAGCCTGCGGCCTATTCGCCGAAAACCGGGCTGTTCTATGTGCCCACCAACCACGTCTGCATGGATTATGAGCCGTTCCGCGTCAGCTATGCCGCCGGTCAGCCCTATGTCGGCGCAACGCTCTCGATGTTCCCGGCACCGGAAAGCCATGGCGGTATGGGCAATTTCATCGCCTGGGACGCGGTGAAGGGCGAGATCAAATGGTCGCTGCCCGAGCAGTTCTCGGTCTGGTCCGGCGCGCTTGCCACCTCGGGTGATGTCGTCTTCTACGGCACGCTGGAAGGCTATCTGAAAGCCGTCGACTCCGAGACCGGCAAAGAGCTTTACAAGTTCAAAACCCCCTCGGGCATCATCGGGAACATCTTCACCTATAAGAGCGGCGACAAACAATATGTGGGCGTTCTCTCGGGTGTTGGTGGCTGGGCCGGCATCGGTCTCGCAGCAGGCCTGACCAATGCAACCGAAGGCCTTGGCGCCGTTGGCGGCTATGCGGCGCTCTCGGATTACACTGCGCTCGGCGGCCAGCTGACCGTCTTCGCCCTGCCGAACTGATCCGGCTCTCTCTGAAAACTGCCTGCGCCGCCCCCTCCGGGCGGCGCATTCATTTTGGCAAGGCCCGGGCCGGACCCAGAGGCGAAAATGCCGGGGAGCAGCGGCCGGTCAGACTAAAGTCTGAATTGCTCTGCGGCCCGCGCGGTCTAGGCTTTTCTTAACGTCTTGGGAGGACAAACCGATGAAAGCTGGCATGCCGCTTCTGGCATTCGCGACATTTTTTGCCAACGCGGCCTTCGCCGAGGAGCCGAATGTCGAAGCGGTCACCAATGACGGTGTTCGCTGGTTCAACTCTGACGACACGCCCACCTATAAGATCGAGGCGGATGGAACCGTCGACTGGCCGACCTTCTCGGGCTATCGCCGCTATCAGGCGGAATGCCATGTCTGTCACGGCCCGGAAGGCGAAGGCTCCACCTATGCTCCGGCGCTGAAGGCCTCTGCCCTGCGGATGGATTATTATGACTTCATCGGGGTGGTCGCCAGCGGCCGCAAGAATGTCGGCGCCGCCGATAACCAGGTGATGCCCGCTTTCGGAACCAATCCGAATGTGATGTGCTATCTTGATGATATCTATACCTATCTGCGCGCGAGGGGCACCGATGTTGTGCCGCGTGGCCGCCCCGCCAAGAAAGAAGCCAAGTCAGATGCCTATGCCGAGGCCGAAAAGGCCTGCATGGGGGGCTGAGATGCGCGCGGCTTTCGCGGCGACGCTTTGTCTCTGGCTGACGGCGCCTGCCATGGCGCAGGTGGCCGATCTGGTGGACCGCGACGCCTTTCGTGTCTGCGCCGATCCGGCGAATGTGCCGCTGTCATCAAAGGATGGCAGCGGCTTTGAAAACCGCATCGCAGAGCTCTTCGCCAAAGAACTGGATGTTCCGCTGCAATACACCTGGTTTCCCCAGGTGACCGGCTTTCTGCGCCAGACGCTCAGCATCGGGAAATGCGATGTGGTGATCGGCTTTGCGCAGGGTGATGAGATGGTGCTGAACACCAATCATTATTACACATCGACCCATGTTCTGGTGGTACGCGCTGATGGCGACCTCGCCTCGGTCGCGCGGCTGACCGATCCGGCATTGCAGGGCAAGCGTCTGGGAGTGGTGGCCGGGGCGCCGCCGACAACGCATGTCGCGCGGCTTGGCATGATGAAACTGGCGAAACCCTATGATCTGATGACCGACCGCCGCGTCGAGAACCCCGCCGGCGATATGCTGCGCGATGTCGAGGATGGCGTGACGGATGGCGCCCTAATGTGGGGACCGATCGGCGGGCCGCTGGCCAAAGGCAATCCGAAGCTGAAGGTGATCCCGCTTTTGCAGGAAGAGGCCGCGCCGCGCCTGTTTTTCCGCATCACCATGGGCGTGCGCGCCGGCGAGCTGACCTGGAAGCATGAGCTGAACAGCCTGATCCGCCGCAACCAGGCCGAGATCGACGCCATCCTGCGCGAGGCCGGGGTGCCGCTGGTTGACGATTACGGCAAGGCGCTGAAGGCGCCGTAACCCTGTCAGGGTATCGCCGCGATGAACCGGCCAAAGGCGCGCGGCCCGGCGGGCATCTCCAGCCGCGCGATCACCTCGAGGCTCTGACTGTCGATCACCTGTACTGTGTCTGAAAACCAGTTCGCCACAAGGATGCGGCTTTCGTCGGCAGTGGCGGCGACGCCCTCGGGATAGTCATCTGTTGCAATGCTGGTCAGCACCTCAAGCGAATCCGCGTCAAAGACGGTCAGGCTCGCCTCATATTGATTGCTGACAAAGCCCTTCCCGGCGGCAAAGGCCACCGCATAGGGGCGCTCGCCGGTCGGGATGCGGGCAATGACCCTGGCGCCTGCAAGGTCGATGACGCTGACCTGATCAGAGAGTACATCGGTCACGAAAGCCCGCCCCTCATAAAGCGTCACACCAAAGGGGTGATGGCCGGTTGCAACCTCGCGTGTCTCACCGGCACTGATCAGGGTCACGCTGTCCGCGTCGCGATTGGCCACCACGATCAGCCCTGGCTCTGCCGCGAGGCCCGAAGGCATCGCCCCGGTTTGCCAGCGGCTCAGCTCGCGCCCGCTTTCCGGGTCGATCTCTGCCACAAATCCGGTGATGACGCTGACCAGTGCTGTACCGCTCTCGGGTCGTATCGCGACGCCGAAAGCCCCGTCGGGCAGCGGCCAGACCGCGCGGGCGGTGCCGCTCAGGTCAAAGACATGCAGCGCCGCCGGATCGGTCGCGACCGCAAGGATCAGATCGCGGCCCGCCTCAGTTGCCACGGCAGCGGGTTTGCCGGGCAAGGGAAGGCTGGCCACAATCTCAAGGCTTTCGGTGTCAACGAGTGTCAGCGCATCTGCGTTTTGCGAGGTGATTGCGGCCAGATCGGCCCGGGCCTCAGGCACCGCATAAAGGCAGGCCAGGCATAAGGCCGCCCCGAACAGGGGCGCCCCGCAGGCCTGACGCAGGCTCATCCTGCCGCGCCGAACCGCGCCACCAGCGCCTCGATCATCTGCTGGCCGAGCGCCTCCACCGCGGCTGTCGACGCATCGTCATTCAGATCCGCCGGCGGGTCATTTTGCGGGAATGCGCGGTAAAAGGCCGATTTCAGCTCGACCCTGGCCTTGCCGCCCTCGTCTTTGAGGGTGATATGCAGCGCGTAATTGGTGGCCTTGATATAGTCGAGATTATCCTCGGTCAGCCGGGTCGAGATCGCGAATTTCGCCGGGTCGATCTTCAGCAGCTCTTCATTGATCGAGACGCCGCTGTCCAGCACCCGCGCCCGGGTCGCGCCTTTTTCGGCGCCCGTCGCCGTGATCGAGGTGACAGAGGGCAGCCAGGTCATGTCGCTGAACGAGCCGATCACCGCCCAGACCTCCTCCGGGCTGGCATTCAGCAGCACCGATTGCTCGGATTTCAGCCGCGACGGGCCATGGGCCTGTGCCATGCCCGCCAGCAGGGCAAGGCAGGCCGAAATCGCAATCATCAGTTTCTTCATTTCCGCATACTCCCACAGGCGGCGCGCCGCGCTTTTCCGGCAGGATGCGACCTGAATGAAGATACGGGCAAATCATCCAAAAGTATTATCTGCCCTAAAATCATTACCTTATTATTTTATTATAGAGACAAACTGCTTTGTCACCTGCCGCTGCCATGCCCAGGTAAGGCAAGGGAGAACGGCATGATCAATCTGTCCCGGGCCGCATCCGGCCTTTTGCTTTCTGTCGCGGCCCTCGCCGCACCGGCTGCCATGGCCGAGGAGACAACCGACTATCGCGTGGCGGTGATCCGGGTGGTGGCGCCAGGCCCGATGCCGATCTCACGGCTTGATTTGCCGCCCGATGATCTGGGTTTCGCCGGGGCCGGCCTCGGCACTGCGGATAATGCCACCACCGGCGGGTTCCTTGGCCAGAGCTTCAGCACGGAAACGGTTCTTGCCACGCCAGAGACGGTCGAGGCCGAGATGCAAAAGCTGCTCGATGCCGGCATCCCCTATATTGTAACGCTGGCGGATGCGGCCACGACGGTGCGGCTCGCTGATATGGCGGGCGATCAGGCGCTGGTGATCAATGCCGGCTCCACCGATGACGCGCTGCGGGGCAAAGACTGCCGTGCAAATCTGCTGCATGTCGCGCCCTCGGATGCGATGCTGACAGATGCTCTGGCGCAATATCTGGTCTGGAAACGCTGGAACAGCTGGTTCCTGATCGAGGGCAGCCACAAGGAGGACCAGGCGCTTGGCGCGGCCTATCGCAGGGCGGCCGAGAAATTCGGCGCGACCATTGTCGAAACCCGTGTCTATGAGGATACCGGCGGCGCGCGCAGATCGGATTCGGGCCATGTACAGGTGCAGCGCCAGATGCCGGTTTTCACCCAGTCGGCCCCGGCGCATGATATCCTGGTCGCCGCCGATCACTCTGGCGTCTTCGCCGCCTGGCTGCCCTATCACACCTGGGATGCCAGTCCCGTCGCAGGCTCGGCCGGTCTGATGCCCGAAAGCTGGAGCCCGGCGCATGAGGCCTGGGGCGCGACCCAGTTTCAGAGCCGGTTCGAGAAACTGGCCGGCCGCCCCGCCCGCGATGAGGATTATCAGGTCTGGATGGCGCTCCGGGTGATCGGCGAGGCCGCGACCCGCACCAAAGGCGGCGATTTCGACGTGATGCGCGCTTTCATCCTGTCGGACAAATTCGATCTGGCGGCGTTCAAGGGGCAAAAGCTGACCTTCCGCGACTGGGACGGGCAATTGCGCCAGCCGGTCTTGCTGGTGGCGGGCAATGTGGTCGCCTCGGTCAGCCCGCAGGAGGAATTCCTGCATCAGGTCAGCCAGCTCGACACGCTGGGCGTCGATCGCGGGGAAACCGAATGCAACCGATGAGGAGGAGGACGAAGATGAGAAGATCTGTGACCCGGTCCGTGACGCAGCCCGTGATGCGGCTCGCGCTTGCCTGTTCGGCTGCCTTGCTTGCCGGGCCGGCCCTGGCCGATAAAATTTTCGTCTCCAATGAAAAGGGCAATACGGTCACGGTTCTGGATTCGGCATCCCTTGAGGTGATCCACACCATCACCGGCATGCAGCGCCCGCGCGGCATCACCGCCTCGCCCGATGGCAAACATATCTATGTCTGCGCCTCGGATGACAATCTGGTGCGGGTCTATGACAGCGCCACCTATGAGGAACTGCCCTCGCTGCCCTCCGGTCCCGACCCCGAGCTTTTCGTGCTGCATCCCTCGGGCAATCCGCTGTTCATCGCGAATGAGGACGACAATATCGTCACCGTGGTCGACGTGGTGACCCGCCAGGTGCTGGCCGAAGTGCCCGTGGGGGTGGAACCCGAAGGGATGGGTGTCTCGCCGGATGGCAAGATCGTGGTCAATACTTCTGAAACCACCAATATGGCGCATATGATCGACACGACGAGTTATGAGATCGTCGCCAATGTGCTGGTCGACAGCCGGCCGCGCTTTGCCGAATATACCCCGGACGGCAAGATCCTGTTTGTCACCGCCGAGATCGGCGGCACCGTTTCAGTGATCGATACTGCGACGAATGAGATCACCAAAACCATCAAATTCGATGTTGCCGGGATCCTGCCCGAGGCATTGCAGCCGGTGGGCCTGCGCGTCACCGCGGACGGCGCCAAGGCCTATGTCGCGCTTGGGCCGGCGAACCGGGTGGCGGTGGTGGATGTCGCCAGCCTCGAAGTGACGAATTACCTGCTGGTCGGGCAACGGGTCTGGCAGCTGGCCTTCTCGCCCGATGGTAAATTTCTCTACACCACCAACGGAAATTCCAACGACATCTCGGTGATTGATACCGCAACCGATGAGGTAACGGTTTCGGTGCCGGTGGGCGAACAGCCCTGGGGTGTGGTTGCGGTTAAAACGGAATGAGGAGGATAGTATGAAAGCGATTGCCATTGCCGCCGCCCTTGCGCTGGCCCTGACCGGCAGCGCCAGCCTTGCACAGCAGTTCGATTACGGATTTGCCGGGCTGATGGGTAAGGCCAACCGCGTGACCCTGCCGGATCTGACGCTGGGCTCCGGCAAGCCGGTGCAGCCAGACGGGCCGGTCGATCTGAAATCGGGCGCCTATTACAAGATGAACATCGTGGCCGATGGCTCTGCCGAGCTGGCTTTGTCGGGCGGCGACTTCTTTCGTGCGATCTGGATCAATGAGATCGTGATCAACAAGATCGAAATTCGTCCGATGGGCGTGCATTCGCTGGAATTCGATGCGGGCGGTACCGCCGAGATCAGCTTTATCGCCATCACCCCCGGCAGCTTTTCGCTGTCGATCCCCGGATCTTCCGGCGAAAGCCAGAAGGCCATTTTCAACATCCGCTGAAAGGAGAACGACCCATGAAAAAACTGCTGCTTGCCGCCATGATTGCCGGCTTTGCCATGCCCGCTCTCGCAGATGACCACGACAAGGCCACCCCTGAACAGATTGCCAAAATCGATGAGGCACTTGCCGCTGTCAGCTGCGAGGTCGATCCCGACAATATCGAGGTTGAGGAAGATGGCTCGTTTGACCTTGACGATGTGATCTGCGCCGATGGCCAGTATGATGTGAAACTGAACGCCGATTTCACCGAGAAAGAGCGCCGCAAGGAATGAGTGCAGACCAGGGCAGCGCGCTGAGGATCGCAGGGGTCAGCCATCGCTTTGGCGCGACAGAGGCCCTGCGCGATGTGTCATTCCAGGTCGGGAAGGGCGAATTCTGCGCGTTGCTCGGGGTGAACGGGGCGGGCAAGACCACGCTCTTTTCGCTGATCACCAGGCTTTATGACAGCTCTTCGGGGCTGATCGGGGTGGCGGGCTATGACGCCCGCCGCCAGCCGTCAAAGGCTTTGGCGCGGCTTGGCGTGGTGTTCCAGAGCCGGGCGCTTGATGGCGATCTGACGCTGAGGCAAAACCTTGCCTATCACGCGGCACTGCATGGCATGGGCGGCGCCGCTGCGCGCAGCCGCATTGCCGAGGTGACCGGCCTGGTCGGGCTTTCGGGCAAAGAGACGGACCGGGTCTCGACTTTGTCGGGGGGGCAACTGCGCCGGGCCGAAGTCGCGCGCGCGCTTTTGCACCGGCCGGAACTGCTTTTGCTCGATGAGGCGACCGCGGGCCTTGATCTGCGGGCGCGGGCAGAGCTCGTCGCACTGGTGCGCCGTCTGATTGCGGAAGAAGGCGTATCGACGCTTTGGGCCACCCATATTTTTGAGGAAATCGCGCCGGAGGACCATGTCGTCATTCTGCACAGGGGTGCGGTTCTGGCGGATGGGCGCGCTTCAGAAATCGCCGCAGGCACGACGCTTGCCGGGAGGTTTCTGGATCTGACCGGTGCGGGGCGCGCAGCATGAAAGGCTGGTCCATCGCCTTCGCCGGCATCGCCAGACGCGAATTCCTGCGCTTCACCCGCCAGCGCGAGCGGTTCCTTGCCGCGCTGGTCAGGCCGCTGGTCTGGCTGTTCATCTTTGCCGCCGGCTTCCGCTCGGTTCTGGGTCTCTCGATCACGCCGCCTTACCGCACCTATGTGCTGTATGAGGTCTATGTGATCCCCGGGCTTTGCGGCATGATCCTGTTGTTTTCCGGCATGCAAAGCTCGCTTTCGATGGTCTATGACCGCGAGACCGGGGCGATGCGCAGCCTGCTGGTCAGCCCCTATCCGCGCTGGTTCCTGCTGGGCGCCAAGCTGTTTTCAGCGGTGCTGGTGGCGGTTTTGCAGGCCTATGCCTTTCTGCTGATCGCCTGGTTCTGGGGGGTGCGCCCGCCCTGGGTCGGCTATGTGACGGTGTTGCCTGCGCTGATCCTTGCCGGGCTGATGCTGGGCTCGCTGGGGCTGCTGATCTCATCGGCAATCCGCCAGCTCGAGAACTTTGCAGGCGTGATGAATTTCGTGATCTTCCCGATGTTCTTCGCCTCTTCCGCGCTTTACCCGCTGTGGCGGATGCGGGAATCAAGCGTGCTCCTCTATCACATCTGCGCCTGGAATCCCTTCACCCATTCGGTCGAGTTGATCCGCTTCGCGCTCTATGGCCAGATAGAGCCGCTGGCGCTGGCGGCCACCCTTGGCTGTCTGGTGGTTTTCTTCGGCGCCACGATTTTCATGTATGATCCGGCAAAGGGCCTCTGGCGCGGCCGGAAAGGAGGGGCGTCATGATCCTTCGCGTTCTCTTGCTGGTCGCGCTGCTGCCGGGTTCCGCATTTGCTGCGGGCGAGGCCGATCCCGACTGGCCCTGCATCCAGCGCCGTCAGCCGCAGCTTTCGCTTGGCCAGGTCTGGGCGGGGCCTCAGCCGGACGACGCAATCACCGCCCGCGCCGCTGAACCCGAGATCCAGCGCGTCGCCTCGGTGCTGGCGCTGCGCCGCACCTCGCCCGAAGAGGCGGCGGCGCTGGTTGAGACATTCGTCGCCGGGGGCAGTGATCCGGCCCGGCTGACCGCGCTTTATCTCGCGACTTTCAATCATATCCAGCGCACCCGCGACCGGGTGATGGCCGGGATCACCCGCTACGCCCATAAACAGGCCGGGCTGGATGAACAGATCAAAGCCCGGCGGCATGAGTTCGAGCGGCTCTCCGCAGCCGATTCGCCCGACTTCGACGCAATCGACAAGGCCGAGCAGGATATCGACTGGTCGACCCGGATTTTCCAGGACCGCCAGCAGGCCCTGACCTATGTCTGCGAAACACCGGTCATTCTGGAACAGCGCGCCTTTGCGATTGGTCGTCTGATCAGCGGAAAACTGCAGTAATGCGCCCCTGTTGCACAGATTTGCGACCTCGCTGCAGTTAGGTCTCGATTCATAATAAGAATGTTCTAAGCTTCTCATGTCGTCCGCAGGGAGGTGCGGGCGTCAACGGGGAGGGCAGAATGGAACATCAGACCGTCAAAGCCGGGGATGTCCCCGCGCCATCGGCTTATAAGTCCGTCCGGGACGTGCTTATCGTCGAAGACCATCCTCTGATGGGCGAGGCGCTTTCGATGACATTGCAGGCGGCCTTCCGTCTGACCCGGGTGCGTTGTGTCGCGACCCTTGCGCTGGCCGAGGCAACGCTGCGCGCCGAGGGGATCCCCGATGCCGTCCTGCTGGATCTGAACCTGCCGGATGTGAAGGGTATCGAGGCAGTGATCAGCCTGAAATCGCAGCTGGGCAAACGCCCGCTCACGGTCATTTCCGCCGAAGTGCAGCCCGAGATGGTGTCGTCGGTGATCGCCGCCGGTGCCTGCGGCTATATCTCGAAATGCCTGCCGCGCTCTGAGATGGTCGAGGCGTTCCGCCGGATGTGGGAGGGCGAAACCGTGCTGCCCGAGGGATTTGCCGAAGACGAGGACAATGGCGATCTTGCCGCGCTGACCCATAATTTCAGCACCCTGACCCAGCAGCAGATGAATATTCTGCGGCTGATCTGCCAGGGGCGCCCGAACAAGATCATCAGCTATGAACTTTCAATCGCTGAGGCGACGGTAAAAACCCATATCGCGGCGATCATGTCGAAGATCCATGCCAGCAACCGGACCCAGGTGGCGCTGCTGGCCAACAGGGTCCGGCTGTTCGGGCGCTGAGAATGGAGATCCCGCAGTCAGGTCGCCCTGCCCGGCCCATTGCCGCCTCGGCACGCGGCGGCTTTGTCGCGGTGTCCGGGTCGCTGATCTGCGCCTTCGCCGATCTGGACCCCGCGCTGATCCTGGTTTTTGCCGATGATCAGGATCTGGTCACCCCGCTGACCGGCGCGCTGCATGATGCGTTCGGCGCCGGCTGCAAGGTTCTCGGCTGTTCTTCGGCCGGCGGCTTCTGCTTTGACGGCTATCAGGAAGACAGCGTTGTCGCGATAGCTTTCCCCGCCAGCAGTTTCCGCGCCGAAGCGGTCTGTCTGCGCGGGCTGCGCCAGCATGTGACGCTGGACTGGATGGTCTCGCTGCGTGGGCTGATGGAGAAATCACGCGGACATGCCGGGAAATCGCGCTTTGGGCTTTTGCTGATCGACGGCTCCAGCGGCTGTGAAGAGCTGGTCACCACGACCGTGGATGCGTCGCTGCCGGATCTGATGGTGCTGGGCGGCTCGGCCGGGGACGGGTTGCGGTTCGAGCAGACAAGGCTGGCGATGGATGGTGTTGAATATGCCGAAAGCGCGCTGTTTTGCGTGATCAACACCGATTTCGACGTGAAAGAGGTGATTTTTGATCATTTCGTGCCGGTCGGCAACCGCATGGTCGTCACCTCTGCCAATCCGGAAACCCGGCTGATCCATGAGATCAACGCCGAACCCGCGGCAGAGGAATATGCAAGACTGATCGATGTGCGGGTGGATGAGCTGGGCCCAAGCGCTTTTGCAGAGAACCCGCTCCTGGAATGTGCCGGCGGGCGCCATTATGTTCGTGCGATCAGCGGCGTGACCCCGAGCGGAGATCTGGCGCTGATGTGCTCGATCGAGCCGGGGGCGATCCTGACGCTGGGGCGCTCGGAAAGCCTGACCGAGGGGCTGCGGCGGCAGATGGAGCAGATCGGCCCCGCCGAACTGGTGCTGGGGTTTGACTGCATCCTGCGGCGCATTGCGGTTGAACGGGCCGGTGAGCAGGAGACTGTCGGCAAGCTCTGCCGTGATTTTCGCGTGGCGGGCTTTAATACCTATGGCGAGCAGCATGGCGGCATTCATGTGAACCAGACATTTGTCGGCCTCGCGATCCTCGATGACAGCGCCAGCAGGGGTATGGGCAGCATTGATGTTGCGTGAGACGGACAGCCCCGGCCAGAAGATCGCCAAGCTGACGCGGATCAATGAGGTGCTGATCCGCCGGCTTGAAAGCATCAGCCAGAAACGCGGCCCCGCCTATGCGCTGTCGCGGGCGGCTGAGGTGCTGGAGCGCGAAGTGGTGGCGCGCAACCTGGATCTTGAAACCGCGCTGGCTGAACTTGCGCTGATCAATACCGAACTGGCCACCGCGCGCGAGGTCGCCGACCAGGCCAATCGCGCCAAATCGCGCTTTCTGCGGGCGGCCAGCCATGATCTTTTGCAACCCCTCAGCGCGGCCAAGCTGTTTCTCGCGCATCTGCGCGAAGTCTCGGGCGATGCCCTGCAACGCGACCTCGTCTCGCATCTGACGGCCACCATCGATTCCGCTGAAGAGCTGATCCGCGCCCTGTTGCAGATCGCCAAGCTCGACAGCCGCAGCTTTCAGACCAATCTGGCGCCCGTGGCGATGGGGCGGCTGTTTCGCCGACTGATCATCGACACCCAACCGGTGGCCAGCGCGCGCCGGATCGACCTGCGTTTTGTCGGGTCAAAGGCCACCGTGCTGAGCGATGGGGTCTATCTGCGCCAGATCGCGCAGAACCTGATCACGAACGCGCTGAAATATACCACCGGGCGCAAGGTGCTGGTCGGGCTGCGCCATGAGCGGGACAGTGAGGTGGGGCCTGCGGTCTGGCTTGAGGTGCTGGACCAGGGGCCGGGCATCGCGCCCGCCGATCAGACCCGTATCTTCAATGAGTTTGAACGGCTCTCGCTGGAAACGCAGCCCGGCACCGGTCTGGGCCTTTCCATCGTCCAGCGCGCCTGTGATCAGCTTGACCACCGGCTCGAGCTGATCTCACATCCGGGCCTCGGCTCGCGCTTTCGCGTCAGGCTGCCTTTGGTCCAGACCCCGTCTTTGCCAGTGATGCCCGAAGAGGCGCCCGATCTGCCGCGCCCCGATCTGACAGGGCGCCGGGTGTTGCTGATCGAGAACGACCAGACCATGCGTCATGCGATGCAATATCTGCTGGAAAGCTGGGGCATGATTGCCTGGCCTGTCGCCGGCAGCGAAGAGGCGGTGCAGGTGGCGATGCTTGCCGCGCCCGATCTCATCCTGTCGGATTACCGGCTCGATGGCGAGGATACCGGGGTGACGGCGATCCGGCGCCTCTCGCAAGAGCTGGGTCTGGCACCGCCTGCGCTGATTGTCAGCGCCGAACCCGCCGATATGATCCGCAGGAAGATCGGTGAGCCGGCGCTGGAAATACTGGAAAAACCTGTCGCCGCCGAAGATCTGAACCGCGCCATTCGGCACTCCCTCGGGCTGACATGAGGGCCCGGCGCTGGTTGCGTCCCGGTCTGAGGCCCCGGCTGTGGACAGCCGCAACCCTGCTGGCCGGGCTGACGATGCTTTCGGCGGGGCTGGCGGTTTACGGCCTGTCGCGCACCCAGTCCTATGCGCATGAGGCGATGGCGGCGCAAAGCCGGATCGAGGCCTATGGTGTATTTTCGGCGCGGGTGAATGACTGGATGATCAGCTGGCTCACGCGGCCGGAGACACCGCCCGATCCCGCCACGGTTCTGACGACAATTGATCAGCTGGACCGGCTGGTCGCCGAGGATGTCGCCGGCGCCGCAACATCGGAACAACAGGCACAGCGCGCGCGGCAAAGCATGACCCCGGCGCGGCTGCGTGGCTTTTTTGGCCAGCTGGAAAACACGCTGGCGCAATCCGGTCCGGGCACGCCCCAGGGGGATGCGGCGATTGCCTTCTATATGGCGCAGGCCCCCGAGGCGGTGGGCGGCCAGATCACCCAGGAAACCCGTCGCCGCGAAAACGCCCTGCTGGCGATGGACCGGCTGCAAAACAGCCTGCGGATCTTTGCCCTTGCGGCGGGGCTTGCGGCGCCCCTCGTGCTTGCGGCGCTTTATCTTTTGGTGCTGCGCCCGCTTTTTGGCCGGCTCGAGCGGGTCACCGCCTCGGCGGAAAGCCTCGCAAGCGGCCAGTTCCCGCGCGGCGCCGGCGGGCATGATGAACTTGGGCTGATGCTGGCACGGTTGCGGCAGATGGCGCGCAGGCTTGACCGCAGGCGCGCGGGGCTGGAGCGCGACAGCCAGCGCCTTGAGGGGATCATCGCCGGGCGCACCGCCGATCTCTCCGCTGCGAATGAGCGGCTGGCGCAGACCGATACCGACCGCCGCCGTCTGTTCGCAGATGTCGGCCACGAGCTGCACACGCCGCTGACCGTTATCATGGGCGAGGCAGAGCTTGGCGCCCGCCATTCCGATCCGCTTGTGCGCGCGGCCTTTCAGACGATCATGGCGCGCGGCCAGCGTCTTAACCGCCGGATCGAGGATATTTTGCGCATCGCGCGGTCTGAATCCGGTCAGCTGGAGCTTTGCCGCGACAGGGTGGCGCTGGATCAGGCGATCAGTGCGGCGCTGGCAGATACCGCACCTTTGCTGCGCCGCGCCGGAGTGAGCGTCAAAACAGAGCTGGCAGAAATCCATCTCTGCGCCGATTCCGACTGGGTGCGCCAGGTCTTTGCCGGCCTCTTCGAGAATGCCTCGAAATATGCCGGGCGCGGCGCTGAAGTCTCGGTGACCGCCAGCGCAGGGGATGGGATTGCCCGGATTGTGATCACCGATACCGGGCCCGGCCTCGCCCCCGGTTTGCGCGATCAGGTGTTTCGCCGCTTTGCCCGCAGCGGAAATGCCCCGGGCTTTGGCGTCGGGCTTGCCCTTGCAGCCTGGGTCGTGGAAGCTTCGGGTGGAAGCATGGGTCTGTTGCCCGAGGATCGCCCCGAACCTGGCCCTGCGGAGGGGCCGCACGATCGCCGGGGGCTTGGATTGCAGATCGGGCTGCCGCTTTGGGAGGAGAGGTAATGGCGCATATTCTGGTGGTCGAGGATGATCACGACATCGCCTCGCTGCTGTCGCGCGGGCTGGAGGCCGCCGGCCATCAGGTCGAATGGGCCGAGACGGCCGGGGCCGCGGCGGATTTCGTGGAAACACGCGGCTGCGATGCCGCGATCATCGATATGATGCTGGGAGATGACAGCGGCGCCGAATTGCTGGCCGGGATGCGGGCGCGCGGCAAACGCATGCCCGCGATCATCCTTTCCGCCCTGAACCGGATCGAGGATCGCACCGAGGGCCTCGAGGCCGGCGCACAGGATTATGTTGTGAAACCGTTCCAGCTCTCGGAACTGCTGGCACGGCTCGAGGTGCAGCTGCGCCGATCCGCGCCGCGCGTTGCGCCGGTGACGCTGGCCGATCTGACCTATGACGCCACATCGCGCATGGTGACCGGCGCGGCGCGGCCACAGATGATGACCGAACGCGAGGGCGAATTGCTGGCCTATCTGCTGCAACGGCCCGGGGTTCTGCTGACGCGGGGCGAGCTGTTTGACGCGCTCTGGGCGCAGCATGGCGGCTCGACCGAGAATGTGGTCGATGTCTATCTCGGCTATCTGCGGCGCAAACTGGGGAATTTCACCCCCTATGGGCTTAGCCTGAAAACCCTGCGCAGCCGCGGTTTCATGCTGACGGCGCAGGGGGATGAGCCATGAAGCGCCTCGCTCTGGTTCTGGTTCTGGCGCTGTGCTTCGGCGGGGCGGCTTCGGCGGGGCCGCTCTCGGATCTGATCATGGCGGAGGGCGTCTTTGCTGATGCCCGGGCCGGCGAGGTGCTGCATTACAGTCTCAGCCGTAATGGGTCAGGCGATGCGGCCCCGCCGCCATCGGCGCTGCGCCTTCTGGTGATGGAAGATAAAGGCACGAAATTTCTGCTGCTCGACCAGGAAGCCGGCGGCACGCGCAGCGAGATTGCCCGGTTTTCCGCCGCCAGCGCCAATCCGCTTTTGCTGTATTTCCTGGAAAATATCGTCCGAGATATGAGCCAGGCGACCGGGGGCAACCCTTTCTACATCCGCAACCGCATCCGCGCCGCGCTGATCGCCGCAGAGGCCGCGCCCGGGGCTGATGGCCGCATCACCGTGACGCTGGAGCCTTTCGCGGCAGATCCGAACCGGGACCGTCTGGGGCCCTTTGCCGGATTGCGGCTGCAAATTTCCTTTGACCCGGCAAAGCCCGGTCGCCTCCTCAGCCTTAAGGCGGATACCGGAGCCGGGACGGGTGGCTATAGTGAAGAGATGATCCTGATCGGGGGGGAATGATGCACCGCCGCCTTGTAACCGCTGCTTTGCTGCCGCTGCTGTTTGCCGGCCCCGCGGCGGCAGAGACGCTGGCCAATGATTATCCGACCGAGGCGCGGGCGGAATATGTCTTCACCTGCATGACGGTGAACGGCCAGACCCAGGATATGTTGCGCCGGTGCTCCTGCTCGATTGATACGATTGCCTCGATCCTGCCCTATGACAATTTCGTCTCGGCTGAGACGGTGCTGCGGATGCGGATCGGTGGCGGTGAGCGGACGGCTTTGTTTCGCGGCAGCCCGACGATGCAGACGGTGGCCGCCGATCTGCGCCGCGCCCAGGCCGAGGCCGAGATGGTCTGTTTCTGAGCCGGACGGCGCAGCCGCCGGGCGGGTGATCAGACCGCGCCGGGCGCCAGTTTGCGATAGATGAAAGCCGGCGGCGGCGCGCTGGTTTCCAGCGCGATCATCTCATCAATTCTGGCCCGGAAAGGCGAAAGACGGCACACCGGGTCTGTCGCGCGCGGGTCGCCGGTCAGCGCCATGGCCTGGCAGCGGCAACCGCCATAATCAATCTCGCGCCGGTCGCAGCTCTGACAGGGTTCGGGCAGCCAGTCTGTGCCTCTGTAGGCCGAGAACGCTGGCCCCTGCCAGATCTCCGCCAGGGACGCGCCTCGTACATTCTGGAACACGAGCCCCGGGATGATTTCGGCGGCATGGCAGGGCAGAACCTTGCCATCGGGGGCGATATTGAGCCCGGTCGTGCCCCAGCCATTCATGCAGGCCTTTGGAAAATCGGCAAAATAATCGGGTGGCACAAAATCAATCGCAAGCGTCCCTGCATAGGTCCTGCGGGCTTCGGCCACCACCCGCTTGGCCACATCGACCTGATCGCGGGTCGGTTGCAAACCGGCGCGGTTTTTCAGCGCCCAGCCCTGGAACTGCACGCAGGCCACCTCGATCCGGCGGGCGCCCAGCTCGGCCGCCAGCGCGATGGTGGCAGGCAGATCACCCAGATTGTGCCGGTGCATCACCGCATTGATGGTCAGCGGAAATCCCAGCCGGGCAATTTCGGCGGCGGTCTGCATCTTGCGGGCAAAGCCGCCCTTATAGCCCCCAACGAAATCCGCCACTTCGGGCGTGGTGCCCTGCAGCGAAAGCTGGATGTGATCAAGGCCGGCCCGGTCCAGCGCCTCGAGCCTGGCAGGCGTCAGCCCGATGCCCGATGTGATGAGATTGGTGTAAAGCCCCGCCGCCCGTGCCGCTGCCACCAGCTCGACCAGATCGGGGCGCGAGGCAGGCTCGCCGCCGGAAAGATGCAGCTGCAAGACACCAATTGCGGCAGCTTCCTGAAACACCCGCGCCCATTCGGCGGTTGTCAGCTCGCCCTGGCGCTGCACCATATCGAGCGGGTTCGAGCAATAGGGACAGGAAAGCGGGCAGCGATGGGTCAGCTCGGCCAGCATCGCCATTGGCGGCGCCTGCTGCAAGGATCGCCGGGGGGGGGCGCTGTCTTTCATGACAGATCAACCAGCCGCCGGACCGCGAGGCCCTGCAAAAACTCGATCACATCGGCCTCGATCATGTCGCGCGGCGCATCATAGCGCCGGGCCAGATCTTCCGAGATCGCGGCGATATCGCGGGCGCCGTCAACCTCATCAAGCACCGCCTTGCCAATCGGGTCCAGCATCAGCGCGATCTCGGGGCCAAGCAGCACCGGTGTCTCACGCACCGCATCATAATGCAGCCTCACCCCGCGTGGCAGGCAGGGGCGATCCGATGCAGTGACCGCGGCGCCGGTCATCGCATCAGCCCCTGATCCGGGCGCCATGCGCCGGGCGGGATCAGCCCCGGCGCGACATAGGCACCGTAAAGCGCGTCAAGCTGGGCCCAGAGCACATCGGTTTTAAACTCCAGCGCCGCGACGGCCATATCCTCCTGCTCACGCGTTTTCGCCTGATCCAGCACCCAGGCGAGGCCGAACGCCACATCCTTCGGCGCCTCCTTCAGCCGGTGCTGAAAGTAGGAAATCGTGTCCGGATTGGCGAAAGCATAGTGCCGCAGAAGGCCCGCAATGCGTTCCTCATGGATCGCCGGGGCGAAAAGCTCGGTCAGGCTGGCGGCGACGGCCTGCAACAAAGGCTGCTCGCGGACATATCTGACATAGGCATCAACCGCGAAACGGGTGGCCGGCAGCACGCCTTCGCAGGACGCCACATAAGCGGGGTCAAGCCCGACCCCTTCGGCGAGGCGCAGCCAGCGGCTGATGCCCCCCGGCTGGCTGTCGCTGCCGTCATGATCTTCGAGCCGCGCGCGCCAGGCCCGGCGCAGGCCCGGCTCTTCCACCCGGCTCATAAAGGCCGCATCTTTCATCGGGATCCGCGACTGGTAGTAATAGCGGTTCACGACCCAGGCCCGGACCTGGTCAATCGTACAGCCGCCCGAATGCAGCAACCGGTGAAACGGGTGTTTGTCATGATAGCGCAGCACCCCGACCTGGCGCAGCCGCGCCTCAAGCGCGGCCTGGCGATCCTCGGGGGTGATGGCGGGGGCGGCAGCGCTCACAGCAATATCTCCTGTCCGTCGCGGGCGATCTCCCAGCCCGCCGCCCCGACCCGGGCGCGTTCCTCCGAGCCGGGCCGCAGCACGGGATTGGTATTGTTGATATGGATATAGACGCGGCGCGCGATGCTCAGCCCGTCAAAGGCGGCGAGACTGCCATCCGGCCCGGCCATCGCGATATGACCCATCCGCCCGCCGGTTTTCACGCCGGTGCCGGTTCTGGTCATTTCATCATCGCTCCAGACAGTGCCATCGAACAGGAGGAGGTCCGCGCCCGCGACCCGGTCGCGCAGATCCGGCGTCACCGCCGCGCAGCCCGGGATGTAAAACATCACCCGACCGCCGCAGTCGATCCGCAGTCCGATGGTCTGTTCTCCCAGGAGATCGGTCTTCACCTCGCCCTCTTCCAGAAACAGCGGCACCTTGCCCGGGACGGCAAAAGCGGTCAGCCGCAGCCCGGCAAGCGGCTCAAAGGGGTCATCGGGCCGGATCGCCTGCTTTCCCACCAAAGCGGGGTTGAGCACGCGAAACACAGGCTGCTCAAGGATCGCAAGCGTCGCGGCTGTCGCATGGATCTGAAAGGGGGTGCTTTCGCGCAGGGTCAGCAGCCCGGCGATATGATCGATATCGCCATTGGTCAGCACGACCGCGCGCACAGGGCTGCCACGCCGGGACGGCGGATGCAGCCCCGAGAGGCGCAGCTGCTCGCGGATATCAGGCGAGGCATTCAGCACCACCCAGTCGCGGCCATCGGCAGATACCGCAACCGAACTCTGGCTCATGCCAGCGATCTCGCCCGAGCGCGCATCAGCGCAATTCTGGCACCCGCAATTCCATTGGGGCAGGCCACCGCCGGCGGCTGCCCCAAGAATCTTTACATGCATTCCGGGCGAATCAGATCAGGTCACGGCCGCCGCGATCGTCTTCCGACGGACCGTACATGTTGATTTCCATACCGCATTTCACTTCAAGAGCCTTCGGTTTCGACCAGGTCATGGCAGTTCCTCCTTTGCCTCATAGAAAGAGCTTACGCCCGTGACGTCACTTGGCAATACAACTTTAGTTTCCCCTCAGCGCAGCCGGGCAGACCGCGCCTGCCGCCGCTAGGGCTGCGTCCGCCGCGCGACCGGCTTGGCCTGCCGTTTCAGGCCAAGCCGCGCCATCCTGCGATGCACCGTCGCCCGGTCAACCTGCAGCAAAGCGGCGACCGCAGAAATATTCCAGCCATTCTCGGCCAGGAGATGACGGAGCATCGCAGCCGAGCCTGGGCCGGCATCGCTGCCCTGCCCGCGCATATGGGCGGGAAAATGCTCTGCTCCGATCAGCCGTTTGTCCGACGCCAGCCCGCCCGTTGCCGCGACTGTTCGGGCAAGGGCTTCCATCTCATGCAGATTGCCCTCCCATTTATGGCCCGTCAGCAGCGCGGCCGCCGGAAGATCAAAGGTCACGCGGGATCCGAGGGCTGCTGCAAACACCTTGCTGGCAATCGCTATGATATCCTGGCGCCCGGCAAGGCCTGGCAGCACCAGCCGCGTTGCCGCCAGCCGGTGATGAAACTCCTCACGCGGGGCGCCATTGGCGGTAAGCCCCCGGCTGGTGACGATGATGCGCGCGCTTGACTCGCGTTCCCGCATTGCGCCAAGGGGACGAAAGCGGCGCGTGACAAGCAGGCTCGCCAGCCTTGCCTGAAGCGCGGCGGGCAGTTGTTCCGGATTGTCGAGCACCAATGTGCCATGATCCGCCGCGCTGATCAGACCGGGTTCATAGCTGCGCAGATCGCCGCGCCCGAACAGCACCGCGGCCTCTTCGCCGGTGATCGTCTCACAGGCCACGGTGATCAGCGGCCCGCGCCGGCCCGCGGCATGGATAGCGCGCGCAAGTGCCGATTTGCCGCTGCCGCAGGGCCCCTCGATCAGCATCGGCATATCGCTGCGCGCAAGGACCATCGCTTGCCCGACCACCTCCCGCATCACCGGGTCTGCGCCTGCAAGCTCGCTGAGTTCTGCCGTCAGACGGGGTGCCGGACCGGCGCGCGTGACCGGCGCAGGCCGCGGTTCGATTGCATGGGCAAAGAGGCGGTAGCCGTCGCGGGTTTCAATCAGCCGGTCGCGCGCCTCATGCTGGCGGGTCAGCTGCTCCAGGCCGGAGCAATCGAGATTGAAAATCTCTTCGATGGGACGGCCAATCAGCGATGCGCCGCGCCGCCAGTCTGCGCCAAGGCTGCGCGCCATCAGCCGGGCGGCGCCATTGGTCATGCCGATCACCCTGCCGCCTTCGTCAAGACGCAGCGCCGCTTCGGGGTCGACATCCAGAAAATCCGGGCTGCCGGCCAGACGCAAAACCCAGTCAGTGCGGCTTTCCGCCATGATATTCGCCATCTCGATCCGCCGCGCGGTCTGGCGCACCAGGTTAAGCGCAAGGCTCTGGCTGGTGCGGATCAGCGGCGAAGAGAGCAGCGAGATATCAAGAACCGCCGCCAGCTGCCCCGCCGTGTCATAGATCGGCGCGGCAGTGCAGGACAGCCCGGTATGGCTGATATCGAAATGGTCGCTCTGATGAATGATCAGCGGCTCGCCGGTCTCGATACAGGCGCCAAGCGCGCAGGTGCCGGCGCGGGCCTCGGACCATTCCGCGCCGAGATACAGCCCGGACCGGCGCAGCGCATCTTTCTGCGTCCCCTCCCCCAGATATTCGACGGTCACACCGGCGGCATCCGCAAGCAGCAGCACATAATTCTGCCCGGCGACCAGTTTATAAAGATCATCAATACCAGAGCGCGCAATCCGGATCAGATCTTCTGAGCGCTGGCGGTGCTGGCGCAGGGCGGCATCCGGCAGGATATAGGCCTCGCCCCGCATGGCAGGATCAAGCCCGTGCTTTTTCAGGCATCGCAGCCAGCTTTGCACCACCACTGGATCGCGGGTCTCGCTGCCATGATGCGAGGCGGTCTCGATCTCGCGGATATGCTCGATATCGGTCTGCATTCTGTTCCCCACCAGGGCTGTGACCGCAGGCGCCTGCAGGCCGCAACCCTGTGATCCTGGCATAAATCTCTGGCGCCGTTAACCAGGCCGTCTGTGCGGCGCAGCATCCTGCCGCAGTGCCGCGAAGCTGTTGCAGCCCGATGCAACACTGTGCGCTGACCGCGCCACAGTGCCCCCCGGCAAGCCGTTGGAATCGTTGATCCGCGAGAAATGCGTTCGCGCTGAACAGGGGGCAGGCCAGGCTGTTGGCACATTGGAGGAGACCGAGAATGAAAGCCTTGCGCTTCCATGCCGCCCCGCAGCTTCCGGTCACGGAAACCGGGGCGATTCCCGCGCCGAAGCTGCGGATCGTTCTGACCTGACGCGATCCCGGCAGGCAGGGGTTGGGAGGCCCCGGTCAACCGGATGTCACAAAAGCACCATGGGAGGAGAAACCATGCTTGATACGATCAAAGAAGGCGCGCTTGCCGCGCTGGTTGCCGATCTGGAACGCGCGCTGGTGGCGCAGGATGCCGAGGCGGTGGCCGGGCTGTTCCTGGAGACCGGCTTCTGGCGCGACCTTGCGACTTTCACCTGGAATCTGAAAACCTGCGAGGGCCGGGCTGAGATCGCGCAAATGGCCCGGGCGCAGCTGGCGCATGTCAGGCCGTCGCTGCTGCGCCTCGACCCGGCAGAGCGTATATCAGAGGCGGATGGCGTCACCGAGGGCTGGCTGCTGATCGAGACCGCCGCCGGCCGGGGCCAGGGCTATATCCGCATGAAAGAGGGTAAGATCTGGACGCTTCTGACCACGCTGCATGAGCTGAAAGGCCATGAAGAGCCGCGAAAGCTGCGCCGGCCGATGGGGGCGGAACATGGCCATGACCCGGCGCGCAAAACCTGGAAGGAAAAGCAGCTTGATGAGGCGGCACGGCTTGGGTTCGAGGATCAGCCCTATGTGCTGGTGATCGGCGGGGGTCAGGGGGGCATCGCGCTTGGCGCGCGGCTGCGGCAGCTTTCCGTCCCGACCATCGTGATCGACAAACACCCGCGCCCCGGCGATCAGTGGAGGAACCGCTACAAATCGCTCTGCCTGCATGACCCGGTCTGGTATGATCACCTGCCCTATATCCCCTTCCCCGACACCTGGCCGGTATTCGCGCCCAAGGACAAGGTCGGCGACTGGCTGGAGATGTATACGAAGGTGATGGAGCTGAATTACTGGTCCTCCACCACTGCAACCTCTGCGAAATATGACGAGGCGAAAGGCGAATGGGAGGTGGTCGTCCATCGCGACGGCAAGGATATCACGCTCCGCCCGAAGCAGCTGGTGCTGGCGACCGGCATGTCCGGCAAGGCCAATGTGCCGGTGATCCCGGGCCAGGATGTGTTCAAAGGCGAGCAGCAGCATTCCAGCCAGCATCCCGGGCCGGACGCCTATAAGGGCAAGAAGGTGGTGGTGATCGGGGCCAATAATTCCGCGCATGACATCTGTGCGGCACTGTGGGAGGGCGGCGCCGATGTGACGATGGTACAGCGATCTTCCACCCATATCGTCAAATCCGACAGCCTGATGGAGGTCTGTCTGGGCGGGCTTTACTCCGAACAGGCGGTGGCGAATGGCATCACCCATGACAAGGCGGATATGATCTTCGCCTCGGTGCCCTATAAGATCATGGCCGATTTCCATGTGCCGCAATATGACGAGATCAAGGTCCGGGATGCGGCGTTTTATGCCGCGCTGGAAAAAGCCGGGTTCATGCTCGATTTCGGCGATGATGAAAGCGGGCTCTTCATGAAATACCTGCGCCGGGGCTCGGGTTATTACATCGATGTCGGCGCCTGCGATCTGATCATCGACGGTTCCATCAAACTGCAATCCGGCAAGGGGATCAGCCATCTGTCCGAGACCGGCGTCGTTCTGGATGACGGCACCGAACTGTCCGCCGATCTGGTGGTCTATGCCACCGGCTATGGCTCGATGAATGGCTGGGCGGCAGATCTGATCAGCCAGGAGGTGGCGGATAAGGTTGGCAAATGCTGGGGGCTGGGATCCGAGACCACCAAAGATCCCGGGCCATGGGAAGGTGAGCAACGCAATATGTGGAAGCCCACCATGCAGGAAGGGCTTTGGTTCCACGGCGGCAACCTGCATCAGTCGCGCCACTATTCGCGCTATCTCGCGCTGCAACTGAAAGCACGTCATGCCGGGCTTGAGACGCCGGTCTGGGGGCTCGAAGCGCCGCATCATCTGCGCTGAAGCCGCGCACGGGCCGCTTTGCCACAGGCGAGGCGGCCCGTTGATCCTCCGGTCCTTCTGATCCGCCAGCCAGGGCAAAGGTTTCCTGCGGTTGCGGCGTCCTGTCTGCAGCCCATCACGGAGAAGGTCATCTCCAGGGGGAGCAAATGGGTATCACGCCCCTCCGCCCTGGGGGCCGGACCGGCACCTGGCAAGGCCTTTCGGATGGCGACCAAAAGCGAAAGACCAGGCGCAGGTCCCGGATGGCTTTTTTTTTTTCAGCATTCGACCTGACCTGCCTGCCTCTCGCCGCCATGACGGCTGATCAGGACTGGCGCGATCAGGCGCAGGCGGCGGCACTTGCCTGGCATCAGGAAAACCGGCCCGCAGAATGTGAGATCCCGGATACGGTGCCTGCCTCGGTTGATGATCTGCCGACCGGTGAGGATACCGCTGCACCTGAGGCCCTGCGGATCGGTTTTCAGGACGGGATGCCGCGGCGGGATGGGGTGAGAAAGCTGCTTCGGGCCTCGGATCGCCACCATGATCGGGCAGCAGTTCCAGCATCGCCGTGTTTCTGAACATCACCGCCTGATGTATTGCGGTCTCGCCAAAACGGCCATGCTCGTTGGGGTCAGCGCCGCGATCCAGGAGCCAGCGCGTGCCGCCCAGATCACCGCGCAACACCTGCCATTGCAAAAGCGTCAGCCCGTCTTTTCCTGTCGCGCCTGTATCGACACCTATCGGCGATCAGGCTGGCAAATGCCGCGCTGTCACGGGCCTTTGTCGCCAAGGCCAGTGCCTTGGTCTCCGCCACCGGGAATAGCAGCGTCAGATCAGGCCCGGGCGCCAGCCGCGCTTTGATGTAATGGCCAGGCGGCCCAAGGCCGATTGCCACCACGAAGAACGCGCCGATTCATTTCCCCAATCGCTTCATAGTGTGGGACTTGTGGCAATGAAGCTGCGGAACTCTTCCGTAAGGCGGTCGACCATATCCATGCTGCGATTGGTCTCATCGGCAAGCGCCACCATGATCCCGATCGATTGCCGCCGCGAGCAGTCTTGCGGAACTTCGACCTTCCGCTGCGCCACGCGGTCCGCAACGGCGCTTTGCAATTCGGCGTCAAAGACATCGGGCATCGCTTCGGCGCGGGCCAGATCGACACGGCTGCGCCCGCCATGGCATTTTGCGGCATAGGCATTGTGCAGCCGGGCAGAGCTGATGATCTCGGCCTTTCTGTGGGCGAGAGTGCTGCGATAATTCTCTTCTGTTTCAGGAACGAGGTAGATCCGGTCTGCCTCGGCGAGGCCGCTGTATTCGGCGGCGGGCAGATTTCGGTCGGGCATCACCCAGTCCAGCGGATCGATGCGCAGAAGATCGGCCGAACTGGCCAGTTGCAGCGCACAGACCAGCACGGCCAGCCCTGCCAGCAGCTTGCGCGCCATCTGCCCCGAGCTCTTTTCCGCGATGACGGCAGCCGCCAGTGCAATCCCGATCAGTGCAAGTACGATGCCACCAGGGTTGAAGCGGCTGTCAGACACCGTTTCGCCATTCACCATCAATGTGCCGGTGCTGCCGATGAACAGAAAGAACGGCAGGAGCCCAAGGATCAGGGCGGTGAGGGGTTTCAGGAAACGTTGCATAAATTACCTCTGGCCCGTGGCCTCTGCGGTGGTTTCGTCATGGTGGAGGGCGCCTTAGCGCCCGGGCATCTGACCAGGCGTGATCCCGGCGCGCCTCGTATATAATGATGCGCATGGGTCACTTTCGCCGGTCACTTTCGCCGGTCGCGCGAGCCGGTGGGGCCGGGTTTCCAGGCTGCTGGCCTGCTTCCGAAACCGCCTGTCAGCCCGGATATGCCGAAGGCAGCAACAGCGCATAGCATTCCGACGCAAAACCCTGCACCTCAGGCCCCGGACGCTGTGCGGTTCCGGAATGAGCTGAAGCCGCATCCTTAAATCGGGCTGATCTGCGCATGCAGCCGCTCTCCTCCCAGGGGGGCAAAGGCGCGTTGGCGGCAGGTCAGGACGATGATCTGCTGATCCTGCGCCACCCGGTGCAGGGCGGTGAACATCGCTTCGATCCGGTCATCATCGCTATGGACCAGGGCGTCATCGAGGATCACCGGCACCGATCTGCCCGAGCGGGCAAAGAGCCGCGCAAAGGCCAGCCGCGTCAGCACCGCCAGTTGCTCTCTGGTGCCACCGGACAGGATCTCGATCTCTTCATCCTGGCCGTCGCGCATCAGCGCCACCGGCAGGAGGCTGGTATCATCTATCCTGAGCGAGGCCCCCGGATGCAGGATCGACAGCAGCGGGTCAAGCTCGCGCAGGACCGGGCCGAGATAGGCTTCGCGCGCCTCGCGTCTGGCCGCCTCGAGCGCCGTCCGCAACCGGGCAAGCGCCTTCACTTCGCGTTCATAACGGGCCGCGCGGGCAAGGGCGGTCGCTTCGCGGCCCCGCAGATCGCCAAGCGCTTCCTCGATCCCCTCATCGGCCAGCGCCCCGATCGAGCCGCTTACCCCCGCAAGATCGCTTTCCAGCCGCGCCCGGTCGCGGCGCCGGCCCTCGATCACCGAAGCAAGGCGGGTGACAGCCGCCCGGGCGGTCTCCAGATCGGGGGCGTTGGTGGTCAGCCGGGCAAGGGTCCGGGCGGCCTCGGCTTCGGCCCCGGCAAGCCCGGCCTGGGCCTGGGCGAGGTGCAAAAGCCGCGCGGCGAGATCGACCGGATCACCGGCCTCTGCCCGGATCGCGTCCAGCACCTGCCCGGCGGCCAGATCCGCCGCACGCGATGCCGCGCGCGCCTCGCGCAGGCGGGCATGGCGGGCTTCGGCCTCGCGCCTGTGCACCTGCGCCCGCTCCTCGGTCTCTCTGGCAGTACGGAGCTGGTTTTGCAGGCCGGCAATGTCTTCCGCCGATGCCGCATCCGGCGCCGCGCCCGGCAGTTCACCCGCTTCGCTGCGGGCCACCGCCAGGGCCGCGCGCAGGGCGTCAATCCCCTCGGGCGCCAGCTCTGCGAGCAGCGCCTTCGCCTGGGATATGGCCGCATCGAGCCGCCCGGCCTCGGCAAAGGCGTGCCGCGCAGCCGCCAGATCCGCCGCGCCGCAGGCCATCAGCGCTGTGGCCAGCCGGTCCTGCGCCTGTTGCAGCTTTGCCCCGATATCGCCTGCCGCGATCAGGCCCGGGTCGATCACCATCCGGCCGATACCGGGCAGATCCAGCGCGGTGCTGCCCCTGAGCTTCAGCCCCTCCGCGCCAATGGGCTGACCTTCGGCCATGACCCGCGCCGCGCCCGAATAGGTGAGGGTGACCGCAACAAGGCGCGCCTCGTCCTGAAGCGCCAGGCGGTCGCGTTCCCCCTGGGCTTTTTCCGCCTGATCCAGCAGGTCGCGCGTGACCTTCAAAGGGCTGCGGGCCGCGAGATATTCATCAAGCGCCGCGCGCTGGCGGTCGGCGCGTTCCAGCCTTGCGGCAAGACCTGCCATCCGGTCGCGTGCGGCCAGCGCCAGCCCGGCGCGTTGCGCAAGATCCAGCCGCGCGGCAAGCGCCTGCACCGCCCCGGTGGCGGCGGCCTGTTCGCGGGCCGCAGTCGCGTCAAAGGCCGCGGCCTCGCCGGTCAGGGCCTCGGTTCCCGCCAGCTCTTCCGAGGTCTTCGCCTGCGCGGTCAGGGCCTGGCCCAGCCGAAGTTTCAGATCTTCGAGCCGCCGGATCGTTTCCGCGCCCTGCCCGGCGGTCAGCTGCGCCAGTCGCAGGTCGCTTTCGGCCTTGCGGGTCTGTTCGGCATGGGTTTCGGCCGCGCGCAATGCCTGGCCCGCCTGATCAAAGGCGGCCTCGTCGCGCGCCGCCTGATCGGGGTCGGCCAGCCGGATCAGATCGCGGGTGATCGCCGCGCGACTTGCCAGTTCAGAGGAAAGCCGGGCCACCTTGATCTCAAGCGCCGCGCGGTCCTGGGCCAGCGCCTCTGCCTCATCAGTGGCGCGCGCCCATTCCCCGCCCGATCTCGGGCGCAGCGTATTGGTCGCAAGCTTTGCAAGCGCCTCGTTCACCCGTGCCAGAACCTGATCCATGCGCCGCCCGCCGGTCATCATTTCGATCTCGCCCGCGACCGAGGACAAAAGATCGCGCCGCGCTGTCAGCGCCTTTTCGCGGTCAGATTTATCGGCGGCACCGGCGCCTTCCGGTTCCATCCCAAGGAGACCCTGGCGCACCCATAAAAGCCCCGATGGCCCGGCCAGCCCCTGGCCTGTCAGCCGGTCAATCCAGGCCTCGGCCTCATCCTCCTGCGCGATCAGGCGGCCCGAAGCGTCCAGCACCCGCGCCGTCGGGCGTGAGAGCCAGCGTTTTTCCAGTCGGAACCGGCCCTCGGGAAGGTCAAGCTCGACCGCGACCTCGGGGGCGCCGCCCGAATGGGGTTGCAGCGACTTTACCGGTGCGCGCGCTGACCGGTGCGGCTGGAAGAACAGCGCATGCAGCCCGTCGAAAAAGGTCGATTTGCCGAATTCATTGGGCTGCGACAGTACCGAGACACCGTCGCCGATCCCGTCGATCCGGGCATGTTTTGCCCCGAAACGGCGCAGATTGGTCAGCTCCAGCGCGCGGATCTTCATGCCTCGACCTCCTGCACCAGGGCATAGAGCCGGGACAGCGCCATTTCGGCCAGCTGGCGGTCGGCCTGGGCCAGCGCCGGGTCACCGGCCTCGCCAAGCAGGCTCTCTGCGGCCCGGCGCAGCGCGCCGCCGCGGTCGATCAGGTCGAGATCATCCGGCTGCACATCCGTGCCAAGGCGGGAAAGATCTGCTTCGAACCAGCCGAAATCCGGGGCGATCGCGGCCAGCGCGGCCTCAAGGCCGGCGCGTTCGGCCAGGGTCAAACGGCCGCTGGCCTCGATCCGCAAGAGACTGTCGCGGCGTTGGTTTTCACCGGGCAGAAGCCCGGCAAGATGGCCCGCAATATCCTCGCCGGGCAGCAGATCGAGCTCTGGCCGCAACCAGTGGAACTGACCGGTCTGGGTGACTTCCACCCGCGCCGGCGCGCCGCTTGCCTCAAGGCTGACCACAAGCGCCCCCGGTGCTGTGGCATGTTTGAACCCATCCGCCTCGGGTGTGCCGGAATACCAGGTCGCGGGGCCGATCTGCATCCGCCCATGCCAGTCGCCAAGGCCCAGGTAATCAAGACCCGAGAGCCGCGCCCGATCCGGCGGGATGATCCCCGGGCTGCCCTCGCCATCGGTGAAATCCATGATCGCGCCATGGCCCAGGCCGATGCGGATCGCGCCTTCCGGGGTTGATGTCGACATTGCTTCGGTCAGATCGCGCCCCGGGCGGCGCTGTGTCGGGGGCGCCGGCAAAAGCCAGACACCGGTCGCAAGTTCCAGCGCGCCGGGCCGGTCGAGAACCGTCAGATTGGCCGGCGCATCGGCAAGGATCCGGCGCCAGAGCTCGGTCGCCGCGAGGCTGTCATGATTGCCGGGCATCAGGAACCAGCGCAGATCGCCCTCGACCGCCATGGCCCGCAGCGCGTGGCGCAAAGTCTCGGGCGAAGGAGTTTCGGCATCGAATGTGTCACCCGCCAGCAGCACATCGCGCGCGCCAGTGTCGCGGGCCGCACGGGCGAGGCGGGAAATGACCGTATGGCGCGCCTCGCGCAGGCGGCCGCGAATGTCTTCGGGAAAGCCGCCAAAAGGCCGGCCCAGATGCAGATCAGAGGTGTGAAGAAAGCTATAGGTCATGCGTATTCCAGGCCAGGGATCAGGGCGGCCCGGCCGCTGATTGCAGTTTGATGCAAGACGGATGCGGCGCGCAAGGCGCGGGAGGCCGCAATTCTGGCCCTGTCCGCTCTGATCCGGTTATCAAGGTGGCTGAAATGGACACATGCTTGTGCCACGACAACCAGGATCTGCGCCGCATGACCGCTTTTTGCGTCTGATGATGCCGGGGACGCTGCGGATACCATTGGCCTGTCCTCACGCAGGAACCGGTGCTGCAACAGCGCCTAGAGGTGGCGCGAGACAAGGATCAGATAGAGCCCGCCCAGCAGCCCCGTGGTCAGGCCGATCGGCATCGCGAGGCCGAAAGGCGCATTCTGGCTGACGAGATCCGCGCTCAGCAGCAGGAGGGCCCCGGCAATTGCTCCCGAAACCACCGGCACATCGGGCGAACGGGTCAGCCAGCGCGCCAGTTGCGGCCCGGCCAGCGCGACAAAGGCAATCGGGCCGGTACAGGCCGTCGCAACGGATGCCAGCCCGACCGAGGCCAGCACCAGAACCAGGCGCGTCCGCGCCGGATCCAGCCCGAGCTGGCGCGCGAGATCATCGCCCATCGACATCACCAGAAGCCGCCGCGCATGCCACAAAACCAGCGGCGCGAAGAGGACCAGCCCGGCAAAGGCGGTTGCGACATGGCTCCAGTCGCGCGCCGCCAGTGATCCGGCCAGCCAGATCTGCGCTGACATCGCACGTTCCAGATCGCCCATCACCATCAACAGCGTGTTCAGCCCCGACATCAGCGCGCCCATGCCGATACCGACAAGGATCAGCCGGTAGCCGCCGCCCCCTTCCCGCCCGCCTTTCCGGCCACGCGCCAGCCAGAGGACGACCAGCGCCGTCATCACCCCAGATGCGACCGCTGCAAGCGCGGTCTGAACTGGCCCGGCATTGAACAGGATGATCTGCGCGATTGCGCCGCTTGCCGCGCCGGTGGTGAAACCGATCACATCCGGCGAGCCGAGCGCATTGCGTGAGATCGACTGAAACACCGCGCCGGACATGCCAAGCGCCGCCCCGACCATCGCGGCGGTCAGCAGCCGCGGCAGCCGGATGCGCAAGACAAGGCGGTTGATCACATCGGTTTCGGCCTGGCCGGTCAGACCCGCCAGCGCTCCGGCCGGCGTCAGCCGCATGGTGCCACTGGCCAGCAGGAACAGGCCCAGCAGCAGGCCGAGGGCGATCAGCAGCCCGCAGACCAGCATGGCGCGGGGCCGCCATAACAGGCTGAGCCCGCCGATCCGCAAGATGCGCTGACCTCCGACCCTCACAGCCGCACCAGCCGGAAGCGACGCGCAACATGAATGAAGAACGGCCCGCCAAGGATCGCCGCGACGATGCCCGCTGCCAGCTCGGCCGGGGGGGCCACGATACGGCCGAGGATATCGGCTGCGGTCAGGATGCCTGCGCCAAAAATCGCGGAAAGCGGGAGGAGCCTGCGATTGTCCGGCCCGCTCAGGGCCCGCGCCAGATGCGGCGCGACCAGCCCGACAAAGGCAATCGGCCCGGCGCTTGCGGTTGCCGCCCCGGCCAGGATCATCACCGACAGGCAGGACAGCGCCCAGACCGGCCCGGGCCGCAACCCGAGCGCGCGGCCGATCTCGACCCCCATCGACAGGGCATTCAGATCGCGCGCCAGCGCCAGCGCCAGCCCGCCTCCCAGCACCAGGGCCGCCCACATCACCAGGGCCACGGCTAAGCCACGCCCCTCCAGCGTGCCCGAGCCCCAGTTGCGGAAGATATCCAGCACATCCAGGCCGGAATTCAGGATCACAAAGCCGGTCGCCGCCCCCAGAAGCACCGAGAGCCCGGCGCCCGCCAGCACAAGACGCACCGGATCGGTGCCCGACCCATGCGCGCGGCCAAGGATAAAGACCGCAACCCCCGCCAGCCCGGCACCGACAAAGCCAAACCAGACATATTGCGTGATCTGGGTCAGGCCAAAAGCCGATGCCCCGAGGACCACCGCCATCGCCGCCCCGGAATTCACGCCGAGAAGCCCCGGCTCGGCCAGGGGGTTGCGCGTCACCGCCTGCATCACCGCCCCGGCAAGGCCAAGCGCGGCGCCGGCGCCAAGCGCCAGCGCGGTGCGGGGCAGCCGCAATTCGCGCAGCACAAGATGCAGGTCATTGCCAGGATCAAAGGCGGTCAGGGCGCGCCAGAGTTCAGGCAGCGGCACCGCGCGCGAACCGATGGCGAGGCTGGCAAGCGACAGCAAAAAAAGCACCGGCAACCCGGCGAGCCAGATCCTTGCGCCCCTCCTGCCGCCATTGCCCGTCATCTGGCGAAATAACGCCCGATGGTCTCCAGAATATCGCGGCCGGAATAGTAATCGACGCGGAACGAGGTCGGCCCCAGGGGCCAGACCTGGCCGGATTTCACCGCCGGCAGATTGGCGAGAACCGGATCGGCCATAAATGCCGCCACGCTTTCTTCGGTGCCGTTCAGAAGAAAGACCCCCTCGCCAGTGATCGCCGCGCCCAGATTTTCATGCGAGATAAAATCGAAATCCGAGGCGCGGGTGACATTGCCCGCCATCGCCTCCGGCAGGCCCGTCACGGTGAAGCCAAGGACAGAGAGCAGCTTTGCCTGGGCGCTGGTCGGTTTTGACACTGCGTAAGTGCCGCTGAAATTATAGGATACCAGCGACACATCCCCCGGCGGGATTGCAAGCCGCGCCGCCAGATCGGCGGCCCGCGCGTCGAAATCCCGGATCACTGCCTCGGCGCCCGCTTCATGCCCGGTGGCACGGCCAAGCTGGCGGGCAAGGTCTTCCCAGGACCCTGAGGAATAGTCCAGTACGACCACCGTCATGCCCTGTGCGCGCAAGGCCGGGACATAGGGCAGGATCGCATCGCCGCCGGTCGAAGAGGCGACAACCAGATCCGGATCAGCCAGGATCAGCGATTCGATATCAAAAGTCAGATTGCCGTAAAGCTGCGTGACGCCACGTTCATCTGCCGTCTTCGCCCATTGCAGAAAGAAGCCCTTTTCATCGGTCAGAGGGCCAATCATCGCCATTGATGTCGATTTCACCGGCGCGTCGATTGCCAGCAGGATCCCGGTCAGGCTGGGCGCGGTCGAGGCGATATTGACCGGCTTTGCCGCGATCACGACCTCGCCAAGCGCATCGGTCACCCTGCGCGGCCAGCCTTCTTCGGCCCTGGCCGCGAGAGGGGTGATCAGGGCAAAAACGGCCAGCGAAAGGCGCAACATGCGGATACCTCTTGTCATTCTCAGACCGGCAGATCGATATCGCCAAGTGTTTCCAGGGTGAGACCCCGGGCGCGCAGCGCCTCATATTCGGCAAGCCGCGCCCGGTCGAGATCCGAGCTGCTCATCCCCTTTTTCCAGTAGCCAAGCACCTGGAGATCGGTGCGCGCCACTCCGGCCTTGCGCAGATGATTGCGCAGATCGCGCATCTCTACACGCTCGCCTGCGGCCCAGACCGTCCAGGTTTGGGGATCGGGCAGTGCCTTCGCCGCCTGAAGCAAGTTCTGTGCCGATCCCGGCGCAACGCCCGCCGGGCGCAGGATAAGATGCAGATCGACCCCGTCAGGGCGCGGCAATTCGTCAAAGGCGGCACGGTCCGGGGTCTCGATCCAGGCAGAGCCTTTCAGCCCGCCAGGCCAGGCCATCAGGATCGCATAGACCGCCGGGATCGCGGTTTCATCGGCAAAGATCGCCGCCCGTCTGTCGCCCGAGGGCAGCGGGATGAAATGCTGGCGCGGCCCGATCATCGGCAGCACTGTGCCAGGACGCGCGGATTTCAGCCAGCGCATCGCCGGGCTGTCATCTTCATGGATCACGAAATCAATCTCGACCTCGCTGCGCAGAGGATCGAAGGCGCGGATCGTGTAAACGCGCACCACCGGGCGCTGCCCCTCGGGCTCCTCGACGGCAATCCGCACCGCCTGGTTTGGCGGCATCCAGGGCGCGGGATCTGCCGGTGCGATCCGCCCGGTCACCCGAGCGACCGAGGCGAAAGGCCTGCTGATCGAGATGACTTCCATCCCGATCCGCTCCATTCCGCGCATATGATCCTCTTCTTCAAGAATCCCGCTGCGGTCTTCGACGGATTGCGTATTGATCCTGGCCATCTGTTCATCCTCGCGCGCGCCGGCCCGGGGCCAGGTCCGATTCTGTCCCCTTTGCTGACGGGGATACTGAAGGGGAATGGCTGGCCCCGGCCGGAAAAGGCAGCGGGCGGGCGTAGCTGGTTCCCATATTGCAGAGCGTATCCCGCAATGCAATACGAAGAGCCGCCAAAAATCCCGCCGGGCCTGCGGTCGGGCGAGAGGAGAACATGATGCAGCACCGCCTGAGCGCCGAGAATGTGACGCTGCGCTATGAGACGCGGATGATCTCGCGTGATCTGTCGCTGGAGGTGCCGGACCGTTCTTTCACGGTGATCGTCGGCCCAAATGCCTGTGGCAAATCCACTCTCCTGCGGGCTTTGTCGCGGCTTTTGACCCCGGAAAGCGGGCGCGTGGTGCTGGACGGAAGGGCGATCCATACTCTGCCCTCGCGTGAAGTGGCGCGGCGGCTTGGCCTTTTGCCACAATCACCGGTCGCGCCCGAGGGGATCAGCGTGGCGGATCTGGTCGCGCGGGGGCGCTTTCCGCATCAAAGCTTTCTGCGGCAATGGTCGCCCGAAGATGCGGCAGCGGTCGAGGCCGCGCTGCGCGACACCGGCACGACCGATCTGGCCGACCGGCCGCTGGCGGAACTGTCAGGCGGCCAGAGGCAACGGGTCTGGATCGCGATGGCGCTCGCCCAGGAGACCCCGATCCTTTTGCTGGATGAGCCGACGACCTTCCTCGACATCGTACATCAGGTGGATCTGCTTGAAATGCTGGCACGGCTGAACCGTGCCGGGCGCACGGTCGTAGCGGTTTTGCATGAGCTGAACCTCGCCTTCCGCTATGCGACCCATCTGATCGCGATGCGCGAGGGGCAGATCATCGCGACCGGCGCGCCTGAGGCCATCGTCACCGAAGAGCTGATCCGGCAGGTGTTTGATCTGCCGGCGCTGGTGATGCCCGATCCGCTGACCGCGCGTCCGATGGTGATCCCCTGCCCGCGCGCGGCGGATCAGGGCTGATCCAGCGCGCTTTGTCCACCTGTAGCGCGGTTTATCAGCCTCGCTACATCCTGTAGCGCAAGCCGGTCGCCCGGCGCGTTCAGTTTCCCCAGATCGGTGACCGAGGTCACCACACAGACCAGTTCGCCCTGGGCATCGAGGATCGGAGCGGCCTGGCCGGTGACCCCTGACAGAAGATGGCTTGTCAGCTCGACCCAGCCGGTGCGGCGGATCTGGTCAAGCTGCGGGCGCTGCACCGGATCGCCGGCGAAGGCGGCGGGCTGGATCCGGCGCGCGGCCTCGGTCACGGCGCGCGGCAGAAAGGCCTGGAACACCTGACCACAGGCGGAATTGTCGATGGGCAACACATCCCCCAGCTGCACCGGCGAAATCGCGAAAAGCGCGCTGCGATACCAGCGGACAAGGGTCGGGCCCCGTTCGGTCCAGATCGCGACCCCGCCGCTGATCGCGTGACTGGTGGCCAGTTGCTTCATCTGCATCCCGGCCATTTCAACAGCATCAACCCGGCGCAGCGCTGCAATGCCGATCGACAGGGCTGCCGCGCCCAGATCGTAATGGCTGGAGACCGGATCCTGCACCGCGAGCCCCTCTTTCACGAGGCTCTGCATATAGCGATGCGCCGTCGACCGTCCGGTGCGCGACAGCCGCGCGAGTTCTCCGAGTGGCAGCGCACGTTCGGCGGCGGCGAGGATGTTCAGGAATCGCATCGCGACCGAGATCGACTGAATGGTGGTCACCCGTCTTGTACCGCCGGCACCGGCATCCTCATCGGGGAAAATCTCGAATTCCATCATCCCTGGGAGTCCTTTGCCTCGGGCGGCGACCATGAAAGGCCCTGCGAGATCTTAATGCAGCATGGGCGCCAGGGTAAAGGGCCGCACATAGCAGTCGAATTGACATGCATAACGCGTTATGCAATTCGGAACGCATCATATGCCGCCAGCCCACCGCCCGCCTCCGCATGTGCCTCACCAGAAACCGGGGAACATCATGCCGAACTTTCATCATGGCCGGCTGGCGCGTGGGGCCAGCCTGCTGACCATAATTGCAGCCCTCGCGGCCCATGCAGCCTATGCCCAGGAGACACCTGTCGATCTGGGCACGATCTATCTGACCGGCGAAAAGCAGCAGCGCGATCTGAAGGATACCGCGAGTTCGGTGACCCTCGTGACCGCAGAAGAGCTTGAGCAGGACAAGCCGGGCAAGGATGAGGTCCGCACCGTTTTGCAGGGCACGCCGAACGTCATCTATACCGACAATGTCTCTGCCCCTGTGATCCGGGGCCAGAACTCTGAAGGCCCGCATACCGGTGCTACGGCGTTCTTTGCCGGCACCATGCCGCGCGCGACGGTCAATGTGGATGGCCATTATCTCAGCTGGGCAGAGCTGTATTTCGGCGGCACTGCCACCTGGGATGTCGGCAGCGTCGAGGTCTTCCGCGGCCCGCAAACCACCAGCCAGGGCGCCAATGCCATTGGCGGTGCGATCCTCGTGAATACCAAAGACCCGACCTGGGAGCCCGAGGGCAGCTACCGCCTGGAATTCGGCAATTACAACCAGCGCCGCGCCTCATTTGCCTGGAGCGGGCCGATCAATGATCAGCTCGCGGCACGGATCGCGCTGGATTACGCGGCGCGCGACACCTTTATTGATTATGTCAGCCCGGGTTTTATCCAGAACGAGATCGGCCAGGATTTCAGCAATTTCACCGGTCGGGCCAAGCTGCTCTGGCAGCCCGCCGATATTGACGGGCTGACGGTCAAACTGACCTATTCGCGCTCGGATGTGACCCGGCCAAGCGCCGAAGGTGCGGCGAAAGACCCCGAATACAGCGATCTGCGTTCGATCACGATCTGGATGCCCGGCTGGGATACGGTGACCGATACCGCCGTGCTGGATGTCGATTACGATCTGGGCAATGGTCTTGTGCTGACCAATAAATTCGAGACCTCGAAATCCGATGTTGAACGCCGCGTCGGCACACCCACCGCCGGTGACGCCAATATGTGGCGCAAGAATGTCTCGAATGAATCGAAGCTGGCTTTTGGCACGCCCGAGGATGTCTTCTCTGGCGTGGCCGGTCTTTATATCGCCTATAGCGATCAGGATGAATGGCTGAACCAGGGCGGTATTTCGACCTTCAACGACAAGAAGAACCAGCTTGGCGTCTATACCGAGCTCAGCTGGCGTATTGATGACCAATGGACGCTTTCGGGCGGGCTTCGCTATCAGCGTGACCATCTGCGCCGCACCGGCGATGTCTCACCGCTCTTTGCCAACAGCGATATCGATTATGACCAGACGTTTGAGGAGGTGCTGCCGAAGCTCACGCTGTCCTATGCGGCAACACCGGACTGGACCGTCGGCGCGATGATCTCGAAAGGCTATAATCCCGGCGGCATTTCGCTGGATTTCGTCGGCACCCGCGACTGGACGAAATACAAGGAAGAGACCGTCTGGAATTATGAACTCTTCAGCCGGGCAAGCCTGCTTGACGAGACACTCTTCCTGACCGGCAATCTCTTTTATATGGATTACACCAACGCCCAGCACAGTGTGACCCAGATGACCTCGTCCGGGATCAACCAGACCCAGACGCTGAATGCCGAAAAAGCCCATTCCTACGGGCTTGAGATCGGCGCGGATTACAAGCCCCTCGACAGCCTGACGCTGCGCGCAAGCGCCGGTTTCCTCAGGACGAAGATCGACGAGATGTCCTCGGCAACCGCCTGGGAGGGCAATGAATTTGCCCGCTCGCCCGGCAAGACCTTTACCCTTGGCGCAAGCTGGGATGCGAGTGACAAGCTGAAACTTGGCGGCCAGGTGCGCTTTATTGACGGCTATTATTCCAATACCGCCAATACGCCGGCCTATGAGGTGGACAATTACACGCTCGTGGATATCCATGCGAGCTATCAGCTGCGCGACAATCTTGAAGTCTATGGCTATGTGAACAACCTCTTCGACGAACGCAGCCCGACATTGCTGGAGGCCGCGCGCGGCACAGTGGCCTTCACCCAGGGCTCGATGACCTCGCCGCGTATGTTTGGCATCGGCCTTCGCGGCACGTTCTGAGCCAAAGCGACAGAAACTGCGGCCGGCCCGTCTCTGGGCCGGTCGTTTCATGAACTGACGAGGCAGGGCGATGAAGCTCCGACCGAAACTCTGCATTGGGATCTCGCTGGCACCGACCTGGCTGTCTGGCGAAGGCTGGCGGCTGGATGGCAGCGGCATCGAGGGGCTTTACTCCAGCGATTTTGCACTGGAGACCGCGCAGCGCGCCGAGGCCGCCCATCTGGATTTCGCCTTCCGCCCCGATGCGAGCTTTCTGCCTTTGTCGGTCATGGACCAGTCCTTTGGCTTTTCCAGCCTGGACGCGACTTTGCTGATGACCTCGGTCGCGCGCGAGACGCGGCGGATCGGCCTCGTGACCACGATCTCGACCACGTTCGGCCATCCCTATCAGGCCGCGCGGCAGCTGATGTCGCTGCACTGGCTCAGCAAGGGCCGCGCCGGCTGGAATGTCGTGACTGCCTTGCAGGGCAATGAGAATTTCGGCGCGGCCGAGATGCCGTCCTCGGATGCGCGCTACCTGCGGGCGCGTGAATTTACCGATGTCGTGCGCAAGCTGTGGTCCAGCTTTCCGTCCGGGGCGCTGCTGGTTGACCGTGAGACCGGGCGCTATGCCGATACCGATCTGATCCTGCCGATCAACCATCGCGGCCCGGAATTCGAGGTTCAGGGACCGTTGAACCTGCCGGCATTTCCCGGACCGGGGATCCCGCTGATGCAGGCGGGCGGGTCGGCCACCGGTATCGATTTCGCGGGCGAGGTGGCGGATATGGTTTTCGGCATGACCCCCGATCTGGCAACGGCGCAGCAGATGCGCAGCCAGCTTTCCGCCCGCGCCGTGGCGCATCGCCGCGCGCCGCGTGATATCCGGCTTCTGCCCGGGCTCAGCCTCTATCTGGCCCCGACCCGCGATGAGGCGCGCGCGCTGTTTCAGGACAACCACCGCCGCGTCGGGCGCGCGCAGCGTATCCAGCGCATTCAGGAAGCCATCGGGCTGGATCTGAGCAGCTGGCCTGACGATCGCCGCCTCACCCCGGCTGATCTGCCGAAAACGCATCATTCCATGCGGTCCGCCAGCCATCGCGCCCTCTTGCAGCGGATCGTGTCTGACGCGCAGCCGACGGTGGCCAAACTGCTTGCGCGGCCCGAGATCCTGTCATCGGTGCATTGGCAGATCGTCGGCACCCCCGAAGACGCGGCCCGGGAAATCGCCGTCTGGCATGAGGCCGGCGCGATTGACGGCTTTATCGCTGTGCCCGGCGGCTCGCCCGAGAGCCTGCGCCTGACGCTGGAGGACCTGGTGCCGAGACTGGTCAGCGACGGACGTTTCCGCCGGGACTATGCCGGCGACACATTCTTTTCGCATCTGAGGGAAGACTGACCCGGGCGCCTGTCCGGACCAGGACTGTCCGGATTCAGAACCGGGTGGTCAGACCAAGATGCAGCCGGCGGCTTTCGGGCAGGACATCGCCCTCATGCCGGTCGTTCAGGTTGTAGACCACAAGCAGGCCTGCCCAGCAATTGCGGCATGAACACCCCCACCGATCCGATCAAATGGATCAACCAGTATCTGAACCTCGACGCGGCCGATCTGAACTGCGTCGAGGCGACCGTCGACCGGGTGCCGGGCGATGTCGGCTTCAACCTGCATTGCACCTATGCCGACAGCAGGGTGACCAAAGGCGCGCACACCGGCATAAGGTTCAACAACAGCCCGCTGCATGTCGCCAATCCCGGCGTCGACTGGCAGGCGAATGAGGCGCTGTTGCTCTGGGGCAATGCGCAATATCGCAGCACCTCTTCCGCCTTGCCGGCCTCGTTTTTCTGAGCCTGTCTTTGCCGGGCGCGATCTGGGCCTGGTCCAACCCGGTGATTGCAGTCTCGGCCGTCGCGCTGGCGCTGGTCTCACCAGCCTTTGACGCCCAGGATCCGGCGGTATGTTCATAATTATGGACGGGATATGGTTTCGTGTCCAGTTTGCTGGTCATTCATTGACAACAAAGCAGCAGCGGCAGCATCATGTCCGGAATTATGGACCCGAGCTCGTCTTCTGTCGGGAAAACCGGACAAGGCCCCGTCATGCCGCGCAGAAGAACCTAGTTCCCGCGTCACCCGCGAGGCGCTCCTGATGCTGGGTCGCCTGATCCGCATCGGCCGGGCCGAACGCGGGCTGACGGCACAGGATCTTGCCGATCGGGCCGGGATCAGCCGCACCACGCTTTCCAACATCGAAAAGGGCGCGCCCGGTCCCGAGATCGGCACGGTATTCGAGGTCGCGGCGCTGGTCGGGGTCGCGCTGTTTGGCGAAGAGGAACGCGGCCTGCAGCTGCAAAATGCGCATCTTGGCGAAAAGCTGGCTTTGCTGCCGAAAGCGGTTCGCCGCAGCGTGAAGGAGGCCGATGATGACTTCTGATACGCCCTTGCGCACCCCGACAAGCGCCTATGTCTGGGTCTGGCTGCCAGATGCGACAGAGCCGGTTGTGGCCGGGCGTCTCGACCGCGACGGCCAGCGGCTGACTTTCACCTATGGCGCAAGCTACCGGCGCCTGACCGGGGCAATTGCACTTTACACCCCCGAACTGCCGCTGCGCGAAGGGCTGATCGAACCGGCGCCCGGTCTGCAGATGGCAAGCGCGATCCGCGACGGCTCGCCCGATGCCTTGGGGGCGCCGGGTGATCCTCAACCGGCTGACGGCGAGGCGCCCGGATGCCCCGGATGTGCCGGAACTGGGGGAGCTGACCTTTCTTTTGCACTCGGGATCAGACCGGATCGGCGCGCTGGATTTTCAGGCCTCGGCCAAGGAATATATTCCGCGCCTTGCCACCGAGGCCTCGCTGGGCGAGCTGACAGAGGCCGCCGCCCTGATCGAACAGGGCATGCCGCTGCCGCCGGCGCTGGATCAGGCGCTCAATCACGGCGCCCCGATCGGGGGCGCGCGGCCCAAGGCGCTGATTGACGACGGTGACCGGAAATTCATCGCCAAGTTTTCCGCCAGCAATGACACCTACAGCGTGGTGAAGGCCGAGTTCATCGCCATGCGGCTGGCGCGGGCCTGTGGCCTGAACGCAGCTCCCGTGCAGCTGACCCGCGCCGCACATAAGGATGTGCTTCTGATCGAACGCTTTGACCGGCGGCACACAGGTCATGGCTGGACAAGGCAGGCGATGGTCTCGGCCCTGACCATGCTCGGGCTTGACGAGATGATGGCCCGCTACGCCTCTTACGAGGATCTGGCAGAGCTGATCCGGCACCGTTTTACCAATCCGAGGGCGACGCTGCACGAGCTTTACGCGCGGATCTGTTTCAATGTGCTTTGCGGCAATACCGATGATCACGCGAGGAACCACGCGGCGTTCTGGGATGGCAGGATGCTGACCCTGACACCGACCTATGACATCTGCCCCCAGGGCCGCACAGGCAGCGAGGCCAGTCAGGCGATGCTGATCAAGGGCACTGCGCGCGCAAGCCGTCTTGCGACCTGCCTGACTGCCGCGCCGGATTTCCATCTGAGCGAGGCCGGGGCGCTGGCGCTGATGCAGCACCAGATCGAAACGATTGCGGCCCTGTGGCGGCCAATCTGCGAAGAGGCGGCGCTCAGCCCGGTTGACCGCCGTTTGTTTGCGGGCCACCGGTTTCTCAACGCCTATGCGATTGAGGCGCTGACGGGCCATCCGGCGCTGCGTGACGCCTTCGACCAGGCGCGCAGCATCATCATGGCAGACTGAACGCATCTTAACCCGGCCCAGGGGTGTGATGCGCGCGCGGTTTCGGCGGCCCTCTTGACACATATCCCAATTTGAAACATATGAAGTTACATGAAACGTGACAGCCGTCTTTCCTCGGTCCTGCATGCGCTTTTGCATATGGCGGAGCATGACGGGCCCATGACATCCGAGGCGCTTGGCCTCTGCCTTGGCACCAATCCGGTCGTGGTGCGCCGCACCATGGGGCTGTTGCGCGAGGCCGGGCTGGTGGCCGCCGCGCGCGGTCATGCCGGGGGCTGGCGGATCTCGGCCGATCTGACGACGGTCAGCCTGCGCCAGCTGCATGAGGCCCTGGGCGAGCCGGCGATCTTTGCCATCGGCAACCGCAACGAGACGCCGGACTGCCTGGTCGAACAGGCGGTGAATGCGGCGCTGGATCACGCTTTCGAAGAGGCCGAGGCGCTGCTGCTGGAGCGTTTCGCCGCCGTCTCCCTGGCCGATCTGGCCGTGGATTTCGCCCGCCGCCATGCCGCATGGCGGGCCGCTCAGGAGTAGAAAGATGCAGGATGTGATCGTGATCGGGGGCAGCTACGCCGGAATGGCAGCCGCCCTGCAACTGCTGCGCGCGCGCCGCAAAGTGACGGTGATCGACGCGGGCGAAAGGCGCAACCGCTTTGCCGGCCAGTCACACGGGTTTCTGGGCCAGGACGGCACCGACCCGGCGCTGATCTGGTCACAGGCGCGCGACCAGCTGCTGGCCTATCCGACCCTGACCTGGATCAGGGACGAGGCCTGCGGCGTCTCTGGCCAGCGCGATGGCTTCCAGGTTGACCTGGCGGCGGGAGATCCCGTCCAGGGCCGGCGTCTGCTGTTTGCCAGTGGCGTCAAAGATCAGCTCCCCGAGATCCCGGGACTTGCGGAACGCTGGGGGAAATCGGTGTTTCACTGCCCCTATTGCCATGGCTATGAGCTTGACCAGGGCCGGATCGGTGTCATCGCCACCGGGCCGATGTCACTGCATCAGGCGCAATTGCTGCCGGAATGGGGTGCGGTCACCTTTCTGACCCAGGGCCTTTACGCGCCTGATGCGGATGCGCGCGCGGATCTGGCGCGGCGCGGTGCAGAGATCGAGCCGACCCCGATTGCCCGCCTTTCCGGACATGCCGATTCTGAACTGACAGATGGCCGGGTGCTGCAATTTGCCGGGCTCTTCACCGCGACGCGCACCTCACCGGCCTGCCCTTTGGCCGAAGACTTTGGCTGCGAAATGACCGGGACGCCGATGGGCCGCCAGATCCTCACCGGCGACAGCAAGGAGACCACGATTCCCGGTGTCTTTGCCTGTGGGGATACCGCCCGCGCGCCGCATTCGGTCTCGCTGGCGGTGGGCGATGGCGCCTGGGCCGGGGCGCAGATCCACCGCTCGCTGGTCTGGCCCGAAGGGTGAGATCCGGAGGATGAGCCACCGGGGGGAGGCCCACTCCCGGCCCTGCCGCCGGGACGCGATGCGCGGCAGCCGGATGGCCAGCGCCAAGCTGCGCATCCCGGCCCGGAAACAGCTTTTCGCGCAAGGTGCCGGGCGCATAGTCGGTCTGTGCTAGCCCGCGCTGGCGCAGGACCGGCATCACATGCTGCGCGAAATCGGCAAAGCTGCCCGGCAGGGTCTGACAGGCGATATTCACCCCGTCAATCCCGGCGTCACGCCATTCTACCAGCCGGTCCGCGATGGTCTCGGGCGAGCCGATGATGCGGCCATTATAGCTCATCGCCGTGCTCAGATCGCGCAGCCGCACCACCTTGCCGGGATTGGCCTCTTCGACAGAGGTGCTGAACCCCTGTAACCCTTCGATCTTCAGCTCGCGCACCGGCAGATCAGGGTCCAGCCTTGCGAAATCCACGCCCTGGAAGAACAGGATATCGCCGGGGGCGCAGCCATGGGCGGGCAACTGGCTGTTGATATCCGCAATCGCCCGCCGCGCGCCCTCCTGCCAGGAGCCTTCCCAGAGCCTGTAGGTGGCCTCGCCATAATCCCGCGCCCAGGCTAGCGATCATCATGCCGCGTGAGCCCGTCATGGCCGTGGTAGCGCTGTGGATCGGCGCGGTTTTGATGCGATGAGCATAGCGGCGGGGGTGGGTATTTGGTTTCAAATACAGGGTCGGTGCCGCAGTGCAGAAACCAAAGCCGCGAATTCAGACAGACAGGATTTTCTGTTTGCCGGCAGCCGGGAAGCCGCTTCGGCATGCAGGGCTGTGATGCACCGCGCCGCAGCTGCCCGCGCGGCCCCCGCACGGCCCCCGTGCGGAACAGGTGCCGGGATCAGACCCCCGGCACCACGCAGGCTCAGGCAGGCGTCGCGGCCGGGGCGCGCACGCCAAACGCGATCAGCAGACCGGCGAGAACCAGCAGCACCCCGCCGAAAGCATAGACCCCGTTCGCCCCGGTCGTGTCGTAAATAACGCCGCCACTTGCCGCACCAAGCGCAATGGCGAACTGGATCGCGGCCACGATCAGACCCCCGGCGCTTTCGGCGTCATCCGGCGCGATCCGCGTGTTCCAGGTCGTCCAGGCCACCGGCACCCCGCCAAAGGCCATGCCCCAGAGTGCAATCAGCGCAAGGCTCAGCAGCGATGCAGTATGGAGCCCGGACAGGACCAGCGCGCAGGCGCCCGCGATCAGCGGCATGGCAAAGAGCGTGAAGCTGACACTGCGTTTCAGGAGCGGCCCGGCCAGCAATGTCCCGATGAAATTCGCCACCCCGAAGCCCAGCAGGAAGGTGGTGAGCCAGCCGACACTCGCGCCGAGTGCGGTCTCGATAAAGGGCCGGATAAAGGTGAAAAGCGCGAACTGGCCGGTGAAGACCAGGGTGACGCAGACGATCCCCTGCCAGACGCCCGCGCGCAACAGAACGCGGAAGATGGTGCCGATGCTTGCGCTTCCGGTCGCGGCCATCGCGGGCAGGGTCCGCCATTGCAGCAAAAGCCCGATGGCGCCGAACCCGGCCGACCAGAGGAACACCGCGCGCCAGCCGACCAGCGCGCCAAGCCAGCTGCCCAGCGGTGTCGAGACAACCGTCGCCAGCGAGACGCCGGCAAAAATCAGCGACAGCGCTTTGGGCACATCCGCCCCCGGCACCAGTCGCATCGCGGTCGCAGCCGACATGGTCCAGAACCCGCCAATGGCCACGCCAAGCAAAAGCCGCCCGGCCAGCAGGGTGGGGAAATTGAGTGCGGTCGCCACCAGAAGGTTCGACACGACCAGAAGGACCGAAAAGCTCAGCAGCACATGGCGCCGGTCGATCCCCCGCGTCAGCGTTGCGATCAAAAGCCCGGTGAAAAGCGCGACCACCGCCGTCGCCGTCACGCCCTGGCCGGCCAGGCCCTCGCTGATCTGCAGGTCCTCTGCCATGGGTGTGAGCAGGCTCATCGGCAGGAATTCGGCGGTGATCAGGCCAAAGACCCCGACGCTCAGCGCGTAGACGGCGCTCCAGCGCGGGGTGATCCGGTCGGGGCCGGCGGGGAGGGTGAGCGATCCGTGCATCTGTCAAAGCTTTCGAAGGTCAGTCGGGACTGGTGGTCTATCCTTCCTGATGCGGACGATCTATGATGGCATGTCCGCAATTTTTGATCAGGCGTCCGACATGCTCGACCGATCCCCGAATGTCGCGCTGCCGATGGCCGGCACCAGCACCCCTGATATGATGAGCGAGCTGTTGATGGGCATGCGGCTCAATGGCATCAGCTATCGCCGGATGCAGCTGTCAGCCCCTTTTGGCATCGGCTTCGGCGGTGCGCCGGGCAAGGCGCAGCTGCATTTCGTCGCGCGGGGCGAGGCCTGGCTGGTGATCGACGGCACGCCGCGCCACATTGGCTGTGGCGATGCGGTGTTCCTGCCGCGCGGCACCGGACATGCACTGGTCTCACAGCCGGGGGCGCCGCTGCGCGACCTTGCCGATTTCGCCAGCGCGCCGATCTGTGACGCGGTGGATGAGATCAAAAGCTGTGATCAGGCGGCCTGCCGCAGCCAGGATGTGATCCTGTTCAGCGGCTGTATGGATCTTGATCTTGGCACCATGCTGCCGCTGATCGGCATGATGCCCGAGGTGATGCAGCTGAGCCAGCTTGCCGACCGACAGCCCGAAATCCTTCCGGTGCTGGAGGCGATGGAGCGCGAGGCCCGCTCCCGGCGCGCGGGCTTCGCCGGCATCCTTGCGCGGCTCGCCGATGTGGTCGCGGCCTCGATCATCCGGGGCTGGGTCGAAAGCGGCTGCGGCAGCGCCTCGGGCTGGGTCGAGGCTTTGCGCGATCCGAAACTCGGCCGGGTGCTGCTGGCTTTGCACCAGGATCCGGGGCGGGCCTGGACGGTCGCCATGATGGCCCATGAGATGGGCGCCTCGCGCTCGGTCTTTGCCGAACGGTTCCTTGCGGTGACCGGCCTGACGCCGATCCGCTATATCACCGATCTGCGGATGCGGCTGGCCGGACAATGGATCGCACAGGGCGGGATCGGGATCGAAGAGGCGGCGCATCAACTGGGCTACAGCTCACAGGCCGCCTTCAGCCGCGCCTTCAAACGTGCAACCGGGCAGCCGCCTGGCCTTGCCCGCCTTGCGGTGAAACAGGCCTGACGCGGGGATCAGCCCGGACCGATCCGCAGCGCGAGCGCCGCGACCTCGCTTTGCCGATGGGCGCCGGTTTTCCCGAGGATCGCCTTGAGGTGAAACCGCACCGTCTCGCGCGAGACCTGCAACAGGCCCGCGATCCGGTCGAGGTCGTGGCCATGCCCGATCAGGGCCATAACCTGCGCCTCGCGCGGGGTCAGATCGAACACGGCACGCAAAGCCGCAGCCGAGGTCTGCGGCGTGGCGGAAAGATCCACCAGCGTGAGGAGCGCGCCTTCCACCCCGAAGGCCCCGATCATCGCCCCATGATAGGGCGCGGCGCGCAGGACCAGCGGCGCGACGCCCTCATCGCCGGGCAGCATCAGGGGGCCAGGGTTGTGACCGAGGGACAGGCGCGACTGTGCGGCGGCTTCGATCATCCCGGCCAGCGCCGACTGGCGGCCGGGGTCGCTGGCCACCAGACGCCCGGCACTGACCCGGAGCGCGCTATGGGACAGACGGTCGAAACAACCGTTGGAAAACAGCACCTTCCCCCAGCCATTCACGATCAGCGCCGGCATGCCCGCCCGGTCGAGCCCCTGCAAAATACCACCGGCCCGGACATGGGCCACCTTGCGCGCAAGGTCGGCCGCATTGCGCAGATGCGGCAGGAGCTGCCCGAACTTTGCCAGGTCATGATCGTCAAACAGGCCCTGCGCCTCGGTCCGCTGCAACGAGAGCGCGACATAATTGCGGGTCGGGTCTATCGCCAGGGATGCGGCACAGAACCAGGGCACCCCGGCAGACCGCGCGAAACCGGCATAATAGCGGCTGCGGTCGATCTCTGCCCTGGAAAACAAAAGCTGATCGGTCACCACCTCATGCGCGCTGACATAGCGTTGTGCGGCGATGGTGCGGGCATCGCACAGATGCCAGTTCTCCTCGAAGAACTGCTGCAGCACCGGCTCCATCCCCTTTGAATGCGGCAGGGCACCTTTCACAAAGGTCGCGGCGGGCAGAATGGCGCCGCGCGCCCTGAAGGACTGGGTGATCAGATCCAGCGCTTCTGTCCAAAGGTCCGGATTCAGCGCCGCCGCATAGAAACGGGCCACAACCTCGGGCAGTTCGGCAATGGCACTGGTCATCAAGGTCTCCCGACCTGGAAATCCGCGGCGGCACAATCCCGGAGAGGTTCGCGGTGGCATTCTCGCAGGGCGGGCCGTTTGCGGGTCTGGAATCCCGTCATCCTACCCGAACGGGGGAGGATTTCCACAAGAGCCTGTCGCTAGCTGGAGCCGGGGCGAAATGGAGGATCTGATGGCATTCTATAGTCCTGTCCGGGAAAGGGTTGCGGCCCTTGCGCTGAGCGCAGCGCTGGCTCTGCCGGTGATGATCCCAGGCGCGGCCCGGGCCGAAACCCAGCGGCTGAGCAGCGGGCCGGATGGCGAGGTCATCTTCGTCACGCCATCGGGGACTATCGGCTGCATCTATATCCCGGCGGGCGGCACCTCGGTCTATGAAAGTGCCGATGGTCAGGCCGAACTGCAATGCGACCGGGTCGAGCCGTCCTATGTCACAGTGATCCTTGGCGCGAAAACCAGGGCAAAGCGGATTAATGAGCCGGGCGAACAGGGCTGTTGTTCGCTCGATCAGCCGCTGGCCTACGGCAACAGCTGGTCGGAGGGGCCCTTTACCTGCCTGTCGTCAAAAACCGGGCTGACCTGCAGTTCGCGCGCCGGGCACGGGTTCTTCATCAGCAAGGCGAAGATCGAGGCGCATTGATATGAAACGCATCTCTCTGGAAGTGCTGTGCCTCGTGCTGGCCGCCCTTCCACAGGCAGGCTTTGCGCAGTCACAGGTATTCGAGCTGCCCCGGATCAATGGCACACTGCTCGACTGGTGCTACAATTGGGGCGCTGAATGTGGCAAACCCGCCGCCGACCGCTTTTGCGTCCTGAACGATTATGCCGAAGCCGTGGATTTCGGCGAAAAGCCAGGGCCGCTCGGCGAGCCGACCATGCTGATCAGCGATGGCCGGCTCTGCGAGGCCGATGATTGCAGCACTTTTGAATATATCGCCTGTGAAGGCAGTCCCGGCGCCGTGGCAGACCCCGCACCAGCTGTCACGACCCGGTTTGAGGCGCCCGCTTTCAACGGGATCAGGCTCGACTGGTGCTATGAATTCGCGGCGCAATGCGGCGAGGCATCGGCGGACCGGTTCTGCTCCTCCCAGGGCTTTGCCGGGGCCTCGGCCTGGCAGATCGAAGAGAATGTCGGCCACAGCATCACGCTTGCAACCGGCAAGCAATGTGACGCCGGGAAATGCGACGGCTTCACCTATATCGACTGTACGAAGTGAGGAGGCCGGAATGAACCGCCGTATCCCGACGCTGGCTGGAGTGGCGCTGCTGCTGGCGGCAGGAGGCGTCAGCCTGTGGCATTACGGGTCACGGACCGCGCCGCCCTCAGCCGAACCTGCGCCGTCCGGGGCGTCGCAGCCCGCGCCGGCAGAGCCGGCCATGTCGACAGCGCCGCAACCTGCCTCCCTGCCTGCGGCTCCACCTGAACCCCTGCCCGAGACCGACTGGAATGACCCGCTGAACTGGCCGCTGACCGTGCCGGTTGGCCCGGATGGCAACGCTCTCCCGCCGCGCGCTGACCTTGGCCTGCGCGAGGCGCCGCCGTCGCAAAGCCGGACCTCGGCGCTTTTGAAACTGGCCCGGGGCCAGCGCGCCGGTGCGGAGCGGCTGATCCTGGCGCGCGGTCCCAGCCCGTCCCCGGGCCCGGTCAGACTGGAGCCGATCGGCCCGGGGACGCATCACATGTCGCCCCCGGGTGGTGGCACGGGAAGCGGCTCGAATTACGGCGCTTCACCGGGGGGCGGCAAGAGCTGGGAGAAGGGGTTCCGTGGCGAAGTCAGCCATGGCGACGGCTCTTATGATATCTGGGACGAGACCGGCCACTGGCATGGCGATGCCGAGCGCGAGGATGGGTCGCGCGACAGCTGGTATCGCGACAATGACGGCAATATCGACCGCTTCTTCGATATGGGCGATGGCTGGATGTCGCATTACGATCCGAATGGCGACATCGAGCTGTCTGGCCCGGATGGCTCGCGCGAGATTGAGCATGCTGATGGGACGCGTGAATCTATCGACCCGGACGGGAACCGCACGATAGATCTCGACCCGGGCGGGAGCTGGCACGGCACCATTGGCCCGGCAGGCCCTGATGGCGCCGGAAACGGCGGCAAAGGCAGCGCCAGCGGCATTGGTGAGCCACATTTCCTGACCTTTGACGGCACTGGCTTTTCCAGCCAGGCCGTGGGCGAATTCGTGCTGGCCACGGGGGTCGCAGGCCAGGAGTTGCAGGCCAGGACCCAGCCCTGGAAGGGCAGTCTTTCCGTCAGCGCGATCACCGGTTTTGCGATCCGCGCCGGGGGCGTGGTGATCCAGGTGCTCGCAGATGGCAGCCTGCGTATCGATGGCGCCCTGGTCGGGCCGGGCGAGACCCTGCGCTATGACCTGCCGGATGGCGGCGCGCTTGGTCTCTGGCGCGAAGGCGAGGAGATGAAACATGTGGTGCTGATCTGGCCCGATCTCTCGACGCTCTGGGTCGACCGCCACGCGGGATATCTGGATTTTTCAGTGCAATGGCGTCGGGCCGACCCCTCGCGGCGCGGGCTTTTGGGGCTGGAGGACGGCGATGCGGCAAATGATCTGACCGGCCGTGACGGCACCGTGGCTCTGGCCGCTGATGCCGCGCAGCTTGCGGGCTTTGTCGATGGCTGGCGGGTGAGCGATGAGGAATCGCTGTTCTCTTATGCCGATGACGCGGGAACGGCAGATTTCACCGACCTCGGTTTCCCCTATGAGGCGCCGGCGCAAATGGCTGCCGACCTCGCGCAAAGCCTTTGCGAGGGGGTCAGCCATCCCTTCCTGCATGAGGCCTGCCTGTTCGATGTCGCCGTCACCGGCGAAGAAAGCTTTGTCCGATCCGCGAGCGCGGCAGAGAAACGGCTGACGATTCTCGCGCCAAAAGACGCGGCATTCGCCCCCGCAGACGGGATCTGCAAGGCAGAGGGCGACGACATCACCACCGCCACCACGCCCGATGGGGGCACAATCGAGGCGACCACAACCGCTGCCACCCCGCGCCTCTACCGCATTGAAACAAATGGCGGAATTACGGTGATGACACAGGCCGGCATCTCCTGGTCAGGCGCCTATGCCGAAGGTCTGCCGGGCTATTGCCTCTTTGATGCGACCGGCGCGACGATCATCCCACTCACCCATTCCGGCAGCGATTCCTCGTTCTCGCGCAATGACCAGGGCGATATCCCGGCCGGCCTCTACTACCTGAAAGTGGTCGGCACAGGCGAGACGCGGCTGAGCGTGGTGACCGGCCCATGAGATCCATGCTGACAGATCGAAAGACCGAAGCCATGCGCATGACATCCCCGCTTTTCGCCGCTTTCCTTCTCCCCCGGCGCTGTTCGCAGCGCCGGTGAAAGCCGACAGGCCGCGCTCGGCCCCATGCCAGGATTTTCACACATATCCGGCATAGCCACGGCATTTCTGGCGATCCAGCACCCTTCGTCGTTTTTCCGGAAAGCCGTAGCCCGCGTCGGAACCGAAACGAGACAACCCCTCGCTGCCGGGTGGACCCGCGACCATCCCTGTGGCTGCACAGAACCTGTACAAACGCGCCATTCCGCACCGGCCTGAGGCAAAGGTCATCAGGCCGGTGTGATGGCAGCAGATCGTCTTTGGACTGGATTCCCAGGGCCTGCCCATGGCATCTGGGGCGCAGATCCTGGATGTAAGTGCAATGGTGTTTTCCTTTCTGAGACGCTCAGCAGCCCCTGCCCGCCGGCCCGCCTTGCGCGCGGATGAGCGTACGGGCCTGCCGCCGCCTGGCCCGGCCGAACCGGTCTGCCTTCTGGGCGACCTGCATGGCCGCAGCGATCTGCTGAAGCGGTTTCTGACCCTGCGCGCCGCGCATTTTCAGAATGCCCGCATCATCTTTCTGGGAGATATGATCGACCGGGGCCCGGACAGCGCCGGCATTCTGAGCCTTGTGCGCGAAGAGGTCGCGAAAGGCGCCGTGGCGCTTTCGGGAAATCATGAGGCGATGTTTCTCGATTTTCTCGACCAGCCGGAAAAGGGGCTCTCCTGGCTGAAACATGGCGGGGTCGAGATGCTGGCCAGCTATGGGCTGGAACCCGACCGTCCCGAGGCGCTTTGCGACGGTATCCGGGCCAGGATGGGCGAAGACATGATCGCCTGGCTGCGGGCCCTGCCGCTTTACTGGCAAAGCGGCACCCTTGCTGCGGCCCATGCCGGGATGGACCCGCAGCGTCCTGTCACTGATCAGGAGCCGCAGGTCCTGCAATGGGGACACCGGGATTTCGGTCGCATCCTGCGGCCCGACGGGATCTGGGTCGCACATGGCCATACGGTGATGGACCGTGCCTTTGCCCATGCCGGCCGGATCGCACTGGATACCGGCGCCTATGCGACCGGGCGGCTGAGTTTCGCGGTGATTGACCCGAACCTGCCCGAAAGCGAACGGCTGATGATCGCCGTCACGCCGCAATCCGCCGGGCCCTGACCGCTTGCGCAGCCTCAGGGTCCGGCGCTCGGAACCGGCCTCTCAATGGCTGTGGCGCGTGACGAAATCGCCACGGGAGCCGCGCAGGAAGGTGAAATCCGCCCCCGTATCTGCGCCGGTCACGCTGTCGACACAGAGCCGCGCATCCGAGATCCGGGTCGTCGATCCGCGCGCGGTAATCCCCGATCGAGCTGAAGACGAGCGCCGGGCCGCGATGCTGCATCAGATGCGGACTCGCGGCTGAAGGTTTCAGGATCGCCCGCCCGTCGCCAGGCGCGCAATACCGCGGGCAGACCGCCGGCATAGCAGAAATTCTCCATCAGATATTTGCCATTCGGGCGCAGGTTCACGATTGTCGGCATCTCGCGGCCCGGATGATCCCAATCCTCAGGCGTCAGATCGACGCCGACCCGGCCCGCAATGGCCAGCAAATGGATCACCGCATTGGTCGGGCCGCCAAGCGCGCCATTGGCGCGGATCGCATTCTCAAATGCCGGACGGGTCAGGATATCTGAGGGGCGCAGATCCTCTTTCACCATATCAACGATGCGCCGACCGCTCATCTGCGCAATCACGCGGCGGCCGCTGTCGACGGCGGGGATCGCGGCAGTCCCGGACAGCGCCATGCCAAGCGCTTCGGCAATCGAGGCCATCATGCTTGCCGTGCCCATCGTATTGCAATGCCCGGCGGAACGCGCGCTGCCGGCCTCGGTCCCGATGATTTCCTCCTGGGTCATCTCGCCGGCTTTCACCATTTCCGAAAACCGCCAGGCATCGGTGCCGGAGCCGATCTCTTCACCCCGGAACCGGCCATTCAGCATCGGCCTGCCCGAAACGACGATGGCGGGAATATTGGCGCTCGCCGCCCCCATCAACAGCGCGGGCGTGGTCGTGTCACAGCCCGCGAGCAGCACAGCCCCATCCATCGGATTGCCGCGAATGGCCTCTTCGACATCCATCGACACGAGGTTCCTGAACATCATCGCGGTCGGGCGCAGCGAGCTTTCACCGGTCGAGAGACCGGGACTTCAAAAGGCATGCCGCCCGCCTCATAGACGCCGCGCTTCACCCTCTCGGCTATATCGCGCAGATGCGCGTTGCAGGGGGTGAATTCCGACCAGGTGCTGCAGATGCCGATGATCGGGCGGCCATCGAATACATCATCGGGCAGGCCCTGATTGCGCATCCGGGAGCGGCAGATATAGGTGTGTTTCTTGCCAGCCTCGAACCAGTCCTGCAAGCGGAGGCGGCGCGGCCAGGTTGCGGGTTTCGTCATGGGAATTATCCTGTGTCGTCAGGGGCCGTGCCGGGCCAGAGCACCGGCTCAGAATACGCCGGATCAGAGAACGGTGACGCGGGCAATGGCGCCGGATCACGGCAAGCAAAAGATCCGTGTGATCGCGGTCTGCCCGGGCGGCGTCGACACGTCGCTCTTGCGCAAGAATGCGGCGTCGCACCGGCCCGAAGATCCCGAAGGCCGCGGGTCTCGCCCCGCGCCTTTTGTCATTCAGAACAGCGAGATGTTTTCCGGCAGGCCCTGCACGCCAGGCTGCAGCGCGAAAAGGCAGCCCGCCATCTGGTCATCTGCCGCCGTCCCGACCGAGGCCGATGTGACATAAAGCGTATCAGGCCCCGGCCCGCCAAAACGCACGATGGTCGGGCTGCCGGCCGGCATCCCGATCACCCGGTCAACCTTGCCCTTCGGCGTGATGTGCAGGACCGCGCCACCACCAAAGCGGCAATTCCACAGGCAGCCATCGGTATCGATGACAGACCCGTCCGGCCAGCCCGGTCCGGCTTTCTCGATCAGAACCTCCGGCGGCCCGATCCGCCTGGTTTCGGCATCGAAATCATGGCGCCAGATCACATCGGCGAGTGTATCGGCAAAGCAGAAACTGCGCCCGTCCGGCGCCCGGCAAAGCCTATTCGGCACCCCGATCCCGCTGCGCTGCGGCGCAACCCCGTCGGGGCTGATCCGGCAGAGCGTGCCATCGGTGCCACCCGCCTCGAGCTGCTCGCCTTTGGGGCCGACAATCGACCGCATCGAGCCGATCCGGAGCCGCCCCTCGGGATCGCTGCGCCCGTCATTGAGCCGCAGACGCGGCCAGTCCTCCGGCGTGAACAGGGGCTCTGCCGCTGGCCATCGCCCACCGACCACAACCGCACCTCGCGCCCGGTGGCCACCACGAGGCGGCCGGGGGCTTTCGTCAGGCTCAGCGCCACGACCGGCGCGTCAAAGCGCCAGCTTTGGACGCGGCGATCCGCAAAACCGATCCGGTGCAGGAGAAACCGGTTGATGTCGCACCAGTAAAGCGCATTCTCGGCTGCGGCCCAGGTGACCGCCTCACCGCAGCGCTCGCCCGTGGCGATGACCTCAATTTCGTCTCTGGCCATCCGCTCCTCCGTCAGACTGTTTCGGCTGATTTTATAATACAATATGATTATACAGTCAGTGCCTGAGAAGGCCGCTGCCCGGCCACAGATGGACCGGATCGCCATGCGCCCAGTAAATATCGAGGATCTGCGCCGCGCGGCGGCGGATGGCGATTTGCGCCGATTTTGTTCTGCTTGGCCGGGCATGGGCCTCCGGCCTTGCCGCTGGTGACGAGGCCGGTGTCACGGCGGCGATTGACCTGATCCGGGCCGAGCTGCGCATCTCCATGGGCCTGACAGGTGTAACGGATATTGCAATGCTGAAAGAAGCCGGTCGCAGCATCATCGACCGGATGGAGGAAAGCTGACCCTGGACAAAGTTCTGCTGACCCGCCGGATCGCCTGAAATCAGCGCATCTGATCAGCGCGCCTGACCGGGATGTTCCATCCTGGTCAGGATCGTCAGCGTATCGGCGTGCGATTCCTCGATCAGCGCACCGCTCAGCTTTTCCGCCGCGACGCCGTCACGTTGCAAGATCGCCAGCATGACATCCTCTTGCTTTTGCAACGATTTATCGAACATGTCGAAAGAGCTGCGCACCTTCAGCGTCACCGACCAGCGCAGCGTCGCCGTCAGCGCCGGCACCAATGCGATCAGCGCAGCATTATGCGCGGCGGTGATACAGGCGCCGTGAAAGGCGATATCCGCCTCGAGCCGGTCCTCGCTGTTATCCGAGGATTTCATCGTCTCGAGCGCGCGGCGCATCTCGCGTTCGTCCGCCGCGTCATAGCGTGCAGCCGCCAGGCGCACCGTGGCCGGCTCGATCATCCGCCGCATCTCGAAGAGCGCTGTGATCATTTCGGGGTTCGGCGCGATCTCCATGCACCATTCCAGCACATCGGGATCAAGGATGCTCCACATATGCCGCGCATTGACCGTGGCCCCGATCCTCGGCTTTGACGAGATGAAGCCCTTGGCGATCAGGGTGCGCATGCTTTCGCGCAAGGCGGTACGCGAAACCTTGAGCACTTCGGCAAGCGTCGCCTCATTGGGCAGGATCTCGCCGGGCTGCAGCCTGCCTTCGATGATTTCCAGCGCGAGCTGTCGCGCCACAGTGCCATTCAGCCGCAGGCCGGAAGCGCCCCTGTGGCCAATGCCGCGCGCGAGTGATTTCAGGTCCATATCAATCCTGGAAAATGACTGAGGTAAACGGCGGGGCAGCGGTGTCCGGGATGGGCATTGTGCAATGGATGCGTCTCGCGGCCCGGTTCATGCGGATTTTCATCGCCCCTCCGGTCTGGTTTGATCTGAATAGTCTTATCATATTATTTATTATCGAGAGCCGCAAACAAGGAGGAAGCGGGGGCCAAAGCCCCGACCGCGCGCGAAATGGGAGGAAATACGGTGTCGCGCTTCCCGGCAAACCGGCGTCTTCAGCGATGCGCCCCCGCGATGATGGTTCCGCCCATCCTCCTCTGCCTGGCGGCGCTGACGCTTTACGCCATTATCGCGAATGTCTGGTTCAGCCTGAATGCGATGGATCTGACGCAGCCCTGGAAGACCGGCTTCGTCGGCGCGGATAACTATGTCGATGCTGTCACCCGCCATGCTTTCTTCAAAAGCTCTGGCATCATGCTCGCCTTTGCCGGCATCTCGCCGGTGATCCGGCTGGTGCTGGGGACCATTGTGGCGCTGGCGCTGTGGCAGACCATTCGCGGCCACCATCTCTTTACCACGATCCTTGTGCTGCCCTTCGGCCTGACGCCGGTGGCGCTGGCGCTGGCCTGGCGGCTTTTGCTGAACCCGGCGGATGGCGGGCTGAACCAGATGCTGGGCCTGATCGCGCTGCCGAAAGAGCCGTTCGAGGCCGCCGCGATGGAAGGCGCCGATTGCCGCCAGCGCATCCGCTATATCGCGCTGCCGATGCTGAAGCCGCTGATCCTTGTCGTGATCCTGTTCCGCCTGATCGACCTCTTTCGCGCCTTTGACACGATCTGGGTGATCACCGGCGGCGGCCCGGGCAATGCGACCGAGACCTTCAATATGCTGCTTTATCGCATCGCCTTTCAGAACCTGAATTTCGGCCAGTCCTCGGCCCTCGCCATCCTCATGCCGGTGCTGATCATCTTCTGCACCCAGTCCTTCCTGAAACGCCTGATCCGGACGATGCGCTGATGTCCCATTCCCCGCAATCAAAGCGCGGCAGCAATACCGGGCGGGCGGTCTTTCTGACCCTCTTTTCTATGCTGTGGTTCGCGCCCATCGCCTCTCTTCTGTGGAAGGCCTTTACCCAGGGGGGGCGCCGGCGATCTGAGCTTCAGCTTTGCCCATTTCGAGGCGGTCTTTGCCAATCGCGATTTCCTGCGCGCGCTGTTCAATTCGGCGGTGATCGGGGTGCTTTCGATCCTGATCATCATGATCCTGGCGGTTCCCGCCGCCTTCATCTGCGCTGCCCGCGATTTTCATGGCCGCGAATTGCTTGAGGGCTGGATCCTGTCGACCCGGATGATGCCCGCACTGGTCGTGGTGCTGCCGTTCTTTCTGCTGTTTCGCAATCTCAACATGCTCGACACCATGCTGGCGCCGATCGCGATCCTGCTGATCGCAGCCCGGAAAAGCCTGATCCGCGGCATGACCTTTGGCGCCGTCGGGTGACCGACCACCTGAAGGCACAGGGGCCAGCCCCCGGCCGCCCGCAAATGGAGTCCCGCAAATGGAGTAATGAGGCCTGGCGCGTATCGAAATATCCAATGTCACCAGGCTGTTCGGCAGCCATTCCGCGCTGAAGGATCTGTCGCTTGATATCCAGGACGGTGAGTTTCTGGTGCTGGTCGGCCCGTCCGGCTGCGGCAAATCCATATTGCTGCGCATGATTTCCGGGCTGGAAAGCATCGACGGCGGCGAAATCCGCATGGATGGCAAGGTGGTCAATGAGCCTGAGGCCCGCGACCGCGACCTCGCGATGATCTTCCAGACCTGCGCGCTTTTCCCGCATAGGACGGTGCGCGAGAACCCCGCCTTCGGGATGAAGCGGCGCAAGATCGCCAAAGCCGAGGCCGAGGCGCGCATCAACGCGGCGGCAGAGACGCTTGCGCTATATGGAACGCCGCCCGCTGCAGCTTGCGGGCCGGCAGCGCCAGCGGGTCGCCATCGGCCGGGCGCGGGTGCGCGAGCCGAAAGCCTTCCTGATGGAGGAGCCCTGGTCAATCTCGACACCAAGCTGCGCGTGCATATGCGGACCGAATTCCTGCGGCTGCGCGAGATGCTGAAGACCACAACCCTCTATGTCACCCATGACCAGGTCGAGGCGCTGAGGCTGGGGCACCGGGTCTGTGTCATGTTCAACGGCAAGATCCAGCAGGTCGCTCCCCCTGATGAGCTGTTCAACAACCCGGCAAATGTGTTCGTTGCGGGCTTTATCGGCACGCCGGAGATGAATCTTGCCATGGGAGAAATCCGGGGGGACCGGCTGCGCCTGGGGGCGCCGGACTTCCCGCTGCCACCCGGGACCGCCTTTAACCAGCTTTCCGGTCCCAAGGTATTTGTCGGCATCCGCCCGACCGATTTCCACAGCCGGGCCGAAGAGGATAGGCTCCGCCTCACCATCCGGCCCGGCCTCGTGGAAAAGCTCGGCAGCGAAAATATGGTGCGGTTCGAGGTGGCGGCGCGCGGTGCGCAGGCCGGTCTCTTTGCGGGCTCGCCCGATGCCGACAAGACCCCTGCGCGGGGCGTAACCGGGCGCTGCGAATTCACCGCAGCGCTGCCCGGACGCACAGCGGTCACGGTGGGTCAGCGGCTTGAGCTGCATCTTGCCCCTGGCCGGGCCGGAACGCCGCGCCTGCCATCCCCCCGAAGGCAGGCGCGGCCAGGCCGTTTTGCGCGTGCCGCGCCCGGGATTTTGCCTCCGGAACGAAATAACCGCCCTTCCGGCGCCCTGCCCGCATGTAAAAAATTGCGCGCGGGGCCGCATTCCGATTGAATCAAGATGTTTCGTATATAAAATAAATTGCAGAACCGGCGCGGCATGACGCTGGAAAAGACTGCAAACAGAGAGGAAGCCTTGATGATCAGAGCTTGCGGCGATCCGGCCGGGGCGCGCGCTCCCTGTGGCAAGGCGGCCTCCAGGCAAGGGGGGGTCGTATGAGCACCTTGCTTTTGCTGCAGGTCATGAATGGCGTTCAGTTCGGGATCCTCCTGTTCCTCGTCGCCGCCGGCCTGACGCTGATCTTCGGGATCATGGATTTCATCAACCTGGCCCATGGCGCGCTTTACATGGTCGGGGCCTATCTGATGGCGACTTTTGCCGCGACGACCGGCAATTTCTGGCTCGGCCTCGCGCTGACCCTGCCCGCGATGCTGGTGCTGGGGTTGCTGTTGGAGCTGGGGATCTTCCGAAAGCTCTATCAGCGACCGCATCTCGATCAGGTGCTGGCGACCTTCGCGCTGGTGCTGATCACCTCGGAACTGGTCAAGATGATCTGGGGTGCGGCGCCGCTGAACGTCCCGATGCCCGAGAGCCTCTCGGGCTCGGTGCCGCTGGCCGGGCCGATGCGCTTTCCGGTCTACCGGCTGGCGATCATCCTTGCGGGGCTCGGTCTCGCGCTTGGGCTCTGGTATGTGATCGGGCGCACAAGGCTCGGGATGCTGCTCAGGGCCGGGGCCTCGAACCGCAATATGGTCTCGGCGCTTGGCGTTGATATCTCACGCCTTTTCACGGTGGTCTTCGCCTTTGGCGCCATGCTGGCCGGGTTTGCAGGGGCCATTGTCTCGCCCATCCTCTCAGTCGACCCTGGGATGGGAGATTCGATCCTGATCCTTGCTTTCGTGGTGATCGTGATTGGCGGCGTCGGCTCGGTCCGGGGCGCCTTTATCGCCGCGCTGCTGGTCGGCATCATCGACACGGTCGGGCGGATCTTCGGACCGATGCTTTTGAAAATGGCCTTTGATCCGGCGGTGGCCAATCAGCTGGGCCGCACCCTTGCGCCCATGCTGGTCTATCTGCTGATGATCGCCATTCTCTGCTGGCGCCCGAACGGGCTTTTCGGTCGGAGCCATGCCAAATGACCCAGACCCCTTCGCAAATGCCAGCCAAAGGCGACCCCCGCATCCGCATCGCGCTTTGCATTTTCGCATGCCTGGCCATCGTGCCGCCGCTCCTGAGCCTTGTCGGGCTGGACTACTACACTTCGGTGGTCACGCGGATGATGATCTATGCCATCGCCGCGCTGTCGCTGGATCTGATCCTGGGCTATGGCGCGCTGGTTTCCTTTGGCCATGCCGCCTTTTTCGGGATCGGCGCCTATGCGGCGCTGTTCCTGCAAACCAGGGGGATCACCGATTTCTTCCTCCATCTCGCGGGGGCAAGCCTTGCGGCCACCGCCTTCGCGCTGGTGACCGGCGCCATCGCCTTGCGCACCCGCGGGGTCTATTTCATCATGATCTCGCTGGCCTTCGGCCAGATGGCGTTCTTCTTCTTCATCTCGCTCTCGGCCTTTGGCGGCGATGACGGGATGAGCCTGTCCCGCGCCACCCTCTTCGGGCAGGAATTGCTGCGCAGCGAGGTCACGCTGTTCTATCTGGTCCTCGTAATCCTCGTGGTCATCTTCGGCTTCCTCTGCCGCCTGACCCGGTCGCGCTTTGGCCGCGTGCTGATCGGCACCCGCGAAGACAGCCTCAGGATGGAGGCGATCGGCTACCGGATCATGCCCTATCAGATGGCCGCCTATGTGATCTCGGCCGTGATCTGCGCCATCGCGGGGGTCTTGATCGCGAACCAGCTGCAATATGTCTCGCCAACGCTTTCAAGCTGGCAGCGTTCGGGCGAGTTTATCATCATGGTCGTGCTGGGCGGCGTCGGGAACCTCGTCGGGGCGCTGGCCGGCGCCCTTCTGACCATCGGTCTGGAAGAGGCGCTCGCGCGGTTCTCGGAACATTGGAAGCTCTGGTTCGGCATGCTGCTTCTGGCGGTCGTTCTGTTCTCGCCCGGTGGCCTCACCCGTCTTGTGGAGCGCGTCAGCGGGCGCATCACCGGCAAGGGAGACGACAGATGAGCCAGCCCCTGCTTGAAGTCACGTCACTGCGCAAATCCTATGGCGCGCTTGCGGTCACCAATGACGTTTCACTGAAGGTCTTTCCCGGTCAGATCCACGCGATCATCGGGCCGAACGGGGCGGGCAAGACCACGCTGATCTCGCAGCTTTCCGGCCAGCTTGCGCCCGACAGCGGTGAGGTGCGTTATGATGGCGAGGTGATCACCCATCTCGACATGGCGGGGCGGGTGCGGCGCGGCCTTGCGCGGTCGTTTCAGCTGACGCGGATCCTGCCCGGGCTGTCGGTGCTGGAAAATGTCGCCATTGCGGTTCAGGCGCGGACGGGATCCTCCTTCCGCTTCTGGCAGGTTGCCGCCCAGGAACGCGCGCTGAATGACGAGGCCATGGCCTGCCTGACCGAGGTCGGGTTGGGCCCCCAGGCGATGCGGCTCGCGCGCACCCTGTCGCATGGCGAGAAACGCCAGCTTGAGATCGCGATTGCGCTGGCGACAAAGCCACGCCTTTTGCTGCTGGATGAACCCCTTGCCGGCACCGGCCCGGAAGAGGCCGAGATCCTTATCGCGCTGATGCTGCGGCTGAAATCCCGCGTCACCATGATGCTGATCGAGCACGATATGAGCGCGGTGTTCCAGCTTGCCGACTTTATCTCGGTGCTGGTTTACGGCGAGATTGTCGCCGGCGGTACGGCGGAAGACATCCGCAATCACCCGAAGGTGCGCGAGGCCTATCTGGGCGAAGAAGAGGAGGGCACCTGATGCTGCTGGTCGAGGATCTCGAGGCCTCTTATGGCGACAGCAAGGTGCTTTTTGGCATGTCGCTTGCGATTAACAAGGGCGAAGTGGTCACGCTTCTGGGCCGTAACGGCATGGGCAAGACCACGACGATCAACACGATCTTCGGCCTGGTAAAACCACGCGGCGGCCGGATCTCGGTGCATGGCCGCGATGTCGCCGGCCTTTCGCCGCATAAGATCGCGCGGATGGGCCTTGGGCTGGTGCCCGAGGGGCGGATGATCTTCCCCAATCTCACCGTCGCCGAGAACCTGATCGCCACCGCCCATTCCGGCGGAAAGAAAGGCAAATGGACGCTTGAGCGCGTCTATGGCCTGTTTCCGCGGCTGAAAGAGCGGGCGTCGAATATGGGCAACCAGCTCTCGGGCGGCGAACAGCAGATGCTGGCCATCGGGCGGGCGCTGATGACCAATCCCGATCTTGTGGTGCTGGACGAGGCGACCGAGGGGCTCGCGCCGCTGATCCGCGATCAGATCTGGGACTGCCTTGCGAAACTGAAAGCCGAAGGCGAGGCGATCCTTGTCATCGACAAGAATGTCGATGCACTGACCCGCTTTGCCGACCGGCATTATGTCGTGGAAAAGGGCCGGGTTGTCTGGTCCGGCACCACCCGGGCGCTGAAAGACAGCCCAGGGATAAAGGATCGGTTTCTCAAGGTCTGAGGCGGGTCAGCGCCCCGTAAGTCAGCGCTGTGCGTGGCGGCGCGACAGCTCGGAGGGCGGCGCCCCGAAGCGGCGGCGGAAATCGGTGGCGAAGGCGCCCAGATGGTTGAAGCCAAAGCGCAGCGCCAGATCGGTGATGCCATTTGGTGGGCAAAGACCGGCCTCGATCTCGGCGCGCACCCGTTGCAGGCGCATTTCTTTCAGGGCCGCCAGCGGCGTGGTGCCGCGCTTTTCGCGCATCAGCCGGTGCAGGCTGCGCACACTTGTCCCAACTGCCTGCGCTATCGCCGCCGGATCGATCACCTGGTCGAGATGGCTGGCCATGAACGCCTCAGCGCGCAAAAGCATCCTGTCACTTTGCGACCTGGTGTCCTGCGACCGGGCAGCCGCCGGCATATGGGCTTTCAGCGCGCGGGCGATGGCGCCGGTCAGGCTTTGCTCCAGACCAAGCGCCAGCGGGCTGTCGCCGACCAGCACCCCGGATTCCAGTTCCGTCAGAAGATATTGCGCCAGCCGCCACAGCTGCGCCCCTTCCGGCGTGGCCAGCGAAAGACTGCCCGAGGGCAGCGGCCCACAGGCCAGCGCCGCGATCTGCGGCGCGCTCAGATCGACGATGAGCATCCGGCTGTCCTGGGAGAAATCCAGATCCAGCCCGGTGGGCGCATCGACCACCTGGGCCTCAAGACCCGAGCGGAAGCTTTCTTCCCCCCGTCGTCCGCTGCGCGCAAGGAAGGTGCCCCCGACCGGGATCTGCAACAGCGAAATCGCCCGGTCCGGCGCCACCCTGACCGAAGCGGGCGCCCCCAGCCGCACCGCCGTCAGCCCCAGCCCATTGACCCGCTGATGCAGGATCTCGGTCCGGTATCCGCGCCGCGCCTGACCCCGCACCCGGCAGGGGCGCAAAAGGTCAGACATCACCGCCTCGAATTCCTCGAGCGAGCTGCTGCGCTTCCACAAAGGCGGCGGCGACAGAGGCGGCAAGGGCGGCGGCGGCAAGCTTTGCATTAACGCGATCAACCGGGTCAGAGAGGGGCGGAATTTATTTCAGGCTTATAGTTTCCGACGGCAATTCAACCATGGGCCGGGCGGCTTTTGCAAAAGCTTTCTGCACCGGATGCCGCTGACCGCGCGTGCCTTCTGCCGTCTCACGGGCCTGCCTGCGGGAAAAAGCGTAGCAGATGGCGCTCTGCTGATAGTCTGGCGCTGTGGCGATAGCTGGCGCGGCCCCCACCCTCAAGCATCGGCCCAAATGACGGCCGCAGGCAATACCAGCAGGCAGCCGCGACGGGGAAGTGAGGAAAGACATGACTGTATTGGTGAGTGGGGCCGGAATTGGCGGGCTGACGCTGGCCCTGATGTTGCAGGCGCGCGGCATTTCCTGCCAGATCTTCGAGGCCGCCCCCGAAATGCGCGAATTGGGCGTCGGCATCAATGTGCTTCCGCATGCAATCCGCGAACTTGCCGAACTGGGCCTTTTGCCCGAGCTGGACCGGATCGCCATTCGCACCAGCGAATTGCGCTACCAGACAAGGCAGGGTCAGGAGGTCTGGCGCGAGCCGCGCGGTGTCGAGGCCGGCGGCGATTACCCGCAATTCTCGATCCATCGCGGGCGGCTGCATAATATGCTGCGCGAGGCGGTGCTGGACCGGCTCGGGCCGGGGGCGGTGCAGCTGTCGCATCGCAGCACCGGCTTCCGCCAGGATGCGGATGGCGTCAGGCTGGAATTCGACACTGGCCGGTCAGCGCAGGGCGATATTCTGGTCGCGGCGGATGGGGTGCATTCGCCGATCCGCGCACAGCTTTACCCGAACGAACCTGGCCTGAAATGGAATGGCGTCATGATGTGGCGCGGCGCGGTCGAGGCGGATGCCTTCGCAGATGGCCGCACCATGATCGTTGCGGGCGGCTTTACCTATAAGCTGGTGCTCTACCCGATCGCGCCCGGATCCGCGCCCGGCAAGGTGCTGATGAACTGGGTCGTGACCTACCGTCCCGGCGCCGAGGGCAGCCCAACCCCGAAACGCGAAGACTGGAACCGTCAGGGCACGCTGGAAGAGCTGATCCCGCATGTGCGCGCTTTTGATGTGAATGTGATCGACCTGGAGGCGCTGGTGCGCGCCACGCCGGTCTTCCTCGAATATCCGATGTGCGACCGCGATCCGCTGCCGGCCTGGAGCCATGACCGTGTGACGCTGATCGGCGATGCTGCGCATCCGATGTATCCGGTCGGATCAAATGGCGCGAGCCAGGCGATCCTTGACACCAGAGCGCTGGCGGATCTGCTGGTCGGCGCGACAACAGCGGATGCCATCCGGGCCGCCCTTGCCGCCTATGATGCGGCGCGCCGCCCCGTCACCGCCGAAATCGTGCGGCTGAACCGGCTTGGCGGCCCTGAAGGGCTGATCGACGAGGTCGAGCGCCGCGCGCCTGATGGCTTCTCCGATCTCGACCAGGTGATCACGCCTGAGGAGCGCGCCGCCATCGTGCGCGGCTATGCTTCGACCGCCGGTTTTTCGGATGACCAGACGCGGAAACGCCTATGAGGCGCAGAAACAGCTTTACACACAAAATTTTTAAATCTGAATGAGATGAAGAAGGAGACCGAAAGATGAGCACCCCGACCTATCCGCTGCCGCCCGTTCCCATGCCCCCCGCTGTGGTGGCCGGTGACGATGGCATCAAAGGCATCGTCTGGAACATTCTGGGCCAGACCTATACGCCGAAATCCTGCAGCGAAAGCTCGATGTCCTGGCATGCGGTTTTCCCGCCCGGCACCTTCGTGCCGCATCACATTCATTTCACCCAGGATGAATTCGTCTATATCCTCTCGGGCGAGCTTGAGGCCGAGGTCGGCGGCAAACTGCGCCGTGCAGGCCCGGGCGATCTGGTTGTCCTGCCGCGCGGCATTGCGCATGGGCTTTTCAACCGGTCGGATGCAGATGTGGTCGCGATGTTCTGGGTTTCCCCGACGGCAAAGCTGTGGGAAATGTTCTCTTTGATCCATAATGTGCCGGACCCGGCCGAAGTGGTGCGGATCGCCGGCTTCCACGAGCTGGAATTCGTGCCGCCCCCGGCGCTTGACTGATCAAAAGACCTGACGGTGCGCGCCCGCGTGGTGCGCGCGCCCACCAAAAAAACGGCCACAAAAAACACTGGGCGCCAACAGGCCCGATGGAGGTAGTAAATGAATAAAGTGAAAGCATCCCTGCTGGCTGGCAGCATCCTTGCCGGGCTCGCATCCGTGGCGCGGGCCGATGATGATGTGGTCCGGATCGGTCTGATCTACACGCTGTCGGGGCCGGCAGCCGTTCTGGGCGAACAGGCACGCGACGGGTTCCAGCTGGCGCTTGACGATCTGGGCGGCAAGATCGGCGGCAGGCAGGTCGAGCTGATCATCGTCGATGACGAACAAAAACCCGAAGTCGCCGTCAGCCGCGCGCGCGAACTGGTCGAGGGCAATAAGGTCGATTTCGTGGTCGGCCCGATCTTTTCCAACATCCTGAACGCCATCATGCCACCGGTCACCGAAGGTGGCGCTTTCCTGATTTCGACCAATGCCGGAACCTCGACGCTGGCGGGCAAGGAATGCAACAAGAACCTCTTCGTCACCTCCTATCAGAATGACCAGATCCACGAGGTCTCGGGCAAAGTCGCCCAGGATCGTGGCTATCAGAATGTCTATCTGCTGGCGCCGAATTATCAGGCGGGCAAAGATGCGATGGAGGGATTCAAGCATTCCTATAAAGGCGGCATTGCCGATGAGATGCTGGTGCCGCTGGGGCAGCTGGATTTCTCGGCCGAACTGGCGCAGATCGCCGCGACCGGCCCGGATGCGATCTATGCCTTTATGCCGGGTGGCATGGGCGTCAATCTGGTCAAGCAGTTCAACCAGGCCGGCATGAGCGGCATTCCCTTCCTTTCGGCCTTTACGGTGGACGAATCCACCCTTCCGGCACAGCAGGATGCCGCGCTTGAGATGTTTGCCGGGTCGAACTGGGCGCCGGATCTCGACACGCCGCAATCACTGGCCTTCACCGATGCCTTTATCGCCAAATATGACAAAGTCCCCGCGACTTTCGCGATGCAGGCCTATGATGCGGCGCTGCTGATCGACAGCGCGGTCAAGGCGGTGGATGGCAAAATGTCAGACCGGGACGGGCTGCGCAGCGCGATGGAGAAAGCCGATTTCACCTCGCTGCGCGGCGATTTCTCGTTCGGCAAGAACCACTTCCCGATTCAGGATTTCTACCTGACCAAAGTCGTGAAGCGCGAAGATGGCCGCTATGCCACCTCGGTTGTCGAGAAGATCTTCGATGACTACCAGGACACCTATGTCAATGACTGCGGATTGTAAGCCGCGGCATTGGCCCTGACGTCAAAAGACCGCCCCCCGGGCGGTCTTTTTTGCTTCTGTCCTCCGGGCCAGATCCCCGCGCCTAATGCAGAAACCCCTGGCGCAGCAGGGCAACGGCAAGGGCGGTGCGATTGTCGGCCCGCAGCCTTTGCGCAAGGCGCTGGACATATTCCTTGATCGTATGTTCGGAAAGCCCCACGGCCCGGGCGATTTCCTTGTTGGAAAACCCCTCGCAGACCAGGGCTGCGACCCGCGCCTGCTGCGGCGGCAGATCGCCCACGACACGGGTGCGCCGCACCAGCGAGCGCAAAGCGATCCCGGCGCCGCGGCACAGAAAAACCAGCTGCTCGCGCGCCTGGGGCGTGAAAGCTCCGGTGCGTTGCAGCGTGGCCGTATAGATGACGCCCATCGTCGCCGCGTCGATCGGGATCAGCCCGCACATATTATGCCCAAGCCCCCAGGAGCTGAGCAATTCACGCAACCCGCTGCGGGCCCAATCCGCCTCGCCAAGACAGGTCCGGCCATCGGTGACGGGCACCTGCGTGCTCAGCTGCCGGATCAGCGGATCATCGGTGCCGTAAAGCGTGGCGTAATCTTCCAGAAAACCACCCGGCACGCCGCTGGAATACAGCAGATCCGGCACGCCGCTGCGCAAAAGATAGATCCCCATCCCCGAGGCACCGCAATGCCGTTCCAGCGCAGCCTGACATTGCTCGCCAAGCACCGGGATCGAGGCCGCAGAAATGACACCCATCAGCTCCGCAGCACTGAGATCGGCAGAGAAAGGCGCTGCGGTCATGGGTCAGTCCGAAAGTGCGGCCGGAAGTGGCCTGCATCGCAGAGTTTCGGAGGAGAGGGTGATTCGGTCAATTCAGTCTGCAACTTTCACGATCATTCAGGTGTAAAAATTTCGCAGTCAAAGCATTCCTGCCGCAACCCTGCCACAACAGCCCCCCCCCTGTTCGGGGGGATTGAGGCGGGCCGGCCCCAACCGCCAGGATCGCCCGACAGATCGGCCAGTCACCGCCCGCGCGGCGCGTCAGGCCGATTTGCGCAGTTTTTAAAAAGCGGCCAGCCCCGGCACGGGGTGCAGATACGAGCCGCGCGCTACAGAGAGGGAACCGGATGAATATCAATGTGACAGCCACGCCGCCGACCGCGACAGAACTGATGGCGCGTGCCGAGGCGCTTTTGCCGATGATCGAGGCGCAATCGACTGACGCGGAACGGCTTGGGCATCTGACCGATGAGGTCGTGGCCGAATTGCGCAAGGCCGGGCTTTTCACCATGCTCTATCCCCGCGTGGTCGGCGGCTCTGAGATCAGCCATTTCGATGCGATGCTGATCCATGAAAAGATCACTTATGCCCATGCTTCCGCCGGCTGGTATATCGGCGTGAACAATATGGAAGGCACCACCATGGCGGTCTATATCGACCAGGCCGGGGTGGATCATGTCTTCGCGAAGGGTGTTGATATCACCATCGCCGGCAATGGCGTGCCGCGCGGCTTCGCCCGCAAGACCGATGGCGGTTACATGATCTGGGGCCAATGGGCCTATGGCAGCGGCATCCAGCACGCCGACTGGATCCATACCGGCGCCTTCCTTGTGGATGAGGCGGGCGAGATGATCATGGGCCCGGGCGGGCCGAAAGTGATCATCGCCCATCACCCGCGCGACACGATTGAACTTAAGGGCAACTGGGATGTGCTGGGGCTGCGCGCCACCGGCAGCTTTGACTACGCCGTCAAAGAGGGGACCGAAATCTTTGTCCCCGATGAAATGGTCTATGATTTTGATATCGAGGCGCCTTTGCGCGGCTCGCATCAGGGTACGATCGGGCTTGCCGGCTTCAGCGCCTGGGCCCATACTTCCTTTGCGCTTGGCACCGGGCGGCGGATGCTTGATGAGCTGATCAAGGTCATCGTCCCGCGCCGCGATGCCTTTGGCCCATCGGCCCAGAGCGCCAGTTTCAGGTTCCAGTTCGCCCAGAACGAGGCCAAGTTCCGCGCCATGCGGGCGCTGGTGCTGGAGTCCTGGAAAAGCGCCTCTGACACGCTGGAGGCCGGACAGCCGCTCAGCCAGCATCAGATGACGATGATCAAGCTCTGCCTGCGCTACAGCCATGATGTGATCTCTGACATCGCGACCTTTGCCCATCGCGCGGCGCGCGGCGCCTCGCTGCACAATACGGTCATGCAGCGGGTTTACCGCGACATTCACGCGGGCACCCAGCATATCCTGATGTCGGATCAGATCTTTGAGGAATGCGGCCGCGCGCTGATGGGCACCACCGATCCCAATGCGCCCTGGACGGTGTTCGGTGTGGCAGACGGGGGCAAATAACGTGCCCCCCGTCCTCGCGTTTTCCGCAACAAGCTGGCGCCCCGCCAGCCCGCGCCGCCTCATAGAGGCGGCGGTCGACCGGCTGGACCGGTTACACGGGATCGGGGCCGAGACCTGCGATCTGCTGGATGCCGGCCCCGGCATTGCCGCCTTTCGCCGCGAGGAGATGGGCGCTGACGCCCAGGCTCTGATCGCGCGGATCGAGGCGGCGCCCGCGCTGATCATCGGCTGCCCGGTGTTTCAGGGCGGCTATCCGGGCCTCTTCAAGCATCTCTTCGACCAGATCCCGCCGGGTGTCCTGAAAGGCCGCCCGGTGCTGATCACGGCCTGCGGCGGGGGATTGCGCCATGCGCTGGTGGTCGAACATCAGCTGCGCCCGCTTTTTGGCTTCTTTGAGGCGCTGACCATGCCCACGGCGGTCTATGCCTGTGCGCCGGAACTCGACGCGGACGGCGCCCCGACCGGGGCACTGGCACAACGGCTCGAAACCGGCGTGGCCCAGCTCGCTGCATCCTTGCGCGAAATCCGCTGCGCTGCCTGAGGCGCGGCCCCACCACTATCACAGGAGCAGACATGTCTGACCCGCTCTCAAATCAGATCGCCGGTTTTGCCCGGCAGGATCTTGTCGTGAATGGCATCCGCACCGCCGTTCTGACCCTCGGGCAAGGGCCCGATCTCGTCTTTCTGCATGGCACCGGCACCTTTACCGGGTTCGAGGCCGCGCGCCACTGGGCGGCCACGCATCGCGTGGTGATCCCCTTCCATCCCGGCTTTGGCCTCAGCGAGGATGCGCCCGGGATCACGACCATCGAAGATATGGTCTTCCATTACATGGCGCTGTTTGACGCGCTGAAGATGGAGCAGTTCGCGCTGGCGGGCTTTTCGCTTGGCGGCTGGATCGCGGCTGAATTCGCGGTGCGTCAGCCCGGGCGGGTCTCGGGCCTCGTGCTGATCGCACCGGCCGGTCTGATCAGCGAGGCCGCCCCCGCACCGGCGATGACCTCGATCACCCCGCCCGAGCTGCCGGCCTATCTGGCACATGACCCGGCAAAGATCCTGCCGCTGTTCCCCGCCGCGCAGGATCCGGCTTTCGATGCGGCCCTTGGGCGCGAGGTTGGCGGCTTTCTGAAACTCTCGGCACCCTGTCCCGAAGGGAACCCGGATCTGGCGCGCAGGCTCTGGCGTCTGACGATGCCGGTTCTGCTGCTCTGGGGGGCAGAAGACCGTTTGCGCCCGACCGGCCAGGCGCAGGACTGGCTCGCACAGCTGCCCGGGACCGAGCTTGCGCTGGTCCCGGCGACCGGTCACCTCGTCCTGGAAGAAACGCCTGAAAGCGCCGGCCTCGTGACCGGCTTCCTCGCCCGCGCCACCGCCGCCATGCCCGGCGGCATCACCGCGCAATCGGGCGCCTGGGAGGGCGTGTCCTGGAACATTCTCGGCCAGACCTATACGCTGAAACAGGCCGGGCCTGACAGCATGGCCTGGCATGCGATTTTCCCCGCCGGCACCTTCGTTCCGCCCCATGTCCATCCCGATCAGGATGAATTCGTCTATGTGCTGAGCGGCGAATACACCATCCGCCTCAGGGATACCGAACAAAAGGCCGGACCCGGCGATCTGGTGGTGATGCCGCGCGGCATCCCGCATGGGATCTTCAACCTCTCGGGCGCTGAAGCCACCTGCCTGTTCTGGGTCGCCCCGACCCGTGATCTACGCGCGCTCTTCGAGGCGATCCATCAGGTGCCGGACCCGGTCGAAGTGGTGCGCCTGGCCGCATTGCACAATATCCACTTCCTGCCACCGCCCGCCGGAGCCTGACCCCGGCACCCTCCCCCGCGCCGGGGCGGGAGGGGGGACGGCCAGGATCCGGCGAAAAAACAAAAACCAACAGGGACTGATGAAATGACAACATGGGACAATCTTGCCCCGCCTGATCAGGCAAGGATCAGGCGCTGGCAATGGGGTGTGCTGGCGCTCGGGCTGTTTTGCGAGATCATGCTGGCGGCGGACTGGTATGGTCTGGCCGCCGTTCTGCCCTTCCTCTCGCCCGATCTCGGGCTGGACGAGGCCCAGGCCGGCTTTGCCCAGGGCATTTTCGCGCTGACCTATGGGCTTGGCATGGTGGTCTGGTCGGCGCTCAGCCGCGACTGGTCGGCGCGGGCGATGCTGCTGACCGGGCTGATCGGCACCACCATCGGCATGGGCCTGCAGATCTATGTGCAAAGCTACGGGCAATTGCTGACCCTGCGGCTGATCATCGGCTTTTTCGATGCAGGCGTCTTTATCGGGGTGATGAAGCTTTTGCTGGCCTGGTTCCCGCCGGCGCGGCGCGGGCTGGTGGTCGGTCTGATCCTTGCGGCCTATAGCCTTGCGATCACGCTGGATTTCGCCATCGGCATTCCGCTGACCATCAGCTATGGCTGGCGCAATTTCTTTGCGATCCTGACCTGCGGCACCGCACTCGCGGCGGGCCTGGTGCTTTTGTTTGCCAAACCCGGCCCGGCGGCGCTTGGGTCAGCCTTTACCGGGTTCAGATGGTCTGGCGAGCCGCCAAACCCCGATAAACCGGAGCTCGCTTCGATCTTCCGCAAGCCCTGGGTCTATATCGCGGGTTTCGGCATCGCGTCCTGCACCTTTGCCATTGCGGGCACGGCCACCTGGGTCGTGCCGGCCTTTATCACGCATCAGGCGATGCCCGAGGCCAGCGCCGCGCTGATCGGCACGCTGATGGGCCTGTCGCAGGTGGTCTTTCTGGTGATCGGCGGACTGATGGCCGACAAAGGCGACAAGCTGAAGCTGATCCGTGTCTCGGTCATCATGGCGATCCTCACCGGCCTGATGTTTCTGGCCGCAACGCTCTGGGCGCTGCCCTTCCCGGTTCTGGTCCTTATGGCGGCGATCAGCGGCATTGCCGTGATCGGCGGCGGCGCGATCTTTGCACTGATCTCGGATACTTACGCCCCTGCGCTGGCTTCGGCTGCGATCGGCTATGCCGAGGTCTTCGGCATCCTGTCGAGCTTTGTCGCGCCCACAATCATGGGGGTGATCATTCGCGGCAGCGGCGGTTTTCCGATGGCCTTCACCGCTTTTGTCATTGCCGAAGCGCTGTTCTTCGTCGTGCTGATGACGCTATGCGCAAAGCGGCGCCTGCCGGTGGCAAGCCTCTGATCGAAACGCGAAAGCCCGGCCTTGCGGCCGGGCTTTTCTAATAGCACTCCCTCAGACCGGCAGATCCAGCAGCGCCGCGACCAGCGGATGATCCGGCTGCGCCAGCCCGTCGGTCACATTGAAATGGTGGCGATTTGGCTCGACCACCGCCCTTGTGGCCACGCCGAGCCCGGCCCAGATATTCGCAATCAGCGCATTCTGGCGCAGGAATTCCGAGGTCTCCATCGCGCCCACCCAGGCCGTCAGCCGTGTCCCGGCCAGGGGCACCTGCAAGGCCGGGCTTTCCGAGACCGCCTCTGCCGCGTCAATCGCAAGCGTCGCATTGCGCCAGATATTGCGCATGGGCCGCAGGTCATGCAGCCCTGAAACCGACAGCACCGCCGCGACCCTTTTGCGCAGCTCCGGCGCCAGCGGCGTATCCTCGCAGACCATCCGCGTCACCAGATGGCCGCCCGCCGAATGACCCACCAGCCGCAAGGGGCCGGCGATTTTTGCCGCAGCCGCCGTGATCGCGGCGCCGATCTCCTGCGTCATCGTGCGGATCCTGGCCTCGGGCGCCAGTGTGTAGCTCGGGATTGCGACCGCATAGCCCTGCGCCAGCGGCCCGGCAGCAAGATGCGACCAATAGCTCTTGTCGAGCCCCATCCAGAAACCACCATGCACAAAGATCACGAGCCCCTTCGGATGGGTGGCAGGGCGGAACAGGTCAAAGACCTGCCGCGCGCCGGTTCCGTAGCTCAGATCCGCCTCCAGCAGGCCTTTCGCAGCCATGTCCGCGCGAAACGCCGCCGCCGGTTCGACCCAGACAGCCGGCCAGTCCGCGCCACGCGGGATATTGGGCGCATTGTCATAGACCGCGTTCCAGTCAGAGATGTGGTACCACATCGGTGCTCCTTTCAATGGGGTGTTTCAGCGGCGCGCTTCCGTGCGGAGCGCCGGATCTTGCCGCTTACAGTCCTGGGCGGGACTTTGGCGGTCTCTGGTCGCGGCAAAACACGATCGCGCAGCATGAAATGGGGCTGCAAGATGATGCCCTGTTCAGAGTCTGTGGCCCCGATCACACCGCAATCCGGCACGTCCGGATGGGCGAACAATACGGCCTCCGGTTCGGGCCCCGCGCCAGCATAGCCTGCCGAGGCGATCCTGTCGTCGGACCGGGCGGCAAGGCGGAAATAACCCGCCTCATCCTGGATGCAGGGATCACCCGGCAGGGTCCAGCCCTGCTTCACGAATTTCCGCTGCCGGCCATCGGCAAGAGCGCAGCCGCCGCCCGGCACTTCAGTCATCTCGTCATCGACCACCATAGCCTGACAGCCGTCCAGCGGTCGACCAGCCAGCCTTGGGCGGGCATCGAACACCGGCGCCAGCAGGATATCGCAAGCGGAACCGGTGTGTTGAGGCCGGATCAGGATCCGGTTCAGGGACAGCATGCCGTAATTCTCAACAGGAGCGCGGGTGATCCGGATCGACCGGATGACCGGCGCGGCATAGCTGCGGTTTCGGCCAGTGCCTTCCAGTGCGATCCGGTCGGCAATGCCTTTTTTCACCATCTTTTCCATCAGGCCGACCGCCGCAACTGGGTGTCCGGGAGAGGGGAAATCATCAGGAAGGAAGGCCAGCATATCGGCTTCGGTCGGCCAATTGTCACTGGTGAGGCCGTCAGTATGCGTCGTCGGACCAGGCATGGCGGTCTCCGCGGTCATGAACATAGGCCCATCATGCGAAATGCAACCAAACTACTTCAAGCTTAAATTATATAGCCGGGTGAAATATTTACTGTACAGGCGCTTCTGGTGCAAAAGACGACTGCTCAGATCTGGCCGCCCGGGCGCGATGTCAGACCTCGCGCCCGCCCCTGTGGCGCAGGTCCATCATGATCGCGATGCCCCGCGCGAGGTCATGTTCGGGGATTCCCGCGAAAAACTCATCGATCCAGCTGTGATGTTGCGCCAGCATCCCCGTCATTTTCGCGCGCCCGGCCTCGGTCAGCGAGATGCGAAAGGCACGGCGGTCGGTTTCTTCGTTCTGCCGCAGCGCCATACCATCCGCGACCAGCCGATCCACAATGCCGGTGACATTGCCATTCGATACCATGAGCTGCTGCGACAGATCCGTCATCTTCAGCCCCTGCGGCGCGGCATACAGCGCCGCGAGCACATCGAACCGGGGCAGCGTGGTGTCGAAACTGCTGCGCAGACGGTCGCGCAATTCGGTCTCGATGCTGCGCACCGATTTCAGCATCGTGACCCAGAGCCGCAACCTCTGACGGGCGAGTTCACGGTCTTCGACGGGATCGGCCATGCTCATTCTCACATCCAGCTGCGATCCTTTATGTCTCAAATTATTCGGCCAGGCAAACCAAACGGGAATGACCGCGGGTCTGGCCCTGCCGTTTGCCGCGTCGTGGCCTGCACCAGTTGCATCCCCCTGGCAGCCCTGGCCGCCGTATTGCGAAAGCCATCCGCCAACTCCCGCGCCCGGCGACTGAACCGCATATTCGCCAGGGTCGAAGGCCTGGTGGGAAAGTCGCGGCGCAACGTCATGGTGCCGATGCCGGAGTTGACCATCTGGGATGCATTCAGCCTTTGGCTGGAGGAACAATGCCGCGAACGTCAGTGCGCGGTCCTGCGCGGCGAGACCGACAATTGGCCGGTGCCGGTTGCGCATCATCATCAGGCTGTCTGATTCCGGGACGATATCCATGTGGCACTGTCGGCTGCCGGGGCGAGGAGATCGCCCGCCATACCAGGGCCGCGCGGATCGTGATGAACCTGTCTTCAGCCGAGATCCATTCCCTGCTGCGGATCGGGCAAGACAGAGCAATGCGCCGGATCAGGCAGCACCGTAGCAGGGCCGGAACCTGCCGCCACCATGCGCCGCCTGACGGAGACCTGGAGGCACCGGTACCGTTCCGTCCCGGGGATCGGTTCCGTGGCCAAGGCAATACTGCCTGCCGAAACCCCTTATCCCGCCAGCATCACCTGTGACCAACCGAGCAGCTCTGACAGGGTTCTCCGTAGGAGCATGACATTGGCATCCGGCACTCTGTTCAGGATGCCTGCGACCGGATCCAAACATGAACAATCCCCGGTGGTGTCGGAACCCAATCTGTACAAATGGAGGCTCACTTGCCGGTGCGGTTCAAAACTGCAGCGACGGTGGCCAGGATCAGCCGAATATCCATAATGAGATTGTGCTTGCGGGCATAGGCGACATCGAGAACGACACGCTCGCTGTAGCTGACATCATTGCGGCCGCTGACCTGCCAGAGCCCCGTCAGACCCGGTCGCATTGACATATAGTGGCTGGCAGCCGCGCCATAGAGGTCCAGCTCTTTGGCGGTGACGGGGCGCGGCCCGACAAGGCTCATCTCACCCTTCAGGATATTCCAGATCTGCGGCAGCTCATCGAGGCTGGATTTGCGCAGGAACCTGCCAAAACGGGTGATGCGCGGATCATTGTCCAGCTTAAAATTGGCATTCCATTCGGCCCGGGCTTCGGGGTTGTTCTCGAGATGAACCCTCAAACGCTCTTGCGAATCCGACACCATCGACCGGATCTTCCAGCAACGGAAAACCTCTCCGTTGCGACCGATGCGGCGGTGACCGAAGAACGGTGCCCCGCCATCGCGCATCACCAGCAGCGCAAGAAGCAGGATGACCGGCAGAATTATCGGCAGCAGGCAAAGGATGATCAGTATATCCAGGACCCGCTTGCCCGCAGCACGATAGATACGGCGGCTGATCGAAAAGGAAGATGAGGCGGTGGCGCCCGCGGCAGCACTGCTGACGTCGTTCATGTTATTTCCGTATCTGGCCGAGCCAAAGCGAATAAGTTGAGGGGGACCAAAGTACGCACGGGAAACAAAGGGCGATCCGGTCGCCATACTACTCAGGGTTTAGTAAACTTAACTTTTACTTCACGTCAAAGTTTATTATGCGCTTGCAGCAAGGCCATGACACGAATGAAACAAGAATTGCGACTATTCTGTGCTTGCCGCTCCTTGTGCAAGCCCTCTTTCTCCTGGGGTAGGTGATCGGGTGCGGTCTGCTGTCAGGCCTGAAATTGCGGCAGCTTTCAGAATCGGCTGGCCAGGATAGTGATCAGAGATGCGGGCCCGCATCTTTGTATCGTGCTCGGTTGCACGCAGTTGGACGCCGGTTTCGTGATCCGGATCGCTTCCATCTTTTACGCATGGAGTCGGCGGCTACTTACAGCGCTTCGCCCTGTCCCACTGGCGGGCGCAACGTTCAACTTGTAGCGGCGGTCATCCGAACCGGGCGTGACGGTTCTGCCTGCGGTCGAGGAGATGATGGTCATGCCGCTCCAGAGGCCGAACAGGTCAGCTCTGGTATGCCGGTATGAGATAGCAGAGATGCGGTGACGTTTGGGGCGGAAGAATGCGGCATGACTGATGAACTGGCCGGCTGAGATCCCGAAACGCGTTTCAGATGAGCCGCGAAAAATAACCAGACAATGCCCTTTGGAAAATTCGAGGCCGAAAGCCTGTTTTCCGACCCTGCGCGGACTGATGATTCCACTTATCAGCAGCCTTACCGAGACACACGTCAAAGGTGTGTTGTCTCTTTCCACTTCGCGGGAAACGGTTTCTGCATTGCAGAAATCGACAGTGCTCCCTAGACAGAAGCCGACGATGTTTAAGAAGCACGGGAGCCGTCTTCATGAAAATTGCAGTTGCTGGTTTGGGTTATGTTGGTCTTTCCAATGCGGTCCTGCTGGCGCAGCACCATGAGGTCACGGCGGTCGATGTCTCGGCCTCGCGCGTGGCCGAGGTCAAGGCCGGGCGGTCTCCCATTGCCGACGCTGAGATCGAGGCCTTCCTGACCAGGGGCGGGCTGGATCTGACCGCCACCACCGATGGGGCTGCGGCTTACCGTGATGCCGCATTCGTCATCGTGGCGACGCCCACCAATTATGACAGCCTGACCAACTCTTTCGACACCTCCAGCGTCGAGGCGGTGATCGCGGCGGTGATCGCGGTGAACCGGGATGCCACCATCGTGGTGAAATCGACGATCCCGGTCCGCTTTGTCGAACGGATCCGGGCCAGGCTTGACACGGATCAGGTGATCTTCAGCCCCGAATTCCTGCGCGAGGGGCGCGCGCTTTACGACAACCTGCATCCCAGCCGCATTATCGTCGGAGAGCGTTCGGCCCGGGCCGAGGCCTTTGCGGCGATGCTCCTGGAAGGGGCGGTGAAGAAGGATGTCGAGCTTCTGTTCACTGACCCGTCCGAAGCCGAGGCGATCAAGCTTTTTGCCAATACCTTTCTCGCGATGCGGGTGGCCTTCTTCAACGAGCTGGACAGCTATGCCCTGTCGCGCGACATGGATGCGCGCCAGATCATCGAAGGGGTTTGCCTCGATCCGCGCATTGGGGCGCATTATAATAACCCCTCCTTCGGCTATGGCGGCTATTGCCTGCCTAAGGATACCAAGCAGCTCCTGGCGAACTATTCCGAAGTGCCGCAGAACCTGATCGCCGCCATCGTCGATGCCAACCGCACCCGCAAGGATTACCTGGCGGACCGGATCATCGCCGCACGGCCCAGGGTGGTCGGCGTGCATCGGCTGGTGATGAAGGCCGGCTCGGACAATTTCCGCCAGAGCTCGATCCAGGGCATCATGAAACGCGTCAAGGCCAAGGGGATCGAGGTTGTGGTCTATGAGCCGGCCCTGACCGAGGACAGCTTCTTCGGATCCCGGGTGATCCGCGATCTCGGCGCCTTCAAGGCCGCGTCCGACCTGATCCTTGCCAACCGCCGCACCGCCGATCTGGAGGATGTGGCCGGGAAAGTCTTCACCCGCGATCTGTTCGGAGCCGATTGATGCGCACGGCCCTTGTCACCGGCGCGGCCGGATTCATCGGATTTCACCTCTGCCGCCGCCTGCTGGCCGACGGCTTTAAGGTCATCGGCCTCGACAATCTGTCGGATTATTACGATGTCGCGCTGAAGCAGCGCCGCCAGGCCATCCTGCTGCAGGATCCGGGCTTTGCCATCGTCAATGATGCGGTCGAGGCGCCGGGCCTCCTGATGGCGATGTTTGCCGGGCACAAGCCCGATGTGGTGGTGCATCTGGCCGCCCAGGCCGGGGTGCGCTATTCGATCGACAATCCGCGTGCCTATCTGGAAAGCAACCTGATCGGCACGTTCGAGCTGCTGGAGGCGGCCCGTGCCCATCCGCCCGCGCATATGGTGCTGGCCTCGACCTCCTCGGCCTTCGGCGCCAATACCAAGATGCCCTATGCCGAGACCGACCGGGCCGATCACCAGATGTCCTTCTATGCCGCGACGAAGAAGGCCACGGAATCGATGGCGCATTCCTATGCCCATCTCTTCGGCCTGCCGGTGACAATGTTCCGTTTCTTCACGGTCTATGGGCCCTGGGGTCGCCCGGACATGGCGCTGTTCAAGTTCACCAGGGCGATCCTGAACGGCGACCCGATCGACGTCTACAATCACGGCGATATGAAGCGCGACTTCACCTATATCGACGATCTGGTCCAGGGGATCCGGCTGCTGATCGATGCGGTGCCGGAGCGCCCTGCGGATGGCATCGTGCCTGAAGGCGACAGCCTCTCGCCTGTGGCGCCGTTCCGGGTGGTCAATATCGGCAATTCCGATGCGGTGCAGCTGACCGATTTTATCGCCGCGATCGAGGCGGCGACGGGCAGGGCAGCGACCCGCAACCTGATGCCGATGCAGGCGGGCGATGTGCCCGCGACATGGGCCGATGCAAGCCTGTTGCAGCGCCTGACCGGCTATGCGCCGCAGACCCGGGTGCCCGAGGGGGTGAGGGCCTTCGTCGACTGGTATCGCGACTATTACAGCGTCTGAGCGGTGGTCCTGGCCGGTGGTTGCAGGACCACCGGTGCCGTGACCGACATTCGCGGCCCTTTGCTGCGCATGTCGATTCGAAGGACAGTTGGTCTTGTGTGTCTCATCTTGCGATTGCAGATCATCGTTTGCACAAAAATACAGCTTTCGCCTGAATATGTGCAGCGGTGAGAGCCCCATCGTGATCGGGGAAGGGGAATGGTTTTCCCGATCACGTTCATTTGACCGTTGAATCAAGGTCTTGCCTGCCATGTGCTCCCTGGCCGGCCGGGAAAAAATCCGCCGCGGAGAACTGGCATTTTACAGGACTGTGCATTAGGGACGGCTAAGGTCTCTTTGCTCCCGCAGCAAATGCTGCAGTGCAATATTAACGATTTTCCGGTTTTCACCTGGCGCATGGTGCCAGAAATCGTCCGAAACATCCCGGGATGCCGAGAGATGACACATGACTCTGATCTCTGCGGCCGACCGGCAGGGCGATAGGCAAGATCGATGGCATTTTCCGCCCTGCTCCCTGATTTCAGGAAGATGCCGCAGCTCGTGGCACCTGTGACAGCGCCGCCCGCGCCTGCGGAAGCGGTCTGTCTGGCTGGTGACATGATCGACCGCGGACCGGACAGCGCCGCCGTTCTGGCCAGGGTCAGGGCCGAACATGCCGCAGGGGCAGTCTGCCTGATGGGCAATCATGAAGAGATGTTTCCTGCGGCCCTGGCAGAACCTGCATGCCTTGCGGCCTCGTGGCTGAAGCATGGCGGCTACGAGACCCTGATCATCTTTGGCCTGTCCGGACAGGACGGGATCGCCGGACTGGCGACGGCCCATGGCACAGAGATGCGGGTCTGGCTGACGGCACGGCCCCTGTGCTGGCGCAGCGACAATATGGTGGCGGCACATGCAGGCATGGATCCTGCCCGGACCGAGGACCAGCAGGAGGAAGGTGCACTGCTCCGGGGGCATCCCGATTTCGGGTGTCGGCTGCGCCCGGACGGGCTTTGGGTGGCCCGTGACCATGCGGTGACCGCGCAGGCGGAGCAATGGGCAGGCTGTATCTCGCGGGATACCGGGGCCTATGCCACCGGGCGGATGAGCTGTGCCGTGATCGACCCAGGCCTGGCGCGCGCCAGGCGGCTGACCGTTGGCGCTGTCGCATGTTGAGTCTTTTCTGATGTGGCTCTATGGTCCGCCCGCGTATGTGGTGTCTCCGGTTTCAAAGTTCTGTTTTCAGAAAAACTACAATGGAGCCGCCTGCGTGCCTCTTGCCTCATGGACACGGATGGCGGCCCTCGGGCTTTCGCTGCTGCTTGCTGCCGCGAAAGCACGGGCCGAAGATACGGTGCCCGGGCTGTCGCTTTACGGTGTACCCGGCCATGTAGAGATGCCTTCGGCCGAGGCCCTGCCGGACGGGACTCTGGCCGTTTCACTGAACCATCATGCGGGCGGTGTCATCCGCAGCAACCTTGTGTTCCAGATCACCCCGCGCATCACCGGCGTGTTCCGCTATTCCTATTTCGAGGACTATCTGTCCGGCGGCAGATTGTCGCTTTATGACCGCAGCTTTGATTTCCGCTACCAGATCATGGCCGAGGATCCCGACAGCTGGCGCCCGTCCCTGGCCTTCGGGTTGCAGGATTTCGGCGGCACCGGGGTTTTTGGCGCGGAATATCTCGTTGCGTCGAAACACCTGGCCGATGACCGGCTGCTGGTGTCAGCCGGGCTGGGTTGGGGCCGCTTCGGCAGCTATGGCAGCTTCCGCAACCCCTTGGCAGTCCTGTCGGATCGTTTCGAAGAACGCCCGGGCCGGGAAGGTATGTCCGATACCGGCAAAATCAAGGTCGATCGCTTCTTCCGCGGCGATGCCGCAGCCTTCCTCGCCCTGGATTGGCGCGCGACTGAAAAGCTGACCCTGTCGCTTGAATACTCCTCGGATGCAATGACGGCCGAGGTCGAACGTATGGACTTCGACCACCGGACTCCGATCAATATCGGGCTTAAATACCGGCTTGGCGACACGGGCACCCTGGGCGCATCGCTCCTTTATGGCTCGACTCTGGCGCTCAGCTTCAGTTCCACACTGAACCCGGCCCGCCCGCCTGCACCCTCGGGACATGAGGCCGCACCCCCTGCCATCGGCCGTGGATCGGCTGCTGCCGCCGCGAGCTGGGGGCCGCAGCCCGATGCGGCAGCACAGGATAGCTTGGCCGCAGCGCTGAAGGCACAGGGCGTCACGCTGGACGGGGTGATGATCGAGGGCGATACTGCGGTGGTCGCAATCACAAATACCGGCTGGCCTGTCACCGCCCAGGCCTGGGGGCGCAGCTTCCGCGTGCTCAGCCGCACCTTGCCGCCCGAAATCCGCGAGATCCGCCTGCGCAGTCATATCCGCGACCTGCCAGTCAGCGAGATGCGGCTGAGCCGCGAGGATCTGGAAACGCTGGAATATGCGCCCGACGGCGCCTGGCAGGCCTATGTCCGGGCCAATCCGCAGGATGCGGCAGGCCTGCCCGATCCGCGCATGAACCGCGAGGATCGCCTGTCCTGGGGACTCAGCCCCTATGGCCAGCCCGCCTTCTTTGACCCCGACAGCCCGCTGCGGCTGGATGTCGGGGCCCAGCTGACAGCAGAATGGATGCCGGTGCGCGGGCTTTATATCTCGGGCGGGGTCCGCCAGAAGCTGGCGGGCAATATTGGCGATGCCTCCCGCCGTTCGGATTCGGTCCTGCCGCATGTCCGCTCGGATCTCTACCTTTATTATCAGAATGATGATCCGGCAATTTCCTGGCTGACGGCCGAATATTTCGGCCGGCCGGGCAGCAATCTCTACAGCCGTGCCACGGTCGGCCTGTTCGAGCAGATGTTCGGTGGCGTGTCCGGGGAGTTGCTCTGGGCGCCGGTGGACCGGCCCTATGCCCTTGGGGTAGAGCTGAACTATGCCGCGCAGCGGGATGTCGACGGGCTTTTCGGCTTTCAGGACTACGAAGTGCTGACCGGCCATGTCTCGGGCTATCTGGAAATGGGCAACGGTTTCACCGGCCAGCTGGATGTGGGCCGTTATCTGGCCGGAGACTGGGGCGGCACGCTGACCGTGATCCGCCGCTTCGGCAACGGGTTCGAGGTTGGCGGCTTTATGACCCTGACCGATGTCAGCTTTGATGATTTCGGCGAGGGTGCCTTTGACAAGGGCATCATCCTGAACGTGCCGCTGAACTGGGTCATCGGTATGCCCGCACAGCGCGAGGCCGGGCTGGTGATCCGTCCGATCCAGCGCGATGGCGGGGCACGGCTTTCGGTCCGAAACCGGCTTTACGAGCTGACCCGGGATGAGCGCAACGCCGCTTCGGGCGCCCGCTGGGGACGGTTCTGGCGATGATGCGTCTCCCTTCCCTTCTTTTCTTCGGGCTGCTGACCCTGCTGGCAGGCTGCGGCGGCCAGCTGATGCAGCGCGCGCTGGACCGGGTGGTGACGCCCGATATGGAGACCCAGGGCATTGGCGAGATCGAGGCGCTGACCGCAGCGCACGCGCCGGAGATGATCGTCTGGATGCTCGATGTCGACCGCGCCTCGCGGCTTTTGCTGGCAGAAGAGCGGGACGGTGTGCTGAACTGGCGCACGCTGGACAATGTGCGCTTCTATACACGTGACGGCCTTATCATCGGCACCAGGGGCCTTGGTTTCGATCTGATGACCGCCGATAATGGGAATGCAGCGGCCGTGATCGCTTCGGGCCGGGCGGGCCAGGTGCCGCGGGTCCACCGTCTTCTGGATGGCGAGGATAATCTCGCCATCCGCTCTTATATCTGTGACATCCGGCCCGTGGGCGCCGAGCAGGTCCAGACCGATGTGGCGCATTTTGTGACGGCACTGCGGGTCGATGAGACCTGCCACAGCCCGCGCGGCAATATCGAGAACCGCCACTGGGTTCTGAACGGCCGCATTCTGCAAACCGAACAAACATTCAGTCAGGATCTCGGTCGTTTCCGGATCCTGTATCTGCCCTGATTTTCCCGGAGTGATCATGCGTCATCTGACATGTCTTGGTTTTGCCGTGCTGCTTGCAGGCTGCGGTGTGGCCTATCAGAGCACCTCGATCCGCCCGGGCGTGGTCGATGGCGCAAGGGTCCGCGTCATCGACGTGACCGCCGAAACGCTGCTTGCCGCCAATGCCCAGGGGCAAAGCCCGCGCGGCCTGCCTGCGGCCTTCCGCGCGACGGCGGGGGTCTCCGGGTCGGGCCTGGGGGTGGGCGCGCTGCCCAACCCGGCGCATGAGCCGAGCACCCGGCCCGCCACCGTGAACCCGAACCTTCCGCCCACCCCGCCTGCATTGCCCTACCGCATCGGTGTGGGGGATGTGGTTCTGCTGGCGACCAAGACACCAGCTACAACAGCCGCCGAATTGACCGGGCTGCTGGCGGCTGGAAACCGCCGTCAGGGCTATACCGTGCAGGATGACGGCGCCATTGCAATTCCCGATGTGGGCCGGGTCCGGATTGCCGATCTGACGCTGGAAGACGCCGAAGCCCTTCTGTTCCAGCGCCTGATCGAACGGCAGATCGATCCCAGCTTCAGCCTGGAAGTGGCCGAATTCAACGCCCGTAAGGTGTCGATCGGCGGCGCGGTGACGCGCCCCGGCGTGGCACCGATCACCCTGACACCGCTGACGCTGGATGCTGCGCTGGCCACGGCAGGCGGCATCGCCACACGCGACCGCGATTCCGCCGTGATCCGGATCTATCGCGGGGGTTCGCTTTACGAAATCCCGGTCGAGGGCTTCCTGCGCACTGCGGCCTGGCAGAAGGTCCGGCTGCTGGACGGCGATTCCGTCTTTGTCGATACCGGCTATGATCTCGAACAGGCTGAAGCCTATTTCGCCGAACAGATCCGCCTGAGCGAGCTGCGCCAGTCCAGCCGCACTGCGGCCATCACTGCGCTGAACACCGAGATCGGGATCCGTCGCGCCGAACTGGCCGAGCAGCGCACGAACTTTGAATCCCGGCTCGAATATGGCGCCGAAGCGCGGGACTATGTCTATTTAAGCGGCGAGGTGGTCCGCCCCGGGCGCTGGCCGTTGCCCTATGAGCAGAAGGCGAGCCTCGCAGATGCGCTGTTCGATCGCGGCGGGCCTGCGGTCAAAACGGCCAACCCCAAGCAGATCTATGTGCTGCGCGGCTCGCTCGACCCGCGTGAATTCGGCGCGATCACCGCGTGGCATCTGGATGCCAGCAATGCGGCAGGGCTGATCCTCGCCACAAGGCTGCAGCTGCAGCCCAACGACGTGATCTTCTTGGCCGAGCAGAAAGTCACCCGCTGGAACCGCGTCATCGACCAGATCTCGCCCAGCCTGATCGCAGTGCCACTCGACAATGCGACCACGCAATGAATGGGTCGCAAACGATTGCAAGAGAAAGCAGCTTCGCGGGCCTGCCTGCCGGAGTGGCGGGATGACCCGCAGAGATTCAGTGAACGAGGCGTGATCGTGGCCAGAGCAGAACAACGTGCGGGGTTTTCAAGCCGCAGTGACGACGAAATCGACCTTCTGTCGATCTTCCGTGTGCTGGGGCGCAGTTGGCGCACGATTGCCGTGATCGCAGGTCTGGCTGTGTTTCTGGGCGGCGTATATGCCTATATTCTGGCCACACCGGTCTATCGGGCAACTTCGGTCGTCATGCTGGAGGCAAGGCAATCGGCCGGGGTCGGTCTTGAAAGCGTGCTGGGTGCGCTGACCTCCGACAATTCTACGGTCAATACGGAAGTTCAGGTTCTTCAGAGTCGCCGCCTGCTGGGGCGGGTGGTCGACGCGCTTGATCTGTCGGAAGATCCGGAATTCAATGAGCGGCTGAGAAATCCGGGCCTGGTGACCCGACTGCGTATGGGACTGACTGGCGCTGAGGTCGAGGCCTATAGCCCGGAACGGCTCCGCGATGCAGTGACCTCGGCCCTTCTTCAGCATGTCGCGGTTCGCAATGTGCCGAATAGTCTGGTCTTTGAAATTGCCATCACCACCACGTCACCGGAAAAATCGGCGCGTATCGCTGATACGCTTGCCATGCTCTATATCGAGGATCAGTTGCAGGTCCGGTTCGACGCGACCACGGTGGCGACCTCATGGCTGACCCAGCAAGTGGCCGATCAGAAGGCGGCTTTTGAGGCCGCCGATGCCGAGGTGCGAGCTTTCCGCAGCATGACCAGTGTGATCGACGCAGAAACGCTGGCGGCGCTGGACCGTCAGCTGAAGGATATGCGCCGGCGTATCGAGCAGGGCGAGCAGCAATTGCGTGACCTGGATCAGGCGATCGCGCGCCTAGAAACGGACCAGCCGGCAGCGGATCAGCCGAAGCGCGACCGGGCCCGGGTGGCCGAGCAGGTTCAGGCCCTGATTGAGGCGGAAAAGAGCATGGTGCTGGATTTCGACCGGCAATCGGCGGAATGGACCCAGCTTGCTCAGTTGATCCGCAATGCCGATGCCAGCCGCCTGCTTTACGAACATTTCCAGACCCGGTTGAAAGAAACAGCCGCGCAGCAAGGTATCAACCAGGCCGATAGCCGCATTCTTTCCAGCGCGGTGATCCCGTCTGCTGCTGCTGCACCGCGGAAGTCGCTGATTCTGATCCTGTCGGCGATGCTCGGGCTGATGCTCGGTGTAGGCCATGTCCTTCTGCGCGAGATAATGGCGAACCGCATCCGCTCGATGAACGAGCTGGAGGAGCTGACCGGGCGCAGCGTGCTGTCTCAGGTGCCGAAGATCCCCGGGAAGACCCGCAAGGAAACCATCAACTATCTGATGCGCAATCCGGCTTCGGCCCCGGCCGAGGCGATCCGCAACCTGCGCACTGCCCTGCTGTTCTCCTCCAGTGCCACGCCGCCGCGGGTCATCTCCCTGACCTCCTCGGTTCCGGGTGAGGGCAAGACGACCACTGCCGTGGCCCTGGCGCAGAACCTGACTGCTCTGGGCAAAAAAGTACTGGTGATCGAAGGTGATGTGCGCATGCGCATGTTGGGTAGTTTCACCGAAGACACTGCCCAGCAAGGTGGCGGGATCGTTGATATCCTGGAGGGCAAGTTGAGCATGGCCGAAGCCGCCCGTCCGGTTACCGGACTCGGCGATGTGATTTTCGGCGATAAGAGCCCGACCAATGCGGCCGACCTCTTCTCGCGCCCGGCTTTCGCGACCCTTCTGGCTGAGGCCAAAGCGGCCTATGACATGGTCCTGATCGATACCCCGCCGGTTCTGGCGGTGCCGGACGTGAAAATCATCGCCCAGCAGACCGACGGTATCCTGTTCGTGGTGCGATGGGACAGCACCACACGCGAACAGGTTCAGGAAGCATTGCACCAGCTCGAAAGCCTGCAACTGCCGATCCTGGGGCTTGTGCTGTCGAATGTCGATCCGGCCGGGCTGAAGAAATACGGCTATGGCGGTTATGGCAGCTATGGCGACCGGTATTATGTGTCTGCGGGGAACAACAGCGCCTGACAGTGACATCGGGCCTCTGCGCCCGACAGGCATCGTCGGCAATCGGGAATGCCAAAAGTGTCCAGGAACCCAGAATCCTGTGTTTCGGCGTGCAACTTTCACCCCCTGACGGGGGGCATCGGCGCCCAATTTT
>NZ_JAEFCF010000023.1 GCF_016405985.1 Paracoccus sp. IB05
AAAAAAAAAAGGGGGGGGGGGGGGGGGGGGGGGGGGGGGGGGGGGGGCCCCCCCCCCCCCCGCATTCGGCCCCCCGCATTCGGCCGCCTCAGTCTGGCACCTCAGTCTGGCGCCAGCATATAGCCCTCGCCCCGCACCGTCTGCAGATAGCGCGGCACCTTGGGATCATCCTCGATCTTGCGCCTGAGCCGGGTGATCTGCACATCGACCGCCCGCTCCTGCGCCTCTTCCTCGCGGCCCATATCCAGAACCAGCCGCTCGCGCGAGATCGCCTCATTCGCGCTTGCCGCAAACAGCCGCATCAAAGCGGCCTCGGTTGCGGTCAGTCGCACCAGCTCGGGCCCGCGCCACAGCTCGCCCCGGTCCATATCATAGCGCACCTGGCCCATATGCAGCATTTTTGGCGGCTGATCGGCCTCGCTCACCTGCGGCACCCGGCGCAGGATCGCGGCCACCCGCAGCAGCAACTCCTTCGGCTCGAAGGGCTTGGCGAGGTAATCATCCGCCCCCGCCTCCAGCCCCTCGATCCGGTTCGCCGTCTCGCCCCGCGCGGTCAGCAAAAGGATCGGCACCGAGGTCTTTTTGCGCAGATCGCGGGTCAGCGCGATGCCATCCTCATCCGGCATCATCACATCAAGGATCAGCATGTCGAATTCCAGCCCGGCCAGCAGCCGCCGCGCCTGGGCTGCATCCTTTGCCACAGTGACCATATAGCCGCTGCGCACGAGGAATTTCTGCAACAGAACCCGGATCCGCTCGTCATCATCGACCACGAGAAGGTGAATATCCGCCAGATGCTGCGCGGTACCAGTCATGCGTCGCTCTCCCTTTGCAACGCCTCAGGCGCCATCTCTCAGACGGTTGTAATAGTCGCGCAGGCCTGGGTCCATCATTGCCTCAAGCACCTGCCGGAAGCCCTGTACCGCCACCGGCCCCGCCGCGCGGTACGCTGCCCGCATCCGCGCACGTTGCGCATCCGAGAGGCTTTTCTCCATCGCCTCGCCCTTTTCGGTCAGGAAAAGATGCCGCTCGCGCCCGTCGCGGCGGCCCTTTTCGCTGCGGACATGACCATCATCGATCAGGCTGCGCAGCACCCGGTTCAGGCTTTGCTTGGTCACGCCAAGGATCCCCAGCAGGTTCGACACCGTTGTCCCCGGGCTGCGATGGATGAAATGCACCGCCCGGTGATGGGCGCGGCCATAATCCATCGTCTCGAGGATCCGGTCCGGATCGGCGGTAAAGCCGCGATAGGCGAAGAACATCGCCTCGATCCCTTTGCGCAGCTGCTCATCGGTCAGGAAGAGCAGGTTCTCGCCGCCGCCACCCGGAGCGGTGCCAGAAAGTTGAGACCCAGAAAATTGAGACATGGTCAGCCTCCTATTTCGGTCCAACTTACGTCAGCCTTGTTGACTTTCCAAGTCATGAAGCGTAGCGAGTCGACAGGTTGGCGCAAGATAATGCAATTGCAGCATGGGTGTCGCGCAACTTTCGTAAAAATGGAGGGCCGGGATATGGCGGCATATGACGATCGTGATGGCTGGATCTGGATGGACGGAAAGCTCGTCCCCTGGCGTGAGGCGAATGTCCACGTCCTGACCCATGCGCTCCATTACGCATCCTCGGTCTTCGAGGGCGAGCGCTGCTATAATGGCAAGATTTTCAAAGGCGTCGAACATTCGATGCGGCTGCGCAAATCGGCGGAACTCCTCGATATGGAGATCCCCTATTCGGTGCAGGAAATCGAGGCTGCCAAATACGAGATGCTCAAGGCCAACGGCTGGACCGATGCCTATGTGCGCGCGATTGCCTTCCGGGGCGCGGGCGATGAGATGGGTGTCTCGGCTGTGGGCAACCCGGTGCGTCTGGTGATCGCGGGCTGGGAATGGGGCGCCTATTACGGCGACGCCAAGATGAAGGGCGCCAAGCTCGACATCTCGAAATGGCGCCGCCCGGATCCGGCGACGATCCCCTCCGCCGCCAAGGCCGCAGGTCTTTACATGATCTGCACCATGTCGAAACACGCGGCCCAGGCCAAAGGCTGCTCGGACGCGCTGATGATGGATTACCGCGGCTATGTCGCCGAGGCGACCGGCGCGAATATTTTCTTCGTCAAGGATGGCGAAGTGCATACGCCGCTGCCCGATTGCTTCCTGAATGGCATCACCCGCCAGACGGTGATCGGTCTGCTGAAAGAAAAGGGCCTCACCGTGCATGAGCGCCATATCATGCCGACCGAGCTTGCCGATTTCGAACAATGCTGGCTGACCGGCACCGCCGCCGAGGTCACCCCGGTCGGTGAGATTGGCGGCTTTAAATTCGAAGTCGGTGCTATCGCCCGCGACATCGCGGAAACCTATGAGCGCCACGTCCGCGCGTAATACCCGGCATCATGAAATGAGAAACGGCGGAGCATTTGCTCCGCCGCTTTTGTTTGGTCCGTCGCGACAGGCCCTTGCCATGGCGCGCGCGACCGCCTTGTGCTGAAAGGTCAGCGTTTCACCGGGGATTTCAGATAGAGAGACACGCAAAGGGGGCAACGGCATATTGCGGCGCGTGAATCTGGTGACCCGAGCTGCGTTCTGCAATCCGAGGCTGTCGTGTTTATGGCGCGCGCAGGACCAGATGCGGCGCTCCGTCCGAGGTGCGGTCAAATGATCGCCCCGAGGCATCGACCACTTTGCGGATCCGGCTGCGGAAATTCGAGAAACTGTCGAATGTCACCACATCGACCGCCTGATCCAGCTGCAACTCGACCTCATAACGGCCCTCGGACAGCGCCGTGACCCCGATCACCTCGGCGAGGAAATCCTGACCCAGATAGCGTCCGGCCGTGATGTCTCCCAGTCGCACCGGCGGCTGCGGCCGGTTGCCGGCCCTTGCATGAAGCGTGTTCCAGTCGTGAAAGCCATGGGCCTTTGCCACCAGTTCCAGCGCGGCGGAATGGCTGATCTCCTGACCCTGGCGCGCCAGTTCGCTGCGCAGGGCTTTCGCCTGCGTCTTTGCCTCTTCGAGGCCCGGTAGTGCAGAAATTCTGTGTTCCATCTGCCTTGGCATCCTTATTCAGAGCGCCGGGAGATCTGGGATGGAGCCTGCATTGCCATCGAACCCGGCCTGAAACAGAAGCGGCGGATCGGTCTTTCCGGTTTCACCATGGCGAAAAGCCTGCAGGCGGCAGGGACCGGAACCCTGCCGCCCAGATAGGCGCAGATACCGTCATGGTCAAGCCCGATCCGGCCCGACCGGCTCAGGCCAGAACGGTTTCAACCTCGATATTGCCCCGGGTCGCATTGGAATAGGGGCAGATGAAATGCCCGCGCTCGACGATCTTTTCGGCCACGTCGCGCTCCACCCCCGGCAGGCTGACCGTCAGCGTCACCTTCAGGCCAAATCCCCCATCCGAACGCGGGCCAATCCCGACCTCTGCCTTCACGGTTGCCGCATCCGGCACCGTTCCCAGCTTTTCAGACCCGGCTGCAAAGCGCATCGCACCCAGATAGCAGGCGGCATAGCCGGTGGCGAACAGCTCTTCGGGATTATGCCCGAGGCCCGATCCGCCCAGCTCTTTCGGGCTGGCCATGGTGACGGTGAGCTGGCCGTTTTCGAGCCCGGCCACCCCGTTGCGGCCACCGCCCGTGGCTTTGGCCGAAGTCTTGTATTTCACGTCGACAGACATGGTCACTCCTTTGAAATGGCCCGGTCCATATCGCCGGGCCGGGGCATCCGGGCGCCTGGTCATCCGGATGGGGCTCAGACCGTGCGGCCGCGTGCGATCCGCAGGAATTGCTGCATCCGGGCGGGTCCGGCGCCTTCGCGCGGCTTGTGGAATGTGTCGCGTCCGGTCTCGCCCTTGCTGCGGGCGATGTTCAGAAAGGCCTTGACCCTCGCGCCGGTGGTGGCTGTGCGTTTGTCGGCGAGATGCCTGCTCATAACGTCCTCCTCACATGTGCTGCGTCACTGCGGGCAGTCTGGCACAAGCCGTCTTATATCCCAAGCCTGCAATCAGGAGTTTTCCGGCAGCCTCACCCGGCCCGGCCAGATCCGGCCTGTTCAGCGACCGGCCCCGGCATCGGTCAGCCGGTTCAGAGCCCATCTCGCCGCATCGGCAACGACCGGATCGGGATCCGCACAAAGCGCCCCTGCGGTGCTGGCCAGGCCGGGATCTGCCGAATTTCCGATGGCGTAAAGCACATTGCGGATGAACCGGTCGCGTCCGATCCGCTTGATCGGGCTGCCGGCAAAGCGCGCGCGAAATCCGGCATCATCCAGCGTCGCAAGCGCGGCGAGCTCCGGCGCCCCGACCTTTGGCTGATAGCCGATCTCTTTCGCCTGCTGCGCGAATTTATTCCAGGGACAGGCGGCAAGACAATCATCGCAACCATAGATCCGGTTGCCCATCCTGGCGCGCAAACCCTCCTCCACCGGCCCCTTATGCTCGATGGTCAGATAGGAAATGCAGCGCCGCGCATCCAGCTGATAGGGCGCGGGAAAGGCATCGGTCGGGCAGGCGGTCAGACAGGCCCGGCAGGAGCCGCAATGCGAAACCTCTGCGGCATCTTTCGGCAGATCAAGCGTGGTGAAGATCGAGCCGAGAAAGAACCAGTTCCCCAGATCGCGGCTGAGCAGGTTCGTATGTTTCCCTTGCCAGCCGAGGCCCGCCGCCTCGGCCAGCGGCTTCTCCATCACCGGCGCGGTATCGACGAAAACCTTGATCTCCTCGCCTGCCGTCTGGTCCAGCAGCCAGCGCCCCAGCCGTTTCAGCCGCCGCTTCACCAGATCATGATAATCCTTGCCCTGGGCATAGACCGAGACCGCCGCCCTGTTGCGCTGCTCCAGGACCTGGCGGGGATCCTCTTCCGGCGTATAGACCTCTGCCAGCATGATCACCGATCGCGCTTCCGGCCAGAGCGCCCCCGGCGCCCCCCGCCAGTGCTCGCGCTCCGCCATCCAGCCCATCGACCCATGCCGCCCGGCTTCCAGAAATTCCCTCAGCCGCGCCGCCGTTCCCGGCACCGCATCCGGCGCGCAGATTCCCATTTTCGAGAATCCCTCTTCCATCGCGCGCTTTTCCAGGCGCTCCCTGAGAAGACCGGGATCACTCATTCCTCTTGATCCAAATACTCCGGGGGTGTGGGGGCAGGCCCCCACGCGGCCGGCATCAGAAATCCAGATCGGTATATTGCCGGGGCGGCGGGAAGCCCGGCACCTGATCCGCAAGCAGCGTCCGGAACGATGGCCGCGACTTGATCTTGGCGTACCAGTCCTTCACCACCTCATGCCGGTGCCAGTCGACATCCGAGATATAGTCAAGGCTCGAGAGATGCGCCGCCGCCGTCAGATCCGCCAGCGTCATCACATCTCCGGCCAGCCAGGACCGCCGGTCCAGCAGCCAGGCCATATAATCAAGGTGATACTTGATCTTGCTCGACCCGGATTTCACATTCTTCGAATCCGGATAGCCCTCTTTCGTCAGCTTCTTGTTCACCCGCTCATAGAGCAGCTTCGACGTCACTTCCTGATGGAACTTGTCGTCAAACCAGGTGCAGAGCCGGCGCATCTCATAGCGCAGTTCGGGATCCCTCGGCACCAGCGGCGGCACCAGAACCGTCTCGTCGATATATTCGCAAATCGCCTGGCTTTCGCTCAGAAGCCGCCCGTTCAGCCGCAGAATCGGCACTTTCCCCGCCGGATTGCGCCGCAGGAAATCCTGGCCCTGTTCCCAGTAGCGTTCCTCGACCAGCTCGACCTCGATTTTCTTCTCGGCCAAAGTCAGCCGCACCTTGCGACAAAAGGGGGAAAGGGGGACGTGATAAAGACGGTTCATCTGGTTACTGCCCGCAAACTCCCCCTGTCCTAGACCCTGCGGGCCTGGCGATCAATCCCGGCACCGGTCAGAGCGGCAAAAGCGCGCTACTGAAAACAGCCGGCGCGGCCATCGGCGCGGATCGTATCGGCGCCTGACATGATCGAGGCGGTCCGTTTGCGCACAAAAGCCGAGGGTTTCGAGGCCGAGCGGCCTTTCGGATCCGGCAGCACCGCCGCCAGCCGCGCCGCCTGCAGGGCGGACAGGTTTTTCGCATCGACCCCGAAATAATGCCGCGCCGCCGCCTGAACCCCGAACACGCCCTCGTCGAATTCGGCCACGTTCAGATAGACTTCGAGGATGCGCTCTTTCGACCAGAAAAGCTCGATCACCGGGGTGAGCGCGGCTTCGGCGGCTTTGCGGGCGTAAGAGCGGTCATGCCAGAGGAAGACATTCTTCGCCACCTGCTGCGTGATGGTGGACGCCCCCCGGTTCGATCCCGAATTGATCGCGTCCCGGATCGCGGTCATGTCAAAGCCCCAGTGCTTGCAGAAATTCGCATCTTCTGCCGCCACAGCTGCGCGGCCCATCACCGGCGCGATCTCGTCCCAGGACACCCATTGCCTGTCAATCGCGCCGAGCCGCCATTTTTCCTGCATCTGATAGATATTGATCGGCGGCGGCAGGAAGCTGAACAAAAGGATCAGCACAAGGAAGAAGCCCACGACCCCAAGAACCGCCCGCAACGCCCAACGCCGGAGCTGCGCAAACGCCCCGCGCCGCCGCGTGCTTTTAGCGCCCGTCGCGCCTGCCGCGGGTTTTTTCCGTGGTTTTCGGACCACCGGCTTCTTTTCCTCGGGCTGCTCAACGATCTCGTCCGACATGATCCTGCAATGACCTGGTCAGAGGCCATGCGTCAAGTCGCGCGGCACACCGCGCCTGTGGTGCAGATCGGGGCGTTGCCGTCGGAGCCCGGCGGATCGCCGCCTGGGGCTTCAGGCCCCGGAGGCGCCTTCCCGACGGAAACCCCGGGGCGCGGCGTGGAACAGTCATGATCCAGGACGAACAGACCGTGAAAAGGAGTATCTCCCATGGCAGGACTTAAGCTTCTTCCGACCGCGCTGTGCGGCGCCCTTGCCCTGATGCCGCTGAGCGCATTTGCCCAGGAGGCCGCAGCGCCGGCCCCGGTGCAAAATGCGGAACAGGGGGCAGGCCCCGGCTCCGGTCACGGCGCGCGCTTTGCGCGGGCTCCGATGATCCGGCTCGATTTCGGGGCCGGGCGGACCATCAGCGTACAATGTGGCGAGACCGCAATTGCCGCCTGTGTCGAGGCGATCACGCCGCTGGCCGAAAAGCTGGCCGCGACCCCGGCAGCGGGCCCCGGCAAAGACCGCGATCACGCGAAGGGCCAGGGCAGGGATCACCACAAAGGCCATGGCAAAGATCACGGCAAAGATCGCGGCAAAGGCGAGGCCGGGTTTAAACGTGACAAAGCGGGCCAGGGGCAGGACAGGCCCGCTGCTGCTCCGGATGCTCCGGCAGAGGTGCCGCCGCCTGACGCACCGGCTCCGTAATCCTGCTCCGGGCGCGTGACTGCCCCCGGATTTTTCCCCCGAGCCTGCGATGGTCGTGAAATGCGCGACGCCTGGCTGTCAGTGTGCCGGCAGCGGGCCGATATCGCCGGGCCGCATCCAGAGGATCGTAAGATCCTCTGTCGCGGTTCTCAGCAGCGCCCCGCCAGCCCCGGTGCTGACGATCCGGCCACAGGTTTCGGCCGCCGCCTCGCGGGTCACACAAAGCTGATCCGCCTCGATCCTGTAGCGGAAACCGGCGGCGGGCTCGCCTGAAGGATAGGCCCTCCCGGCGCCATTCTCGCCAAGCCAATAGGCAATACGTCCCGCTCCGTTTTCCAGCAGCACCGACTGGCCGGGCGCGAAAGACTGGACAGCGGGCAGGTCAGGATGGGGCGCGACCACCGGCGGATTGGCGTAAAGCGTGCGGAAATCGGCGGGTTCCACCCGTGCCATAGCGCGTAATTCGGCCAGCGGCGTGTAATGCGGCAATGTCTGCCAGAGATCGAACAGCCGGTGCTGCGGTACCGAATCTTCGCTCACCCGTTCAAACCAGGCGGTATAGGGCGGCGTGGCCGGGGCATCATGGTAGAACAGGCATTGGTGATGCCGCGACAGAACTTCGCGGAAGAAGGGCGGCGCTGTCTCATCCACGCCCCCGACCGGCAGGTCCCAGGTCGCGGGGGGCAGGCGGGCTTCGGGCTCATAGCCCTCTTCGGGCAGATTGACCTGCCAGGCCCAGGAGCTCAGATCCGGATCGGTTGCGTCCTGCCAGCCCCTGGCCTGCAACGAGAGATTGTTGCAGGCGCGCATCCAGGTGGCCTCATCGGTCTCGATCGGCGGCACACCGGCAAGGCGGATGTCATAGAGGCCGGCCTTGCCGGTGGTGTCGATCATATAGGGATGGGCCGGATCACGATGCGAGAGCATCCCGACCAGGAGCTGCGGATGGAACCGGGCGGTGGGCGTATAGCTGTCGATGCCGGAAAACAGGTCGGTCAGCCCGGCCATATAATCCAGCACGGCATTGCCATCGGGCAAATCAGGCGCCAGAAAGCCCAGCCTTCCCCCGGTATGGAGCGCCCGCATCGGCATCCGCGCGCCGCCCTCCGAATTCGAGGAGGCGGCAGACCCGGCCATGAACGCCACCGCACAGGCGCCGAAACACTGCGCGCCATCCGGCACCACGGTCGCAAGCGCGCTGTCGCGGATCACCCGGGCCAGCGCCAGCGCCTCGGAGGCATCGCCTCCGGCGCTGTTGAGGCAAAGCACCTGGCCCTCGGCCCCGGTCCCGGACATCAGACTGGTCGGGCGTCCGCGCTCGATGCTGTCATCTTCGAGCATGGCTTCAAGCCGACCGGCATCCCCCGGTTCGATCCCGCCTTTCAGGCGGAGGCTGCAGCTGCCCGAGACCAGCCCCGCCGCATCGCGCAATGCGGGGTCAATGAGCGAGATCTCGGCCGCATGGGTCGCGCGCGGCGCTGACAGCATAAGGCCGCACAGCAGAGCCGCAGCCAGAGGGGTCGGGATCAGTCTGTCTTGCATCGCGCTCTCCGTTCCGGACAGCGCAATAACACCTGGCAAGCGCTTTGGGATCAAGCGCTTTGGCGGGCTGAAAGCCCGTCAGACCAGCTCGACATTCGCTCCGCCGTCGCGCATGCGCTGAAGGCTGGCCTCCGGCACGTTTCCGGCCAGCAGGATCAGGTCGAATTCGGTCAGATCAGCCACATAATTCAGCGCGGTGAAGCCGAATTTCGACGCATCCGCCAGCAGGAATTTCCGCCGCGCGCTTTTCATCATCGCCCGTTTCGCGCGCATCACCAGCTCGTCGGGGGTAAAGATCGCCATGCCCTGGATCGTCGTTGTCGACAGGATCGCGACATCGACATGATAACGCCCGATGGCCTCGTCGCAGGCGGCGCCGAAATAGCCGTCATAGCCCTGATGATAGCGCCCGCCGGTTGAGATCAGGTCGATATCAGGCACCCCCCGCAGCCGGGCGAGCACCGGCACCGCATTGGTAACGACGGTGAGCGGCGTCACCTCGGGCAGGAAATCGCAGATATGAAACACGGTCGAGCTGTCATCGGCCATGATCGCATTGCCGGGCTCCAGCCGCGAGACGGCGGCACGTGCGAGGCGGCGTTTCTCATCGACCTGGTTGCGGGTGCGATATTTATAGCTGCTTTCGAACAGGAGCGATTTTTCCGCCGAAACCGCGCCGCGCACCCGGCGCACCAACCCCTCGCGCTCCAGCTCGTAAAGGTCGCGATGCACGGTCATGAGGCTGACCCGGAGCTGTTCTGCGAGGTCGCGAATCAGCGTGGTGGAGCCCGACATCAGGATCTGGAGGATCCTTTCACGCCGGCGTTCCGCTTTGGAGAGGGATTGCACGGGGTCGGAAATGTTGGATTCCATCAGATGTCCGGGGGTTGATCTTAACATTCACCTCTTGATGCGCGAGACGGAATGATATGTCCAGCCTCTCGCTTCGATGAAAGAATCGCGACGCTGCTTTGCAGAAATCTGCACTAACAGGCGATTTATACGCAGATTTTGGGGCGTATCCTCTGAGAAACTCGCTGCGGCTGCGAAGGGGGTTTTGATAGTAACACCGTAAAAATTTCATGAATCGTGATGTGTTTCACATTTATCTTGCTGAAAATTGCAACCAGGCATTAGCGTTGTCTCTACGGGAAACAGGCGGAGGAGGAAGCCGCCGGGCCCGGTCAGGGAGGAGAGAGAGATGAAGTATCGCAGCACGCTTCTGGCGTCTGCCGCGGTGGCTGGCATGTTATGCGGCACTGCCGCCCGTGCCGACACCACGCTGACGTTTGTCTGGCATGCCGGCACCTGTGCCGATGCCATCATGGATATTGCGAAAGACTACCCCGACAAAACTGTGAAAGTCGTGCCGGCTCTGGTGCCTTACGGGCCGGAATGGCACAATAAGATCGCGTCCGAATTCGCGATCCAGGGCGATGCGTTTGACTTTGCCATGTGGGACAGCCAGTCGACCGCTGAATTTGCGGGCGGCGGCCATGCCGTCAAGATCAATGATATTTTTGACCAGTCAACCTATCTGAAAGCCGATATTTTCCCGGCCTCGTCGCTGTCGCAATATGGCGAATACCCGGATGGATCGGGCCAGTTCTACGGGCTTCCTGTGAACCAGGACGCTTACGGGCTGATGTATCGCAAGGATCTCTTCGAGAATCCCGGGGAACAGGCGGCCTTCAAGGCGAAATACAACCGCGACCTGAAAGTGCCGGAAACCTATCAGGAGGCGAAAGAGGTCGCCGAATTCTTCACCCGTCCCGATCAGGGTCTTTACGGCTGGGGTCAGATGGGCGGGCGCGATTACGATTTCGCGACCACGGCCTCGAACAGCTATCTGTGGTCCTTTGGCGGCGAGCTTTACAATCCCGCGACCATGGAGGTGGAGGGCTATCTGAACTCGCCCGCTTCGATTGATGGCGTCCAGGCCTATGTCGATATGTTCAAATACGGGCCGCCCGGGTCTGGCAACTGGGGCTTTGACGAGGTGAATGCCTCGTTCCAGCAGGGCCAGCTCGCCATGGCGATGCAGTGGTTCTACTTCAACGGCTCGAACGCCGATCCAAAGGTCTCTACCGTGGCGGAACAGACCGGTTTCGGCATCCTGCCCGGCGCGGTTGGTCGTGACGGGTTGTTCCGCCGCCAGTTCTCGGTCGGTGGCCAGGGCATGGGGATCAACAAATACTCGAAAAAACTCCCCGAGCTGGTGAAGTTCATGGAGTGGTACTTTCAGCCCGAGCAGCAGACCCGCTATGCCGCCGTCTGCCAGACGGGCCTGAAAGCCGTGTTGGAAAGCCCGGAATGGCAGGGCTTGAACAGCTATAACAGGCAATTCTCGACCGCACTGCAATATCTGAACGATTACTGGCACTTGCCGGAATATCCGGTGATGCTGGATATCCTGCAGGAAGAGGTCTCGAACGCGATTTCGGGCTCCAAGACCGTCGAGCAGGCGCTGACCGATGCCGCCACGCGCCATGAACGCACGCTGGAGCGCGCCGGCTACAAGATCGACCGCAAAGGCGGCGCGCCGGAGGTGCCGGATACGGTGATCTCGCCGGCAGGTCAGGCGGAAGTGACCCCGGTCAATCAGTGATCCTGCCGGGGGCTGCCTCTGGTGGCCCCCTCAACTCTGCCAGTCCGGGGGAAACATGTCCGGTTCACACACCGGATCAGCCGCGATCACCCGCTGGGTCATGATCGCACTTCTGATCCTCTACACGATCTACAATCTTGGCCCGATCCTCTGGCTGGTGATTTCCTCGCTGAAAAGCCGCGCGGACCTGTTTTCGATGCCGCCGAAACTGGTCTTCACGCCGGATTTCTCGGGCTATCAGAGCGTCTTTGGTGTGGGCGCCGCGAAAGACAGCGCGGCCTCGATCGGCGTCTTCCGATCCCTCGTGACCAGCGTGCTGGTCTCGACCATCGGCACCTCGGTCGCGGTGCTGCTGGGGACGCTGGCGGGCTATGTCTGTTCGCGCTTTGATTTTCGCGGCAAGGGCGATTTCATGTTCTTCGTCCTGTCGACGCGGATGCTGCCGCCGGTCGCGGTGCTCGTGTTCTACCACATGATGTTCGCGCAGCTGGGGCTGGCGGACACGCGGATCGGCCTGATCCTGATCGCGGTTTTCATCAATGTCGGCCTTGCGACCTGGATCATGAAGGGCTTTTTCGACGGTGTCCCGCGCGAAGTGGAACAGATCGCCATCGTGAACGGCTATTCGCGCCTATACGCGTTTCGCAAGCTGGTGCTGCCGATGGTCAAGGGGGGAATCGCCGCAACCGCCGGATTTTGCTTCATCTTCTCGTGGAACGAATATGCTTTCGCCTCGATCCTGACCACGACAAAGGCGCAGACTTTGCCGGTCAAGATTTCGACCGCCTCTGGCGCGACCGGCATTGAATGGACGCAGATCTGCGCCGCCGGGGTGGTGCTGATCGTACCGGTGCTGATCTTCTTCTGGCTGATCCGCAAACATCTGCTGATGGGCATGACCTTTGGCGTGCTGGGGAGGAAATGATGGATCAGCCCCTGCAAAAGAGATCGACCGGGCGGCTGATGATCCTCGGGTTCCTGTCGCCGACCATTCTGCTCCTGTTGTTCATGGTCGCCTATCCGATCATCAGTCTGGTCTATTACAGCTTCCATAACTTCTCGGCGATGCGGCCGGCGGATGGGATGAGCTGGGCGGGCCTTGGGAATTACGAATACCTGCTGACGGATAGTGCTATCTGGCAGCGCTTTGTGTTCACCGGGAAATTCGTGTTCATCTGCGTGACGATGCAGATGATCCTCGGGATTTTCGTCGGCTATCAGCTGCAAAAGACTTTCAGGGGCCGCGATTTCCTGTTCACCGCGCTGATGCTGCCGATGATGCTTTCACCGGTCGTGGCGGGGTTCCTGTGGCGCTATATGCTGAATTCGGAATGGGGGGTGGTGAATTTCCTTCTCTCCGGCATTGGCCTGCCGAAGATCGAATGGCTGAGCCAGGCGACACCAGCCTTATGGGCCGCTGCGGTGGTCGACACCTGGATGTGGACGCCCTTTATCGCGCTGCTCGCAACCGCCGCCTTTCGCGGCATCCCAGAGACGATCTATGAGGCCGCCGAGGTCGATGGCGCCAGCCCGGCCTATGTCTTCTTCCGCGTCACCCTGCCGATGTCGGCGCCGGTGCTGTTCATCGCGCTGATCCTGCGGCTGATCGACTGTTTCAAACAATATGACCTTTTTGTCGCCTTCACCGGGGGCGGGCCGGGATCCTCGACCGAAACCGTCTCCTTCGCCGTCGCCAAAACCGCCTTTTCCTACTTCTACACCGGCGAGGCGTCGGCGCTGGCGGTGATCCTTCTGTGCATCATTATGGGGCTTGCGATGATCCTGGTGCGCCACCTCTCACAAATGGGGGAACGCTGATGGCGCGGATTGATCTGAAGGATCTGACCATTCGCTTTGGCGGGTTTACAGCGGTCGATAACGTCAATCTGACGGTGAATGACGGCGAGTTCGCGGTCTATCTCGGTCCGTCCGGCTGCGGCAAGACCACCACCCTGCGCGCGATTGCCGGGCTGGAACAGGCGACATCGGGCGATATTCTCTTCGACGGCAAACGGGTCAATGACCTGAAACCCTCGGAGAGAAACATCGCCATGGTGTTCCAGTTCGTCTCGCTCTACCCGAACCTTTCGATTGCGGAAAACATCATCTTCCCGCTGAAAGCGCGGGGTGTGGCGCGGGCCGAGATCGCGCGGAAACTCGACTGGGTGACGGGGGTGTTCAGGCTCGGCGATGATCTGAAACGCCGCCCCGGCAGCCTGCCGCCCGGCGCGCGGCAAAAAGTGGCGCTGGCGCGGGCGGTGATCCGCGACCCCGCCGTTTTGCTGCTCGATGAACCGCTTTCTGCGATTGATGAGCAATTCCGCGAGGAGATGCGGTGGGAGCTCGGCCATTTGCAGCGCGAGCTGGGGGTGACGACGATCTATGTCACCCATGACCAGCGCGAGGCGATGTCACTGGCGGACCGTATCGTATTGATGAACCATTCGAAAATCGTCCAGGTGGCCGAGCCGGACCGGATCTTTTTTCAGCCGGCCTCTATCTTTGCCGGCCAGTTCATCGGCTCGCCTTCGATGAATCTGATCGACCTTATCCCGGTTGCAGGGGGGCTGCGTCTGGGTGACAGCCCGGTGGTGATCAGCCAGTCCGAATTGCCGTCGGGCCTGACGGCAAAAGGGCCGCTGAAACTCGGCATCCGCCCGCGCGATTTACGGCTCGTCTCGGGCGAGGGCCATGCCCTGGCGGTCGAAGACACTTTCTCGGTCGGGCGCGAGAGGTTTTTCACCTTCTCCATCGGGGATCAGATCCTGCAAGGCACCGATCACCGGACCGCTCCCGGCGACGGCGCCGTCACCCTGGCCCGCGAGGGCATGATGTTCTTCGATGCCGCAACCGGGTTGCGGATCACGGAGGTGGCGGCATGAGCGCGATGCTGGAACTGAAAGGTGTTTCAAAAGCTTACAAGGGCAAGCAGGCCCTGCGCGGCATTGACCTGACGGTGGAGGATGGCGAGATCCTTGCGCTGCTTGGCCCGACGGGGGCAGGGAAAAGCTCGACCCTTCTGACCAGTGCAGGGCTTGTCGAGCCGGATCGCGGCACGGTTCACCTCGCGGGTCGCGATGTGACCGAGGCCGAGGCGTCATCGCGCGATGTTGCGGTGGTGTTTGAAGGCTTCAACCTGCTGCCGGTGCTGAATGTGCACGACAATATCGCCTTCGCGCTGCGCTCGCCGAAATATCGCGAGCCCGAGGCCGAGATCGCCATCCGCGTGTCCCGCACAGCCGAGCTTTTGCGGATCGGGCATCTCCTCGACCGCGACACCGGCACGCTGTCGGGGGGCGAGAAACAGCGCGTCTCGATCGCCCGCGCGCTGGTGCGGCGGCCAAAGCTCTATCTGCTGGACGAGCCGCTTTCCGCGCTGGATCTGAAACTGCGCGAGGGGCTCCGGGCGGAACTGCGTCAGATCCACCGCGAACATGGCACGACCATGCTATATGCCACGCATGATTATCACGGCGCCATTGCCATCGCCGACCGGATTGCCATCGTCAATGACGGTCGCGTGCTGCAGACCGGCCGTATCGCTGACATCTATGCCCGCCCCGCCGACGCCTTTGTCGGGCGGCTGATTGGCAGCCCCTCGATGGCGTTTTTCGAGGCAGACCTGACGGGTGACGGCATCATCGTGCCAGGCTGGGAGGGCGCGCTCGACCCTGGCCGTTTCGGGCGGATCACGGCAAAGGGACCGGTCAGTTTGGGGATCTGGCCCGAGGATATAAGCCTTGGTCAGGGCCATGAGGGGCGCATCTACGCGCTCGACAATCGCGGCTATGAGGCGGCGGTGCAGGTCGAGACCCGTGCGGGCATGTTTCGCAAAGTGCTTGAAGGCGGGCCGGTACCGCTTCAGGGCGAGGCGATCCGCTTTTGCCCCAGGCCCGGCGCGGGGTTTCTGTTTGACCGCGCGACAGGGGCGCTCGTCTCGCATCAGGAGGGAGGCGCATGATCATGTTTTACCGTCTTGCAAGCGGGCTGATCATCCTTGGCTTTCTGATGCTCTGCCAGCCCTTCACCCATGATCTTTTCGTCATCGGATTTCCCGTGCTGCTGATCGGAGTGATCCTGTTTATGATCCTCGACCATATCCCGGCACGCCAGATCAGGGAAAACCGGGCCGCAGCGGAGGACAGAAATGGCTAAACCGATCAAGAAAATCCTGAACGACCCGCGCCGCGCGGTGCATGAGATGCTCGACGGGCTGGTGCTGGCCTCGGACGGGCGCACGCGGCGATTGCCGGGCGTCGATGCCATCGTGAAGGCGGAAATCCCCGAAGGCAAAGTCGCGCTGCTGATCGGTGGCGGATCTGGGCATGAGCCGCTGTTCCACGGCTTTATCGGCGAGAATATGGGGGACGGCGCCGCCTGCGGCCAGTTCTTCGCCGCGCCCGCGCCGCATATCGTTTATGAGGCCGCAAAGGCGGTGCATCGCGGCAAAGGCGTCTTGTTCCTTTACGGCAACTATGCCGGTGACAATATGAATTTCGACATCGGGGCCGAGATGCTCGCCGATGAGGGGATCGAGGTCCGCACCCTGCGGGTCACCGATGACGTGGCCGCAGCCCCGCCGGAACGGATGCATGACCGGCGCGGTATCGCGGGCGATCTGTTGATGATCCGCGTGGCCGGCGCGGCTGCGGCGCATCTGGGCAGCCTTGATGAGGTTGAGCGCGTGGCGAAAAAGGCGATGGCGGGCCTCAGGTCGATGGGGGTTGCGGTGCTTGCCGGCTCGATCCCTGAAACCGGCAAGCTGACCTTCGAGCTTGCCGATGATGAGATCGAAATCGGCATGGGCGCGCATGGCGAGGCGGGGATCTCGCGGCAGAAGCTCGGGACTGCCGATGAGATCACCGATCAGATGATGGAAAAGATCCTCGCCGATCTGCCGTTCCGGAAAGGCGACGAGGTCGCGCTGCTGATCAACAATCTCGGCGCCACGACGATGATGGAGATGCTGGTGGTGAACCGCCGGATCCGCCAGATCCTCGCGGATCGCGGCATCACGGTGCATCGGTCAGATGTTGGCACCTGGGTCACCTCGCAGGAAATGGCGGGGCTGTCGATCTCGCTGATGCGGCTGGACGCGGAGCTGAAGCATTATCTCGACATGCCCAGCCGGTCGGTTGGCTATTCCAGCCTGGAGGCGAAATGATGCGGGTTGATGAGGCAGGCGCGGCATTGATGCTGGCAGCGGTGGCACGGGCGGTGCTCGACCGGGTGGACGATCTGACCGATGCCGATCTGGCGATTGGGGACGGGGATCACGGCATCGGCATGCGGCGCGGGTTCGAGGCGGTCGAGATGGTGATGGAGGCGCCGCCGCCGGGCATTGATGGCGTGTTCCGCGCGGCGGGCATGGCGATCATGTCGAATACCGGCGGGGCGGCGGGGGCGGTGTTCGGCTCGGTCTTTACCGCCGGGGCTGCGGCTTTCGCGATGCAGGAAGAGATCACGGCTGAGGGGTTCACGGCGTTTCTGGCCGCAGCCGAGGGCGCGGTGCAGCGCCGGGGCGGCGTGGCGGAAGGGGCGAAGACGATGCTCGACGCGCTGGCGCCGGCCGCGCGGGCGGCGGCAGGCGCCGATGACCTGCAGGCGGCGACTGCGGCGGCGGCCAAGGCGGCGCTCGCGGGTGTCGAGGCGACCAAAGCGATGATCGCGACGACTGGCAAGGCGCGATCCCTCGGGGAGCGATCCATCGGGCATCCCGATCCGGGGGCGATTTCGATGAGCATCATCCTCGGCGCGATGCGGGATTACGTGGCCGGCTGAGGCGGCCGTTAGGAGGCAGTTATGGCAGATCTTGACGATATCAAAGACGGTAAGGACTGGGGCGCTGATCGCCCCGCCGATACCAGCCGGTTCTTCCTGAAAGGCGCGGCGCATCATGACTGGGGGATGAAAGCGCGGCTGTCGCAGATCTTCCGTCCCGAGACCGGTCGCACGGTGATGCTGGCCTTTGATCACGGCTATTTCCAGGGGCCGACGACCGGGCTGGAACGGATCGATCTGACCATCGCGCCGCTGGCGCCCCATGCCGATGTGCTGATGTGCACGCGGGGCGGCCTGCGCAGCTCAATCCCGCCGGAATCGCGCCGCCCGATTGTGCTGCGCTGTTCGGCGGGGAACTCGATCCTGACCGAATTGTCGAATGAGCTGGTGGGGGTCGAGATCGATGATGCGATCCGGCTGGGCGCCAGCGCCATGGCGGCGCAGATCTATATTGGCGCAGAATATGAGCATAAATCCATCGCCAATGTGGTGAAGCTGATCGATACAGGCACAAGATACGGCATCCCGACCATGGCGGTGACCGGGGTTGGCACGGATATGGTGCGCGATGCGCGTTACTTTGGCCTCGCCACAAGGATCGCGGCTGAGATCGGGGCGCAATTCGTGAAAAGCTATTACACCGATGAGGGGTTCGAGCGGATCACCCTTGGCTGCCCGGTGCCCATCGTGATTGCGGGCGGCAAGAAGCTGCCCGAGGCGGAGGCTCTGGAAATGGCGTATCGCGCCATCGACCAGGGCGCGGCAGGGGTGGATATGGGGCGCAACGTGTTCCAGTCCTCAGATCCGGTCGCGATGCTCAGGGCGCTGGCGGGCGTGGTGCATGAGGGCCTGAGCGGCGCTGCGGGCTATGAGATGTTCCGCGATCTGGCACAGCGCCAAACGGCCTGACACCTGACCGCCTGAAGTTCAACCAAATGCAGTTTAATCACGGGCGATCCTGTCGCCCGCTGGCCGGGTCATGCCCGGAGGAGGTTTGTGATGCGAAATCTCTGGGATGAGACGGCGGCTTCCGGCCTCACGGGGCTGGCACTCAGGGCTTATTCCTCGTGGCTGATCGGGCAGGATCCGGGTCTCGTTCTGCATGGCGGCGGCAATACTTCGTGGAAAAGCGAGGCGCGCGATCTTTACGGCGCGATGCTGCCGGCGATCTGGGTCAAGGCCGCCGGGTCCGATCTGGGGCATATGGGCGAGGAAGGTTTTACCGGGCTGGAACTGGCGCCGCTGCTGGCGCTGGCAGAGCTGGAAACGCTTTCCGACAGCGCGATGGTGGCGGCGGTGAAACGGGCGCGGCTTGACCCGGATGCGGCACCGGCCCCGATCGAGGCGCTGGTTCATGCGCTGATCCCGGCGGCGTTTGTCGACCATTGCCATGCCGATGCGGTGCTGACCCTGTCAAATGCGGGCGGGCGGGCGCTGCTGCAGGCGGTCTGCGGCGCGCGGCTGTTGATTCTGCCCTATGTGAAACCGGGCTTTGAGCTCGCGCGCCAGATCCGCCAGGCGCTGGCCGGGGCGGGAAGAGCGGGGTTTGACGCGATCCTCCTCGAACATCACGGCGTCTTCACCTGGGGCGAGACGGCGCGGCAAAGCTATGACCGGATGATCAAGATCTGTGGCGCGGCTGAGGCCTGGATCGCGGCAAATCTCGCGCCCCTGACCGAGGCGCGACCCGAGCCTGATCCGTTGGGCGTCGCGCGGCTGCGCGGCCTTGTGTCGCGCGCGGCGGGGCGGGCGCTGATCGCGCGCCCGGCAGGGGCGGTGCCGCCCGGCGAGGTCGCGACCCTGGCCGAGCGCGCGCGTCACGGCACCCTGAGCCCGGACCATGTGATCCATCTGAAGCCCTTCCCGATGCTTGTCGGGTCTGACCCTGCGGCCGGCCTCGCGCAATTTTCTGAGGCCTATCGCAGCTATGCGGCCCGGGCCGGGAACCCGGATCTGATCCCGCTGCCCGACATGCCGCATTGGGCGCTGAACCCCGACGGATCGGCGTTCAGCTTTGGCCCGACCCTCGCGCGCGCGCGGGTGGTGGCGGAGATGGCGCAGGCCAATCTCGTGGCGCTGCGCCGCGCGGCGCAGATCGGGGCCTGGCAGGGGCTGACCGAAGCGCAGCTTCGCGACCTGGAATATTGGGAGCCGGAGCAGGCCAGGCTGAAACGCCAGACCGTACCCCCGGTGCTGGCTGGGCGGGTTGCGGTGGTCAGCGGGGCGGCGGCCGGGATCGGTCGCGCCACTGCCGAAGCGCTGGCGGCGGCGGGTGCGGTGGTGATCGGGCTGGATGTTGACCCTTCGGTGCGCGCGCATATGAACCGCGACGGCTATGACAGCATCACTGCCGATCTCACCGATGAGAGGGCGGTGGCCGCGGCGCTGGATCAGGTGGTCTGCGACTATGGCGGGCTTGATATCCTTGTCTCGAATGTCGGCATCTTCCGTGCCGGTGCGCCGGTCGAGACCCTGGGGGATCAGGTCTGGGACGATACACTGGCGGTCAATCTGACATCGCACAGGAAGCTTTTGAAACAGGCGATCCCCTTTCTGCGCCAGGGTGTCGATCCGGCTGTCGTTTTCATCGGATCGCGCAATGTCGCAGCGCCGGGGCCGGGGGCGGCGGCCTATTCGGTCTCGAAAGCGGGGCTGACGCAGCTGATGCGGGTCGCGGCGCTGGAGCTTGCGCCTGAAGGGATCCGCGTCAATGCGATCCATCCGGATGCGGTGTTTGACACGCGCCTCTGGACGCCGGAGGCGCTGGAGACCTCGGCGCGGCGCTATGGGCTGACGGTGGAGGCGTATAAATCGCGCAATCTGATGCGGGCTGAAGTGCGCTCGGCGGATGTGGCCCGCGCGGTGCTGGCACTGGTCGATGGCAGCTTTTCCCGCACCACCGGCGCCCAGATCCCTGTCGATGGCGGCAATGATCGCGTGATCTGATCCCGGATTTCCTGTATCTGAAAGGAAGAGTGTCCGCTATATTCTGGTCGGGCAGAATATTGTTCCCTTCTGTGATTGCGTATCTGCGGAAAAGCGTATATATTTGCCTGAGCCGACAGGCTGCCGGTATATGTCCGGAATGAAGAGGCAGCTATGACACCCCGTCCCGAGGTTACCGGCTTTTACGAGGCCCGCACCGGATCGGTTCAATATGTGGTGGCGGACCCCGTCACAAAGGCCTGTGTCATCATCGACCCGGTGCTGGATTATGACGAGAAGTCGGGCGCGACCGCCACAATCGAGGCCGATCGCCTGCTGGCCTTTGTCGCAGAGCGCGGTTACCGGCTTGACCAGATCCTCGACACCCATCCCCATGCCGACCATTTCTCGGCCGCAGATTACCTGAAACGACAGACCGGCGCGCCCATTGCGATCGGGGCGAAGGTGACAAAGGTTCAGGCGCTGTGGAACGGGTTTTACAACCGGGATCTGGCCGCAGACGGATCGCAATGGGACAGGCTATATGACGAGGGCGACACATTCATGGTCGGGGAAATCCCGGCCAGGGTGATGTTCTCGCCCGGTCACACCATGGCCTCGGTCAGCTATGTGATCGGCGATGCGGCTTTCATCCATGACACGATTTTCATGCCTGATACCGGCACCGCGCGGGCCGATTTCCCCGGCGGCAGCGCCAGGGTGCTGTGGCATTCGATCCAGGAGATCCTGGCACTTCCCGATGCGACGCGGCTGTTCACCGGCCATGATTACCGCCAGGGCGGGCGCGCGGCGGCCTGGGAATCCACTGTCGCCGAACAGCGGGCAACCAATATCCATCTCTCGAAACACCCGGGCGAAGCCGATTTCGTCGCGGTGCGCGAGGCGCGCGATGCGACCTTGCCGATGCCGAAACTGATCCTGCATGCGCTTCAGGTGAACACCAATGCGGGCCGCCTGCCAGAGCGTGAGGCCAATGGCACGCGCTATCTGAAAATACCGCTCGATCTGTTCAGAACCGTCTGGGAGTGATTGCCATGCACAACAGAAACGGCAGGCCGGCATGACCGGATTTACCCCCTGGACGAGCCTTGCGGGCGGTGGGCTGATCGGGCTTGCGGTGGTGCTTCTGATGGCGTTGCACGGGCGGATCCTTGGCGTCACCGGGATCGTGACGGGGGTGCTGACGGGATCGCGTGGCTGGCGGCTGGCCTTTCTGACAGGCGCGGTGCTGGCGCCCATGGGGCTCACCTTTGCCTTCGGCGCGGTGGGGTTTCACAGCCCTGCCCCCTGGCCCTGGATCCTTTTCAGCGGGCTCCTGGCCGGCATTGGCGTGAGCTTTGGCGGCGGCTGCACGTCGGGCCATGGCATTTGCGGCAATGCGCGACTGTCGAAACGCTCGGCTGTCGCGACGATTTGCTTCCTGCTGAGCGCGGCGGCGACGGTTTACGCGATCCGCCACCTGATCGGAGGTCTGTGAATGCCGGTGATTGCGGCCCTGCTGATCGGGATGGTCTTTGGCAGCGGCATTTTGCTCGGGGGGATGGCGAACCCGGCGAAAGTGCTGAATTTCTTTGATATTGCAGGAACATGGGATCCCTCGCTGGCCTTTGTCATCCTGGGGGCGCTGGCGGTGGCCGGTCCGGGTTACCGGTTTATATTGCGCCGCAGACGGCCGGTTTTCGACACTGAATTCCACCTGCCGCCCCGGCGCGGGATCGACCTGCGCCTGTTCGGGGGCGCGTCCCTTTTCGGCATCGGCTGGGGCATAGCCGGTTTTTGTCCGGGGGGTGCGATCCCGGCGCTCGGCCTCTTGCGCCCCGAGCCGCTGGTTTTTCTGATTGCCATGAGTGCGGGCATCCTCATCGCGCACCGGATACAGGGCCGGATCGCGGATAAGATCGGGAGCAGGGAATGAAGCAATTGCGCCACTGGCTGCCGATCCTCGACTGGGGGAGCCGCTATGACCGCGCGACGTTCGGCGCGGATCTGCTGGCGGCGGTGATCGTTACGATCATGCTGATCCCGCAAAGCCTTGCCTATGCGATGCTGGCGGCACTGCCGCCCGAGGCCGGGCTCTATGCCTCGATCCTGCCGCTGATGGCCTATGCGCTGTTCGGAACCAGCCGGGTGCTGGCGGTGGGCCCGGTGGCGGTGGTGTCGCTGATGACGGCCTCGGCGGTGGCGCCGGTGGTTTCAGCGGGCCTGGCGGATGCGATGACGGCGGCGATGGTGCTGGCGCTGATGTCCGGAGCGATGCTGGTCCTGATGGGGCTGTTGCGGCTGGGGTTTGTGGCGAATTTCCTCAGCCATCCGGTGATTTCGGGCTTCATCACCGCCTCGGGCCTGCTGATCGCGGCGGGGCAGCTTGGCTATCTTCTGGGCATGGGCGGCGGCGGCTCGACCCTGCCGGCGGTGGTCTCGCGGCTGTCTGAGCCGCAGGGCGTGCACCCCGCCACTGCCGGTATCGGGGTCGGCGTGCTGGTCTTTCTGTGGTTCGCGCGGAGCCGGCTGAAGCCTTTGCTGATCCGGCTGGGCCTGGGCATGACCATGGCGACGGTGATCGCCCGGGCGGCGCCGGTCATGGCGATCTTTGTGACGATTGCCCTGTCGAAAAGCTTTGATCTGGGGGCGAAAGGTGTGGCGCTGGTGGGCCAGGTGCCGGCAGGGCTGCCGGTTCCGGGGCTGCCCGCGGCGGATATGGCGCTGATCTTTGCGCTGGCACCGGCGGCCTTCCTGATCTCGATTGTGGGCTTCGTGGAATCGGTCTCGGTCGCGCGCACACTTGCTGCCAAGCGGCGCGAGCGGATCGGGCCGGATCAGGAGCTTCTGGGCCTTGGCGCCGCCAATCTTGCGGCAGGGATGAGCGGCGCCTTTCCGGTGACCGGTGGTTTTGCGCGTTCGGTGGTGAATTTCGACGCGGGCGCGCGGACCCCGGCGGCGGGGGCCTTTACCGCCATCGGAATTGCACTGGCGGCGCTGTATCTGGCGCCGCTGCTGGCCGCGCTGCCGCAGGCGACACTCGCGGCGACGATCATCGTGGCGGTGCTGTCGCTGGTGGATCTGCCGGCGCTGGCACGGGTCTGGGCCTGGTCGCGCCATGATTTCGCGGCGATGCTGGCAACGATCCTGATGACGCTGGGCTTTGGGGTCGAGGCGGGGATCTCGGCCGGGGTCGTGCTCTCGATCCTGCTGGTATTGTGGCGCGCAAGCCATCCGCATTCGGCCGTGGTGGGCCAGGTGCCGGGGACCGAACATTACCGCAATATCAGCCGTCATCAGGTGATTACCACCCCCAGGGTCCTGTCATTGCGGGTTGATGAGAGCCTCTGGTTCGGCAATGCGCGTTTTCTCGAAGAGAAGATAGAAGCGCTGGCCGCCTGCTCGCCGGGGCTGAAACATATCGTGCTGATGTGCCCGGCGGTGAATGATATCGACGCCAGCGCGCTGGAGAGCCTGGCCGATATCAACCGCCGTCTGATGGATGCCGGGATCCGGTTTCATCTCTCCGAGGTGAAGGGGCCGGTGATGGACCGGCTCCGGCGCAGCGATTTCCTCGCCGGTCTGAGCGGGGAGGTCTTTCTCAGCCAGCATGAGGCGATGTGCCGGCTGGGCGAGGGCGGCGATTGCGGCCCGGAAGCGCGCAAGGCGGGGTAAGGCGATACGCGCGGGGGAAGGCGGGGCGCGGGGTAAGGCGGGGCGCGGGGTGAAAAACCACGCGGTCCTCAGGATTCACGCTTGAAGAGCGCTGCCCCTGCGGCGAAACCTGTGATCCGTGAAAGCCGCATGAGACGGCAGGACCGCGCAGGGGGATCCGGGTTTTGGCCAAGACCGATATGGCGCTGGAAGACGAGCTGGTGGTGATCCGCCAGATGGTGGAAGCGGCTTTGCCGCTCTGGCCGGTGCCGGCGGGCGCAGAAGTGAGCCTCCTGAACATCGCCGAAAACCTGACCTGGCTGGTGGAGGCGGGGGCGTTTCGTGCGGTGCTGCGGGTGAATCGGCCGGGCTATCACACGCGGACCGGCATCGGCCAGGAACTGGCCTGGAGCCAGGCGCTGGCGCGCGATGCCGGGATCGATACGCCTGCCGTGATCGCCGGGGTGAATGGCGCGCTGGTGCAGGAGGCGCTGGTGCCGGGATCTGCGCCGGGCGAGTCGGGCGGGCGCTACATGGTGATGTTCGAATTCGCGCCGGGCCGGCAGCCGGGGCCGGATGATGATCTGGTGGCGCCGTTTCGCAGCCTGGGGGCGATTGCGGCCCGGACCCATATCCATGCGCGGGGCTGGCAATCGGCGGAACCGCTGGAGCGGCTGGTCTGGGATGAGGCGGCGGTGTTCGGCGAGGGCGCCACCTGGGGCGACTGGCGTGCCGGCCCGAATGTCACGCCTGAGATCCGCGAAGTGCTGGAGGAGGCAGAGCAGATGGTCTGCCAGCGTCTGGCGGCCTGGGGCAAGGGGCCGGCGCGCTATGGGCTGATCCATGGCGATATGCGGCTGACCAATCTGCTGATCGACGGGTCACGTACCGTCTTGATTGATTTCGACGATTCCGGGCTCGGCTGGTATCTTTACGACTTTGCGGCGGCGGTGAGCTTTATGGAGGATCACCCGCAGGTTCCGGCTTTGCGCGCGGCCTGGGTGGAGGGGTATCGCGACATAACGCCCTTGCCCGAGGAGGAGGAGCGCGAGATCGACACATTTGTCATGCTGCGGCGGATGGCGCTTCTGGCCTGGATCGGCAGTCATAGCGAGGCGCCGGAGCCCCAGGCCATGGCGCCGCATTTCGCCGCAGGAACCGCGCGCCTGGGACGGGCCTGGCTGGCGCGGCTTGCACGCGGGTGAAGGGGATTTCTCTGGCAAGGCCGGGGGGTAAGACCCCCCGGACCCCCCGCGTCGCGCTGCAGACGACCCGGGCCGCGCCAGGGGGATGAGCAGGAGGAAGACGCTGGCGCGGAATGCGGCAAGCCTGGCGAGGGGTGGTGGGCCCGTCAGCGCCAGGGCGAAGGCCAGCCTGTGCCCCCAGGGGTTGCGCGTTTCACCTGGCCTTCCGCAGGGGCGAAACGCCAGGCCGGTTGCCCCGCCTTCCGTGGTGCACGGGCTGACCCGGGGAAGGACAGCGCCAGACAGGCGGCGAGGGTTGCGAGCGCTGCCATCTCAGCCCTCGCGCCCCGGATCATAGGCCAGGAGCCGCAGCGCGTTCAGCGTCACCAGCACGGTCGCGCCGGTATCGGCGAGAATGGCGATCCAGAGCCCGGTGATCCCCAGCACCGAGGTCACCAGGAACACCGCCTTCAGCCCCAGGGCCAGGGTGATGTTTTGCCGGATATTCGCCATGGTCGCGCGCGACAGCCGGATCAGCGCCGGCACATCCGAGACCCGGTCGCGCAGGATCGCGGCATCCGCCGTCTCCAGCGCAACATCGGTGCCCGAGCCCATTGCCACCCCCACGCCCGCCTGTTTCAGTGCCGGTGCGTCATTGATGCCGTCGCCGATCATCATGACGCCGCCTTCCGCCCCCATCTCGCGGATCACCGCAAGCTTGTCTTCGGGCATCATCTGGGCGCGGAACTCCATCCCGAGGCCGCCGGCGATGGCGGCAGCGGTGCGGGGATTGTCGCCGGTGAGGATGGTCGCGCCGATCCCCATCGCCTGCAATTGCCGCATCGCATCGGCAGCGTCGCTGCGGGGCTCGTCGCGCATGGCGATCAGGCCGAGGGCCTTCGTCTCATCATAGACCGCAACCACCGTCTTGCCTTCGGATTCCAGCGTGCCGGCGCGGGTGTTCAGGGCGGCGTCAATGCCGCCGGTCGCATGCGCGTGGTGCGGGGATGAGACCCAGGCCCTGACCTCGCCCCCGGGCGTTGCGACCAGCGCCTCGACGCCCTTGCCGATGATCGCCCGGGCTTCGCGTGCGCGCAGGGCGGTGATGCCAGCGGCTGCGACACGGTCCAGCACCGCCCGGGCCAGCGGGTGCGACGACCCGGTCTCGACTGCGCCTGCAACCGCGAGAAGTTCGGCCTCGGTCGCCCCCGGCGCTGCCACCAGATCGGTCACGACGGGCTTGCCATGCGTCAGCGTGCCGGTCTTGTCAAAGGCGATGCGGCGCGTGGTGGCGGCGGCTTCGATCACCGCGCCGCCTTTCAGCAGCAGACCCTTTTTCGCGCCGGCCGAGAGTGCCGAGGCGATGGAGGCGGGCACCGAGATCACCAGCGCGCAGGGGCAGCCGATCAGCAAAAGCGCAAGGCCGCGATAGATCCAGGTATCCCAGTCACCGCCGCCCGCAAGCGGTGGTATCAGGATCACCAGCACTGAGATTCCGACAATGGCCGGCATGTAAAGCCGCGAGAAGCGGTCGATGAAGCGTTCGGTCGGGGCGCGTGCCTCTTCCGCCTCTTCGACGAGGCGGATGATGCGGGCGATGGTATTGTCCGAGGCCTCGCGGCTGACGGAGATGCGCAGCACGGCTTCGGTATTGATCGAGCCTGCGAAAACCGCGTCTTCGGGGCCTTTGCTGACAGGAATGCTCTCGCCGGTGACAGGGCTTTCATCAATGCCGCTGGACCCTTCAAGGATCGTGCCATCTGCCGGGATGCGGTCGCCGGGGCGCACGAGGACCGTCTGCCCGATGGCAAGCGCCGAGACCGGGACCTCCCGCGTCGTGCCGCCCTCTTCCAGCAATGCAGTCTTCGGCACGAGGTTCGCCAGCGCGCGGATGCCGTCACGCGCCTTGTTGGCGGCAACGCCTTCAAGCACCTCGCCCACTGCGAAGAGAAAGACAACCAGTGCCGCCTCTTCCGCCGCGCCGATGAACAGCGCGCCGATGGCGGCAATGGTCATCAGGCTTTCAATCGTGAAGGGCTGACCCATCCGCAACGCTTCGAAAGCGCGTTTCGCGACCGGGGCGACGCCGATCACACAGGCGGCGAGGAAGGCCCAATAGCCATATTCGGCACTGGTCAGCAGCTCGAAAATCCAGGCCAGCGCCAGCAGGATGCCGGTGAAAATCACCAGTCGCCCTTTGGTCGTCGCATACCAGGCCTTGCCGCGATCTGCCGGATTGTCATGCGAATGAACATGTCCCGGGGCGCCATGATCTGGAGCGCCATGACCGGGATCTTCTCCCGCCCCGCCGTGATCGTGGTCATGATCCGCGTGATCACGCCGCACCGCCGCCGGGCGACCCCTGCCGGCGCTGATCTCATAGCCAAGCCGGCGCACAACCGCTTCGACCTCTTCGGGGCTGGCACCACCCTCGCTCAGCGTTGCCGAGAGCCGCTCGCTCATCAGCGCAACGCGGACATCGCCGACGCCGGGCAGCTTTTCGACCGCCTTCGTCACCTTCACCGTGCAGGAGGCACAATCCATGCCCCCCACCTGCCATTCACGTCTGTTCGTCTCTTGCATCACCGATCCTCCGGCCGCTGGTCCGGCGGAAACTGGCCCGGCGGAAACCGGCAGCGGCCTTTTATCATCGAATCGGTTTTAATTCCTCTAGTCACTAGAGGGGCAAGCGCTTTGTCAGAACATTTTTCCGGCCAGCGGCACATCATGGCCGGGGCTCAGCAGCACAACCTCGCCCGCCTCATCCGGCACACCCAGCACCAGCACCTCGGAGCGCACCGGCCCGATCTGGCGCGGCGGGAAGTTCACCACCGCCAGAACCTGGCGACCGATCAGCTCTTCAATCGTGTAATGTCTGGTGATCTGGGCCGAGGAGCGTTTCACGCCAATGTCAGGCCCAAAATCGATCCGCAGCTTGAAAGCGGGTTTGCGGGCCTCGGGGAAGGGCTCGGCCTCGATGATCCGGCCCACCCGGATATCCACCTTCGCGAAGTCGTCATAGCTGATCTGATCTGTCATTTCCGTGCTCACTTGCCCAATTCCCGGCCCCGGTCCGCCGCGGCTTTCACCGCCCGCCTCAGAAGCGCCGGGAAGCCGGTCTCAGGCTCCATCAGCACCGCGAGGGCGGCGGCGGTGGTGCCGCCGGGCGAGGTTACATTGATCCGCAGCTGTTCGGCGCTGTCCACGGACCGATAGGCCAGCTCGCCCGAGCCGGTGACGGTCGCCCGCGCCAGTTTCATCGCGATCCCGGGGGAAAGGCCCTCGGCCTCACCGGCGGCAGCCAGCGCCTCGATCAGATGGAAGACATAGGCCGGGCCCGAGCCGGACACAGCGGTCACTGCATCGATCTGGGCCTCGGTCTCCAGCTCGACCACCTCGCCCACGGCCTGCATCAACAGCCGTGATTGCGCGATCTGCGCGGCAGAGGCATGGGCATTGCCGACAAGGCCCGAAATGCCACGCCCAACCATCGCGGGGGTATTCGGCATCACGCGGACGATCGGTGTCCTCGACCCAAGTATCTGTTCCAGCGTGGCAATCGTCGTCCCGGCGGCGATTGAGATGAACAGCGTTTCGCCATTCCCAAGCGCGGTCAGCCCCGGCAGCGCGGCACCCATCATCTGGGGCTTCACAGCGAGTATGGCGATTTCCGCGCGGTCCGGCACGCCTTTGTTCAGATGTACCCCGGTCGCTTTCAGCCAGTCCGAGGGATGCGGCTCGATCACCCAGACGGATGCCGCCGGCACGCCGAAATCCAGCCAGCCCTTCAGCAGCGCCGACCCCATTTTGCCGCAGCCAAGCAGCAAAAGCCCGTGTTCGATTTTGATATCAGCTGACATGGTCCTGCCTTTCCGCCCGTTTGGGCGGCGAGGTTAGGCGCGGCCGTAAGCCTCTGCAATGGCGACTTTCATCGCATCGACCGGCGCGCGGCCCCCCCAAAGGGTCAGCTGGAAGGCGGGGTAAAAGCGCTCGGCCGCCAGCACCGCCGAGGAAATCAGTTTGTCGATCTGTTCCGGCCCGGCCATCTGGCCGCCGGCAAGGCAGAGGCCATAGCGCCAGACCATCAGCCTTTGATCATCCCACCAGGTGAAACCGCCGGTCCAGACCGTGTCATTGCAACGGTTGATCAGCTCGTAAAGCTCGGCCATGCGGCCCTCGGGGGGCTCCATCTCGAAGGTGCAGATCAGGCGCAGGGTCTCGTCCTGATCGGACCAGGCGAGGGTCAGCGAATAGGTGCGCCACAGGCCCTCGACCGCCATGGCGATCTGGTCATCGGTGACACGGTCGAATTCCCAGGCATTGCTGGCGGCCAGCGTCTCGACGATGTCGATGGGATGGATCTCATCCGAGAGCAGATAATCTTCGGAAAGTGACATGCCCGGCCTCATCATGACGCTTCTGCCCTGTGGATAACCACCAGAAGCTGGGGAACCTGCAAGGTTATGCGGATTTATCCACAGCCCCCACCAGATATTGATTTATCCTGATTCGTTCCGCGAATCATGTAAAGCAGTTTGTTGTGGAGGATCCTGTGGAAAACCGGGCTTTCCACAGGAAATTGCGATCCGGGCGGGGCAAACTGCAATCCGGGTCAGCTTTCCGGCCCGGGCTGCGTTTTGGCCCAGCGGCGTGGATGAAAGGAGCCGTTGCTGTTGGCTGGAGAATAATAAAGCAAGCTGGCATCCACACAGTCTGCGCCCATATGCTTTGTGAAGATGGGGCGAAAGATGGCTCTGAACTGCTCAAAGACCTCTGCCTGCCTTTCCGGATCGTAACCGTCGGCGATCAGAAGCCAGTCGGTGAAGTCTTCGGCTGTGACCGGGCCTGATTGCGGAAGGAAATCTGTGAAATGCACGAAGACCCCGGTATGGCCAGAGCCGCAAAAACCGTATTTGGCACAGACTTCGCCTGCCAGCCGGTCAAAACCTGTCATTTTCATGGGAGATAGCCGCTGAGGCGCGGCGTGTTGTTACAACGCCCTTATCATGGTGACCGGCGGGCGCGGTGTAAATGGCAAAGGCGCCCGCGGGCAGAAAATGACCCCCGCGCAGACTGCACGGGGGCCAGGTCATCGGGTGGGGCCGGAGGGGCAGGGGATGCCACACCGGCAAAGGGGGGACAGGACCTCCCGAAGCGACTCGGATCCTGCCAGCGCCTCGATTCAGGCTTGTGACAATGTGGCCCTGCGGCCAGTCACCTGCCGCGAGAGCCAATCATGCCGACAATCTCTTTCGTCCTGGCAAGGATCGGGCTGGCAATGGCATCGGCGCGGTCAGCGCCTTCGCCAAGGATGCGGTCGATCCCGGCCGGGTCCTGCATGTAGCGGTTCATTGCCTCGGTGATCGGTGAAAGCTTTGCCACCGCAAGATCGGCGAGGCGCGGCTTGAAGGTGCCAAATTGCGCCCCGGCGAATTCCTGGATCACCGCTTCGGCGCTGACCCCGGCCAGGGCTGCGTAGATATTCACGAGGTTCTTCGCCTCGGGCCGGTCCTTCAGGCCCTCAACGGTCTCGGGCAGCGGGTTCGGATCGGTGGTCGCCTTGCGGATCTTCTTCGCGATCGTGTCGGCATCATCGGTGAGGTTGATGCGGCTGGCATCTGACGGGTCGGATTTCGACATTTTCTTCGTGCCGTCGCGCAAGGACATCACCCGGGTGGCGGTGCCCTCGATCAGCGGTTCGGTGATCGGGAAGAAGTTGACGCCGTAATCATGGTTGAACTTCGCGGCAATGTCGCGGGTCAGTTCGAGATGCTGTTTCTGATCTTCGCCCACCGGCACGCCGGTCGTGTGATAGAGCAGGATATCCGCCGCCATCAGCGACGGATAGGCCAGGAGGCCAAGGCTGGAATTTTCGGCATTCTTGCCAGCGGTCTTATCCTTGAACTGCGTCATCCGGTACATCCAGCCGATGCGGGCGACGCAGTTGAAGATCCAGGCCAGCTCGGCATGTCCCGTCACCTGGCTCTGGTTGAAGATGATCGAGCGCGCCGGGTCGATGCCGCTGGCCAGATAGGCCGCCGTGATCTCGCGCGTCTGGTGGCGCAGCTTTTCGGGATCCTGCCAGACGGTGATCGCATGCAGATCGACGACGCAATAGATCGTCTCGATCCCCTCATCCTGCTTTTCGGCAAACCGCTTCAGCGCGCCGAGGTAATTCCCCAGCGTCATACCGCCCGAGGGCTGGATGCCGGAAAAGATCCGCGGCGTGAAACCTGGATTGGAGCCGCCCTGACCCGGGGTCTCTTGCGAGGACATGATGCTCTCCGTCTGGAAAAACTGACCTGCACGGCGTAAGGCTTCGCAGGAGGGGCGTCAACATCGCGCCCGAAGGGGATGCGTGCCGCATGTATGATACCGATCCGAATGCCAGCCCGATCAACCAGCTGCCCTGGGTCGTCTGGGTGCTGGCGCTTCCGATGATCGCGGCCGAGATCGTGCTGGGTCTCGCCGAGGCCGGGGTGATCGGGGGGCCGGGGGGCATCGGCTGGCGCCAGAGCGCCCTGATGGATTACGCGGTGGCGCGCAATGTCGTTGAGTATTTCTGGGCCAACCGGGTCTGGGATGAGCTGGCTCTGCGCTTTGCGGCCTTTCCCTTCGTGCATCAGACCACGACCAGCGCGCTGTTTGCGGTGGTCCTGTTGCTGGCGCTTGGCAAGATGGTCGGCGAGGTCTTCCGCTGGTGGGCTGTCCTGGGCGTGTTTTACGGGGCAAGCTGGGTCGGGGCCTTCGCCTTTATCGCGCTGGTGCCCTATGAAAATTACCCGCTGATCGGGGCCTATTCCGGGGTTTACGGGCTGATCGGGGCCTTTACCTTCCTTTTGTGGGTGCAGCTGATCGGGACCGGCTCGAATGGCTATCGCGCCTTCACGCTGATCGGGATGCTTCTGTTTGTGCAGCTTTTGTTCGGCGTGCTGTTCGGCGGCGGCTTTGAATGGATCGCCGAAGTGGCCGGTTTCGCCGCCGGTTTCGCGCTGTCCTTCCTTGTCAGCCCCGGCGGCTGGGGTCGGGTCCGCGCGCGGCTGCGTAATCGCTGAACTCGGTTGGTGCGCATGGGCTGTCCCGGCTGCGCGCGCCGGTTGGTTGCGCCTGTGCCGGAGATGGATGACAGAGGGGCCGATCCCAGGCACTGCAGGAAAGACCCATGATCGGACCAAAAACCGGAGCCGCCATCTGCACCATTCTCTGGGGCTTCACCTATATGCTGGCCGGGCGCTGGCTGCCGCCGCATCCGGAAATGGCCGGCGCGGTGCGGGCGGTGGGGGGGGCCGGTTTCCTGTTTCTACTGAGCCGCGAATTGCCTAAGGCGGGCTGGTGGGGCCGGATGATCGTGCTCGGGACGCTGAATGTCGGGTTCTTCTTCGGGCTGTTTTTCATCGGGGCGATGCGGCTCCAGGGCGGGGTCGCGGCGGTGTTTCAGGCGCTTGGCCCGGTCCTCGTGCTGTTGATGGCCTGGGCGATCCTGCGCCGCCGGCCGACAGGGCTGCAATTCTTCGCGGTGCTGCTGGGCCTTGTGGGCGTGGCGATGGTTGTGCTGAAGGACGGTGCGGCGATTGACGGGATCGGGGTTGCGGCGATGCTGGGCTGTGTGCTGTCGATCTCGCTCGGGGGCGTGCTGCTCAGCCGCTGGGGCAGCCCGGGGATCAGCATCACTTCTTTCACGGCCTGGCAATTGCTGATCGGCGGTATCGAGCTGACGCTGGTCGCGCTTTTGATCGGCGATTTCCAGGGGCCGCTGACCGGGCTGAACATCGTGGCCTTTGTGATCCTTGCCATCGTGCTGACCGGGATCCCGTTCCTGTTGTGGTTCCGGGGGATCGAGGCGGTGGGGGCGGTCGCGATCATGCCGCTGATCCTCTTGACGCCGGTAACGGCGCTGGTGCTGGATGCGGCCCTGTTGCAGATCATGCCCACGGCGCTGCAAATCGCCGGGGTTGTGGTGGTGATCTCATCGCTTCTGATCAATCAGCGCGCCATGGCGGCGCGCTGAGATTTACGCCCGCTTGCCGCGTCTGAGTGAGGATTTCAGATCGGCGAGGTTCATGGCGCCGGTGAGCGTCGCGGCAAGGAAATAGCTCGCCATCCCCGCCAGAACCAGGACCAGAAGCAACGGCGTCCGGGTGCCTTTTTCGGTCACGGCATCACCCAGGACCCAGACCAGCCCAAGCAGAACCGCACCCATCAGCAGCGAAGACAGGATGATCCGGGGCAGCCGCTTGCGGAACCGGTCATCCATCGTGGCCGAAATCCCCATGCTGCGCGAGCCAAGCCAGAGCTGGACCACCATGATCCAGGCCGAAACCGTGGTCGCAATCGCCGCCGCGAGAAAGCCGATCAGCGGCATCAGCGCGACCGCGACAACCAGGTTCACCACCATCGCGACCACGGCATAATTGAACGGGCGCCTCGTGTCATGGCGGGCGTAAAACTGCGGTTGCAGGACCTTGTGCAACACGAAGGCCGGCAGGCCCGCGCCGTAGATCGCCAGCGCCAGCGCGGTATTGTCGGCGGCATGGGCGCTATAGGCGCCACGCTCGAAAATCACGCCGATGATGGGCCGCGCGATCACGATCAGCGCCACAGCGGCGGGCAGGGTCAGCAAAAGCGCAAATTCCGCCCCGCGCGAGAAACTGAACCGCGCGCCCTCGGCATCCGAGGCCCGCAGCCGCCGCGCCAGTTCCGGCAGCAAGACGACGCCAATCGCGATCCCCACCACGCCCAGCGGCAGCTGGTAAAGCCGGTCGGCATTGTAAAGCCAGGTCATGGCGCCATCGGTATAGCTCGCAACCCGGCGGCCAACGACCAGATTGACCTGAACCACGCCCCCCGCCAGTGCCGCCGGGGCGGCGATGATGGCAAGGCGTTTCAGCTCGGGCGTCCATTTCGGGAGCTGGAACGGCAGCGAAAACCCGAGCCGCTTCAGCGCCAGCCACACGGCCACAAGCTGCAACACGCCCGAGATCGAGATCGCCCAGGCCAGCGTGACGCCCATATCCCAGCCGAACCGGCGCGCAAGCAGCATGCCCGCGATCATCGTCAGCGACAAAAGCGCGGTAACAGCCGAGGTTGCGAGGAACCGCCCCATCGAATTCAGCACGCCAGACAAAAGCGCGGTCAGCGAGATGAAAAGAATATAGGGAAATGCAATCCGGCCATAGGTGATCGCCAGATCAAAGCGGGTATCCACCTCGAACCCGGCCGCGAGGATCCAGACCAGCACCGGCATCGCCACGATACAGACCGCCGAAAAGACCGCGAGAAAGGCCGCCATTGTCCAGAACGCGTCGCGGGCAAAGCCATTGGCATCCTCGCCCGCCTCCAGCTTTTTGGCATACATCGGCACAAAGGCCATGTTGAAGGCGCCCTCGGCGAACAACCGGCGGAACATGTTTGGCAAGGATTGCGCCGCGACCAGCGCCTGGCTGACCGGCCCGTCCCCCAGATAGGCCGCCATGAACATATCTCGCACGAGGCCCGCGACGCGTGAAATCAGCGTCCAGAAGCCTACGGTGAGGAAGCCCGCCACCAGCCGGATCGGTTTCATTTCGGGATCTGCTCCTCGCGCCTGCGATCTGTGTTGTTCAGCCCTGGGCCTGCGCCCGTTCTGCACCATCGCTTATCGCCTGGCGCAGCTTTTTTTCCAGCGCTTCCTGGCGCCGTTTTTCGTGCAGTTTCAGCCCGAACGTGTCTTTCACATAGAATGTGTCGACCACCTGGGCGCCGTAAGTCGCGATCACCGCCGAAACGATCGAGATGTTGTTATTCGCCAGCGTCCGGGTCAGGTCATAAAGCAGACCCGGGCGGTCGCGGGTATCGACCTCGATGATCGTGTAGATATCCGAGCCTTCGTTATCGATGGTGATATGGGTCGGAAAGCGGAATTCACGCTCGCGCCGTTTCACCTTGTCGCGGTCCTTCAGGGCCTCGCGCGCCACGACCTGGCCACGCAGCGTCTTTTCGATCATGCCACGCAGCCGGGGCAGGCGGGAAATCTCATAGGGGTGGCCCTCGGCATCCTGAACCCAGAACACTGCCGTGGCATAGCCGTCTTTCGACGTATAGGTGCGGGCATCGACCACATTGGCGCCCACCAGCGCCAGCGCGCCTGCGAGGCGCGAGAAGATACCGGGGTGATCGGCCAGCGCGAAACAGGCGCGGGTGGCATCGCGCGAGAGATCCGGCTCCAGATCGATCCGGATCTCGTCATCGCCGATCCCGAGCAGCAGCCGCGCGAAAACGGCCTGGGTCGAGGTTTCAAGCCCCTGCCAGTATTGCGGATAATGGCGTTGCGTCTCGGTACGCAGGTCTTTGGCGTCCCAGTCGGGCAGGGCCTCGCGCAGGGCCCGCTTCGCCTCATCGGCGCGGTTCTCGCGGTTGACGGTTTCCAGCCCCGCCTCCAGCGCCTCGGCAGTGACCTGGTGGAGCTGACGCAGCAGCATCGCTTTCCAGTTGTTCCAGGTGTTCGGCCCGACGCCCCGGATATCGCAGACCGTCAGCACCGTCAGCAGGTCAAGGCGTTTGCGGGTCTTTACCGCTTTGGCAAAATCCCTGACCGTGCGCGGATCCCCGATATCGCGTTTCTGCGCCATGTCGGACATCAGAAGATGCCAGCGCACCAGCCATTCGACTGTCTCGCATTCTTCATCATTCAGCCCAAGACGCGGCGTCACCCGCCGGGCGATCTGGGCGCCAAGGATCGAATGGTCCTCGGGTCGGCCCTTGCCGATATCATGCAGCAAAAGCGCGACATAAAGCACCTTGCGGCTCACGCCGGTCTTGAGGATTTCCGATGACAGCGGCAGCTCTTCGATCAGCTCTTCGCGTTCGATCTGCGCCAGGGTCGAGATGCATTGGATCGTGTGTTCATCCACCGTGTAGGAATGGTAGACGTTGAATTGCATCATCGCGACGATGGGCTCGAATTCGGGGATGAACGCGGCCAGCACGCCCAGCTCGTTCATCCGCCGGAGCGAGCGTTCCGGGTTGCCATGTTTCAGCAGCAGATCAAGGAAGATCCGCGCCGCTTCGGGGTCTTCGCGCATCTCGTCATCGATCAGCGCGAGATTCGCGGTGACCAGACGCATGACATTCGGGTGCAGCAGATAGCCGGTCCGCAGCCCTTCCTCAAAAACGCGCAACAGATTCAGTTTATCTTTCAGGAACTCTGCCGGGTTCACCACGTCGATCCGGCCCTGGACCAGGCGATAGCCCGGACGGACGCGTTTGGTCAGCTTGAACAGCCCCATCAGCGAGGCCTCGCGTTTGGCGTGCCGTGCCTCGAGCCCGGTCAGGAAGATGCGGGTCAGCTCGCCGACCCGGGTGGCATGGCGGAAGTAATCCTGCATGAAGATCTCGACCGCGCGCCGGCCACGGGCATCCTTATAGCCCATGCGCAACGCCACCTCGGGCTGGAGGTCGAAGGTCAGCTGATCGGTCGGACGCCCGGTGATGTAATGCAGATGGCTGCGCACCACCCAGAGGAAATCCTCGGCGGCGCGGAAGGTCTCATATTCCTCGCGGGTGAAGAGACCGGCATTCACCAGCCCCGCCGCTTTCGGCACCCGGTGCAGATATTTGCCGATCCAATAGAGGGTCTGGAGGTCGCGCAGCCCCCCCTTGCCCTCTTTGACATTCGGCTCCAGCACATAGCGCTGGCCGCCCTGGCGGCGGTGGCGCTCGGTCCGCTCCGCGAGTTTCGCCTCGATGAATTCAGGCCCGGTTTTGCGGAAGACCTCATTCCAGAGCTTTTCGGCCAGATCCCCGGCCAGGGCTTCATCGCCGGTGATGAAGCGTTTCTCGAGCATGGCGGTGCGGATCGTGATGTCTTCGCGCGCAAGGCGGAGGCAATCGCGGATGGTGCGGACCGCGTGGCCGACCTTCAGCTTCAGATCCCAGAGCATGTAAAGCATCGATTCAACCACGCATTCCGCCCATGGCGTGGTTTTCATCGGGGTCAGGAACAGAAGGTCGATATCGGAATGCGGCGCCATCTCGGCGCGTCCATAGCCGCCGACTGCGAGGATCGCGAGCCGTTCGGCATCGGTCGGGATCGCCACCGGATGCAGCTTTTGCGCGATGGTGAAGGCGATGATCACCAGCTGATCCGTCAGCCAGGCCTGGGCCGAGATCAGCGGCCTTGCCTCGGCCGGATGGTCGCGGAAGGCCTCGGCCAGGGCGGCATTGGCGCGGGTTTTTGCCGCAGCCAGATGCGCGACCGCAACGGCGCGCAAGGCCTTTCCGTCAAGCCCGGGGGCAAGATCGGCGAGGATCGCCGCCGTCACGGCCTCTGTGTCGATGATCGCGTCTTCGGGCAGCAAAAGCGCAATGGCAGCCGGAACAAATCCGGCTGCCTTGTCAGTTGTTTCTGGGCCGGTCCTGGAGGCCCTCTGTCCAGCCCGCTTGCGCGGGGCCGGATCAGAGCCCGGCGCCGGAGAAGCTGCGGGGCGCAGGGTCAATCACGACCACCTGATTGTTGCGGATTTCGGCGACGGCGAGGCCGCGTTCATTGGTGCCATTGCTGCGCAGCCGGAAGATGCCGGAAACGCCCACGAAACCGGCATTCTGCGTCAGCGAGCCTGCGGACAGGTCATTGCCCTGCCGCGCCAGCGCGCCGATGGCAGCGATCCCGTCATAGGCGAGACCGGCAATCGGATGCGGTGCCGCGCCGTAAGAGGCCTGGTAGCGGTTCTGGAACTGTGCATAGAGATTGGGGTCGGGCAGGGTGAACCAGCCGCCCTGGATCCCCGGAAGACCGAGGGTCTGGGCCGGGACATCCCAGCGGGTCAGGCCAAGGAATTTCGCGGCATTGCGGTCAAGGCCATTGTCCAGCAGCAGCTGGCTCAAAAGCGGCAGCGCGCCTGCGGTATCCGCGGTCAGGAACAGGGCCGAGGCCCCGGTGTCGCGCACAGTGGAGACGATGCCCGGTGCGGCAGCCGATACGCCCTGCTGGCTGAAATCATAAGAGGCGACGCCCACGACCGTGCCGCCTGCGGCCGAGACCCCGCGCTGGATGGCGCGCTTGCCGGCCTCGCCTGCGCTATTCTTCTCATGCACGATCATGATGCGGTTGCGGCCCTGTCTGACCGCGTAAGAGGCCATGCGGCGGGCCGCATTGTCGAAGGTCGGGCCCAGCACAAAGACATTGCCGCCGGCGATATCGACATTGTTCGAGAAGGCGAGGACATTGATCCCCTTGCCGGCCATGGCGACGCCTGCGGCATTGGCCTCCTGCGCGAAGACCGGGCCGAGGATGATTTCGGCGCCTTCGGCCACGGCCTGGATCGCGGCGGCAGAAGCCTGCGACGGGTTGCCGCCGGTCTGGTAGATGCGAAGATCGATCTTCACGCCCGAAAGATCGGCGGCAGCAAGGCGCGCGGCATTGGTCAGGCTGTTGGCGAGGATCTGGTCACTGGCCTGGCCGGACCCGCCGGGCACCAGCAGCGCCACCTGTACCGGCTTTGAACGGTCGGATTTGCCGGGCGTGCCGCCGCCACCGCCTTGCGGAACGCAGGCGGCAGCAAAGAGCGCGAAGAAGACAAAAAGGAACCGGCCCAGGGACTTGCGGGCCATCGGGAATGCGGACAACATCAGGTCTCCTCACGCGGGAACCGCCCTGAACAAGGGCGCGACGACAGCGCGAAGGTTAGTTGTTTCCGGGATCGAAGTAAACGCGCGCAGAGGAATGAGATGGTGGGAAGTTCGGAAAATTCTCCCCGCTGGCGGGCCTCCGCCGGTCGGGTCGAGCCTGGTCTGCATATGGTCGCCACTCCGATCGGGGCGGCGCGTGACATCACGCTCAGGGCATTGGATATCCTTGCCGGGGCCGATGTGCTGGCGGCCGAGGATACCAGGACGCTCCGGCACCTGATGGAGATCCACGGCATCGCGCTGGAGGGACGACCGCTGATCGCGGTGCATGACCATAACGAGAAAGGCATCGCATCACGGATCACCGGGCTTCTCGCCGAGGGCAAATCGGTGGCCTATGCCTCGGAAGCGGGGACACCGCTGATCTCGGATCCGGGCTTTGGCCTGGCGCGGGCGGCGGTGGAGGCGGGGGCGAAGGTGCTGGCCGCCCCCGGGGCCTCGGCGCTGCTGGCCGCTTTGGCGGTGGCCGGGTTGCCGACTGACCGCTTCCTCTTCGCGGGCTTTCCGCCGGTCGCCGCAGGCGAGAGGCAGCGGTTTCTCACCGGGGCCACGCGCGGCGACGCGACCCTGGTGCTGTACGAATCGCCCCGCCGGATCCGTAAGACGCTTGCGGAGCTGATCGCGATCTGCGGGCCGGACCGACCGGTTGCTGTGTGCCGCGAGCTGACCAAAAGACACGAAGAAATCCTGCGTGGGTCGCTGGCCGAAGTGCTTGAACGTCTTGGTGATCAGGACCCAAAGGGCGAGATCGTGCTGGTTGTCGATCGCGGCGCGCCCGAACAGGTCGGACTGGAATCCATCGCCGTGGCGCTGGATCAGGCCCTTGCAACGATGCGCGTTAAGGAAGCAGCAGCATTTGTCGCGCAAACTCTGAATGTGCCGCGCCGTGAGGTCTATCAGATGGCCCTTGCGCGCAGTCAGAAACCGGAATGACGCAGGACCTGCCATGCCCCTTGATTTCGTTCAGGATGATATCGTTCCCTCTGCGCGGCGAAGACGCGGATTGTGCAGCCATCTGACCGGCCTCGCGGCCGAAGAAGCGGTTGCCCGCAAATATCAGGCGCAGGGCTATAAGATCCTCGCCAGGCGCTGGCGTGGGGCAGCCGGCGAGATCGATATTATTGCCGGCAAAGGCGATGATCTCGCAATCGTCGAAGTCAAAAGCGCGCGCAGTCATGATATCGCAGCCGGGTATTTCGGGCACGCGCAGCAGATCCGGCTTGGCGCCTGTGCCGAGGAATATCTCCGGGAAATCCACCTGGGCGGCCGCGATCCGATGACAATTGTGGATATGCGTTTTGATCTGGCGCTGGTTGATGGCCTGGGGCGCATCGACATCGCAGAGGCTGCCTTTTTTCTCTGATCCAAAGCCTGGCAAAAGGCACAGACGGGTTTGCATCGGCTGCCGCCTTGCGGCATCAAAGGGGCAGAACAGCCGGAGCATGTTATGGCACTCAAGGTCGCCCTTCAGATGGACCCGATCGGATCGGTCAATATCGACGCCGATTCCACTTTCCGCATTGCGCTGGAGGCCCAGATCCGCGGGCACAGGCTGTTTTTCTACACCCCCGACCGGCTGGCCTTTGTCGAAGGGCGGGTCCTCGCGCGTGGCCAATGGATCGAGCTGCGCCGCGAAAAGGGCAATCATGTCAGTTTCGGCGCGGAGACCGAGGTCGATCTCGCCGATTTCGATGTCGTCTGGCTGCGCCAGGATCCGCCATTCGACATGGGGTATATCACCACGACCCATCTGCTCGACCTGATCCGGACAAAAACGCTGGTGGTCAATGATCCGTTCTGGGTCCGGAACTTCCCGGAAAAGCTGCTCGTGCTGCGGTTCCCCGACCTCACCCCTCCGACAGCCATCGCCCGCGATCTTGAAACGATTCGCGCCTTCAAGGCCCGGCATGGCGACATCATTCTCAAGCCGCTTTACGGCAATGGCGGCGCCGGTGTGTTCCGGCTGGATGAGAATGACCGCAACCTTTCGTCGCTTTACGAGCTCTTTACCTCGATGTCGCGTGAACCGATGATCGTACAGAAATTCCTCCCCGCCGTGGCCAAGGGCGACAAGCGGGTTATTCTGGTCGATGGTGAACCGGTTGGTGCGATCAACCGGGTGCCGCAGGCGGGTGAGACGCGTTCAAATATGCATGTGGGCGGGCGGCCCGAAAAGATCGGGCTCAGCGACCGCGATCTCGAGATCTGCCGCCGTATCGGCCCGACCCTGCGCGAACATGGCCAGATCTTCGTCGGTATCGACGTGATCGGTGACTGGCTGACCGAGATCAACGTGACCTCGCCCACCGGCATTCAGGAGCTGGAGCGGTTTGACGGCACCAATGCCGCCGAGAAAATCTGGCAGGCGATCGAAGCGAAGCGCGCCGGCTGACCCTATCCGATTGCGCCCGGCGAGAGCCGGTAGGAGGCCGCTTCGGCAATATGGTTGCGGCGCAGCGCGTCGCTGCCCTCGAGATCCGCGATTGATCGGGCGACCCGCAACAGGCGGTGATAGCCGCGCGCAGACAATCCCATGCGGTCGGCCAGCAGGCCGATCAGCGCGCGGCCCCCGGCATCGGGGCTGGCAAAGCGCTCAAGCGATTCGCCGGCGAGATCGGCATTGGTCTGCCCCTCGGCCCCCAGCCGATCGGCCTGGACATCGCGCGCGGCCTGCACCCGGGCCGCGACGACGGCAGAGCTTTCGCCATTCGCCGGCAGGTCAAGATCCGTGAACGCGACCGGCGGAATTTCAATTCGCAGGTCGATCCGGTCCATCAGCGGGCCAGAGATCCGCCCCAGATATTCCGCCCCGCAGACCGGCACCCTTGCGCAGGCGCGGGAGGGGTCGGTCAGATAGCCACAGCGGCAGGGATTGGCGGCGGCAACCAGCTGGAAACGGCTCGGATAGCGGATATGCGCATTTGCGCGGGCGACGGTCACTTCCCCGGTCTCGATCGGCTGGCGGAGCACTTCCAGCACCTGGCGGGAAAACTCGGGCAATTCATCAAGAAACAGGACACCATTATGCGCAAGACTGATCTCGCCCGGTTTCGCGCCACGCCCGCCCCCTGACATCGCCGCCATCGATGCAGTGTGATGCGGCGTGCGAAATGGGCGGCTGCGCGAAATGCCGCCGCCGGTCAGCAGCCCCGCGAGGGAATGGATCATCGAGGTTTCCAGTGCCTCGGCCGGGCTCAACCCGGGCAAAAGCCCGGGGAGACGCGCGGCGAGCATGCTTTTCCCTGATCCTGGCGTGCCGGTCATCAGAAGGTGGTGGCGTCCGGCGGCCGCAATTTCAAGCGCGCGTTTGGCGCGTTCCTGGCCTCTGACCTCACGCAGGTCAGGCCCGGCGGCGCCAGGCCGGATCTCTCCCGGGCGCGGTGGCGTCAGCACCGCCTGACCGGTGAAATGGCGTACCACCTCGGCCAGTGAAGCAGCGGCGATGACTTCAGTCGCGCCAACCCAGGCCGCTTCCGCACCGGAGGCACTGGGGCAGAGCAGGGTGCATTCCTCTTCGGCAGCGGCAAGCGCCGCAGGCAGAGCGCCGACGACCGGCAGCAGGCGGCCATCCAGCGACAGCTCGCCCAGGGCGAGGACCCGCGCGACCTCATCGCGGGGCAGGATGTCGATGGCCGCCAGCAGCGCCAGCGCAATCGGCAGGTCGAAATGGCTGCCCTCTTTCGGCAGATCCGCCGGCGCGAGGTTGATGGTGATGCGCCGGTTCGGCAGCGCGATGGACAGGGATTGCAGCGCGCTGCGCACCCTTTCGCGCGATTCGCTTACCGCCTTGTCGGCCATGCCGACAAGCATGAAAGCCGCGGCCCCGCCCTGGATCGCGCATTGCACCTCGACCAGCCGCGCCTCAACCCCTTCAAAAGCCACGCTATAGGCGCTGGCGATCATGCGCGCTTCCCCTTGCCCGAAGGGCTCAGCTTGCGCGAAGACCGGTTAGCGAAGGGTTAACGAAATCACCTTCCGACACGGCGGGGCCTGTCACACCGTAAGGCCTGTCACACCGTAACACCCCGGAGCAGTGCCATGAAGGCGGGCCAGGCTTCCGGATCGGCCGCGGTCTTGTCGCGGCAAAACGCGTTGCAAAACCCGAGCCGGCGCCCGGTCAGTTCCAGAACATGTGTCACCGGCTTGCCGGAATAGGGGCAGGCCGCGTTCTCGGCTTCGGTTCCCGCGACCGCTTTCGCGGGCAGCGGCACCGGGCCGGGCCAGTCGCGGCGCGGCCAGTCGCGGCGGTAAACCTGTTGATCCGCGCCATCCACCAGCCCCATTGCGCGCCAGCGCCGGAATGACGGATGCGCAAGATGCGCGTTCACATAGGCGCTGGCCGCCGCACCGACCGGCAGGTTGTAGCCCGCGATCCGGGCCGCAACCGGCGCGAAAAACACATCTGCTGCCGAATAATCGCCGCAAAGCCAGGGGCCGCGCCCGCCAGAGACCCGGCGTGCGTGATCCCAGATCACCTCGAGCCGGGCGAGGTCGTTCAGCACCGCCTCGGGCGGTTGCGCGTCCTGGTAGGACACCCGCAGATTCATCGGGCAATAGTCGCGCAGCGCGCCGAAACCGGCATGCATTTCCGAGGCCAGCATTCGCGCCGTGGCGCGATGGGCGGGATCCTTTGGCCAGTGACCGGCCTCCGGGTGGCGGCTGGCCAGTTCCTCGGCGATGGCGAGGCTTTCTGAGACCACGGTGCCTTCGGGCATCCGTGCGGTCGGTGCGGTGCGCGAGGGCGCATAACTGGCAAGCAGGCGCGGCAATTCGTCGGAATAGAGCCGGGCCGTGTGCAGCCGCACCGGAATTCCAAATGCATCAAACAACAGCCAGCCGCGCAGCGACCAGCTGGAATAGGCGCGGTCGCCGATCACCAGATCGTAACTCATCCCGGGTCTCCTTTGGCGCGCAGCCTGGCGGGCAGTGGCCAGGAAGGGAAATGCTGAATTGTGGCCGGATCCATCACGGAATGTGATTGATCTGATGCAGCTGGCCCGGGCGGAACCCGATCGAAGTCACCGAGAGATTGTCGATTTTATGCGACAGCACCTCAGCCGCGGTGAGACCGCCTGCCAGCTGCACCGCTGCAAGGATCGCGCCGAAATGGGCGACGATGATCAGCTCATCGGCCTGTTCGGCCAGGCGGTTCAGCGCGGTTCCGATCCGGGCGGTCAGATCGTCCCAGCTCTCTCCGCCCGGCGCGCGTGGGGTACCCGCCTGGTCCCAGAAGGCGCGGATCAGGACAGGGTCGGAGACTTCGGCTTCGGCATAGGTCTTCATCTCCCAGGCGCCGAAATGGATCTCGCGCAGATCCGGGTCATGGGCCAGGCGCAGGCGGGGCGCGAGACAGTCGGCGGTGCAGATCGCACGCGACAGGTCCGAGGACACCACCGGGACATCCGGCAGATAAGCGTTCAGCCGCGCGATCTGCGCATGATCCGACAGATCGGCGGGAATATCGGTCCAGCCCACCATCGCTTTCGCATGGGTCGGGCCGTGGCGCACCAGCCAGAAGCGGCTCATCGCGCCACCTCAGGGAGTGTTCCTTTCAGGGCCAGCGGCAGGCCGCACATCACCGCGACGACCAGTCCGGCCTGCTGCGCCAGACGCTGGTTCAGCCGCCCCTGTTCATCGCGAAACCGCCTGGACAGCGCATCGCCGGGAACGATGCCCTGGCCGACCTCATTCGTGACCATGATCACCGGGCCGCGGGCGGCGGCCAGCGCGATCAGGAGCACCTCGGTCTCATTTTCAATGTCGTTTTCCGCCAGAAGATGATTGGTCAGCCAGAGCGTCGCGCAATCAAACAGCGTCACACTGCCCCCGGGCGCGGCGGCGACGGCGGGGGCGGCGTCGAACGGGGTCTCGAAAGTCTCCCAGTCCGGACCACGGTCTTCGCGATGCTGGCGGATGCGCTCGGCCATCTCGGTGTCGAAGGCCTGGGCGGTGGCAATATAGCGCCGCTTCAGCCCTGACCCGAAGGCAAGGCGCTCGGCACAGGCGGATTTCCCGGAACGGGCACCGCCGGTGATCAGGGTGAAGGGAGGGAGCAGGATCATGGCGCGACTATAGCGCGGGCGCCGCGATGTGCCAGCGGCGTGACGATTGAGTTCCCGCCGCATGCAACCTAAGTTCCCTTTCGCAATGGAGGGCCAGTCATGCTTGCCGGTAAACGCATTCTTCTGATCGTGGGTGGCGGCATCGCGGCCTATAAGGCGCTGGAACTGGTGCGGCTGCTGCGCAAGGCGGGCGCTTCGGTGACCCCGGTCCTGACGAAAGCCGGGGCGGAATTCGTGACAGCTCTGTCGCTGTCGGCGCTGGCCGGAGAGCGGCATTACCAGGAACTGTTCGATCTGATGGATGAGGCCGAAATGGGCCATATCCAGCTGTCGCGGGCGGCGGATCTGCTGGTAGTCGTGCCCGCGACCGCCGATCTTATGGCGAAGATGGCGACGGGCCGGGCGGATGACCTGGCCTCGACCCTGCTTCTGGCGACCGACAAACGGGTCATGATCGCGCCGGCGATGAATGTGCGTATGTGGCACCACCCGGCGACGCAGCGCAACCTTGCGACCCTGCAAGAGGATGGTGTGCTGGTGGTTGGCCCGGACCAGGGCGAGATGGCCTGCGGCGAGGTCGGCGCCGGGCGGCTGGCAGAGCCTGCGGTGATCCTTGCGGCGATCGAGGCCGCTTTCGGGCCAAAGCCCCTGCGCGGCAAACATGTGCTGGTGACCTCCGGCCCGACGCATGAGCCGATTGACCCGGTGCGCTATATTGCGAACCGGTCCTCCGGCGCGCAGGGGACGGCGATTGCGGGCGCGCTGCGGGATCTGGGGGCGAGGGTGACCTTTGTCACCGGCCCGGCAGTTGTGCCGCCGCCGCAGGGGGTGGATGTGGTCGCGGTCGAGACGGCGGCCGAAATGGCGCGTGCGGTGAAGGCTGCGCTGCCGGCGGATGCGGCGGTGATGGCGGCGGCAGTCGCAGACTGGCGCGTGGCCAATCAGGGCGCGCAGAAGATCAAGAAGGATGGCACCGGGAACCTGCCCGCGCTGCACTTTGCCGAGAATGAGGATATTCTGGCGGAGGTGTCCAAAGGCAGCCCGCGTCCGCGCCTCGTTGTCGGTTTTGCGGCCGAGACCACCGATGTGGTGGAACACGCGACGGCGAAACGGCTCAGGAAAGGCTGCGACTGGATCGTCGCGAATGATGTCTCGCCCGCCACTGGGATCATGGGCGGGACGGAAAACGCGGTGGTTCTGATCACGGATCAGGGCGCCGAGACCTGGCCCCGGATGCACAAAGAGCAGGTCGCGCGGCAGCTTGCAGAGCGCATTGCCGCCGCGCTGGCTTAGCCTTCTTTGCGCCCGCCTTCTTTGCGACGGCGGTTCAGTTCCATCACCAGGGCTGTGACAATGGTCAGTGCGATCAGGATCAGGGCAAGGGCGTTAACCGCAGGCGTCAGCCCGGTGCGGACCTTGGTCGCGATATAGACGGTCAGCGGCGTGTCGGTGCCACGGACAAACAGCGTCGTGTTGTAGTTCTCGAAGGATTGCAGGAAGGCGATGAACGCCGCCGCGATCAGCGCCGGTTTCAGGAATGGCAGCAAAACCCGGCGGAAGATCATCCATTTCGACGCGCCAAGGCCAAGCGCTGCCTCTTCCTGGGCGCGGTCGAACCTTTGCAGCCGCGCGACCACCATCAGCATGACATAGGCGGTGATAAAGGTCGCCTGGGCCAGCACGATCAGGAAGGTGCCGCCGCCGATCCCGGCCTGGCGCCACAGGATCAGCGTGGCGATCCCGATGGCCACGCCGGGCGTCAGCAGGGGCGACACCATGACCGCGTAGAAAATCCCCCTCGCACGTGCATCGAGGCTGGTGAGGAACAAAGCGGCGGCGGTGCCGACCGGCAAAGCGAAAGCAACCACCGCGAGGCCGATCCCGAGGGAAAGCCACAGCGCCTTCCACATTGCCTTGTCGTTCCACAGCTCCTGAAACCAGCCCATCGTGGTGCCAAGCCAGGGCGTGACCGTCGGGAATTTCGAGGTGTTGAAGGTTGCCGCCGACATGATGATCAGTGGCAGGAAGAGATAGGCCAGAAACAGTGTCAGATAGGCGATGAACAGCAGTTTCGGCAAAGCGCGGGACAGGCGGTCGAGGGCCTTGACAGGGCGGGCGGCGGGGCGGGCGGTGACGGGGCTGGTCATCGTCATTTCGCAACATCCGCCAGATTGACGCGGAAGATCTTCAGCGTGACCATCACCACCGCCATGCACAGAACCAGCAGCACCAGCGCATAGGCCGCGCCCCGGTTCCAGTTTCCGCCCTCAAAGAACCAGTTGTAGATGATCTCGGTGAACCAGCGGCTCCCGGGCGATCCGAGCAGTGCAGGTGCCACATAAGACCCGGCCGCCAGCATGAAGGTGAAGACGCAGCCTGTCGCGATCCCGGCTTTGGCATGGGGGATCACGATCCGCCGGTGGATCCGCCAGGTCGAGGCGCCGAGGTTCTTCGCGGCTTCAAGCTGTGCGGTCTCCAGCGTCGAGATCGAATTGTAGATCGGGAAGAGCATGAAGAGGATATAGGCATAGACCATTCCGGCCAGCACGCCGAAGTCACCCTGCCAGCGTACCGGCGCGTCGATCAACCCGATCGAGAGAAGGAAAGCGTTCAGCGGGCCGTTGAAGGAAAGGATGATGAACCAGGCCAGCGTCCGCAGCACCTCATTGATCCAGAAGGGAATGATCAGCGCAATCAGCATGGCGCGTGCGCCGCGGATGGTCGCGACCTTGGCCATCCAGAAGGCCAGCGGATAGGTGATCGCCAGCGTCGCCAGCATGACGAGGCCCGAGCCCCAGACGGTTTTCAGAAAGATCGCGCGATGGACCCTGTCGCCAAACAGCGCGGTGTAATTCTCGACCGTATAGACATCCTTCGGCCCGCCGATGTCATTGGGAAACAGCATCGGCTTCAGCGAGAAATTCAGCATCATCAGATTGGGCGCCAGCACCATGCCGATGATCCAGAGCGCGACCAGGGCGATGAAAAACCCGCCAAGGCCCGGCCCGAAACGTTTGATCATTTCAGTCATGCGGCGGCGCCCTTCTCGGAAAGGATCAGCGCCTCTTCGGGCTGGAAGCTCAGCCAGATCTGTTCGCCGGCTTGCGGTGCCTCGCCAAGCTGGCGGTTCGGGACGGTGGCCAGCAATTCCTGGCCATGTTCCGAGACGGCGCGCAGCATGGCGCTCGCGCCCTCATATTCCAGCGAAACGGCGCGGGCGCTCAGGCTGTTGGGGAGCGCGATGCGGCTCAGCGCCATGGCTTCGGGGCGGATGAAGATGCTGGCGCGCTCGCCATCTTCAAGGCCGGCGCCGGCGCGGCCGGTGAAACGGCCCTCGGCGGTGGTAAGGGTGGCGAGGCCAGCCTCAAGCCCGCGCACCGTGCCGATGATACCATTGGTTTCGCCGACAAACCGCGCCGTGAAGGGCGTGGCGGGATTGGCATAAAGCTCTTGCGGGGTGGCAATCTGTTGCAACACGCCTGCATTCATGACCGCCACGCGGTCAGACATGGCCAGCGCTTCGGACTGGTCATGGGTGATATAGATGAAGGTGACGCCGGTGCGTTTTTGCAGGGCGCGCAGTTCCGCCCGCATATGCTGGCGCAGTTTCAGATCAAGCGCGGAAAGCGGCTCGTCCAGCAAGAGGACCTGCGGCTCTACCGCCAGCGCGCGGGCGATGGCGACCCGCTGGCGCTGACCGCCGGAGAGCTCATGCACCATGCGCGTTCCATAGCCCGGAAGTGCGATGAGCTCGAGCAATTCTTCCGCGCGTTTGCGGCGCTGCGCTTTCGGCACGCCGCGCGCCTCAAGCCCGAAAGCGATATTTTCCCAGACCGGCATCAGCGGGAACAAGGCGAGCGACTGGAAGATCATCGCGGTCGGGCGACGGTCTGCCGGAATGCCGGCCATATCCTTGTCGCCGATCAGCACGCGGCCCGCGGTTGGCTCGGTAAAGCCCGCGATCAGGCGCAACAGTGTCGTCTTGCCGCATCCCGAAGGGCCCAGGATCGAAAAGAATTCCCCCCCGGCAATATGGGCCGAGAAGTGGTGAACCGCCTTCACATCGCCAAAAGCCTGTTCAACGTCGATCAGTTCGACCGAATGCGACATGCGGGTTCTCTCGCCAGTTGCTCAATGGAAAGGCTGCGGCGCGAGGTTGCGCGCCGCAGCGGGTCTTGTGAAAGGTCAGATCAGGCCGAGAGGAACTTGTCCTGGTATTCGTTGCGCAGGGCAACGAACCAGTTTTCCTGCACCGGCCACCACCACAGCTTCTCCAGCGCATCGCCCGGATAGGCGCCGGTGAAGAAGGTGCGCGAGGCTTCCGACAGATGCGCCTCGGCGCCGACGGCGGTCGAGTTGATCGAGGTGTGATTGGCGTAAAGCGCGCCGGCCTCGGGCGACAGCATGAAGTTCAGGAAGGCATAGGCCTGATCGACATTCTGCGCGCCGGTCGGGATCGAGATCCCTTCCATCCAGGCAAGGGCACCTTCTTTCGGGGCAATGAAGCCAACCGGGAGGCCTTCTTTCGCAAGGGTCGCAGCCGAGCTGTCCCAGGTCTGGCCGATCTTGGCGCCATTGGTGCGGAAGGCGCCCTGGGCCTCATTCTCATTCGACCAGAACTGGATGATATTTCCCTTGCGGGCAATCGCTTCGGCCAGCACGACGTCGTAATTGGCCTTCATGATGGCTTCGTCTTTGAAGCTGTCGAGGAAGGGATGCGGCAGTTTGCCTTCCGATTCCATCCACAGCGCCAGGCCGACGAGGCCGGAATGGCCGCGTACGGTGGCCTTGCCAGCCGATTCCGGTTTCCAGATGTCGCCGTAAGAGGCGGTGCCATATTCCAGCGGGTTATCGTTCCTGTCGAAGGCCAGCGCCTCGGTGCCCCAGTCGGTCGGAACCTGGTAGCGCTTGCCGTCAACCACGGCGCCCAGCACTTCCGAGGATTTCGCAGCCGAGGGCAGGCACTTGTCCCATTCGACCTTCGAATCGTCGATTTCTTTCAGGAGGCCGAATTCAACATAGTTCGGCACGCGGTCGACCGCCGGCCAGATGATGTCATAGCCGGTGCCATTCGAGGCGCGCATCTGGTTCAGCAATTCGTCATTGGTGCCATAGGGCGTGTAGGTCGGCTTGATGCCGGTGGCCTTTTCAAAAGCGGCCAGCAGGTCGTCGGAAATATAGCCGGCCCAGGCAAAGATATTGACCGAGCCCGACGAGCCCTGCGCCAGCGCCCCACGCGACACGAGGGGGGCGGCGAGCGAGGCGACAGCAGCGCCCCGGACAAATGAACGGCGGTTGATGAGGGTCACTGTTATGATCTCCGCTTGACCTGTCCTGGCCGGGATTGGCCGGGGCAGGATTGAATGTCTGACGCCGCCTGCCTAGAGCCGGTATGTATCGGGGACATAACCACGATGTAACGGAGGTGTAACAGGTTTTGTCTGGCTCACCTTAACCGGTGCTTCTTGGTCTGCCTAGCTGTCAGGCCCAGGTTCTTCGGAGGGGTGCCAGTATCGGGGCAGGGCCGCGGTGCCGGCCCGATTTTACAGATTTCCGAGTGTTTCACTTTACGGGTAAAGCCTCACTAAAATAGTCAACTATTTGAATCCATTTGCTTTTTCTTGACGGATGCGATTTTCCGGTTTAGAACGATTCTCAACGACAGCAAGCCAGCCGTTAGCCAAAGCGCCAGGGTCAGCCAGCTCTCGACAGAATTCCCGCCAGCAAGATGACGGCAGCGCGCCCGGCAGCCCAAAGCCACCCAGGCCAGCCCCCAGGATCATCCAGCCAGTCGGACCGACAGGACTCCTCGCCTCCCTGCACGCGAAAGACCGCCTCTGGCGGTCCGGCCAGCCAGGCAGCCAACCATCCCGCAAGCTTCGCAGCAGGCAGCCAGTCGCCACCCGCAGCGCGAAGCCAGAGCCAGACAGTCCCGGATCTCCAATGATCCAGAGTCCGCATATCACAATGCAGAAGGGCAGCCGTTCAGGGGCTGCCCTTTGTCATTTCCGGCGGATGTGAGCTGCAGCCACAGTCCTCGGCCTCAGTCTTCGCCCGGCGCATCCGCAGGATCGGCAAAGGCGGCTTCTCCCTCGGGCGGCGAGACCGGCCCGATCGGCACATCCGAGCGCGCGACGGCCCCGGGGATGCCGGGAGTTCCCTCGATCCGGTCGCGGTGCAGCGCGGCACGGCCAAGGAACATCATCGTCACCGGCGTGGTGATCATCAGGAAAATTCCGATCACCAGCTCGTGCAGGACCGCGCGGCCCTCGGTCCAGCTGACGAGGATCATCGAGGCGAGCAGGATCCCCGCCGCCCCCCAGGAGGTGCCGAGCGTCGGGGCGTGCAGCCGGTCGTAAAAGCTGTGCAGCCGCGCAAGGCCGACGGTTCCCAAAAGCGTCAGCGTGGCGCCAAGCACCAGGAAGAAGGCCACCGGCAGCGCGATCCAGGCAGGAAGCGTCTCGAGATAGGTCATTCGATCACCTCGCCCCGGATCAGGAATTTCGCAAGCGAGACCGTGGCGACAAAGCCCAGGACGCCGATCACCATCGCGGCCTCAAAGAAAAAGGGCGAGCCGACCCGGATTCCGGTCACGACAAACAAAAGCATCGCGGTGACGTAGAACGTATCAAGCCCCAGCACCCGGTCCTGGGCCCGCGGTCCGTAAAGCAGCCGGTAGCCGCCAAGACAGGCGGCGAGTGCGAGGGCGATCTGGGCATAGCCCAGGGCCAGGGACATGACGAGGGCGCTCATGCGGGAAAGGCCTCCAGCAACAGGGACTCATAGCGGGTGCCGATCAGTTTCACCCAGTCATCGGTCTCGATCATATCGAAGACATGCAGCAAAAGCGTGCTGGTCTCGTCGTCATATTCCACCCAGGCGGTGCCCGGCGTGGCCGTGATGATCATCGCCAAAAGTGCCAGCGGCGCCGGATCGCGCAGGCGCAGCGGGATTTCGATAAAGCCGGAATGCCGCCTGCCATGCCGGCCGCCGGTCAGGATCAGCCGGGCCACCGCATAGTTCGACCGCATGATGTCGAGCCCGACGATGAAGAAGAGCCTCACCAGGGCCATGGGGGCGCGCAGTTTCACCCGCTCCGGCTCGATGGCGGCAAGGGCGCGCGAGGCCAGTGCGGCCACGCCAAAGCCCAGCACCAGATTGCCCAGCGAGAAACTGGTCAGCAAAAGCCACAAAAGCAGCAGCGCGCAGGTCAGAAGGGGATGCGGGAAGAGCCTGGTCATTCCTGGTCCTCCGCGCCGACGGTCCGCCGGGTCGAGAAAACTCCGTCGGAATAGACCAGCGGGTCATGCAGCGCGCGCGAGGTGGCATCGGTATAGCGCAGCACGGAATCCCCCTTCACCGTGATGGCGAGCATCATCGCGACCAGCAGGATCACCGGCGCGAATTCCATCGCCAGCACCTTGGGTGGTTTCGAATCCGAGGCCCAGAAGGTCTGGATCCCGATCCGCACGAGGCCAAGGATGGTGGCAAAGCCCGAGATCATCAGCACCGCGAGGAAGGTCCAGGTCAGATAGGCCGGCACGCCTCCGACCCCGAGCATCCCCGACAGGATCGCCACTTTGCCGATAAAGCCCGACAAAGGCGGCAGCCCCGCGAGCACCAGCAGACAGACGCCAAAGCTGAGGCCCAGAATGGTCATGGTGCCCGGAATAGCCAGGCCGACCTCTTCATCCTCATCCTCGTCCTTTTCCAGCCCGTAAGCGTCGGCGGTCAGGGCCAGCATGGCGGCAATACCGCCTTCCTCGCGGCTCATCGGCTCCAGCAGCAGGAACAGCGTCGCGGTCGCGAGCGTCGAAGACACCATATAATAAAGCGCCCCCGACAGCATCGAACTGCCGCCCCCCGAAAGCGCAAGGCCGATCACCGCCAACACGGTTCCCGAGGAAATCAGCACCAGATGCGCGGCCATGCGCCCAAGGCTCTGGCTGCTCAACACGCCCAGCATCCCGAAAACCATCGTGGCCATGCCGCCCCAGATCAGCACTTCGGCGCCAAAACCGGCCGAGGCCCCGGCGCCGAGACCGAAGAACAGCATGGAAAGGCGCAGGATCACATAGACGCCCACCTTGGTCATCACGGAAAACATCGCCGCGACCGGCGCGGCCGAGGCCATATAGGTGATCGGCAGCCAGAAGGACAAAGGCCAGAGACCGGCCTTTACCAGAAACGCGACCCCCATGATCGCCGCCCCGGCATGGAACAGCGGCCGCTCGCTCGCGGGGATATTGACCACCATCTGCGACAGATGCGCCATCGAAAGCGTGCCGGTGACGCCATAGATCAGCGAAACCCCGATCAGGAAGAACAAAGATCCGGCGAGGTTCATCGCGATGTAATGGATGCCGGCGCGCACCTTCACCTGGCCCGATCCATGCAGCAAAAGCCCGTAGGACGCCGCCAGCAGCACTTCGAAAAACACGAAGAGGTTGAAGATATCGCCGGTCAGAAACGCGCCGTTCAGCCCCATCAGCAGGAACTGGAACATCGAATTGAAATGCTGGCCCTGCTTGTGCCAGTTGGCGCCGGCATAGATCATCGTCGGGATCGCCAGCAGGGCGACCAGAAGCAGCATCAGAGCCGACAGGCGGTCCAGCACCAGGATGATGCCAAAGGGCACCGCCCAGTCGCCCAATAGGTAAAAGCTGATCTCATTGCCGCCCGACAAAGGCGAGCCTTTGGAGCGGTTCAGCAGTTCGATCGCGACAAACAAAAGCGCGATGGTCGAGCCGATCGAGATCCCGAGCTTCGCCTTCCGCTGGCTCTCATCATAAAGCAGCATCAGGGCGCCCGCGATCAGCGGGATCAGGATCGGGGCAATGATCAGGTGTTCGGTCGCAAGCATCATTTGGTCTCACCGCTGCGGTCGGGTTCGCGGCCATCGACATGGTCGGTGCCGGTCAGCCCTTTCGAGGCGATCATGACCACCAGAAACAGCGCCGTGGTGGCAAAGCTGATGACAATAGCGGTCAGCACCAGCGCCTGGGGCAGCGGGTCGGCATATTCGGCGGCATTGATCCAGCCGCCTTTCGGCATGATCGCGGGCTTGCCGATGGTCAGGCGTCCCATCGAGAAGATGAAGATATTGACCGCATAAGACAAAAGGCACAGGCCGATGATCACCTGAAAGGTGCGCGGGCGCAGCAAAAGCCAGATCCCCGATGCGGCGAACACCCCGATGGCGGCGGAAAGCACGATTTCCATCAGGCGGCTCCTTTCTGTTTCGCGGCTTTCTCTTCGGCCTTTTCCTCTTCCAGCTCGCGCAGACGCGCGGCGCGCAGGCTTTGGTGGGCAATCGCGATCAGCAGCAGCACGGTCGCGCCGACCACCGCAAGGAAGACGCCAAGGTCAAAGGCCATCGCGGTCGCCATCGGCACTTTGCCGATCAGCGGCACATCAAGATAGCGCGCATGTGCGGTGAGGAACGGATAGCCGAAAAGCCAGGCCCCGATGCCGGTGGCGGTAGCGATCAGCAGGCCAAATCCCATCCAGCGGATCGGCAGGATGATGATCCGCGCCTCGATCCAGCGCACATTCGACGCGATATATTGCAGCAAAAGCCCGATCGCGACCGTGACGCCGGCCGAGAAGCCGCCGCCGGGCAGGTCATGGCCACGGAAGAACAGATAGGCTGCGATCACCAGCGTCACCGGGAACATCCAGCGCATGATCACCGAAGGGATCAGCATGAAATTCTCAAGCCGGTCGGCGGCATAGCCCTGTTGTTGCTCGGGCGCGCCGATGCTTTCGGATCCGGGACGGAAGCGGCGCAGCAGCGCATAGACCGTCAGGCCCACAATCGCCAGAACCGTGATTTCGCCGTAAGTGTCAAAGGCGCGGAAATCGACGAGGATGACATTCACCGTATTGGTGCCGCCGCCTTCGTAATAGGCGTTCCTGAGGAACCAGTCGCCGATATTCGGGACCAGCGGCCGGGTCATCACAACCCAGGCCAGCGCGGCCAGCCCGCCGCCGCCAATGGCGGCGATGATCAGGTCACGCCCGCGTCGCGCTTTTGAGATCAGAAGGTCATCGCCCGCGATCTCTTCGCGCCGTTTCGGCAGCCAGCGCAGACCCAGCAGCAGAAGAACCGTCGTCACGATCTCGACCACCAGCTGGGTCACCGCGAGATCCGGGGCCGAGAACCAGGCGAAGGTGACGCAGGTGATGAGCCCGGCGCCGCCCAGCAGGACCAGTGCCGCAAAGCGGTGATATTTCGCCTGCCAGGCCGCGCCGATGGCACAGGCGCCACCGACCAGCCACATGATCGCGAAGGCCGGGTTCAGCTCATTGCCGATCCGCTTTTGCGCCGGGGCGAGGTTGCCCCAGACCGCGACCGCAGCCGCGCAGATCCCAAGCACCACCAGAAGCCTGAGCTGCGTCTGCAGCCGCTCGGTGCCAAACAGCCGGTGCAGCGCGCGCGGCCAGACCCAGGTGAGCCTGAGCAGCAGCCATTCGTAAATCTTCTGCGCGCGGATGCGGTACAATACCGGCGGACCCTCGGGTCCGGCATTGATCCGGCCCCGCGCGGTGACCCAAAGCGCCGCCCCCGCCGCCAGCGCAAAAATGCTGATCATCAGCGGCGTGTTGAACCCGTGCCAGATCGCAACATGCGCGTCATGCATATCCGGCCCCAGAACCGCGCGACCTGCGACATTCAGGATCGGATCGGCGAGCCAGGGCAGGAGGCCGACCACCACACAGACCGCGACCAGCAGCTCGACCGGGAACCGCATCCAGTGTTTCGGCTCATGCACATGCTCATTGGGCAGGTTCTTTGCCTCGGGGCCAAAAAAGACCTCCATCACGAGGCGCAGCGAATAGGCGACCGAGAAGATCGAGGCGAAGGCCGCGATCCAGGGCAAGGCATTGTCCAGCACATTGCCGCCATGCAAGGCCATGGTCTCGGTCAGGAACATCTCTTTCGAGAGAAACCCGTTCAGAAGCGGCACACCGGCCATTGCGGCCGAGGCGATCACCGCCAGCACGCAGGTCACTGGCAGGGCTTTTCGGAGGCCCGAAAGCTTGCGCAGATCGCGCGTCCCGGTCTCATGGTCGATGATTCCGGCGGTCATGAACAAAGACGCCTTGAAGGCGGCGTGATTGCAGATGTGGAAGATGGCGGCGATGATCGCGGCCTCGGTCCCCATGCCCGCAAGCGCGGTGATCAGGCCAAGATGCGAGATTGTTGAATAGGCCAGCAACCCCTTCAGGTCGTGGCGGAACAGCGCGATCACGGCGCCCAGCGTGAAGGTCAGCATCCCGATGCCGCAGACCAGCCAGAACCACAGATCGGTGGCGCCAAGGCTGGGCTGGAAGCGGATCAGCAGAAAGACCCCCATCTTCACCATGGTCGCGGAATGCAGATAGGCCGAAACCGGCGTCGGCGCGGCCATGGCGCCGGGCAGCCAGAAATGAAACGGGAACTGCGCCGATTTGGTGAAGGCGCCGATCAGGAACAGCACCAGCACCACCGGATAGAGCGGATGCGCGGTGATGATCTCGCCCGAGCGCAGCACCAGATCAAGATCATAGCCGCCAACGATCTGGCCCAGAACCAGCATGGCAACCGTCAGCGCAACGCCGCCCCCCGCCGTCACGATCAGCGCCATCCGGGCACCGTCACGGGCTGACTGGCTCTGATGCCAATAGCCGATCAGGAGGAAGGACATGATCGAGGTCAGTTCCCAGAACACGACCAGCATCAGGATATTGCCGGACAGGAGCATTCCGATCATCGCGCCGGTGAACGCCATCAGAAAGCTGTAAAACCGTGGCACCGGATCGGTTTTTGCCAGATAGAACCGCGCATAGATCACCACCAGAATGCCGATCGCCAGCACGATGAAGGTGAACATCCAGGCGAAACCATCCATCCGGAAATTCAGGTTGATCGACAGGATCGGCAGCCAGCGCACAAGGCTGCGCACCACCTCATCTTCCGAGATCTGCGGGTAAAGCGTGATCAGAATCACAAGGCCACCGGCAAGCGACAGGCCCGAGACCCAGGCGGCCGCTCCATGGGAATTCACCGGAAGCGTGGCTGCGGCAATCGCTGCCAGAAACGGCAGCAACACGAGAATGAGGATCAGGTTCTGCTCGATCATTCTGTGGCCGTCACTCCTGTTTTGTCGCTTGTCATATCCCTGCCCGCGCGCGCGCCTGAAACCACGCTCTGACACACCGCTATCCGTGCCCCGAAGGGATCGGCTGCGGCGGTTCGCTTGTCATGACAGACAAGGCGCGAAAGGTTTCCGGGGAAAACCGGGGGGGAAGTTGTTTCCAAAATGGAAGATACAGGCCCTGGATTACAACCCCATAACAGCCGAAACCGGCAGGAAAATGTCGGCTTTTCCATGGTTTCGCGGCGTCAGCGCGACATTGTGATGATCAAAAAGCCTTTGCAGGCCGGGGATTGTGCCCCGTTGTGATCACAAAACCTGCCTCCCTGGGGCGACGCCCGGTCCTCGCGGCCGGGCGGTGCGGGTCTGATCAGGATCAAGGACCGGTATGGCTTTCGCGCCATGGTTGATATGCGCATCGCCCGGTGGCACCGCGAATATCACCCACAAACAAAGGGCAGGTCCGCGTGGTGGCACGAACAGCAGAGCTGACGCGCGCACCCGCAGCTGAGGCCCATGCGCAGAAGGTGGCGGCGATGCTTGCGGCGCAGAAGGGCTCGATCCCGCCGGGGGGCGTGACCGGCTGCGCCGCCCTGGCCGATGCGCCGCCGGGGGATCGGCATTCGATGGCGTTTTGCGGCGCATTGGTCGCCACGGGCGAGGCCCTTGCTGTGGTGGTCGCGACCGGAGAGGCGACGCAGATCGGGCAGATCAGCGGGCTCCTGGCGGCGGTCGGCACGCTGGAGACGTCACTGCTGCGCCGGATCAATGGCTTTGGTCGCCGCTTTTCGGATTTTGCCTTTTCCGCCCCGCTGCTGCTCTTCGTCATCGCAGTTGCCCTGCGCGGTTTCGCCTGGGACGAGGCGCGGATGGCGGTGGTGGCGCTTGCGGTCGGGCAGGTGCCCGAATGGCGGCGGCAGTGGTCACCATCACGCTTGCACTCGGGGTGCGGCGCATGGTGGCGCGCCAGGCCGTGATGCGGCACTTGCCGGCGGTCGGGACGCCTGGTGCAATCCTGGTGATCTGCTCTGACAGGACCGGCACGCTGACCCGCAACGAGATGGCGGTGCGGGCTAAGATCCCGGCGCGTATCAGGTTGAGGCCACCGGCGCGATGCGCGATCTGCTTCTTTGCAGCATGCTTTGCAATGACGCGGCACTGCGCCCCAGGGGCGAAAGGGTGCTGGGCTTCGCGCTGAAGGAGGTGCCGGAGGATAAGGCCTGCATCAGCTTTGCCGGTCTCGACGAAGGGCTGGTCCTCCTTGGTCACGCCGGTGTCATCGATCCGCCGCGCGATGAGGCGAAACAGGCCATCGCGGAATGCAGCGGGGCCGGCATCGCGGTGAAGATGATCACCGGAGATCACGGCTTTACCGCCCGCGCCATCGCGGGAGCTGGGGCTGGCGGGTGATCCCGTGGTGATCAGCGGCCAGGAGATGGATGGCGATCACCGAGGCGGAATTCGCCGCTGCGGTGGGGCGTATGGATGTCTTCACGCGCACCGCGCCCGACCATGAGCTGCGCGTCGTCCAGACGCTGGAGTTGCGGGGCCGGGTGGCGGCGATGACCGGCGACGGGGTGTATGACGCGCCGGACTTGAAACCGGTCGATGGCGGTAGCGCGATGGGGATCAAGGGCACAGAGGCCGCGAAAAAAGCCGCTCAAATGGTGCTGACGGATGATGATTTCGCCTCGGTCGTGGCGGAGGTGCAGGACAATATCCGCAAGGTGATCGCCCGGAGAATGCCGACCAATGACGGCGAAGCGCTGGCGGTGACATTCGCGATCCTTTGCGGCTTTGCGATGCCGATGAGGCCCGTGCAGATCCTCCGGATCAACCTGATCCTCGCGGGCAGGCTGGGTCTTGTGCTGGCCTTTGCCCCCCCTCAGCCGGGCCGTGATGCACTTCGCGCCGGCGAGGGACTTCTGAGCCCGTCCCTGATCTGGCGGATCGTCTTCGTTTCGGGTCACTGCGCGGTTTTTTCACTCGGTCCGTTCTTCTGGGCCCAGGGGCAGGCGCGCGACCCTGAGACTGCGCGCACCATGGTGGTGAACCTGCTGGTGGTGCCCGGGGTCTTCTGTCTGTTCAGTGTAAGATACCTGCGTATAACCTCTTTCACCCCGACCGGGGTGAAGGGAACCGGCCCGGTTCTTGCAGGCGATCTTCGGCTCTCGCCCGCTGAGTTTCGCAGAGGGCGCAGTGATCCTGGTCCGGGGATGATGTCGCTCGTGATCCTCGAAATTGAAGGCACGTTCTGCGACATCGCTTTGGCTGACCCAGGCAGAGAGATGAGTATTTAAGTCAAGGGGAAGACAGCCTGCTTCCGCTTGAGGAAAATACTCTGGGGGTCCGGGGGTGAAACCCCCGGCTGCCGCCCGCCCGGGCCGCGCGAAATTACGCTTCCTGAGTGCTGCGCGCCTCTACGAGGATCGCATGCAGCTTTGCGGGATCGGTGTTGGAACGCAGTTTCGAGACCACGCTCTGGTCGCGCATGGTGCGGCTGACCAGGGCCAGTGCCTTCAGGTGATCGACCCCGGAATCCTTTGGCGCCAGCAGACAGAAGATCAGATCCACCGGCTGGCGGTCGACTGAATCATAATCCAGCGGCTTTTCCAGCCGGATGAAAATACCGGCGATACGATCAAGCTCTTCGATCCGCGCATGGGGCAGGGCGATGCCATGCCCCACGCCGGTCGGACCCAGCGTCTCACGTTCCTGCAACCCGTCTACTGCGGGATCGGCCGGGATGCTCCAGGCCGATTGCGCGATATCCCCCAGCTCCTGGAAGAGGCGTTTCTTCGAAGTGAACTGGCCGACCACGCGGACGGCAGAGGGGACGAGAAGACTGGATAGTTCCATGAGAAAGCAGAAATCCTGTGGTCAGGCAGGGAAGGGCACCGGCCCGTCACCCGCTGTTGCGAGGGTCAATCCAGCCGATGTTGCCGTCGTCACGACGATACACCACGTTCACGCCCCCATGGCCTTCATTGCGAAACACGAGCATTTTTTGCCCCGCCAGTTCCATTTGCATCACGGCCTCGCCGACGGTGATCGAAGGAATCTTCGTCTCCATCTCGGCAACTACGACCGGAGCAAGGGTTTCTGGCTCGGCATCCTCGTGTTCCTCGGATGGGGCGAGGATATAGGACGAGGCGGCGCCGAATTCAACTGGCCCCTTGCGATCGACATGGTGGCTGCGCAACCGGCGCTTGTAGCGGCGCACCTGCTTGTCCAGACGTTCGCGGCAGCTCTCGAAAGCGGCATAGATTTCCGTTGCATTGCCTTTGGCCGAGACATTCAGGCCGGTGGCGAGGTGGATCGTCGTCTCGCAGACGGATTCATGCGCCGCGCGCGAGAAGACCACCAGGCAATCGGTGGCACGCTGCGCATATTTTTCGATCAACTCGCCAATTTCGGCTTTGACATGAGTGGTCAGGGCCTCACCTATGTCGATTTGTTTGCCGCTGATCTGGTAGCGCATGATAACTCCTCTGCTTTCAGGGCCGGGCCGGTGAACATGCTGTCACGAACCCGGGTCTTCAAAGACATCTCGTCAGTCGGGTCGTCTTTCTGATCTGGGGGCTGGCGGGAAAGACCGCAAGGCGGCGGGGCCATTTACGGCCGCCCTGACCTCGGTTGCGGTGGGCAATGCTTGCGCTCATATGACCATTTGGTGACAGCGCGCGCGGCCTGTCAACCGAATCGTCAGACCTCTGCACGAGATCGCGCAAATGGCTCAGGCCATACGAAAATTTTCGCCCAGATAGACGCGGCGGACGGTCTCGTCGCGGATGATTTCATCCGTGGTGCCCGACATCAGCACCTTGCCGTCATGCAGGATATAGGCGCGGTCGACGATGCCCAGCGTTTCTCGCACGTTGTGATCGGTGATCAGCACCCCGATGCCGCGCGATTTCAGGTCCTGGACGAGGTGCCGGATCTCATTGACGGCAATCGGATCGACCCCGGCGAAGGGTTCATCGAGCAGGAGATATTTCGGATCAGCGGCAAGGCAGCGCGCGATTTCGACCCGCCGGCGCTCGCCGCCCGACAGTGCCAGGGCAGGGGCCTGGCGCAGATGGGTGATCGAAAACTCCGACAGCAGCTCTTCGAGCCGCTCGCGCCGTTTGTGGCGGTCGGCATGGGCGATTTCCAGCACGGCGAGGATATTGTCCTCGACCGAAAGGCCGCGAAAGATCGAGACCTCCTGCGGCAGATAGCCAATGCCAAGCCGCGCACGGCGATACATCGGCAAAGGCGTCACATCGCGCCCGTCAATCAGCACCTGGCCGCCTTCGGGCGTCACAAGACCGGCGATGGAATAGAAACAGGTGGTCTTTCCCGAACCATTGGGGCCCAGAAGCGCCACCACTTCGCCGCGCCGCAGATCCATGGTCACATCGCGGATAACAGGGCGTTTCTTGTAGCTTTTCCGAAGGTTGCGGATCTGCAGCCCGGCGGATTCGGTCGCGTCCCGGGCGGCCGGCGGCTGCACATTATCGGCAAGAACCATCAATTGGCTCCGGGCAGGAAGGTGGTCGAAACGCCGCCCTCCATCAGGCCGGTACCGGATTTCATCCGGATCGTCAGCTTTTGCCCGGAAAGCGCGCTGGCGCCCTGGGTCAGCAGCACATCACCGGTCATGACGACAAGCCCGCTGTCGATTTCATAGACCGCTTCGCGTGATTCGGCGGCATCCTGCGCGCTGGCGATGGTCACGCCTCCGGTGGCATGAAGACGCCTGATCGCCCGGCTGTCGGCGGCATATTCGACCCGCACCTCTGCCGCAGTCAGGCGCATCTCGCCCTGGCCCACCAGCACATTGCCGGTAAACACCGCCGAGCCATCGGCATTGTTCACCGAAAGCGTATCGGCCTTGATCTCGACCGGCAGGCTGGTGTCCTGGGTCATCGGGCCGAAAGAGATTGTCGCTCCCTGCGCCAAAGCGGGCTGCACAAAGACGGGCGATGCAGCCAGCGCCAGAATGAGCGTCAGCGGCGAAAGCAAAAGGCGGGCAATCGGTGTCATGGCGTATCCGTTTCGCGTCCTGGTGCGCCTGGCTCATATACCAGCTTTACCGAGCCTGAGAAAACCAGAAGATAGGGGGAGGCGGCCCCGGTGTCACTCTGCTGTGTCAGGGTGAATCTTTCGGCGTCAATGGTGACCTGGGGGCCGCTTGCGGTGACCGCGCTGTCGCTTGCGGCGCCTGACCGGTCAAGCGCGGTGATCAGCCGCTCGGTGACGATGTGCAAGCCCGAGGATGTGTCGATCTCGACCCCGCCCGAAAGCCGCAGCTGATCGGATCCTGTGTCGAGTTCGGCATCTTTGGCGCGGATATCGGTGCTGCCGCCGCCTGGCATATCAAGGCGCACCACCACATCGCTGGCCCCGGCAGTGCGGGTGCCAGTGGCGGGCCGGGCGGCGCTGGCGGTCATGGTGATGGCGCTGCCATCCGAGGTGGTGCCGGCATAGGTCGGCGCGGTCATGCGGGGGTCGCGCACGAGATCTTCGACATCGATTTCGGCATAGCGGATCGCGGCGGTCGGATCGATGCGGTCGGCCAGCAGGAACAGCGTCGACAAGAGCGCCAGCGCCGAAAGCGGCAGCGCCACTTTCAGCCAGCCGACCAGCCGGGAATGTCGGTCGAGCCTCGGCATCCGTCCTCCGGTTTCAGGCCACGCCTGCGCGCAGGCAATCATGGATATGCAGGGTCCCCTCTGCCAGCCCGGTCACATCGGTGACCATCAGACAGGTGATTTTGCGCTCATTCATCAGGCCAAGCGCCTCGACCGCGAGGGTCTCGGGCGCGATGGTCAGCGGGCGGGCGGTCATCACTTCACCGGCGCTGAGGCTCAAAAGCCCGTCCATATGCCGCCGAAGGTCGCCATCGGTGATGATCCCTTGCAGGAGGCGGTCGGTGCCGGCCACGCCGACCACGCCGAACCCCGCCCGGGTCATGGTGATCAGCGCGTCAGGCATCGGCGTGTCAGGCGCAATCAGCGGCGGGTCACGGTGCATCAGATCACGCACCCGCAAGAGCCGCGCGCCGAGCTTGCCGCCCGGATGGAAGGTGCGGAAATGCTCAGGCGTGAACCGGCGATGTTCCATCAGCGCAATCGCCAGCGCATCGCCAAGCGCCAGCGTCATCGTGGTCGATGTGGTCGGCACGATGCCGGTCTCACAGGCCTCAGGCACAGTGGGCAACAGGATCGCCACATCGGCCTCGCGCAAGAGCGTCGACCCCTCGCGGCCCGCAATGCCGATCAGCGGAATGCCAAAGCGGCGCGCATGGGCCAGCATATCGGCGAGCTCCGGCGTCTCGCCGGAATTCGACAGCATCAAAAGGACATCGCCTTCGGCAATCATGCCAAGATCGCCATGGCTGGCCTCAGCCGGATGTACGAATTGCGCCGGCGTGCCGGTGGAGGCAAAGGTCGCGGCCAGCTTCCTGCCGATATGGCCCGATTTTCCCATGCCCGAGACGACCACGCGCCCGCGTGCCTTCAGGATCAGCGCGACCGCATCGGTGAAACTCTGGCCGATGGCGCCTGCCAGGACGTCCAGCGCCCCGGCCTCGCGCCGGATCACCCGCTGGCCGGTGGCCAGCAGGGCGGCCGGATCAATGATGGCCGGATCAATGGTGGAAGATGTCATTCAGATCATCCCAGCCCAGCAGATCCATTTCGGCCCGGACCGGCAGGAAGGCGAAAAGCTGCTCTGCCAGCGCCAGCCGGCCTTCGCGCGTCAGTTTCTCCTCCAGCGCCGCTTTCAGCCGGTGCAGGTAAAGCACATCTGACGCCGCATATTCCTTTTGTGCCTCGGTAAGCTGCTCCGAGCCCCAGTCCGAGGTCTGTTGTTGTTTCGACACATCGACACCAACGAGATCGGCGAGCAGGTATTTCAGCCCATGACGGTCGGTATAGGTGCGGATCAGCTTGGAGGCGATCTTGGTGCACCAGACCGGAGCGGTGGTGACACCAAACGCGCGCTTCATGGCAGCAATGTCGAACCGGCCGAAATGGAAGAGCTTGAGCACTGCCGGATCGGTCAGCAGCCGCTCGAGATTGGGGGCTGAGGTCTGGCCGCGCGCGATCTGCACCAGATGCGCGTCTCCCGTGCCATCCGAGAGCTGCACCACACACAGCCGGTCGCGGCGCGGATCAAGCCCCATGGTTTCGGTGTCGACAGCGACGACCGCGCCAAGGTCGAGCCCGTCGGGCAGGTCGTTCTGATGCAGATGAATAGCCAATTGGGTCACTTTCACACGGATGCCAGATGGAACTAATCCTCCACCCGGTCCCGGTCAACTGCGGCAATCCTCTTGGCGGGCGTTGCAGGGGGCGCTGCCCCCACCTCCTTCGGAGGCCCCCCGGGATATTTAAGGACAGAAAATGAGAGCAGAAGAGATCTATTTTCTGTCTCTAAATATCCCCGCCGGAGGCATCCACCGATGTCAGATGCGGCGGTGTCAGGCCTTCCAGCGGCCGAAGCCAAAAGCGGAATAATCCCTGGGCCAGGCGTCCTGCGCGGCGGTTTCCAGCGCTTCGCACCAGATGTTTTCGAGCGCGCCTGTGGGTTCGGGGGCGATGGTAAAGGGGGGCGATCTGAACCCGCGTTCAGAAGCGAGATGCGCGAAGCCGGTGGCGAGCCGCTCTTCGCGGATCACCAGATCGGGGCTGCGCAGCCCGGCAAAGCCCTGCAGGATCGCGGTCTGGCTCGCCCAGTGCGGATCGACGCGCTGGCTGGTCTGGCCGCTCAGCGAGAGTTTTGCATAGCGCAGAAACGCCAGGAAGGCCGCGCGGTGGCGGTCGATATCGGCGAACGCCTGGCCCCTGGGCGGCAGTTCGGCATGATGGGCACGGATCAGCGCATTGCGGTGCTCTTTCAGGCGGCCCGAGACGATCAGGTCGAGAAAGGCGGTATGGGCGCGCAAGAGCGGATGGCGCAGCACGGTAAAGCTCAGATTGCCGGGATGCGACATTTCCCAGTCGCGCAGCGATTTGCGGCTGAATTCGCCCCTCACATCGCCAAGTGCCGCAAGCCAGGCTGTCACTTCGGTCACCGGCCCGCCCTTGACCGGCATATAGAGCAGGCGGTCCTGGTCTGAGGCGATGAAAGACGGCACGGCTGCGCTGCGGCGGGGTTCGAAATTCGGGGTCCGCGCGAGGTTGAAACGGTCCAGCCGCGACAGCGCCTCTTCCATCACCTGCGGATTGGTCACCTTGTCGGCAATCGCGCCGGGGTTTTGTTTGACCAGCGTTGTGTCCACCGCCTCAAGCCGGGCGCTGACGCCCAGCCAGGCCGCCAGACCATTCAGAACTTCGAGATCCTGAATATCCTCATAATCGATATAAAAGGCCGTCTGGCCCGAGACCTGCAGCCTGTGCATCAGACGGATCTGGAACTCCTGCACATTTTCCAGATGGGCCTCAAACCCGGCGGGTTCAAATTCGGCCCGGGCGGTTTTCAGGTTTTTGACATTGGTCAGGCGCCATTGCTCGGTCGCGCGGGCAATCTGCCAGGAAATATAGCTTTCCAGCGGGTTGCGGGTCAGGATGATCTTGGCGCAGGCGGGATCATCCATCACGGCGGGCAGGATGCGCTGGTCGTGATCATGGAAATAGCGAAAGCCCGAAAGGCCCGGGGTCTGGTCATGCATGGCGCGCAACAGACCCAGCGGATCCTTCTCGCGCGCCTCCATATCATAGCCGAAGCCCTCTTGCCGCTTTGCTCCGCCCATGAACATCGGGTTGAACATCTCCCCGAGGCAGGTGACGCCCTCGAGCGCGTTCAGATTGGCTTCGAGGAAATTCGAGCCGGTCCGCATTTCGGCCAGCATGACGAATGAGGTAAAGCGCGGCCCCGCCGCTGCTGTGTCAGACATTGGGGGTCACTTCACCAGATAGGGGCGCGGGCGGCGGTTGCCGGGGCCGGGGATCTCGCCGCCGGCAGGGAAATCGCCCATCAGTTCGGGCTTCATCCCCTGGTTGCGCAGGTTTTGCAGGAACTGGCCAAAGCCGGTCAGATCCCTGAGGCGCGGCACCTCGGTCAGGCGCCGGAGCGAGCGCGGGCTGATTTCGTCAACGATCATTTGCAGCGGTTCCATCGGGTTCTCGACGAATTCCGCGAGGTTCCAGACCCGGACGCGCGCCTTCACATCGGGGGCGCGCAACAGGGTCAGCATTTCGGCCTCGATGCGCTGAAGCCGGGCCGCTTCGGCCCTGATCTCGCTGAAATTCAGGTTGGAGTGGAACAGGGGAACCGAGAACGCGCCGGAGACGACCGAAATCTGCGCATGGGGATCGCCGGCGATAAAGGGGATGATCTTCTGGCTGTCACGCGGGCTGAACTGGAAACATTGCCGTTCGCCCCTGGTGTTCCAGATCAGGCTGGTCAGGAAACTGCGCGGGTTATAGTCGCGCAGCCGTGCGGAATTGCTCAGCGAGCCGTTATAGATCACCTCGCCGCCGGCGAATTCGACACCTTCGGGGGCGAAGAGATGGCCATGCACCCTGGTGCCCGAGACCCGGGAAAGCCAGGTGTCGAAATCCTCGAACAGTTCGGCAAAGCCCTCAAACACCGAATAGGCGGCGGCGGTGCGGCCATTTGCCTGCTCACGATTGGGGAAGCGTGACTGCATGTAAAGCCCGGCGCGGCCCATGGTACGGCGTTCGACCGCTTTGGCGAAAAGCCGGTCGATCTTGCCGGGATTGGGCTCGGCGCGCGGCTGGCTGGCAGCGTCGGGATGCAGGAAGGTGTTATAGAGCCGGTTCGCCCGCGGCCAGATCTTGCGCGCGATAAAGCAATCCGAGCGGCGCAGGAGCTGCAGGTGATCATCGTAGAAAACATGCGGTTTGCCCTGGAAATCGAATTTCGACAGGGTCAGCGAGCGGCTTTCGACGCTGGTGGAAAACAGCCGCACCAGCGACTGGAAATAGCTTTCATCCGGAATCCAGACGCGGCGGAAATAGGTGTCATAGCTGGCGCGGTCAGGGCTTTCCAGGATCGCCGAGAGCGTCTGGCGGGTCAGGCACCACCATTGGCTGCCCAGATGCGGCACAAGGCTCAGCGGCATTCTGCGCCGTACTTTCAGCCGGCGCTGCAGCTCGACATAGGTGTCAAAAAGCCAGCGGTTCTTGCGCCAGGAAAACGGAAAGCGCAGCGTGAACCGTTCGGCATTCAGCCCGCCGACCGTCCAGCCGACATCCGCGGTGGTAACGCTTTCGATGAAATCAGTGCGCGGCCGGGCGTCGAGATAGTCGCGAAATTCCTCGATCGGGCGCAGCGGCAGGCAGGATCCCGATACGAGGCAGACATGGCGCACCTCGGGAAAGTCCTTCAGCATCAGTTCGCTGGCTTCCTGGGTGGCGGCCACAATCCCCCAGGTGCCCCATTCGCAGATATGGCGCGGTGAAAAGCGGATGTTTTCCAGATCCTTCAGCTGATCGCACAGGATGTCGAATTTGGCATCCGGGGTCGAGCGGTCGACATGGATCACGACGGGGCAGCCGCGTTCGGCCCAGTAGCGCGCCACCTGGGCCGCGCGGTGCAGCGCGGTATGGCAGAGCATAACGAAGCCCAGACTGTTCTGCCCCGGGCTGCTTTTCCCCGGGCTGCTCTTCCCGGTGCTCATGCCCAGTTCCCCTTGGACATGAGGCCCAGAATCTCCAGCTGGCGCCAGTTGATGTATTTCTCGCTCCATTTGCACCAGAAATCGGGCTGTTGCTTCAGCCCCTCCAGATAGGCCTTGTATTCACGACTGTCGGCATAATGTTCGCCGCGCGCCATTTCTTCCTGCGCCTTGGCTGCAAATGTATCCAGGAACTTGGCATGAAGAAGGCAGCCTGAGGCCTTTTCGCCCCCCCATTCGTCAAAGGCGAGGTTCAGCCCGCGCGGCAGCAGCATATGGGTCGAGCTGATATAGGCGTAGCTTTTGTGCCAGCGCACCAGCGGCACCTTGTTCAGCGCCGGTGCAGCGCGCGGATTGGTGGCAAAGAAGGTGCGCGCCCTTGGCCCGCCCTGGATCCAGAGATTGCCATAACCCCAGTTGCGGCTGATCGTATAATTGCCGGAATCGAACCATTCCGCGATCTCGAACGGGTTCTGGCCCTCGCGGTAGGGCTGATCCTGGACCGGGCCTTTGGGATACATATCCAGCAGCATTGCCGAAAAGGCGCGGATGCCGCTGGTGTCGAGCCAGTCGGTCAGCGCCCGCAGAGGCCGCGTCTCGCAAAACGGGTAGATCAGGAATTCATCAACATCGACGGTCAGGCACCAGTGGCCATGACCGTAGCGCCGCAGCAGCGCGGTGATCCAGTCCATGCCGAAACGGCTGTTCTTATAGCTTGCCTTCGTGGTCCAGAGCGAGACATCCGGCTGGCTCGCGAGATAGTCGCGGCTGCCATCGTCGCTGTCATTATCCACGAAAAAGAAATGGCTGACGCCGAGATCGCGGTAATAGGCCAGAAACCAGGGCAGGCGAATCCGCTCGTTTCTCAGCGTGCAAAAAAGCAGGACGGCACCGCCGCGGACCGCATCCGTGCGCAGCGCGATCGGGCGCAGCTCGCGGCCCCGCAACATCGCGCGGCCGATCAGGCGCTTGCGGCGCAGGCGCAGGCGGTAGGATCCGGTCAGGCTCATGCGGGCCTCCGGTCGCAGCCGGCTGCACCGACCCCGAACGGGGAGCGCCGGGCCTGTCTTCCCCCCGCACCTTGACGGCCTGGGCTGCGTTTTACATGAACCGGCACCATAGTCTTGCTTTTGTCATCTGGCATTGTTTCCATTATGGAAATTGCTATCCTGATAGCTAGAGATATGCCGTCACAAAGTAAACATTTCACCAGGCTGAAAGATGTTTGCAGGCGGCGGCTCATATCCAGCCCCCGCGTGACATGAGGCCAAGCGCCTCCAGCTGGCGCCAGCCGGTATAGCGGCGCGATTGCGGGGTCTTCAGCTGCGGCGCGGCAATCAGCCCGTCATAATAGCTGCCAAAGCGGGTGGGATCGGCGAAATGCTGGTGGCGCTCTTTCTCCTCACCGGATTTCGCAATGATTTCAGGCAGGAATTTGGTGTGGAGCAAAACGCCCGAGGTCATCTCGCCGCCGGTCTCGTCAAAGACATGGTTGAGCCGTGCGGGAAGCAGCGAATGTGTCGAATTGTGCCAGGCATAGCGCCAGGACCATTTCACCAGCGGGATCTTGTTCAGCGTTGGGGCGCGGCGGGGATCATCGGCAAAGAACGCCCGCGCGCGTGGGCCGCCCTGGATCCAGAGATTGCGCAGCGGCTGTTGCACCTGGAGGCTGTAATTGCCGGAATCAAACCATTGCAGCAGGTTAAGCGGGTCGGTGCCGGGGGTATAGGGCTGCTCTCCCAGCCGGTCTTCGGGGTAGAGGTCCAGCATCATTGCGGGCATTGACCTGCGGCCCTTGCCGTCCAGCCAGGCGGTCAGCGCGGGCAAAGGGCGGGTTTCGTGCCAGGGGTAGACCAGCAACTCATCGGCATCGAGCACGAGGCACCAATGGCCATTCCCGTGCCGCATCAGCACCCAGTTCAGCCAGTCCAGCCCGAAGCGAGATTTGCGATAAGAGCCGGGGGTTGACCAGAGCGAGACATCCGGCTGATCGCGCAGCAGGGCTTCGCTGCCATCCGTGCTGGCATTGTCTATGACCAGGAAATGATCCACGCCGAGCCGGCGGTGATGCGCCAGAAACCAGGGCAGCCGCGCCGCCTCGTTCCTGACCACCATCGCGCAAAGAATGGCGCCTTTCCGGATCGCTCCGGTGCGGTCGGTCAGCCGGGTGAGCTCGCGTCTTTTGCGCAGCGCCCGCGCCAGCAGAAGGCGGCGCCGGTTGCGCAACCGCCAGGCCCCGATCAGGCTCTGGCGGCTGTCTTCAGCGGCCGGCAATTCGCCGATCGCATATGTCAGGCGGGGGGCTGCGCCCGCCGTCATGAGCTTACTCAGCCGCCTTGAGCTGCACCATCATGTCATGGAGATAGGCCGTGAACTCATCGCGCAGATCGGGGCGCGACATGCCGAACGCCACGGTCGCCTGCAGAAAGCCCGCTTTCGAGCCGCAGTCATAGCGCATGCCCCGGAAGCGGTAGCCGTACACCCCGGTGCCGCCCCAGCCCGCCTCTTCCGCGATGGCATCGGTCAGCTGGATCTCGCCGCCGGTGCCAAGCTTGGTTTCATGCAGGTTGTGCAGCACTTTCGGGTCAAGGATGTAACGCCCGATCACCGCGAGGTTCGAAGGTGCATCCTCGGCCTTCGGTTTCTCGACCATCCCCTTTGCACGCACGATTGAGCCACGGTCCTCGGCAATATCGAGCATGCCATAGGACGATGCTTTCTCGGGCGGGACTTCCATCGCCGCAACCATATTGCCGCCGGTTTCCTGATAGGCCTCGACCATCTGCGCGAGGCAGGATTGCTCTGCAGCGATCACGTCATCGGGCAGAAGCACAGCGAAAGGCTCATCCCCGATCAGGCGGCGGGCACACCAGACGGCGTGACCAAGGCCAAGCGGGCGATTCTGGCGGACATAGGCGATGGCGCCGGAATCCATATTGGTGTCTTCCAGCACCTTCAGCAGCTCGGTCTTGCCCTTGCGGTTCAGCTCGCTTTCAAGCTCGGGGGCGCGGTCGAAATAATCCTCAAGCGCGGATTTTCCGCGCGAGGTCACGAAAATGAACTCAGTAATCCCTGCAGCCCGCGCTTCGTCGATCGCATATTGGATCAGCGGGCGGTCGACGAGGGTCATGATCTCTTTGGGCACCGACTTGGTGGCCGGAAGGAAACGGGTACCGAGGCCAGCGACAGGGAAGACGGCTTTAGTGACTTTTTGGGGCTTCATGATCGCACTCGTGTTTATTCCGGCGCAGCATTTGCACCTCAATTTGAGCTCTTCCCAGAACAATTTGTCCTGAATTTGGCGCCAACGTGTTTCTAGGCGAGATTCTGCTAAAGTACAGCGCGAAAGCGTGTGACGAATTCTGCCTCAGGTTGAATTGTGCAAACCTCAGGCAATGCGGTTCAGCCCGGATCCTTCAGAGAGACTGCGGGGGCGCGGGCAATGAAGAAAGGATTGTCCCAGCCGGGTTTGCCATAGGTCAGGGGGGCGTGGCTGTCGAAATGCAGCACCTCGCCGCCGGCCCCGCGCAGCACGGCATCCCCTGCGGCAGTGTCCCATTCCATGGTACGGCCCAGGCGCGGATAGAGATCGGCCTCACCGGTCGCGACCAGGCAGAATTTCAGGCTGGAACCGGCGCTTTTCGAATCCCTGACCGCATAAAGATTGATATAGGCATCCGTGGCCGCATCGCGGTGCGATTTCGAAGCCACCACCATCAGCGCGCCGTTATCCGGCGCCGCATTGACCCGCAGCGGCGTCAGCGCGCCGGGTCGGGCCTTGTCGAAGGGGCCGGCCTCCTCGACAGCGGTGCCATCGGCCAGGGTATAGAAAAGCCGTTCCTTTGCAGGCGCATAGACAACACCATGGCGCGGTACACCATTTTCGACATAGGCGATATTGACGGTGAAATCCCCGCGGCGCTGCACGAATTCCTTGGTCCCGTCCAGCGGATCGACGATCAGGAAGGTCGAGGCGGTCAGGGCATGGCTTGCGGCCTGTTCCTCGGTGATCAGCACCAGGTCTGGAAACTCCGCGCGCAACCCGGCCGAGATCAGCGCATCGGCGGCCTCATCGGCCTCGGTCACCGGGCTCGAATCACCCTTGGCCTTCACCTCGAAATCCGGGCCGTTATAGACTTCCATGATCCGGTCCCCGGCCTCGAGCGCGAGGCGGCGTATGACGGTGACGAGGCGGTCAAAGTCCATGAAATGCTCCGGTCTGGTCTGATGGGGCGCGAAATGGCGCCTGTTGCCACAGGGTTTGCAGCCCTTTATCCTCGCGCAGAAAGGGATCGGCAAGCAATCGCTGCCAGAATTCCAGGAACTGCCCCGTTTCAGACGCTTTTCCAGGGGATAGTCTGCCGACCGCAGGGGGCGCTGCCCGCGGTTCGGCAGTGAAGCACGGCGCGACGGCCAGAGGCAGCAAGGGCATCATCCATGTTCCGACCAGAGGCGCAACGGATCTCGCATATGCGGACCGGCTTCGAACTTATCGAGGTGATCTACCACGCCACCGTGCGCCAGCTGCGCGGCTCGCATTCCAATGCGGTGGTCGCTTTGGTGATGAATGTGCTGCAGGCGGTGCTGGTGCTGGTGCTGTTTGTGGTGATGTTCGATCTGCTGGGGATGCGGCGACTGGCGCTGCGCGGCGATTTCATCCTTTATGTGATGTCGGGCGTCTTCATGTTCCTGACCCATGTGAAAGCGCTTGGCGCAGTGGCGGCGGCGGACAGCCCGGCCTCGGCGATGATGATGCATGCACCGATGAACCCGATCATCGCGGTGGTCTCGGCTGCGCTGGCGGCGCTGTATAAGCAGACATTCGCGGCCGGGGTCATCCTGTTTGTCTATCATGCGGTGATGCAGCCGATCACGATTTTCGATCCGGTCGGCACCCTGGGGATGTTCATCCTGTCCTGGGCCTCAGGCGCGGCGATTGGCCTGATCTTCTACGCCGCAAAGCCCTGGCAACCGGATCTGGTGGGCATTCTGTCGACGATCTATCAGCGCGCGAATATGATCGCCTCGGGCAAGATGTTCGTGGCCAATCAGGCCTCGTCCTGGCTGCGCAGCAAATTCGACTGGAATCCGCTCTATCACACGATTGACCAGGCGCGTGGCGATATTTTCCTGAATTATCAGCCGCGCTACACCAATATCGAATATCCGATCTGGGCGGTGATGGTCTGTCTGATGATCGGGCTGATGGGCCAGTTCTTCACCCGCAAATATGCCTCGGCCAGCTGGGGGAAACGCCGGTGATCCGCCGCTGTCTCACGGGTCTCGCCGTTGCGGCCCTGGCCATTATGGCTCTGGCTCCGGGCGCGGTTTTGCAGGCCGAGACCCTGCCCGCGCTCTATTCTGTCGAGGGCGTGGCCGCTGATGATGTGCTCAATATCCGGGCCGCGCCCGAGGCAGGGGCGGCGATCCTTGGCACCATCGCGCCCGGCACCGAAGGGGTCGAAGTGATCCGGCTGAGCGAAAGCGGCAAATGGGGCCAGGTCGGCACCGCTGAGGGCAATGGCTGGGTTGCGATGCGCTATCTGCGCCCGCTGCCGGTGGCGAGCCGCACCACCCCGCGCCCCTTCCTCTGTCACGGCACGGAACCGTTCTGGAGCCTGAACAGCGGCGGCGCTATTGGCACGCAAAGCGGTGCATGGGCCGCACCGGAGGACAGGCCGCAACCCCTCGCGGTGCTGTCGGCGCTGGATCTGTCCGAGCCCCGCTTCGCCGCACCTTCGGGGGATATGGTCTGGTTCGTGAGCCTTGCCGGAAAAACCGCAAAAGGGGCCGTTGAGGTCTTCAGCCTGACCGTCACGCGCGGCACCTGTTCTGACGGCATGTCCGACCGGGTTTACGGCTTCGAAGCCTTTGTCGCGCGCCAGACGAAGGGCGAGGCGCGGGCCTTCCAGGGCTGCTGCACCCTTGACGCGCGCTGAGCCTTGCCCTGCGAGGCGCCCGATTGCGTGCAGATCGGGCACAGGATCGTGAAAAATCGCCGCAGACTCCGCCCATGTCCCGTTGCAGGCGGAATTGCCCCTGCCTATATACGGCCAGTCAAAGGGTGATGCGTCACCCGTTCCAATCCATAACCCTGATCCTGTGCCGAAGTTTCCGGGCAGCGACAGGGGAGATCGCCTGAAGAAAGGGATACAAATATGGCCAAAGTCATCGGTATCGACCTCGGCACCACCAACTCCTGCGTCGCCATCATGGATGGCTCGCAACCGCGCGTCATCGAAAACGCGGAAGGCGCCCGCACCACCCCGTCCATCGTCGGCTTCACCGAGACCGAGCGTCTGGTCGGTCAGGCCGCCAAGCGCCAGGCGGTGACCAATGCCTCGAACACCGTTTTCGCGGTGAAGCGTCTGATCGGCCGCCGCATCGGTGATGCCGAAGTCGAAAAAGACAAGAAGCTCGTCTCCTATGACATTGTCGATTCGGGCAATGGCGACGCCTGGGTCGAGGTGCGCGGCGAGAAATATTCGCCCTCGCAAATCTCGGCTTTCATCCTGCAGAAGATGAAGGAAACCGCCGAATCCTATCTGGGTGAAACCGTCACCCAGGCCGTGATCACGGTTCCCGCCTATTTCAACGACGCTCAGCGTCAGGCCACCAAAGACGCTGGCAAGATCGCTGGCCTCGAAGTGCTGCGCATCATCAACGAGCCGACCGCAGCTGCGCTGGCTTATGGTCTCGACAAGAAAGAGACCAAGACCATCGCGGTCTATGACCTTGGCGGCGGTACCTTCGACATCACCATTCTGGAAATCGATGACGGCCTCTTCGAGGTCAAATCGACCAATGGCGACACCTTCCTTGGTGGCGAAGATTTCGACATGCGCATCGTCCAGTATCTGGCCGATGAGTTCAAAAAGGACAATGGCGTCGATCTGACGCTGGACAAAATGGCCCTGCAGCGCCTGAAAGAGGCGGCTGAAAAGGCCAAGATCGAGCTGTCGAGCGCAAGCCAGACCGAGATCAACCAGCCGTTCATCTCGATGGACAAGAACACCGGTCAGCCGCTTCACCTGGTGGTCAAGCTGACCCGCGCGAAACTGGAAAGCCTGGTCGGCGATCTGATCGTCAAGTCGATGAAGCCCTGTGCGGCCGCGCTGAAAGACGCTGGCCTGTCGAAGGACGATATCGACGAGGTGGTTCTGGTCGGCGGTATGACCCGGATGCCGCGCGTGATCGAAGAGGTCACCAAGTTCTTCGGCAAAGAGCCGCATAAGGGCGTGAACCCGGACGAAGTCGTTGCGATGGGCGCAGCCGTTCAGGCTGGCGTGCTGCAGGGCGACGTGAAAGACGTGGTTCTGTTGGACGTGACCCCGCTTTCGCTTGGCATCGAGACGCTGGGCGGTGTTTTCACCCGCCTGATCGACCGCAATACCACGATCCCGACCAAGAAATCCCAGGTCTTCTCGACCGCCGAGGACAACCAGTCGGCTGTGACGATCCGCGTCTTCCAGGGCGAGCGCGAAATGGCGGCGGATAACAAGATCCTTGGCCAGTTCAACCTGGAACAGATCCCGCCAGCCCCGCGCGGTGTGCCGCAGATCGAAGTGACCTTCGACATCGATGCCAACGGCATCGTGTCGGTGTCGGCGAAAGACAAGGGCACCAATCGCGAGCATAAGATCACCATCCAGGCCTCGGGCGGTCTCTCGGATGAGGATATCGAGAAAATGGTCCGCGACGCCGAGGCCAATGCCGATGCCGATAAGGCACGGCGTGAGCTGGTCGAGGCGAAGAACCAGGGCGAGAGCCTGCTCGATTCCACGAAGAAATCGCTGAAGGAACACGGCGAGAAAGTCGATCCGTCGACCGTTGAGGCGATTGAATTCGCCATGGTCCCGCTGGAAGAGGCGCTGAAAGGCGAAGATGCCGGCAAGATCAAATCGGGGATCCAGAACCTCACCGAGGCGGCAATGCGGCTTGGCGAGGCGATCTACAAGGCGCAGGCCGGCGAGGCCAGCGACGACGATGGCGACGCGGCGCGTCCGGTCGATGATGACACCATCGTCGATGCCGACTTCGAGGATCTTGGCGACAACAAGCGGAAGTAATTCCGATTTGACCGGAAACGGGGGCGGCCCAATGGGTCGCCCTTCGCCGGTCAGGAGAGGGCTTTTGCTATGGCAAAACGCGACTACTACGAGGTTCTCGGGGTATCCCGCGGGGCCAGCGCTGATGAGTTGAAGAAAGCCTATCGCCAGAAGGCGAAAGAGCTTCATCCCGACCGCAACTCTGACAATCCCGAGGCCGAGGCTCAGTTCAAAGAGGCGAACGAGGCCTATGACGTTCTGAAGGATGCCGAGAAGAAAGCCGCTTATGACCGCTTTGGTCATGCGGCCTTCGAGGGCGGCATGGGGGGCGGTGGCCAGCGCGGCGGCTTTAACCAGCAGGGCGATTTCGCGAGCGCGTTCTCGGATGTGTTCGAGGATCTCTTTGGCGACTTCATGGGCGGGCGAGGCCAGGGCGGCGGCGGCGGTGGCCGGCAACGGGCGCAGCGTGGCTCGGATCTGCGCTATAACCTGCGGGTGTCGCTGGAGGAGGCCTGGAAGGGCGTCCATAAGACGATCTCGGTGCCGGGCTCGGTGCAATGCGATATCTGTCATGGGTCGGGGGCCGAAGGCGGCGCCGAGCCACAGACCTGTCCGACCTGTTCGGGCATGGGCAAGGTGCGGGCGCAGCAAGGCTTTTTCACCGTCGAACGCACCTGCCCGAACTGCTCGGGCACCGGTCAGATCATCAAGAACCCCTGCAAGAACTGCCACGGGGCAGGGCGGCTTGAAAAAGACCGCCAGTTGTCCGTCAACATTCCGGCCGGTGTCGAGACCGGCACCCGCATCCGGCTCGCCGGTGAGGGCGAGGCGGGGCTGCGCGGCGGACCTTCCGGCGATCTCTACATCTTTATCGAGGTGAAAGAGCACGCACTCTTCCAGCGCGACAGCGTGCATCTTTTCTTCCCGGTGCCGATTTCCATGGCCCGCGCCGCGCTTGGCGGCGAGGTCGAAGTGCCGACCATCGACGGCGGACGGAGCCGCGTGAAGGTCCCCGCCGGTGCGCAATCCGGGAAACAGATGCGGCTGCGGGGCAAGGGCATGCCGGCGCTGCGCGGCGGCGGGGTCGGCGATATGGTGATCGAACTGCGGGTCGAAACGCCGGTCAATCTGACGTCGCGCCAGAAAGAACTGCTGACCGAATTCGAGAAGCTCTCAGAAGAAAACAACCCGGAGGGGTCAAATTTCTTTTCGAAAGTCAAAGGCTTCTGGGATGGGATGAAGGGCTGACCCGTTCAGTCCGGGCGATATTGGGGCCGGTTCCGCGGGCGGGGCCGGCCTTTTTACTGCCTGCATGCGGCTGTGGATATTTCTGTGTTTAACTGTGGTATTAAGTCTTTCTAAACCGCTGGGCCGCAATCTGCTGGCATGGCAAAGCATCATTCCTTCGCAGAATCATCCATGCCGCCCTTTCTCCCCTTCGGGGATGAGGCCCTTGCCACGCCGGTGGCAACTGCGCCTGGTGGGCGGCTTCCGAGCTATATCCAGGACCACCGCCGAAGGTTGCGCACCCGTTTTCTCGAAGGCGGGGCGGTGGCGATGCCCGATTACGAGCTTTTGGAACTGCTGTTGTTCCGGGCGATCCCCCGGCAGGATGTAAAGCCGCTGGCGCGTCTGCTGCTCGAGACCTTTGGCGATTTCAACCGCGTGGTCACGGCGCCGCTGGTCCGGCTGATGCAGGTGAAGGGTGTTGGCGAGGCAGTGGCGCTGGAGCTGCATATCGTCGGCGCGGCGGCGCAGAGGATGATGCGGGCGCGGGTGATCAACCAGCCGGTGCTTTCCTCCTGGGATGCGCTGCTGGATTATTGTCATACGGCGATGGCGCATCGAGAGACCGAACAGTTCCGCATCCTGTTTCTTGACCGCAAGAATGTGTTGATCGCAGATGAGGAACAGGCGCGGGGCACCGTCGATCACGTCCCGGTCTATCCGCGCGAGGTGGTGAAACGGGCGCTGGAACTGAACGCTTCGGCGCTGATCCTGGTCCACAACCACCCGTCGGGCGACCCGACGCCCTCGGATTGCGACGTCACCATGACACTTCAGGTTCAGGATGCCTGCCGCGCGCTGAACATCACGCTTCACGACCATCTGGTTATCGGAAAGGGAAGGGAAATGAGCTTCCGCTCGCAGGGCTATCTCTGATCAGAGCGGTTCAGGCGTGAAATTCGGCACGATCCACAATTCGACTCGCCGGTTCAGCCGGCGGCCAATGACGGTCTCATCGCAGGCCATCGGCAGGGCCTCGCCAAAGCCCTCGGTCACCGGGATCTGATCGGCCCGCAGATCCGGTGCGAGATCCGCCAGATCCTGGGCCACCCGTTCGGCGCGTTCCGCTGAAAGCGCCTTATTGGCACTTGCTTCGCCCTTGCCGTCAGAAAAGCCGGCAAGAATCAGCGTCTTGGAGGGGAAGCTCTCGGACGCGATCATCCGCGCCAGCTGGGCCAGGTTCTCCTGGCTGCTCGCATCAAGAATGGAGGTGTTTTCTTCAAAGCGGAAGGTCAGCGACAGCCGGTCAGCGCCGTTCATCACTTCGGCGAGCCGTTTCAGATCGCCAAGCGTCACATCATCGCCGGCGCCGAGGATCGCATTGATCAGCCGCAGACCGTCCTGGGTCATCGGCGCAGCTTCGACCGAGCGGTCGATAAAGCCGGCCGCGGACACAACATGGCCCGCGCGGGGGGTGGCGGTGAACTCCAGGAACTCGCGCGCGAAAACCGGAATGCGACGCGGGGCGGGGATCAGGAATTGTGGCAAAGCCAGGGGATAGTCCTCGGCTTTGACAGAAATCGGCAGCGGCAGCAGTGGAAAGCCGCAGCTGTCGACAAGCGGTGCGGGAATCGCGGGGGCCATCTCGGCACGTCCGGTGATTGCCAGGGCCCAGGGGTCTTTCGCCACCGCCTCGGCGAGGTGCTGCATATCGGGGTGAACTATATCGGCCTTTATCGGCGCGCCGAGGCGTTCCGACAGGGCGCGCGTCATGTCGGTATCGGGCGCCAATGCGTGAAGGACGATCGGCATGTCTGGCCCGCCGAGGTCGCGCCAGTTCTTCAGCTGACCCGCGAGAACCTTCGCCAGGTTGACGGTCGAGATCTTCGGCGTCGGATTGCCCGGTGCCATCACCGGAACCAGGGCGTCCAGCGCTATCGGGCGCGCTCCCGAAGCACGCGAGGGCGAAGCGGAGAGCTCCATTTCAGCGGCACCACTTGCCAGCGCCGCCTGGGCCTGGCCCGGCAGCATTGGCGAGAAAGAGATATCGGCAAGGACGGTATCATCCTGTGCCTTGTAGATTTGCGCCGCCCAGGAGGCGTCATTTTGCGGTGTCACTTCGCGAAAGGCCAATCCGCGCACGGCGGCAAAGTTGCTGAAAAGGCCAGGCAACAACCGTGCTCCGGCATCCGGGGCGCCGACCACGCGGATATCGGCATGAGGGGTGGTCAGATCCGGACAGGCCGGACCCTCGCAGATCACGCCCTGGCCATCGACGGTCAGCAGCCCCCAGGCGGTTTCGATCCGGTAAAACTCGCCGTCATAGCCCTGAAGGCTGCCGGGCAGGACGATACTCCCCTCACGCGAGATCAGCGTGATATCCTGCGCCTGGGCGGGCTGCACGACAGGCGAGTGAGACAGGAAAAACAGCACAGCGAAGAAAATCGCCGCGCCTGGCCGCGTTAGCATCTTTTCCCACCGGGATTAATTCACCAACGCCATTTTCCGCTGCGATGCCGGATTCTTCAACACCTTAATGGAGGGAACCGGCCTCAGCTGAGCCAGACCACGCGGAGGGATGCTCAGGCGCCAGGATGTGTGATGGCGGCCAGAGGTTTCGGCGGCGCAACAATTGCAAATCTGTCAGGGCCAGGAGGCAATGCTGACTGATCATCGCTGGGCTCAGGTCGGGCAGGGTCGGCGAGGGGCTCATCCTGGATCTGCGGCGGATGGATGACTGTCACGGCCGCGCGCGCGCCGGCCCCGGATTTCGGACGGACCCGGTGCTCTGCCCCGGCGACAACCTGTTGCAGCCCACCGAGTGAGCCGGCCTTTGCCACCTGCCCGGGCTGGTTCTTATGCATCGTCTGCACAAGATGCCCCGCGCCCAAAGCGAGGAAGAGAACCATCGTCACGCGCAAAATAGTGCGTTTCGTACCCATAGTCAGCATACCCGGAATCGCCCGCATTGGTGCAAATATCGCGAGAGATCGCGGCAATCCCGTGGCGAGCCTGTGGAATGTTTCCCATAAGAGAACCACCGAATTGAAAAGGGGCGGTTAATGCCGCCCCTTCTCTGCCATTTTTCCGGATTTTCAGACCAGTTTGCCGTGGCAATGCTTGAATTTCTCGCCCGAGCCGCAGGGGCAGGGATCATTGCGGCCCGGATTGCCCCAGCTGGCGGGGTCCGATTCGTCAAAGCCTGACGCAAGCGGCGCTGCCGGCACGGGGTCTGCCGGCGCGGGGTCGGCGGGCGCAGTGGCCGGCCCGACCTCGATCCCGGCGGCGGCCTGTTGCTGCGCCAGCAATTGTGCCATCATCGCATCCTGCTCTTCTTTCGAGAGCGGGCGGATACGCGACAGCTGTTCCGTCACCTGCAGACGCAGGCTGCCAAGCATGGTCTCGAACAGCTGGAAGGCCTCGGTCTTGTATTCGTTCAGCGGATCGCGCTGCGCATATTGGCGGAAATGGATCACCGACCGCAGATGTTCCAGCCGCAGAAGATGATCGCGCCATTTGCCGTCGATGGCCTGCAAAAGCACCTGCTTTTCGATCTGCACCATGGTTGTGGCGCCAAAAGCCTCCAGCTTTTCAGCCATATAGCGGTCGGAATGTTCGATGATGCGCTCGGCCATCGCGGCCTGGTCGACACCCTCTTCTGCGGCCCATGTCTCGATGGGCATATCCATGTTCAGCCGCTGGCGGCCTGCCTCGCGCAGGCCCTCAAGGTTCCAGGCGTCGGGATAGGTTTTCGGCGGCATGAATTCATCGACCATGTCGTCGATCACGTGGTGGCGCATATCCTCGGCGATTTCCGAGACATGTTCGGCCCTGAGGATGTCCTGGCGCTGGCTGAACACGGCCTTGCGCTGGTCATTCATCACGTCGTCAAAGCGCAGGAGCGACTTGCGCACGTCAAAATTGCGGCCTTCGACTTTTGCCTGGGCTTTTTCCAGCGATTTATTGACCCAGGGGTGAACAATCGCCTCGCCTTCCTTCATCCCCAGCGTCGAGAGGATCTTGTCGAGCCTTTCGGACCCGAAGATCCGCATCAGGTCATCTTCCAGCGACAGGAAGAACGACGAGCGCCCCGGGTCACCCTGACGGCCCGACCGGCCGCGCAGCTGGTTGTCGATGCGGCGCGATTCATGGCGTTCGGTGGCAAGCACGAAAAGCCCGCCGGCGTCGAGCACCTTCGCCTTTTCATCGGCATGTTCCGCCTCGATCCGGGCACGCAGCGCCACCGGATCTGCCTCCGGATTGGCGTCCAGCTCTTCGATCACCTTCATCTCGACATTGCCGCCGAGCTGAATATCGGTGCCGCGTCCGGCCATATTGGTCGCAATGGTCACCGCACCCAGACGGCCGGCATCGGCGACAATCTTCGCCTCCTGCTCATGCTGGCGGGCGTTCAGCACGTTATGCGCGATGCCTTCGGCTTTCAGCATGGCGGAAAGCTCTTCGGATTTCTCGATCGAGGTGGTGCCGACCAACAGGGGCTGACCGATCTCATGCGCCTCACGGATGGTCTCGACAATGCCGAGGAACTTCTCGCGGGCGGTGCGGTAGACCTGATCGTGTTCGTCCTTGCGCGCCACGGGGCGGTTGGTGGGCACTTCGACCACGCCAAGCCCGTAGATCTGCATGAACTCTTCGGCCTCGGTCGCGGCGGTGCCGGTCATGCCGGCCAGCTTGTTGTAAAGGCGGAAGTAATTCTGGAAGGTCACCGAGGCGAGCGTCACGTTTTCGGGCTGGATCGTCACGCCCTCTTTCGCCTCGATGGACTGATGCAGACCGTCCGACAACCGGCGGCCCTTCATCATGCGGCCGGTGAATTCGTCGATCAGCACGATTTCGTCATCACGGACGATATATTGCTGGTCGCGGTGGAACATCTTATGGGCGCGCAGCGCCTGGTTCATATGGTGAACGATCGAGGTCGATTCCGGCGCGAAAAGATGCTGGCCTTCCGGCAACACGCCCGCTTCACGCAAAAGCTCTTCGATATGGTCGTTGCCGGCTTCGGTATAGGTGACGTTGCGGGCTTTTTCGTCGAGGGTGAAATCCTCTTCGACCAGCGAAGGGATCAGCCGGTCGACCGAGAGATAAAGGTCGCTGCGGTCCTGGCTCGGCCCCGAGATGATCAGCGGCGTGCGGGCCTCGTCGATCAGGATCGAGTCGACCTCGTCCACAATCGCGAAATTATGGCCGCGCTGCATCATCTCTTCAATCGAGCCCTTCATATTGTCTCGAAGGTAGTCGAAGCCGAGCTCGTTATTGGTCGCATAGGTGACATCGGCGGCATAGGCGGCGCGCTTTTCCGGGTCGGGCTGCCAGGGGTAGATCACGCCGGTCGTCAGGCCGAGTTTGGCATGAACCTTGCCGATGGTGTCAGCATCGCGTTTCGCGAGATAGTCGTTGACGGTCACGACATGCACGCCCTTGCCGGTCAGGGCATTGAGATAGGCCGGAAAAGCCGCGACAAGCGTCTTGCCTTCGCCGGTCCGCATCTCGGCGATATTGCCCTGATGCAGAAAGATCCCGCCCATCAGCTGCACATCAAAGGCGCGCAGCCCCAGCGAACGTTTCGCCCCTTCGCGGCAATTCGCGAAAGCTTCGGGCAGGATATCGTCGAGGCTTTCGCCGCCGTCCTGCACGCGCTTTTGAAAGTCCCGGGTCTTCGCGACAAGGCCCTCATCGCTCAGCGCGGCAAATTCCGGCTCGAGCGCGTTGATTTTGGCGACCAGCGACCGAGTGGCCTTGACCTTGCGGTCATTGGCGGTGCCAAAGACCTTTTTCGCGAGCGTTCCCAGACCCAGCATGATCTCTCCGTGCGGTCGTTCCTGCGTGATCTCGTGAGGCTGTGACTTGCCCGCCCTTAACGCCTTCCATAGAAAAGCCGGGTAGGTCCGTATTTGCGCCCCGATCACGCGACTGTCGCGATGTAAGGGCTGCAAGGATCATAGTCAACGTTCGCAGGCTCTGCGGCAGATCGGGAGAAGCTGAAATGGCCATAGAAAAGCGTCTGGGGGCTGCCGTTTTCTGGGTGGCCGCTGCTTTCGCCGGGCTCGCGACCGGGCTTGCGAACGGGCCGGCCCTGGCAGAGGGGGAAACCGCCGCGACCGTGGTCGCAACCGTGAACGGGACCGAGATCACCCTCGGCCAGATGATCGCCCTGCGGGAAAGCCTGCCCGACCAGTATCTGAGCCTCGCCGATGACGTTCTCTTCAAGGGCATCCTGGAACAGCTGATCCAGCAAGAGGCCCTGGCTCAGGCCCATAGCCAGAAAAGCCCGCGCGACAAGGCGGTGATCGTCAATAACGAACGCGGCTATTTCTCGGGGATTGTGATTTCGGATGTGGCCAGTGCGGCGGTGACTGATGCAGCCCTGCAAAAGGCCTGGGATGAGAAATACGCCGATCATGTGCCACAAAAGGAATACAGTGCGGCGCATATCCTGGTTGAGACCGAGGCCGAGGCGAAGGAGCTGAAGGCCGAGCTGGATGGCGGCGCGGAGTTCGCGGCTCTCGCGAAGGAAGCATCGAATGATCCGGGGTCGGGAGAGCAGGGGGGCGAGCTGGGCTGGTTCACGCTGGACCGCATGGTGAAGCCCTTCGCGGATGGGGTGGCGGCTGCGACCCAAGGCAAGGTGACCGATCCGGTGCAGAGCGATTTCGGCTGGCACCTGATCCTGGTTCATGAAAGCCGCGACCGCCCGGCTCCGACGCTGGACGAGGTGCGCGATGTGCTCGCGGGTGAAGTCGAGGAACGTGCCATTGCGGCGAAGATCACCGAGCTGACCGGCGCGGCGACAATCACAAAGCCGGGTGAGGGCATCGATCCGGCTCTTTTGAAGAACAACGCTCTGATTGACTGAGCGGCGGGGGATAGAATGGCAAAGACTGACTGGAAAGCCGAAGCGAAGAACCTGAAGAAAAAGGTGCGCAAGCTGAAAGACCGCGTGACCGAAGCGGTCTCCGGCGCGGCCTCTGGCGCGCTGAACGAGGTCGCGGCGGTGGTTCACAAGGCCGCGCATCCGGTGTCGCCGCTGGCTCCGGCCAGTTTCCCGGCGCTTCCGGTGATCCGGGGGGCAGAATTTGCCTCGATCGGGGCCGGGATCAAATATCGCAACCGCAAGGATGTGATGCTGGTGCGGCTTGCCCCGGGCACGGTGATGGCCGGGACCTTTACCCGTTCGACCACCCGTTCGGGCTGTGTGCGGGATTGCGAGGCGAAACTGGCTCTGAAGGCGGCGCCCGGCACCGGGGCGGCGATCATTGTGAACTCGGGCAATTCCAACGCTTTCACCGGTAAGGTCGGCGATAAGGCGGTGGCGGATGTGACGGGGGCTGTCGCGAAAGCGCTCGGGATCCCGGCCACGCGCGTATTCTCCTCCTCGACCGGCGTGATCGGCGAGCCGCTGCCGGCGGAGAAGATCACCGCCGTGATCGGTGATCTCACCGAGAGTCTGACCGAGGCCGCAATCGAAGGCGCCGCTCAGGCGATCATGACCACCGACACCTTCCCCAAAGGCGCCACCGCGACGATCGAAGGCGAAGGTGGCCCGATCCATATCGCCGGCATCTCCAAGGGCTCAGGCATGATCGCGCCCGATATGGCGACGATGCTGGTCTATATTTTCACCGATGCAAAGATCAGCCAGGCGGGCCTGCAGAAACTGGTCTCGCGCCATGTCGATGACAGTTTCAACTCGATCACCGTCGACAGTGACACCTCGACCTCTGACACGCTGCTGGTCGCCGCAACCGGCCAGTCAGAGGCCGCACCCCTGAAAGGTGCAGTGCTTAAGGCATTCGATGCCGCGCTGGCCCAGGTGATGCAGGATCTCGCGCTTCAGGTCGTGCGCGACGGCGAGGGCGCGACCAAGCTGATCGAGGTGCGGGTCTCGGGCGCTGCGACTGATGCGGATGCGGCAAAGGTGGCCTTCGCCATTGCAAATTCGCCGCTGGTGAAAACCGCAGTCGCCGGCGAGGATCCGAACTGGGGCCGCATCGTGATGGCGGTCGGTAAATCCGGCGCCCAGGCCGAACGTGACCGGCTTACCATCCGTTTCGGAGATATCCTTGTGGCGGAAAAGGGCTGGAAATCACCGGGCTACAGCGAAGATGCCGGCGCCAGCTATATGAAGGGCCAGGAGCTGGTGATCGATGTCGGCCTTGGCATGGGCCGCGCAAGGCGCACGGTCTGGACCTGCGATCTGACCGACCGCTATGTCGCGATCAACGCCGATTATCGTTCCTGACAGTTTTCTTTCCGTAAATATCCCGGGGGTGCGAAGATCGTTTGCGCCACCGGTTCAACCAACCGATAGTCGCCGGGGGCAGCGCTCCCGGCGCCGGCCAGACTGAGAGCCATATGAAAACCCTGCTCGTTTCCGCCGTCGCACTGATTGATGCTGATGGCCGCATTCTTCTCGCACAGCGCCCGCCAGGCAAAAGCCTCGCCGGTCTGTGGGAGTTTCCCGGCGGCAAGGTCGAACCGGGTGAGACCCCGGAGGCCTGCCTGATCCGCGAGCTGAAAGAAGAAATCGGCATCGATACCTGGAAAAGCTGCCTTGCGCCGCTGACCTTCGCCAGCCACAGCTATGATGATTTTCACCTGTTGATGCCACTTTTCGCCTGCCGCAAATGGGATGGCATTCCGGTGGCGCGCGAGGGTCAGGTTCTCGCCTGGGTTGCGCCTGACAGGCTGCGTGACTACCCGATGCCGCCTGCTGACCTGCCCCTGATCCCGATTTTACGCGACTGGCTGTAAGAGATGCCGTGACAATTGTGACTTTTCTGCGGCTTCTGTTTCCGTTTCTTTAAATTATCTATTTCAAAATCGAGCATGTTGAGTGAAACTTAATTAAATTCCTGTGGGGGAGAAGGTTAGGAATGTTGCGCACAATCTCAATCGGCAGCTGCATTTCGGTGCAGGGTTTGATGGTCAGCCAGAATGCGGATGGTACCGTAGTGATCCGGGTGGATGACCGCACCTATACCGGGCGCCCGGTTGCGGCGACCGGGCAAACCGGTCGCGCCTGACCTCAGCTAGACCTCATATCACCACAAAAAAAGCGCCGGGTTTCCCGGCGCTTTTTGTTTGTCAGATGTGGTCAGAGTGTCGGGTAAAGCGGGAACCTGTTGCACAGGGCCTGGACTTCGGCCTTCACTTTGGCCTCGACATCGCCGTTGCCGTCTTCGCCATTGGCGGCGAGCCCATCAACCACTTCAACGATCCACCGCGAGATCTGGCGGAACTCGGCCTCGCCAAACCCACGGGTGGTGCCTGCCGGTGCACCCAGACGGATGCCCGAGGTCACGAACGGCTTTTCCGGATCAAACGGCACGCCGTTCTTGTTGCAGGTGATATGGGCGCGGCCAAGCGCCGCCTCGGCCGCCTTGCCGGTCACTTTCTTGGGCCGCAGAT